>JBATUR010000074.1:0-9161 GCA_049671305.1 Coleofasciculaceae cyanobacterium
GCCCCAGTTTGGTTGCTCCCTCTCAAAACCTCGTAGAAGGCATTACCACTGAAGATGTGTTTGGAAGAGATAAAGAAACAGGAGTCTATGAAGCCAAAAAAGCTTTAGTTAATATAAGCGGACTAAAAAGTAGTCCAGCAAAAGCGCAAAGAAAGCTATACAAAAACTTTATCAGCAGAAGAGAACAATTGGAATGTTCTCTACAATTAGTGCTGCGATTTTCCGAATTGCGCGTGGGATTAAGCCCTGGTAAAAATGTTCCTCCCATGTCCATTATTACTTGTCCTTTTATAATTAGAAAACTTCCTTGGACTTATGCCTTACCTTGGAATCAAAAAAGAAAAAAATAATAATAAGTCAAAGCTTATATCAAAGCTAAACTAGAATGTTATGGGAGAGTTGGCGAGGCGGTTGCAGATTAGTTTGAAAAAAAACTAATTTGAGGAAAGTCCGGGCTTCCCAAAGACCAAACTTGCTGGGTAACGCCCAGTGCGTGCGAACGTGAGGATAGTGCCACAGAAAAATACCGCCTTTAATCAGTTATCAGTGAACAGTGAACAGTGAACAGGTAATACTTGATAACTGATAATTGTTAACTGTTAACTGACAAAGGTAAGGGTGCAAAGGTGAGGTAAGAGCTCACCAGCAGCATCGAGAGGTGCTGGCTCGGTAAACCCCGGTTGGGAGCAAGGTAGGAAGGGAACTAAGGTTGGTCTTTTACCCGTTCCCGGCGTGTGAAACCGCTTGAGGCGTCTGGTAACAGGCGTCCCAGATAGATAACCACCCTCAAGAGTGGCATTGCTACTGTCGAGAACAGAACCCGGCTTATGTCCGACTCTTTCCTTACTCAATAAACAAAACTTTCAATTATTTGATTGAAGTTTTTGTGATCGACATAGCTTGATCCTAAGCTAAAGCGGCATAGTTCTTTTGAACTTATAAAAAAATTTAGGATGAATTTATCAGTTAGTTTCCTCTTTGGTGAACGAGTTATTCTGCAATGAACACGTTTTTTACCGTTCGGGACAAGTTTTTCATGGAAAAAACTATGCTTTTTCTTAAGTGTTTTGAAAGCATTAATGAAGATTTTAGGAGCAAACTTGACAAAACAATTTGTGACCAAAGATATAAAGATGAAATAGAAGAACGGTTAATTATTGCCTTGGATCGCTTTGACGAACCCGCAAAAGCTGAAGCTTTATTTAAGTTTTTTGTGGCTCGAATTAATAATGAAATAGACCAAGAGACTTTTATGCATTATCTTTATGTTTTAGATAAAATTGATTTTAATAGAATGGAAATTTTTAAGAAGTTTTATGCTTCTGATCAAGAAGTCACTAACAATAGTAGTTTAAATAGCTTCGCTTTTGTGGGATTATTACAATTAGTCAGTCGATTAGATATTATGGTATTTGGAAAAAATGATTTAGGCAGTAAATTTTTGAAAATATTAGATTAACTTGCCAAAACACACTCTTAATCGTTGCCTGTTTTATGACCTTGAAAGACCCGCGTCGTCAGAAGCAACTCTCTTCATTTCTACAAAAACTCGGCTTGCCTAAGCAAGTAACAGTAGAATGGACATTGCTTGATTTGGCACTAACTCATCCGAGTGTATCAGCCGAAGCAAACTATGAACAATTGGAATTTGTGGGTGATGCTGTAGTGCGCTTGGCATCTTCAGAATTTTTATTTGAAATGTATCCCAATGCCTTAGTTGGGGAATTTGCTGCCATTCGTTCTGTATTGGTAAGCGATCGCACTCTTGCCCAGCTAGCAGAAAGTTATGGCATAGAGCGCTACCTACTTGTTTCTAGCAGCGCCGCTCATGACAAAGCCGGCGAAACCTCACGCTTTGCAGATGCTTTTGAAGCTGTATTAGGTGCTCTCTACCTCAGTACCCATACCCTAGAACTCGTGCGCCCCTGGCTAGATCCTCAATTGCAGCTATTAGTAACAGAAATTCGCAACGATCCAGCCCTGCAAAACTATAAAGATGCTTTGCAAGAATGGACTCAAGCTCACTACAAAATTCTCCCAAAGTATCGCATCAAAGAAACTAATTCTATCCACGGAGATGCCCAGCGCTTTGCTGCCGAAGTTTGGCTACAAAATCGTTGTTTAGGTGAAGGAAACGGACGTTCTAAAAAGGCAGCCGAACAAGCCGCTGCCAAACAAGCTTTTTTAGCTTTAATTGCTCAAGAATAATTAACTATATTTTTTATTATTTAATATCTTGTGACTAAATTAGTTGATAAATTTATTCCCATACCCTAGACAGAGGCGTTTTTCTAAGATCTATTGATAGAACTGGGACTGTCATCACTAAAACTACTCAAAATGAAGCTAGCTTATATAATTTTAGCACATAAAAATCCGGAACAATTAACACGTTTGATTGATCGGCTTAATACAGAAACAGCATCATTTTTTGTGCATATTGATCAAGCTACCAATGAAGATACTTATGCTCAAATGGTTAAACAATTGAGTTCTTTACCCAACGTTTATTTTTTAAAAAGATATCATACTTATTGGGGTTCCTTCAATTTAGTCAAAGCCACTTTTGAGGGAATCAAAGAAATATTTAAAATTCCCGTTGATTTTGATTACGTTATGTTTTTATCGGGTCAAGATTACCCAATCAAATCAAACGCTCAAATTGAACAATTTTTATCAAAAAATTTAGGTAAAGAATTTATAGAATACAATCCTCTACCTTACGAAAATTGGACAGATCCAAATTTTACAATCAACGTAGATAGGATAGAAAATTGGTTTATTAACGGAAAATTAGTCAAACATGATTCTATCGCCTTACCAAAAAACGCCAGCTTAAAACTACGTGTCTTTTTGACTTTCTGTTCATGGCTAATGCGCCTAAACATATTACCGAGAAAGCGTAAATTTCCAGAAGGATTTCAACCTTTTTGCGGTTCGGCATTTTGGTGTTTGTCCAGAAACTGTGCCGAGTATATCAACAACTTTATCCAGCAAAATCCTGCTTTTATCAACTTCTTTAAGTTTGCCGGAATTACCGATGAAGTATTTTTTCAAACAATTATCTTAAACTCACCTTTTAAAGAGCAAGTCATCAACAATGATCTAAAATATGTAGTCTGGCCAGGTCCGGCTATCTTAGGGAAAAACGACCTAGAAAACCTCAAAAACTCCTCAGATCTTTTCGCCAGAAAATTTGATCCCACCACCGACCCAGAAGTACTAGACATCATCGATCAAAAAATATTAGAAATCAAATAAATTCTCAATTTTCCACCGAGGTACGGGGTGCAGCTTCCTCTTGTTCAGCCGTATTTGTTGCCTCTACACAACCTGACTTACTCGTTTCTCCTGCCACTAACAATGATGTCTCAATTGTTGGCAAAATAATTTCAACCGTTGTACCCTGACCTTCTCCATGACTTGATAAAGTAATCGTACCTCCCATCAGTTCAATTAAATTCCGCGAAATTGCCAGCCCCAAACCCGTACCACCCACCTTACGAGTTGTCGAACCATCAACCATTACAAAAGGACGAAATAGTTTATGCTGTTGAGTTGGATCAATGCCAATACCCGTATCCTTAACACTGATAACAACCTGTGTAAAGGCAACAACCAGGTTAGAATTACTAGAAGCAGCATCCATTTTTGAGCTGGCGGCTTGGGTATTCAATTCTATATGAGATCTATCTTTGGCAGTTTGGGGTAAGTCTTGTTGCTCAAGACTAGCTAGCCCAGGATATGATGGCTGTGTGGCAGTCGTAGAAGCAAGAGGTTCTAGGCGTGTATGAATCGTGATACTGCCAACATCAGTAAATTTAACCGCATTCCCCACCACATTTAGTAGCACCTGCTTGAGTTTAGCCGGATCAGCACGGACAGCAACCACCTCATGCAAATCGCTGGTATTAAACTCTAAACCTTTTTGCCCAATCGGCACAGCTTGTAAATTAATTACTTCACAGAGCAACTTCCGCAGATTAACCGGCTCAACTTCTACCGTTAGTTTACCTGCTTCAATTTTGGCAATATCCAAAACATCATTAATAATACCCAAAAGATGAATTGCCGCATCATCAGCCCGTTGTAGAAAATCTAATTCTTCTTCTCGATCATCGCAAAAGCCATCTCGTACCAATCTCAAGCAGCCAATAATGCCATTGAGAGGCGTCCTCAATTCATGAGAAGTATTAGCCAGAAACTCATTTTTGAGCTGGTTTGCCGTTTGCGCTTCTTTCCAAGCCCCTTCAAGTTCCTCTGCCCAATCTCGCAGGCGTAAAATCATACCATTGAGTGCTTCAGAAAGTTGGTCAAATTCCCGAATCTCAAAATTTTGAGGAATGCGATCGCCTTTATGCAATTTTGATTCATCCAAGGCATAGTCTCGCAGCTTTTCCAAAGGACGCGCCAAGTCACGTGCCACATATACCGTAGCCAAAAAGCTAGCCAAAATTAGCGCACAAGTTAACAGAAACAGCGCCTGCTGAATTTCTTTAAGTCCAGACAAGGCACTAGTGATGGGAGTTACCGCCAAAATTGCCCACTTTTGACTCGCTTCGGCTGTAATGGGACTATTGATGGCTGTGTAGCCAGCTACTAACTCTACGCCCTTTTTTTCAAAATGAAATAAATGCTCATAACTCTGCCGTCCTGCGATCGCACGAGCCAAAATTTGCTGTAATGAAGGGGCTTGCAACTCTTCGTCAATATTACGTCCCACCCGCTCCGGTTGGGGGTGCATTAAAATAGTTCCTTGCTGATTAATCACCACACCATAGCCAGACAACGAACCCAAATCAACTGGCTTTTGCTTAAGCAAAGATGACTGAATACTTAACACATATTGCAGTTGACCAGTCTGATTATAAACTGGACTACTTAGTACAACTTCTAATTGATTGTGTAAATCCAAAGGATTAGGTTTTAAGGAATTAGTTGTTGCACCTGATGAGGCTCCTTTAGGCAGTAGCGTCCTAACCTGAACTGAGGATGTAGCTTGAGGTAAAGACGCCAACGACTGCGCCCAGCTTGTGGCAGGAAGGATAGACAAAGCATTTTTACAAGTACTCGCCGCTACGGCATTTTTGAGATTGCTCAACTGCACACACTCAATCTGATCAGGTAATTGTTGAGTCAGTTGAGTTACAAATCGTTGATAATCTTTGGACGACCCAGACTTGAGCACAACGCTATCACTTGCCAACGCCAAAGTTGCTTTTAGGGCAGAAATTTTTTCTTGAATTCTCTCACCTTTTCTGATCGAACTTTCTTTGAGATTTTGCCGAGCAGTTCCCAATAGCGTCGAGCGTGCTTTTCTATAGGTCACATACACCCCCGCTAATAACACTGGCACGCTGAGGAGCAAAAGACGCGACAGCAGGATGCGACGAAAGGAGGATTGACCTGGTTTAGCCATAAGACAAAGGAGTTGTGATTAATGTGGAAAACCTAACAGCAATCATTAAGACAGTAGATGAAATACCCTCCCAAAGTAGGATGTACATACGGCTTTCTAATGAAACATTGACTGGCTTTCAAGCGATGTTTAGTATACAGTCGCAGGTTGTTTGCTAAAAAAGCAACAAACAGCAAGTAACGATCGGTTGTATCCATCATCACTCATCAAGTTTTGACGCTTGTGTATCGAAGAATGAGCCTCGTTTCCATCCTAAACCGTTGCAAATCCCTGGGGAAATAGTTGACTTATTCTTCAGCGAAATTTAAACAATCATCAGCCAAAACCAGAGAAATCTTTAAAATTGCTGCCAAGAGAAAACGCTATCGCTATGTCTGACACATCCCTGATGGTTCTACCATACACAACAGTTGTGCTTGCCATGAGTGCCGATGGTAAGATTGCTGATCAAACGCGATCGCCTGCCCGTTTTGCTTCCCCCACCGATAAAGCCCATCTCGAACAACAAATCGCTCTTTGTGACGCCACCTTATTTGGTGCAAATACCCTTCGTGCCTACGGTACTACCCTTAGCGTTACCAATCCACAACTACTACAAAACCGCAAACAGCAGCAACTTCCACCCCAACCTGTGCAAATTGTTTGCTCGCCTTCGGGTAATCTTAATCCGCAGCTACGCTTCTTTCGTCAACCACTACCCCGTTGGTTACTAACCACAGAAATTGGTGCTAAACCCTGGACAAATAGTCAATTTGAGCAAATTGTTCTCGTTAATACTACAACGGGCACAATCGATTGGCAGGACACTTTCTCCAAATTAAGCCAGCTAGGAATCAAGCGTTTAAGTCTCCTCGGCGGTGGACAATTAGTCGCCTCCCTGCTTGCTGCCGATTTAATTGATGAATTTTGGCTGACAATTTGCCCGCTCATTCTCGGCGGAACCGCAGCGCCTACACCTGTTGCCGGAGAAGGCTTTTTAGCCAACATCGCGCCCCGTCTAGAATTATTGAGTGTGGAAAAAATCGCGCAAGAAGTCTTTCTACATTATCGGCGTCTCAAAAATTGATGCCCATGCGCCAGATTTGACTTATGCCCTGACAATTTATAGTAAAGATTCGTTAACCTAAAAGACATTGCTGATACGTCGCTATTGCCACCTTTTATCTAGGATGTCCCCAATGCACCAACCCCAAACCGAGTATGCCGTTACCTGGGTCAACCGCATGGCTGATATTCCCCAAGCCGCTTGGGATGCCCTTGCCCAGCCCTTGAAGACGCCTTTTTTGGAGTGGGAGTGGCTAAATAACCTGGAAACCTCCGGCAGCGCTACAGCCAAGACAGGCTGGTTACCCAATCATTTGTTGGTCTGGCGAGGCAGAGATTTGATGGCGGCGGCGCCTTTTTATATTAAAGGTCACAGTTATGGCGAATTTGTTTTTGATCACCAGTGGGCAGATTTAGCCCAACGTTTGGGAGTACGCTACTATCCGAAGCTTTTGGGTATGACGCCTTTCACTCCTGCTACTGGTTATCGCTTTTTGATTGCGCCTGGGGAAGATGAAGATGAGTTAACCGAAATTATGGTGGCGGCAATTGACCATTTTTGCGACAAAAACCGCATTAGTGGCTGTCATTTCTTGTTTGTTGACCCCCAATGGCGTCCAATGTTAGAGCGTCATGGTTTTACAAGTTGGATGCACCATAGCTACATTTGGCAAAATAATAACTTTAGTAGTTTTGATGACTATTTGAGTGTTTTTAATGCTAATCAGCGTCGCAATATTAAAAGAGAACGTAAGGCGGTAACGACGGCGGGTTTACGGCTAGAAGTTCTTCAAGGTGATGCTATTCCTAAATCGTTGTTTCCGCAGATATACAGCTTTTATAGCAGCACTTGCGAAAAGTTTTATTGGGGAAGTAAGTATCTAACTCGCAAGTTTTTTGAGCAGTTGTATCCTAAATATAGCGATCGCGTTTTGTTGGTGGTTGCCTACCGTGAGGAAGATGACAAACATCCGGTGGGAATGTCGTTTTGTTTAACTAAAGGCGATCAATTATACGGGCGTTATTGGGGTTGTTTGCAAGAATTTGATAACCTACATTTCGACGCTTGTTACTATACACCGATAGAATGGGCGATCGCTAATAATATCCAAAGCTTTGATCCTGGTGCCGGTGGGCGTCATAAAAAGCGCCGTGGTTTCCCAGCAACCCCAAACCACAGCTTACATCGCTTCTATAACGTGCGACTTACCCAAATTTTGCGGAATTATATCGGCGAAATTAACGAAATGGAACAAGAAGAAATCGACGCCACTAATCAAGATTTACCCTTTAGTAAGCGAGAAATTAATCTGGATATTGCTGATTAATTAGCTAATTTGAAAGAATAAAGTAGTCAGTTACTGTGGAATTTAATCATTAAAAACAGCGACGACAGACAATTTTTGCCTGACAACCAACATCAAATTTAGCCAAGTTATAGTGCCTTGGCTTTCTCCATGACAGACTGTATATAGTTGGTTTTGCCCCTTGTGTAGGCTTCTCTGTCTGTTGAAAATCGTTGAGCAAGATCATGCTTCAATTGTGCATAATTTGCTGCCTCGTTTGGATGCTGGCGCAGGTAGTCTCGAAATAGCAAACGTTCCCACAATATACTATTTGGCTCAACTATATGAATATGATGAGTGCGTGGACTATTTGGCGGTAAACCTTTGACAAAAAACAGCCGTTGTGGATCAGGATTATCTGCCCAATAAGCATAGCCCAAGGTTTCGAGTTGAGAAACAGTTTGTTTGGCTAAGAAGAGTGAAGATACTCCTACTAACAAATCAATGATTGGTTTTGCAGCTAACCCTGGCACTGCTGTGCTGCCAAAATGCTCAATGCGAGTGATTAGATTTTTCTCTAAAACCTTACTAATTAGTTGAGCTTCCTGCTTAAAAAGTATCGTCCAGTGTGGGTCATAATCGACAATGACAACTTCATCCATTTATCTGCTATTAAATTTCACATTTTTTTCGACAAACAAATCATTAACTTGACATATCCTTAAGAGGTTGGTGGCTGTTCGCGTTTGAGCAAATCTGATGGTGGGCGATCGCTACTCCATGCCCACCATGCCTTACCGCATTGACATTGATAAAATTCCTGCCATTTTCTGCCATTTTCTGTTAGTACAGGCGATCGTCGATTAATCCAAACCAGTTTAGCCTCTTGTACAGAAGCTCGACAGTGTGGACAGCAGAACCCGAAAGCATGAGTTGCCTCCACAGTCCATTCTGGCGGGACGGGGCTAAAAGCATCCATGTAATATTTGTTTATCCTTTAATTAAGCCGTTGGCATGAGCGATTAGCTGCGTCTGATTTCGACTTATACAATTTTATTAGCAAGCAAATTAACTGCAATAGATTCATTTATCTTTATTTTAGGATGCAAAAGCAGTGCCCAAGCTTGATAAAAACAATTTAACTATTGAGTTTTAAGCAATGAAAATGGGATAGTTTGGTGGCAGGGTGTAAAAAAATAACAAGTTTTAAGCTGTCTGCTCTATCCTAGATTGCAAAAGCCTAACTTCTAGTCCCATGAATCCAGATCCTGAAATTCGCCGCTTGATTGAGTTGATGCCTGCTTCGGGGCGGATGTTGACGAAAATCGTTAGCAAGCCTCAACAGAATACAGTAATTGAGAGCCAGTTGCCTTTACCCTGGTCACAAGCCCGACCGATTTGTATTAACTTTG
>JBATUR010000075.1:0-45962 GCA_049671305.1 Coleofasciculaceae cyanobacterium
GAGTAATACCCCCCCTAGCCCCCCCTTAGTAAGGGAGGGGGATCAGAGAGAGTTTGAGCGTTCTAATGTTGAAATTGCTTACATTCCAATTGGTCATAAAAATGGAGATAACTTAGATAAAAATACAGTTATAGAAGCGTTGCGTCCAATATTAGAAAGTGCTGATTATCCGAAAGCTTTACAAAATGCCAAATTTGATCGTTTGGTATTCCGTTGCCAGGGCATTGAATTAGCAGGTGTTGTGTTTGATACGATGCTGGCAAGTTATTTGCTGGAACCCGAAGGAAGTCATACTTTAAGTGATTTAGGGTTGAGATATTTGGGACTAAGTGCTAAGTCTTATAGCGACTTGGTGGCGAAAGGCAAAACTATGGCAGATGTAGATATTCCTACTGTTGCAGATTACTGTGGCATGGATGTCTATAGTACGTTTGGGTTAGTTGGAAAACTAACAGAAAAATTAGAAGAAATTCCAGCATTACATAAGCTGTTGCTGGAGGTTGAACAGCCTTTAGAACCTGTTTTGGCGGAGATGGAATATACAGGAATCCGCATTGATAAGGCTTATTTAAAGGAGCTTTCACAACAGTTAGAAAAAGATTTAGAACGCTTGGAAACTGATGCTTATGCTTCGGCAGGTGAGAAGTTTAATTTAGGTTCTCCTAAGCAATTAAGTCAGATATTATTTGAAAAGTTAGAGTTAGATACTAAAAAGTCACGCAAAATTAAGACAGGTTTTTCTACTGATGCCGCAACATTAGAAAAGTTGCAAGGGGATCATCCTGTTGTTGATGCAATTTTGGAATATCGCACTCTTTCTAAGTTGAAATCAACATATGTAGATGCTTTACCTCTGTTGGTACGTGAGGATACAAAAAGAGTTCATACCAATTTTAATCAAGCGGGGACAACGACGGGAAGATTATCTTCTTCTAATCCGAATTTACAAAATATTCCCATTCGTACTGCTTTTAGTCGTCAAATTCGTAAAGCCTTTTTACCGCAAGCGGGTTGGATGTTGGTTGCTGCTGATTATTCGCAAATTGAGTTAAGAATTTTGGCACATTTAACTCAAGAACCGATATTAGTTGAAACTTATCAAAATAATGAGGATATTCATACAGTAACGGCACGATTGTTGTTTGAGAAAGAGACGGTAACGCCGGATGAAAGACGCTTAGGAAAGACGATTAATTTTGGTGTAATTTATGGTATGGGGGCGCAGCGTTTTGCAAGAGAAGCTGGGGTTAGTGCGGCACAAGGGAAGTTATTTATTGAGCGCTTTAACCAACGTTATCCAAAAGTATTTGAGTTTTTACAACAACTGCAACGAGAAGCGATCGCACAAGGTTATGTTGAGACTATCTTAGGTCGCCGTCGTTACTTCCATTTCAATAGTAATACTCTGCTTCAGTATCGTGGCAATGACCCAAAACAGATTGATCTGAATAAGTTGAAGGGTTTGGGTCCCAATGATGCGGGGTTATTAAGGGCAGCGGCGAATGCACCAATTCAAGGTTCTAGTGCTGATATTATTAAGATTGCCATGATCAAAATGCATGAGGTGATTAAGGATTATCAGGCACGGTTGTTGTTGCAAGTTCATGATGAATTAATCTTTGAAGTACCGCCTGATGAGTGTAAAGAATTGCAGCAAAAGATTAAGTTTACGATGGAATCAGCGATTAAATTGAGTGTTCCCCTGGTGGTTGATGTGAAGGCAGGACAGAATTGGATGGAGACGAAGTAATACTTGCTAACGGGCGCCATGACAGAAAATTCTCGTCAACCTAGACCTGATGATGCCGTACTTGGGGGGCAAAATTATCAGCCAATCAATGCTGCAGTTTTGGGAGGTATGGAAGGTGTCAAGCATCGCTTGAAAAGTCGTGATGTTGAGCAAAAAATTGCTGCACTTCCTGAGACTTTGAAGTATGGACAAGCTGGATTAGAACTGTTGATACAGGCTTTAAGGGATAAAGCCTGGGGAGTACGGTCTACTGCCTATTCGCTATTGCAGGAAAATGCTGAGTTAGCACTCAAGCAAGGATTACGAGTATATAATCCCTATGGGCTGAAGTGCTTCCAGACCATCCCTGCTTCAAGCTCTATATCGACAGTTATTCGTTCGGTCGCCTTCAGCCCGGACAGTCGGACTCTCGCCAGTCTCAGTGATACTCATACCATCAAGCTATGGGATGTAGAGACGGGTGAACTCAAAACCTCTCTGACTGGGCATTCAGTCCATTTTAATCCAGTCGCCTTTAGTCCGGACGGTCGGACTCTCGCCAGTGGCAGTACTGACAGTATCATCAGGCTATGGGATGTCGAGACGGGTGAACTCAAAGCCACTCTGACTGGGCATTTAAAATATTTTTATTCATTAGCCTTCAGCCCGGACGGTCGGACTCTCGCTAGTGGCAATAGTGACCATACCATCAAACTATGGGATGTAGAGACGGGTGAACTCAAAAACTCTCTGAATACGCATTACTGCACGTTTGTGTCAGTCGCCTTCAGTCCGGACAGTCGGGCTCTCGCCAGTCTCAGTCAGAAAAGGAGGAGCAGGCTATGGGATGTCGAGACGGGTGAACTCAAAGCCACTCTGACTGGGCATTTAGGTTATCATTTAGGTTATATTTATTCAGTCGCCTTCAGCCCGGACGGACGGACTCTCGCCAGTCACAGTAATGACAATACCATCAAGCTATGGGATGTCGAGACGGGTGAACTCAAAATCGCTCTGATTGGGCATTCAGGCTATATTCATTCAGTAGCCTTCAGCCCGGACGGACGGACTCTCGCCAGTCACAGTAAGGACAATACCATCAAGCTATGGGATGTAGAGACGGGTGAACTCAAAGCCACTCTGACTGGGTATTCAGGCTATGATAAATCATTCGCCTTCAGCCCGGACAGTAGGACTCTCGCTAGTGGCGGTGATGACAATACCATCAAGCTATGGGATGTCGAGACGGGTGAACTCAAAATCGCTAAGACTGGGCATTCAAGCTGTACTAAATTACTCGTCTTCAGCCCGGACGGTCGGACTCTCGCCAGTGGCAGTGATGACGATACTATCAAGCTATGGAAGCAAGAGAATTCTACTCAGTTTGAACTAGATCCAGTAGAGTTTTTCCACCGCTACCTTGTTCTAAAAGAAGCGCTGAAATCTGGTAAAACTGGGTTAGAGTTGCTGATTCAATCTCTTAAAGATGAATCCTTGGCGGTAGGTCAGGCTGTCTATTGGCTACTTCAGGAAAGTGAAGAACCTAAAGTCAAACAAGCGCTACAAGAATATTTCATTAACCGAAGTATTAATACCATTATTGACGACTGCTAATAGTGTTAGCGCAGATTGCTATCTTAAAAATCCGGCGTTGCTGAATTGGGATATGAATTTGTAGGGGAAAAAGAACCGTGGTTGCCCCCAACCTTAGCAGGGTAGGCACAGGGGAACTACCACTAACTGCTTTCCGTTTCGTCCACTCTCAAAGTAGGATGAATATGAGCAATCTATTTCCAAAGCTTCAATTTGTCTTAGTGAATAAATTTAATCGCTTCCCTACTTTAATGCCACCACATTTCCCAAATTCCATCAAACCAATCGCAGCGACTCTTCTTGTCTTTAGTTTAATGGGGTGTGATGCCTTATTTAAAAGGGTTTCTAATTCCGGTAATCAGCTCAACTCCAACTACTTTGTCAAACGAATTGCTGACGGCGATACGATTACTGTAACCGATAGCAGTGGCAAAGATTTAAAAGTACGTTTTGCCTGTATTGATGCACCAGAAATTGCTCATACTACTAAAGAAAAGAATAGTAGAAAAGCGGTTGACAAAAATCAATTTAAGTGGGGAGAAAAAGCCAAGCAACGCTTGCAAAAATTAATTAAACAAGGAGGCGATCGCGTCAAATTAACAATTACGGATACCGATAGATATGGTCGAAATGTTAGCGAAGTTCGTCTACCAGATGATACTTTAGTTCAGCAAGTTTTAACTCAAGAAGGATTGGTGCAAGTTTATAAACCTTATTTAAAAAACTGTCCTAGTGCCGATATTGTGCAAAAGGCAGAAGCGGATGCAAAAAAGCGACGTGTTGGAGTTTGGCGTGATACTAAATATGTTCCAGCTTGGAATTGGCGCAGTAATAATAAGCAGGCAAGTTAATAATCGTCTTCTTCATATTCCTGCTGTCTACCAGCTAATTGCCATAAGACGGGCGCGATCGCTCCTCCAATTACACCTGCTGCTACACTAAATGCTAAGACAATGCCTACAGGAATTTGAATTGTTTCAAAATTGAGAAACTTGAGAGAGACTGGTGTAAAGTTTTGAATAGATAAAATGGCGATCGCACTTATCCAGCCAGCGACAATGATCGATGTAAGTAAGTTGGTAAACGCTTTCATAGTTTTTATTTCAGAACCCCGACTTCTTGAAGAAGTCGGGGTTCTACCTTTCGTTAAACTCCGACAGGTTCCATTTTGTTGATCATTTCCTCCATAGTTTTGGCAATTTGATTTTGCTTTTCTACAGAGTTAGTTTCTAGGTAAACACGCATCAACGGTTCAGTTCCCGAAGGACGCAACAACACCCAACTACCTTCTTCTAAATATAGTTTGATACCGTCTTTGCGACCGATTTCTTTAACTTTAATTCCGGCAATATCAGCAGGAGGTTTATCAGTAAAAGACTTGAGTACAGCAGCTTTGTGGGCATCTTCTAAATGTAAATCAAGACGCTTATTATACAGCGGTCCATCAGCTTCCTTAATCGCTTCTTCCACTAGCTGACTCAAAGGCTTACCTTCATAAGCGATCGCTTCTGCTACCAGCATATCTGCCAAAACACCGTCTTTTTCCGGGATATGTCCAATAATACTTAAACCACCCGATTCTTCCCCACCAATTAGCACATCAGTTTCGCGCATTTTCTCGCCTATGTATTTGAAACCTACGGCAGTTTCGTAGATTTGCAAACCATGCTTAAGAGCGAAGTTATCTAATAAATGAGTTGTGGCAACGGTGCGGACAATTGCGCCAGTTTTGCCTTTATTTTTAATCAAATGACGTGCTAATAATAGCAACACAGTGTTGGGTGTGAGGACATTACCTTGTTCATCAACAACCCCAAAGCGATCGCTATCACCATCAGTCGCCAAACCGATGTCTGCATGATCTCGCTTCACAGCCTCGATTAGCTCTCCCAACTGCTCTGCCTTGGGTTCTGGCATCCCCCCTCCAAACAGCACATCACGAGAGGCGTGGAGGCTTTCTATCTGGCAACCACAGTGTTCTAGAACGGTATCTAGGTAGCCGCGAGAAGTCGAATATAGGGCGTCATACTTTACCTTAAGTTGAGCGCCGCGAATACGCTCCACATCCAGCAGGGTATAAATAAACTTTAAATACTCTGGTTTAGGGTCAAATGTCGAAATTTTATCGCCATTTTTGCCACTAGGCGCGGCATCATCTGCCCCTTCAATATTGGCGACAATTGTATCAGTAATTTCTGGTGTTGCAGGTCCTGCATAATCAGGAATATACTTGATGCCGCAATAAGGTGCCGGGTTGTGACTGGCGGTAAACATCAACGCCCCGGAGGAGTTGAGGAGACGCGCATTGTAGGCAATCACAGGCGTCGGACAATCACGATCAACAATTTTGACAGTCCAACCCAAGTCGGCTAAAACTTCAGCGGCTGTCCGGGCAAACTGGTCGGCGAGAAACCGGGTATCATAGGCAATTAAAACCGGGCGGTCTTTGGAATAGGCTGTTTCTAAATAACCGGCGATCGCTCTTGTTACCTTACACACATTTGAGAAGGTAAAATCATCGGCGATAATTCCCCGCCATCCATCGGTGCCAAACTTAATCTTATTTGCGCTGCTTGCTGCACTCATTTCGGCTATTATCTTCTCAGTTCCCCTCAATCTTAATCGAAGCCGATCGCATTGGTAAGATTGGGTAATAACTATTGTTTTTTGCCATCAGCAAAAAAGTGGCTATTGCTGATAAAATAAATAATATCAAAACTTCAACCCCCATACAGGTGTTATTTTCGCGACGCAAATGGTACATTAGCTGCAATAGGAATTTAATTAGTAAATGCCTGATGGCTTGGCAGTCTTCTTGAGAGTGCCTCGACGTTAAAGCCCTCATAAATGTCAGTACCATCGTATCGGAGCCGCTAGCAATCGTGATCCAGACTGAAACACCCACACTACACACGGTTCAAGTTGAAGTTTCTCGTCTGCGAGAAGAGTTGCACATGAGAGATCAACTCGTGCAGCAGTTGTCTCAAGAACTATTTCGCTTGGTTAAGGGTAATGCCAACTTTACCCCGCCGCCGGAGGTTTCTGAGCGTCACCAAGCTCAAATGCTAGTCTTGCGAGAACAGTTACAAGATGTTGAAGAGCAGGTAACCTTTTATCAAGAGCAGATTACGGGACGTGATGGGGAGATTTATCAACTGCGGCAGTCGGTGCAGGAATTAACTGAGCGATCGCGTATGTTGGAACAAGTGGTACAAGAATTACCCCACATCTATCGCCAGAAATTCGCTGAACGCATGACGCCGGTTCGTGAGAAAGTGGCGATGTTACAAAGAGAAAATCGCCAACTTCATGCCGAATTACAAAGCGTCAGCTATCGGTTAGCTGTCAGAAGTCGCAACATTACCCGCCTTGACTTACCTAGTTTCTCGCGTCCCCACGGTGGACCGATCCCAACTTTTGGTAATGTCTAGGGTAATCATTGTTATTGATGCTCATGGGGAAGTTGCAGCACAAACTACGGTGAAAAGTGTGGAGGCGATTAAAGATGCAATTTGCTTTTCGCAGCAGCGCTTCGCTATCGCTTCCTCAACCGAGGCAAATTTTACCGTAGAAGTAATCACTTCAAATGATTTGGCACAAACCAAATTATCCCCAAATAGTGAGATTATTTGTCCCTTAACTCTTAATATTCCCAATACGCTGCCATTTTGGGGGCAAAACATCTTCTCAGCTTGCCGTAACCTCAAAAGCTTACGCCAACAAGTTGAGCAGTTTGGCTATAAAACAGGCGACACTCAAGGGAATAAAAATTTCTATTTACCAATAGTTTTAACCGCCAAAGGACCGCTTTATGGCGAAGTGATTAGAAATGCAGAAACTACCCCATATCAACAACCGCTAGATTTACCCGACAACCAGCGTCAACCACTCTACTATCTGGCGTATCAGTTGTTGCAAGCTTTATCAGCGCCCCCCAGTGTTTATTTGTTACAGTTCGGGTATGAAGGTAAGGAGATTATTTTCAGTAGTCTTTTGCCTTTTCCTGACATACCTGCACTTGCCAGTATAAAAGTTCAAGAACCAAATTTATTCACCTGCTACTGGCACTGCCTCACCAAACAAGCGATTATCGACTTGACAATTTTGCCAAAACCTGCATAAAAACAGACTTCAGACGACCATAGACTTTCTATGAGTTACTGCCTAAATCTTCGCTGCCAAAAGCCTCAAAACCCCAGTAATGCTAAGTTTTGTTCAACTTGCGGGTCAAGGTTGCTGCTAGATAATCGCTACCGTGCCATCAAATCGATTAGTCAGGGTGGAATGGGGCGTACTTTTTTGGCAATAGATGAACAAGAAGCTAGTAAGTGTATTATCAAACAATTTTCGCATCAAAATCAAGGCACAAATAATGCCGAGCAAGCACTTGAATTATTTCGCCAAGAAGCACAACGCTTGTGGGAATTGGGACAACATCCTCAAATTCCTCAACTTTTAGCTTATTTTGAGCCTGATCAACCAGGAATAAGTGGCGCCTCAGCAATTGTTCAAAGCTTAATTGAGGGAGAAAGTTTAGCCCAAAAATTGCAAGCAGAGGGTGCTTTTAGTGAGATAGCTGTTAGGCAAATCCTCCTAGAATTGCTACCAGTTTTACAATTTGTCCATGAAAGAAACATCATTCATCGAGATATTAATCCAGAAAATATTATCCGCCGTAATCTAATGACCTCTCCCCCGCCCCCTCTCCTACAAGGAAAGGGGAGTAAGAACCGAGGAAGTGAATTAGTTTTGGTTGATTTTAGTGCGGCAAAATTCACCTCAAAAACCGCCTTAGCAAAAACCGGAACCGTTATTGGTTCAGCAGCATACATTTCACCGGAACAAATGCGAGGTAAAGCAGTTCCTAGCAGTGATTTATACAGTTTAGGTGTTACCTGCATTCACTTACTAACAGATATTCATCCTTTTGATTTATTTAATAGCTTAGAAGGCGTCTGGGTATGGCAAGATTACCTAACTAATCCGGTAAGTCCTCAGCTTATTATATTATTGAATAAAATGCTGGAATCTGCCGTAAAAAATCGCTATCAATCAGCCCTAGAAATTATCAAAGACCTTGAACCAGAGGGTAATATTGAGCAGAAGAAACTTATTGCAAAAGTACCTGTACCAACTATAACCCAAAACATTCTACCAACTTGGAAATGTATTCAAACTCTTAAAGGTCACTCAAGTTCAATTAATGCAATTGCCTTTAGTAGGGAAGGAAAATTGGCAAGTGGTAGTGCTGATCGAACTGTTAAACTTTGGATGGATGGTAGACAACTTTGTACTTTTTCGGGACATTCTGGTTTAATTGATACCGTTGCTTTTAGTCCAAATGGGCGATTTGTTGTTAGTGGTAGTTGGGATTATACGATTAAAATTTGGGATATAGAAACCCAAGAATTAGTGCAAACTCTCAGCGAACATTCGGGCTGGATTAAGTCTATCGTATTTAGTCCAGATGGCAAAAAGCTCATCAGTGGCAGTGCCGATAAAACTCTGAAAGTTTGGAACTGGGAGACGGGTAAGGTAGAAAAAGTATTTGAACATAAGAGTATAATTCACGCGGTTGCTATTAGTCCAGACGGGCAACTTTTGGCAAGTGGCAGTGCCGATAAAACTCTGAAAATCTGGAATTTAAAAACAGGTGAATTACAGCTAATAGATGGACATTCAGATGCTGTTAATGCACTTGTCTTTAGTTCTAGTGGTCAAATCATCATCAGTGGCAGTGCCGATAAAACTCTGAAAATTTGGCACATAAATAACGGAAAACTACTGCATACACTTAATAGTCATTCAGAAGCAATTAATTCCCTTGCCATTAATATTGAAGGTAATCTTTTGGTGAGTGGAAGTGCCGACAAGACACTAAAAATTTGGCATCCCATTAGTGGAGAACTTTTGCGTACCCTTGCTGGACATTCATCTGGAGTGACAGCGGTAACAATTAATTCTCAGGGGCAAGGGAATTGTTTAGTAATAGCTAGTGGTTCTCAAGATAAAACACTTAAAATTTGGCGATTTGAGTAATTTTAACAAATCAAAACTAGCGAGGAAAGCATTTTCTAAGTTTAATTTCACCAACTAAACCAGACTGGCTAGGTGAGGCGAAATGTACAACTTCAATCACAGTAAAGCAGGGACCGATCGCGTGTAACTTACCATCAGGAAATGAAATCAACTCACCTTCACAAGGCAACCTAGATAATTCTACTCTTTCTCCGTTTAAGTCTTCCAATTCCGGTGAGTAATCTCTGTGTGAGGTTCTGGGTGCATTCTCAAACATCATTTGCACTTTCACAAATTCCATTAGTAGTATCCTGATGCATCGTCCCTGCTACTTTACCATTTAAGCCAAGGCTTTCTCAAAACGTTTGTTAACTTCAGTCCAGTTAACAACATTCCACCAAGCTGTTAAATAATCGGCACGTTTGTTTTGATATTTTAGATAATAAGCGTGTTCCCAAACATCATTACCCATAATTGGATACATTCCTTCCATTAAAGGACTATCTTGATTAGCGGTACTTGTTACTTGAAGTTTGCCATCTTTATCACGAACTAGCCAAGCCCAACCGCTACCAAAACGCTTAGTTCCTGCTTCATTAAATTGCTTTTTAAAGTTATCAAAGCTACCAAAATTTTGGGTAATTGCGGCGGCAATTGCTCCATTTGGTTCTCCACCAGCATTGGGACCCATGATTTCCCAAAACATGGTGTGATTAAGATGACCACCGCCATTATTTCTGACTGTTTTCCTAATATCTTCTGGTAAACTGTTGAGATTTTGAATTAATTGTTCAGCAGTTTGAGTTTTCAGTTGTGGGTATTTATTGACTGCCTCATTCAAATTTTTGACATAAGCGGCATGATGCTTGTCGTGGTGAAATTGCATTGTTGCAGCATCAATATGCGGTTCTAAGGCTTTGTAGTCGTAGGGTAGTGGTGGCAAGTTGAAGGTTTGATTGTCTTCAGTTTGTTTATTACCGGCACTTGTTTTCACAGGACCTGCGGTAGAAGGGAAAGCGCCACAAGCTGCTGCTCCGGTTGTAGCACCTAGTAATAAGAGAAAATGGCGACGATTGATAGTCATAAATTCAATTAGGATGAAATGTTGACAAGCTAAATTTAAAGTATAACCATCATAAGTTGATAACTGAAGTAGATAACATTCTCAAAAATAAAAAAAACTATTTTTAGTATTAAGTTACCAATGTTATCTATCAAAAGATAGAGATGTGATAAGTTAAACGGTATGGGTAACTGTTGCGCCTTGGGTATCGAGAGCAAGCGATCGCACTTTTGCCGTTATTCCTGCATTTTTCCAGGCACTTTCCATCACTTCTGCCACAGCCGCCGCTTGCACAGAATGCGCCAAAGCCAGTAACGTAGGTCCTGCGCCACTAATCACCATCCCATAAGCCCCCGCCGCCACAGCCGCGACTTGCACTGCCTCATAGCCAGGAATCAAAGCTTGACGGTAAGGCTGATGAATTTTGTCTTGCAAGGCTGCGGTTAACCAATCTTTATTACCAGTTTCTAGCCCCCGCAACAGCAAGCCAAAATGAGCAATATTAAAAATTGTGTCGGCGCGACTGTATTGGCTTGGCAAAACACTCCGCGCTGCAGAGGTAGATAGCTCAAAATCTGGAATCGCAACAATTGCGACTATTTGAGGATGCCACTCTATCTCGCAGATTTCCCAAGCATGAGTCAAACTTGTCGCCGCCAAACGACAGCCTCCCAGTATCGCTGGCACCACATTATCAGGATGTCCCTCCATTGCGATCGCTAAATTCATCACCTCAACCGCCTCCAGAGGTTCCCCCGCCAACTGATTTGCACCCACCAACCCCCCAACAATTGCCGTTGCCGAACTTCCCAAACCCCGCGCCAGAGGCACTCCTAGCTTAATTTCAATCTCAACAGGCGGCACTGTCTGCCCAAGGTGTTGATAAAACTTCTCAAAAGCTTGATAAACTAAATTTTCTGCACCAGTATCCACACGTTGCGCCTCAGCACCCGTGACGCTAATTTTCAGCCCTTGAGTATTGGCATCCCTCGTAAAACGGAACTCGTTATATAGCGTCAACGCTGCCCCAATACAATCAAAACCAGGACCTAAATTAGCCGTCGTCGCCGGAACAGTAATAATCACAGACATTTCTAACACCCGAAATTAATAATTATCGTTTATTTTTGTTGATATTAATCAGCACTTTCATAAAATTTTAGTCACCGTGTAGGATAGCAAAACTTGACACTTCTATCAATGCTTACCAACTATTAATAAATATCTAATACTTGTGCCAGTCTAAATACTCCTTCGCTAATTTCTTCCTCACTCAAATTAGCGTAACCAAGCACAAACTCACACTTAAGAGCATCTTTTAAATAATATCGCTGTGCCGTTACTAATTTCACACCTCTTTGTTGCGCCTTAGCAACAACTTCCTGAGCACTAAACTCAATATTAAATCGCACCATTAGATGCAACCCCGCATTCTCACCCAAAATTGTAACTTGCTCACCAAAATATTTTTCTAAAGTTTGTATTAATACTTGTCGTCGTCGATCATATAACTTCCGCATCTGTCGGATATGACGTTCTAAGTAACCTTCATTAATAAAATCAGTTAATACTTGTTGCTCTAACATCGGTGCATGACGATCTGTTAATCTTTTAGCATAAGTAATGACAGTAATTAACTCTTTTGGTACGACTAAATAGCCCATACGCAAGGCTGGAAACAACACCTTAGAAAAAGTTCCAATATAAATAACTTTACCTTGATTCAGTCCTTGTAAAGCAGGAATTGGTCGCCCAATATAGCGAAACTCGCTATCATAATCATCCTCAATAATCATCGCTCCCGTTTGCGTCGCCCATGTTAATAATTCCAAACGTCGTGATAAGGACATAACCGCGCCTGTAGGAAATTGATGGGAAGGTGTAACATAAGCTAGTTTAATTTTTGCACCAGCATAATCTGACAATTTATCAACAATAATTCCAGACTCATCAACAGCTACGGGTAATAACTTTGCACCATTACTTAAAAAAATTCGCTGGGCATCCAAATAACTGGGATTTTCAATTGCTACCTCGTCTCCCGGCTCAATTAAAATGCGAGTAATTAATTCTAGTGCTTGTTGTGAACCGCTGACAATAATTATTTGATCAGCTTCACATTGTACAGCACGAGACTGCACTAAATAATCAGAAATTGCTTCTCTTAGTGGTAGATATCCCCGCGAATCACTGGCATAATCAAACATTGCCTGATTGGTTACTCGACAATAACGCGACAGCAGTTGTCGCCACTGTTTTAAAGGAGTTTCATTAAACGCAGGTGTGCCATATTGAAAACTAATTAAAGTCTCTTGGTCTAATATTTCAGGATTACTTAAAGCTAAATAATCAGTACTCAACAAGTTATTACCATAGCTTGAAAGTTGTACTAATGCTTGTGTTGGTATTACCGTATTTGCTTCGGTAAGCGGTGTTGAAAGTAAGTCATCTGGCAATTGAGAGCAAACAAATGTACCTGAACCTCTAACAGTTTGCAGATACCCTTCACTCAGCAATTGTTCATAACTTTGTGTCACCGTGGTGCGAGAAATTCCTAAAGACTTTGCCATTCCCCTTGTGGAAGGGAGACGCATTCCTGGTGGTAATTTTCCTGCAAGAATTAAGCGCCGCAACTCTTCATACAGTTGGCGATGTAAGGGCAAGGTGCTGTGGTTGTCGAGGGCAATTGTAAAATCCATTAACCTAAGTGGACTGGTATTTAAATCTTAAATTGGCACTTGTACAATTTCAGTTCAGTAACTAATCTAGCAATATATCTTTTGCAGTCAATAACCTCAAATGGAAAAACTTACCCCAACCCAAAGAACAACAATTAAACGCATTCCCAAAAGAGGAAACTATCAACAAGAAATTATCTACCAAATTCTTGATGAGGGATTAGTTTGTCATGTTGGTTTTGTTGTTGATAATCAACCGTTTGTCATTCCTACTGCCTACGGAAGAATAGAAGATAAATTATATATCCACGGTTCACCAGCTAGCCGAATGTTGCATAATTTACAACAAGGCATTCAAGTTTGCCTTACTGTAACATTAATTGATGGTTTAGTCTTAGCTCGTTCGGCATTTCATCACTCAATGAATTATCGTTCAGTTGTTGTCTTTGGCACTGCTGAAGTTGTATCTAATTCTGAAGAAAAACTAAACGCTCTTTATGCTTTTACCGAACACGTTATTCCTGGAAGATGGCAGGAAGTGCGTCAACCTAACCATAACGAACTAGCAGGAACTTTGGTGTTAGCTTTGCCACTTTTAGAAGCTTCAGCAAAAATCCGAACCGGCGCACCAATTGACGATGAAGCTGATTATTTATTACCTATTTGGGCTGGTGAAATTCCGCTGCGTGTAGTCGCTGATGCACCAATTAATGACCCACGTCTAGAGTCTGGAATTGCCCTGCCAGCTAATGTACAAAATTACAATCGCTCAAAAAATTATGAAGATTCACTACCTCCAACACGTTCATTTTGAAGGTCTTGCTAATATTGAAAACTGGGCAAATTTGCACAATCATACACTCTCATCTACCCAGCTTTATCGAGATGAATCTTTACCAAGTTTAGAAAAATTTGATTTTTTGATAGTTATGGGCGGTTCGATGAATATCTATGAGGAAGACAAGTATCCTTGGCTTATAAATGAGAAAAGATTTATTGAACAGGCAATAAAACATGATAAAATTGTTTTAGGTATTTGTTTAGGTTCCCAACTAATTGCCGATGTTTTGGGGGCAAAAGTATTTCCTAATCCGGAACCAGAAATTGGCTGGTTTCCGATTCAGTTGACAGCCGCAGCTCAAAGTTCAAATATGTTCAAGGAATTACCAAAGCAACTAACGGTATTTCACTGGCATGGCGATACCTTTGAATTACCACAAGGCGCAACTCTTATGGCAAGTAGTACAGGATGTCAAAATCAAGCCTTTATTTATGGTGAGAAAGTCATCGGTTTACAATGCCATCTCGAATCCACAAAATCTAGCGTACAAAAACTGATTGAACACGGCGCGGATGAACTTGTTGAAGGGAAATATATCCAGAAATCTAAGGAAATGCTTTCACAAGAAGATAATTTTCAAAAAATCAACGATGCTATGCATAAGCTCTTAAATAGGCTTCTATGTTGATTTTGAGAAAAGAAGACATTGCCCATGAAGATTGAGACGCTAGCAGTACACGCAGGACATCACATTGACCCCGCAACAGGCGCTGTAATACCTCCCATCTACCTATCTACCACCTTTGAGCGTCAGGCGGATGGCAGCTACCCTCAAGGCTACAGCTATATTCGCGACAACAACCCAAACCGGGAAGCGTTGGAGGACTGTCTCGCCCAGTTGGAGGGCGGAGTAGCGGCAGCAGCATTTGCTTCAGGTTCGGCGGCAACAATGAGTGTATTTCAAGCGCTGGCACCAGGAGATCATGTTATTGCACCCGAAGACGCTTACTCTGGAACCTCCTATATTTTGCGAAAAATCTTTATTCCGTGGGGCTTAGAAGTTACGTTTGTTGATATGACGAGTCATACCAAAGTAAGCGCGGCAATTCAACCGAATACTCGCTTACTTTGGCTAGAAACGCCTTCTAATCCCATGCTAAAAATTACTGATATCAGTAAGATTTCTGATATTGCTCATCAAGCTAATGCTTTGTGTGTTTGCGATAATACTTGGACTACTCCTCTTGGGCAGAAATCCTTTGAATTTGGTGCAAATTTAGTTGTCCATTCTACAACTAAATATTTGGGTGGACATAGCGACATTTTGGGCGGAGTTGTAGTTAGTAAAGTTGCCGATGAATTTTTTAAAAAGATTCAACTTATCCAAAAAGCAGGTGGCGCTGTTGCAGCCCCGTTTGATGCTTGGCTTGTGCTTCGGGGTATTCAAACTTTACCATTACGCATGAGGGCGCATACAGAAAATGCCTCTAAAATTGCCAGTTTTTTAAGTGATCATCCTCAAGTTGAAACAGTATATTATCCTGGATTAAAACAACATCCAGGACATAAAATCGCTGCTGCTCAAATGCAATTATTTGGAGGGATGCTTTCATTTCAAGTAGTAGGAGGACGGGAGATGGCATTTGCTGTTGCAGGTAAATTGAAAATTTTTACCAGGGCAACTAGTTTAGGTGGCGTGGAAAGTTTAATTGAACATCGTGCTTCAATTGAAGGGAAAGATACAAAAACACCAGAAAATTTGCTGCGAGTATCAGTTGGTTTGGAAAATGTAGAGGATTTAATTGATGATTTAAAGCAGGCGTTGGATTAGGAAAAATAATAGCCCCAGGCATCAGCCTGTGGGCTATGGCAACTCCAAACAAATTTGTCGAAAATCATCACCTCGATGTTCAAAGCTTTGATATTGGTCAAAACTCGCACAAGCTGGAGAAAGTAACACAACTTTTGCCTGATATTTTTGTGCTAGTTGTGCTGCCCTTGGTATGGCTTTTTTTAGGGTTTCAACTATTTCATAATTCTCGTAACCAACTTGTTTAAAACGTTGGGCGAAGGTGTTAGCGGCATCACCAATGAGTAAGACGGCAGCAGCTTTTACTTTGATAATTTCTAGCCAACCGCTATCATCACCTGCTTTGGCATCACCTCCGGCAATTAAAATTGCTGGCGCATTAACGGCGGCTAAACCGACTTGGGCGGCGTCGTAATTGGTGGCTTTGCTATCGTTAATAAAATCGATGTTTTGCCAGGTGATAATGTGTTCGAGGCGATGGGGGACGCCAGGGAAATTAGCTATAGCCTGTTGAATTGCGGCTTTTTCTATTCCTGCCAAATGCGCCGCAGCAACTGCCATTAAGAGGTTTTGCTTGTTGTGTTCTCCAACCATTCGTAAAGTGGAAACTTGTACGATTGGCTGATTTTGGTAGACTACCCAATCAGCTTCTAGATAAAAGCCTAGACTCGGATCACCTAATAAATAGTCTTTGCCTTTTACACTAGTCCAATGAGCATTAATCCACTGTTGATTACCTATTTGATGGAGGTATAGATCGTCACCATTGATGATTTGTAAATGCGATCTTTTTAATAAGCTAGCTTTGATATCGTAATAGTTTTCTAAGGTTTTATGACGACTGAGGTGATCGGGTGTAAAAGTCGTCCAAATGCCAATTTGCGGCGCAAGATTATGGGAGGATTCAATTTGGTAACTACTTATTTCGGCAATTACCCAATCAAGATTTGTGGGTTTGCTATTAACCACTGACAACGCCACTTCACAGGCAGCATAGCCGATATTGCCACAAGCCGGAGCATTTAAGCCTGCCGCTGCGAAAATAGCTGCAATTAAAGCCGTTGTCGTCGTTTTGCCATTGGTGCCCGTGATTGCCACCCACGGGATAGTTTTAAGATGTCGCCATGCCAATTCCATCTCACCAATCGTATCAATGCCTCGGTTTCTGGCTTCCACCAACACGGGAATATCCCAAGGTACGCCTGGACTAACAACAATTAACTGAGGTAATTCGGCATTTAAATCAAGAGAATGACCTAACTTTACGGTAATTTCTTCTGGCAATTCCTGTTGTTGTTGGCGCAGTGAGTCAGAAGAATTGCGATCGCTTATTGTTACCTGCCAACCTGCCTGCTTGAGAAGTCCTGCAGCAGCAATTCCCGATCTTCCTAAACCAATGACTTGAGCGTTGTGCATAAATATAATTAAATTGCAACAATCCCTGATGAGAGTCTTACTTAATATTACATAAGTGTGTATACAGTTTATCTAAGTAGCGCAGAAAATTACTAGATCTATAGCTCCTCTTTTCAAGGAACAGCCAAAATTTGTTTCAATATTAAACTTTTAAATCCTGATTTAGGTAGATTTACCAGGATTAGTATAACAACGAAAGATTGATTAATAGAAGTATAGATTTAAATACTCCTACTTCTCTCATTTGGTAGAGGTTAGCAGCCTTCTTAAATGCCAAACTAGATTTTACTCAGTAACAAAAGCAAATCAATGAAAAAAGCAATCAACGTTGATTATAGTAAGTTTGCCCCCCAACAATGGATTAAGGTTTATGGAGTGTTTTCTAGTCGCTGCGATTACATAATTACCTGCCAAGGATACCAACTCGAAACGGTATTAGGATGTATGCAACCTGAATGGTGGGATGATGTTGTTTTGGAATCGGTAGATGATGAAGACTGCCGAAAAATTGCCTAAAAATTGACCTGAAATTGGCAAGTTATACTAGTTAGACAATTTTTTAACTGTCTCCAACTATTGAAACATTTAAATTTTTCCGGCTAACTGTTAGTTTTTTCTCTAACAGTCAACCGTCCTCAAGCAACTAGAGTTTTTTAACTTTTGACAATTGCTCCAAAATCAGCTAACACACGAGCATGATTCCGTAATAATCCCAAAAGATGCAATCGATTACGACGAACTTCTAAATCTGAGTCCATGACTAAAACACTATCAGCACCATCAAAAAAGTTACTAACTGTTGGGCTAATCTTCGCTAAAGCTTCAACTAATTGTTTGTAATTACGCTGTTTTTGAGCGGCTTGGGTTTGCGGGACAAGCTGGACTATGGCATCATAAAATGCTTGTTCCGAGGCTTTTTGAAAAAGTTCTGGACGCACAATATTAGTGGGTTCTAATTGTTGGGTATCTAAGTCACCTTGAGCAGCCAAGCGAGTAGAACGGTTGACAGTTTCATAGATTTCATCTAGTTGATGGTTATTACGGATTTCTTGTAGAAATAAAGCGCGGTTTCGTACATCCAATAAGTCTTTCAAGGCTCTTTCTGTATATTCCCGGTCATTTTCTCCTAGAACTGCATTGACTAAATCATAGTCAATATTGCGTTCTTGTAACAATGTCCGAATTCGTTGCAAGAAAAAATCTTGTAATAATTCTACAGGGGAAGTTTTTCCAGGATAAGCGGTGACAAAATCGGCAGAAACTTGCTCTAATAAAAGCTTTAGATTAATCGATAAATTAGCCGTCCAAATAATATTAACCACAGCATTAGCCGCACGACGTAGAGCAAAAGGATCAGAGGAACCAGTTGGCAGCATTCCTAGACCAAAAATACTAACCAAAGTATCAATTCTATCTGCCAAACTAACGACTTGACCTGTCAGAGTTTGCGGCAAAGAATCTCCTGCACCTTTAGGTAAATAATGTTCAACAATTGCCGTTGCTACTGCTGCTGATTCTCCACTTTTCGTGGCATATTTAGAACCCATGATTCCTTGTAATTCTGGGAATTCGTAGACCATTTGAGTCACTAAATCGGCTTTACAAAGCAATGCTGATCGTAATATATCAGTTCGTTCTGTTTCTGTTAGGGTTAGTTGGTCACAAAGAAGACCAGCAATTTTTTCAATACGAGCAACTTTTTGACGAACCGAGCCTAATTCATCTTGAAATGTGACTTTTTCTAACTTGGGTAAGTAGCTTTCTAAGGGTGAGGCTAAATCAGTTTGGTAGAAGTATTGACCATCGGCTAACCGTGCCTTAATTACTCGTTGATTGCCAGCAGCGATAATCTCAGATTTTGCTTGATCGCCGTTAGAAATAGTGATAAAATGTGGTAGTAGTTGATCATCTTTGAATACGGGAAAGTAGCGCTGGTGAGTGACCATAACTTCCGTAACTACTTCTGAAGGCAAATTCAAAAAATCTGGGTCAAATTTTCCGACAACTGCTGTTGGTAATTCTACTAAATTAGTAACTTCTGCCAACAAATCTGGATAGATTGGCACATTTCCACCCAGTTGTTGTGCTGCTTCTTGAATACCCTGCTGAATTTTCTGCCGACGTTGGTTAGGATCAACAATAACGTAGGCAGATTGTAGAGTTTGGATATAAGTATTAGGTTGAGAAATTGTGATAGGTTCTGGATGTAAAAGACGATGACCGTAGGAAATGCGATCGCTTTTAATTGTCTTTGAACCATTCACTAATTCTATTGGCATCACCTCACTATTCAACAGCGCCACCAACCAGCGCACAGGGCGCGGAAAACGCAAATCTCCATCCGCCCAACGCATAAACCGCTTACCTTCCAAACCAAAAATCCACTGAGGAATTAATTGAGTTAAAATTGCGGTAGCGGCGAGTCCTGTGGTTTTCTTGAGTGCAAAAACAAACGCCCCTTTTTCAGTATCTCTAACTGACAAACTCTCCACTTCTACACCTTGTTTGCGGGCAAAACCAACGGCAGCAGGTGTCGGTTTGCCATCTTTAAACGCCGCACTTGCCGGGGGACCTTTGATTTCTTCTTCTCTGTCAGGTTGCTGCGCTGGCAGTCCTTGAAGCAGCAAGGCGAGGCGTCGCGGTGTCCCGTAAACTTCTATCGCCTGTGGGGCAAGAAACTGCTCCTCAAGGACTTTGGGAAGGCGCGTCTGCCATTGCTTGATAGCACTCTCCACAAAATCTGCAGGTAATTCTTCTGTACCAACTTCTAATAAAAATTCAGGCATAGTAATCGATCAATTCTGAACTAAGATCTCGTTTTCATAGTTTACCGTGCTAAGAATCCTAATCTGTTCGAGTTTGTGGGTTACTTTTTCTATCTTAAACGGGAGACTTCCAGATAATTGGGTTCAAAATCCGTGCATCTTGTGATCTAGGTACAGCTTCTCGCCAAGCTTTGATACCTCCGTGGAGAACAACAAAATTCACCTTGATGTTTTCTAATTGTTTATATGCTTTGATCGAGCGCTGACCCGAATGACAATAAAGTACAATTGTTGGCGGCTGATTTATTTGAACAAGAGCAGCAATTTGCTTGCTACCAAATCCCGCTTCAATATCACTTAAAGGTATAAGTCTGCTTTCACCAATATGGTCTTCAGCATACTCGTCAGGAGATCGCACATCAATAAAAACTACTGGCTTTAATTGACCTTGTTGTAGTTGAGTCACGGTAACTTGCTTGGTGCTCCAACTAGCAATAAAAGTTGGAATATCCATCTGATTAATCATCGCCGCCACACTGATACTTCCAACACTGAGAAAGCTCAGACAAATCACCACAGCTATGACACGCTGATAACGAGAAATCTTCTGAAACCAGTTATTTTTCATCTTAATCCTTTTAGATAAGCGATTTCTCAGAAATTTATGCAAAAGCATGAATTAAAAAAAGGCAGGACATTGAAAGCTAGTTTCAGCAGTTAATCTGACGAAGCTCCTTAACCTGTCCTAGCCACTATTCATCATTCAATTTTTACCTATTCTTTGGGCTTTGTTAAATCCTTTGTGCCTGCTCCACAACTAGGAACACCTTGAACTAACGTAGGTGCTATTGGTGTAGTTAAACCAGGTTTTAGTGCTTCGCACAAAATCGAGGCAGTTGTCATTTCCGACTTCTTAGTTGTGGTAGCAGGTATTACAAAAACTCCTCCCACATAACTTTTAAGTGTATCTTTTCGGGGTATCCCATGTTGGAATGATGCCGCTTTTGTTGTCTGAATAGAATAGTTGTAGTTCATTGTTTGACTTTTGACACCAACACCTGTAGCTTCAACAGAATTAGCAAAGGCTTTTTTTTCTTCAAAATTAGCTTGTTGCGCTCGATTTATTAAACCAATATTTGATTTAGCTTCATATTGTTTCGCTGGATTGGCGCAATTCAAAAAACTAGGTAAAGCTATAAACCCAAGTGTGCCAAATATCCCCCCCAAAAGCGCCGTTACACGCAATAAAGAAAAGCTTTTTTGTTTTTTCTTAGGCGCATTTGTAACAACTCCCGGCACTATCTCAGTTTTTTCTTGAGATAAATTAGCTTTTTTTCCTAGTCTCATGGTTATTCTCCTGAATATGAATGAAAACGCTGGCAACTGTTAAAGGCTGCTATCTGTTATATCTGTAGTTATCGGGGAAATTATGCAAAAACAAAAAAGTAATTAGTATCAATTTCTTAACATTTGTCCTAAATCAGTCTGACTGGCATAGCCCCACTGCGTTTACAAGGATTGAAATTTAGCAGATTTGTGGTTCCCAGTATAACAGTTAACTATAGATAGATGCTCGGAGCGAGACTTTTGAATAATACTGGGATAAAATCTAATCAAACAAATGACACAAGATAAAGCCCGTAAACAAGACCAAGAAGCTGCCGCAATTAATAACGATCCTTCGTTAAATAAAGAAGCAATTAATGAGTTAGTTGATGAGTACGAAAAAAGTGCGAATGACAAAGAAACTGAACTCAAGCCACAGACAGAAAAAGAATTAGGCGAAGTTGAAAGAGCTTTGGAAGATTCAGTAATGGGTATTGAAGATGATTCGTAAGTTCAACTAAACTTGTTGCGTAACTTCTACATAAATATGCTCCAATCGTACAGGTTGCCGTGCAATTGAATCAAGAGGGATACCATCGAAGTGTGAGATAATTTCTTTGATTTCCAATTGCTGTGGCAGCCAAAAAGCCAGCTCATTACCATAATATCGATGGGTAAAACCGCATTCTTTACCACGAGCGATCGCTTGTGCTTCTTCTGAAGTTTGAATCACCACAATTTCTTGTGCCGGAATGCGTTTTCGTAGCTCCTCCAAACTGCCTTCCGCTACAATTTTCCCTCCTTTTAAAATGCCAATCCTTTGACAAAGACGCTCTGCTTCATCTAATAAATGAGTTGTCAACAAAACCGTAATTCCCTGATTTTTGAGATTACGAATTAAGTCCCAAATCTCATAACGCGCTTCAATATCCAAACCCGTTGTCGGCTCATCTAAAATTACTAGTTTGGGCTGATGTACCAAGGCTACAGCAATATTTAATCGGCGCTGCATCCCACCGCTTAAGGTTTCTACAGGACTTTTCGCTCTATCTAATAAATTGACTGCTTGTAAGCAAATTTCTACTTGCTGCTGTCTTTGTCGTGTATTTAAGCCATAAATCTGAGCATAAAAGTTCAGGTTTTCCTCACAACTTAAGGTTTTGTATAATAAGTTTTCTTGAGGTGCAACACCAATTAACTTTTTCGTTGTCTCTGATACTGGTTGCTGATTTATTTCTATTTCACCGCTATCGGCTTTTAGTAAGTTACAGATAATATTAATAGTCGTTGTTTTTCCTGCTCCATTTTGTCCTAATAAACCGTATATTTCGCCAGCGCCAATGTTTAAAGTCAAATCTTGAAGAACCGCACGTCCTTTATATGACTTTTGCAATTTGTTGATGTTTAGCACAATTTTAATACTCTAAAACTAACTTAGTTATAACCTTCTTTCAACCCTAAGCATCCGTTGATAAGAAAGCCAACCCCCAGCAATCATTGATAGGGCGAAAATCGCTAAAAACCCAAAATGACTGGAAATATCGGCTAATTTATCCCCTTTTGCCCAAACACCTAATAAGGCTTCGTTCATGTGGTAAATTGGGTTATAATTAGCAATATCTAATAACTTTTTGGGAAATAATGAAGAAGGCAAAAATGCCCCTCCTAAAATTAACAACGGTACACCAAAAGCAGCAACTAACGCATTAACATCCTCAGTCCTTCTGGCAAACTGTGTACCAAGGATAAAGCCAACACCAACATAGGAAATAATACTAAGTAAAATAATCGCTATGCCCAGCAGTATTGAACCTTGAAACTCTGCTCCTAAAAATGCTGAAATCGTATAAACGAGTAATGCTTGTCCGATACCAATGCAACTGTGAGCAACAAAAATTCCCAAAAAATAAGAGGTTCCACTTAATGGGGAAATAAATAAACGTTTGAGGGTTTGTTGTTCTCTTTCGGCAACTACTGTGGCAACGCTACCGCCTAAACAACTAAAAAATAATGCTGCACCAACTAATGTTGAAGGGGCTGCACTTTCAAAGGCTTTTGCTGTTGTTAGTTTAGCGCGTTCTGCTAAAATATAGCCGTTGAGGAAGAGGACAGAAATTGGGAAAATACTCCAAAAAATCAAGCTACGCCGTCGTCGCCATAACTCAATTAAAATTCTTTGGGCAACAGCTAGGGTTTCGTGCCAGTATTTCATGATTTAAGCTTAAGAATTTCTAAAGTTTGGTTTTGCTGATTAAAAAAGATGAGATTATTCAGCAATGTTGTCTATTAATAAGTAGCCTACCAAGTATTAGGTCAGTTGCCAATCTCCTAATTAACCGGATGTGTTTGACCAAGTACCTTTAAATGCCCGTGAACGAGTTTTGAATGTGGCTGAAATGCTCTTTCGTCAGCGAGGTTACAACGTCGTGACAATGCGAGATATTGCCGAGGAAGTCGGTATTCGTCAGGCTTCACTGTACTATCATTTTCCCAGCAAGGAGCAACTGTTCATTACCGTGATTGAGCAAGTTTTTGAAAGGCATCGTCAGGGCTTACACCAAGCAATTGATACAGCAGGAGCAGATTTGAGGACGCAATTAAATGCTGCGTCGGCTTGGTTTATGTCCCAACCTCCGATTCATTTTTTAAGTTTAATGCATACCGATATGCCAACTTTGAGCGAGGCAGAAATCCAACGCTTATCATTAATTGCCGAGCATTCGATTTTTGAGCCAATTCGGCAAGTATTTATTGCCGCCCAAGCCCAAGGACAAATTCGCTATGTAAAGCCAAATCTGCTTGCTGGTTTTTTTCTGTCAATTATCGACGGCATTAACTACGCCAGTGCTTTACCAGAAGCATCATCCAAGGATTTGATGGCATCAGAAATGGTTTCAGTTTTGTTAGATGGGCTACAACTTACCTAATTTTTTATTTCATACTCTACCCATTTATAGGTAGATAATTATTTTCTGTAAACATTTAGCTTGATTTCATGAATTCATCTTCTAATTCAACCGTATTGCCCACTATTTCACGACGTACCGCCCTCAAACTCCTGGGTGTTGGCGGTGTCGGTGGGATGCTTGGATATTCTCGATTTTCCAAGCCTGAGCCAACGATTTTTCAACAGGATACTTTAGACTTACCGCGACAGCTAAATCAACAGAAAACCGTCGTGGTTGTGGGTGCCGGGTTAGCGGGGTTAGCTTGTGCCTATGAATTGTGCCAGCGTGGCTTTCAGGTAAAGCTATTAGAGCGATCGCCTCAATTGGGTGGTAAGATAGCAAGCTGGCAGATTCAAGTAGGAAATGAAACCTTCATGATGGAGCATGGATTTCATGGTTTCTTTCCCCAATATTATAACCTCAAAAAGTTAGTTGAAGAGCTCCAAATTCAGGATAATTTTGTCTCCTTAGAGTCATACGCTGTCGTTTTTCGAGATAGCAAATATGCCCCAGAAGTATTCCGCCCCAATCATTCAGCTTTTCCTTGGAATATAGTTGATTTAGCAATTGCTAGCCCTAATTGTTTACGCTGGGGAATCAATCTTACAAAACTACAACACTGGCAAGTTTTTAGAGCAATTGGTGGCTTTCAAATTCCCCAAAGTTACAATCGCTTAGATAACATATCCGTTGCAGAATGGGTAGAAAAAGACTTTCCTCAAGGACTTTATGACTTGTACTTTTTGCCCTTTGCCAAATCTAGTTTAAATGCACCGGATCAATTAAGTGTTGGAGAACTAATGCAGTTTTTCCACTTCTATTTTTTCGGCAACCCAGAAGGATTAGCATTTAATGGTACGCGGCAAGATATGGGTACAAGTTTAGTGCAACCAATTGCCGAAACTATCCAACAACAAGGTGGACAAATTATTACCGAAGCGACAGTAAGTAACATTAATTGGCAACAAAATAAGATTCATTCTTTAAGCTATCAGCAGGGAAATAGCCAAACTGATGTTCCTTTTTGGGTGAAACGTAACACCGTTATGGAAGGTGATTATTATGGTGCAGGCGATGCTGTCTTTGCCGTAACACCAGGAAAAGAAGAAGCAATTTCTCTAACTTGTACTCATCAAGGTTGTACTGTACAAAAGCAAACAGATGGTAAGTTTCTCTGTCCTTGCCACGGTGCCCTTTATGATACAGAAGGGCAGGTGATTTCGGGACCTGCTAAACGCGATTTACCACGCTTTCAGATTGCCCAACGTACAGAAGATGAAGTGCAATTAGTTGGAGTAAATATCGCAACCAAGGCAGAAGAAATTAAAGCAGATTATTATGTTTTTGCCACAGATGTGCCAGGAGTTCAACAGTTATTTAAACTAAGTGATGGTGAAGTTGAGCAGCAGGTACAAAATCAGGTAGAAAAACTTAGTATTGCTGATCCTTTTGCTGTGGCACGTTTTTGGTTTGACTGTGATTTTGATTGGCAACACAGTGATTTTTCTTCCCTTTCCGGTTATCAACTTACTGATAGTATTACCCTGTATCATCGAATTCAAGAACAATTTATAGAGTGGCATCAAAAAACTGGCGGCAGTGTGGTGGAATTACACGCTTACTGTTATAAAGAGAAAGAATTTCCCAATCAGCAAGCTTTGCTAACTACATTTGAAGAGGAACTTTACGAAATTGTCCCTTCTCTAAAAGAGGCAACCATGCTGCATCGGGAATTAGTTAATCAAAAGAATTTCTCTGGTTATCCACCAGGAAGTTATGCCGAAAGACCGCAGACGGCAAGTGGTGTTTCTAATCTAATTTTTGCCGGAGATTGGGTGAAAATGCCGTTTCCTTGTGGTTTGATGGAAAGAGCAATTAGTAGTGGATTACTTGCTGCTAATCAGATTTTACATCAGGAAGGATTGCAAAGGCGATCGCTTTTTTCTGTCAACCCTGAAGGTATTCTCAAAATCTGAACCTTATCGCTTTTCTAAACTGATTTTTTTAATTGTGAACAAGCATCAAAATATTCGTCAGATTGGTATTAATCCCAATCATTGGTATGTTGTCGCACGTAGTAATGAGGTTGTTTCCTCACCTCTAGGAGTGACGCTGTGGAATCATCCTATTGTCCTGTATCGAGACGATAATGGTGCAGTCCACGCCCTAGAAGACCGTTGCCCCCATCGACAGGTTAAACTTAGTCATGGTCGCATCACTGAAAATTTATTAGAATGCTCATACCACGGATGGCAATTTAAGTCCAATGGCGAATGTGCAAATGTTCCTTATTTAGCCGAAAATCAAAAATTACCCAACTGCAAAATTCGCCAGTATCAAGTACAAGAACAAGATGGATTTATTTGGTTGTTTCCTGGCGATTCTGTAGAACACAAAGTATCACCAATGGGTGTGCCAGAGTGGGAACATCTTAATTATATTGCCACAGTTTCAGTAATTAATTGCAACGCCCATTATTCTTATTTAATTGAAAACTTGATGGATATGTACCACGGACATTTGCATCAAGACTGGCAAGCGTGGACGGATGCGGTATTAGAAGATATTCAAGAAGATAGTAACCGTGTGGATGTCCATTATCAAGCACAAAGCTATTACAAAATAGATAAAATTTGGTCAATTTCTCAATTATTTGTTCCGGCATTAAGACGCCTGCATCCCGAAGCTTTGGATGTTAGTTATGTTTACCCTCATTGGGTATCTACATTAGGTAAAGATTTTAAAATTTATTGTCTACTTTGTCCGGTAAGTGAGACAGCAACTCGTGCTTATTTAATTCATTTTACTTCCCTCAATGCTTTTTGGCGGCTGCATAAATTACCTGTGCAGTTTCGTAAGTTTGTTAAAGATAGTTTATTCGGTTCCGCACAAAAGTTATTGGATGGCTTGGTGCGTCAAGATGTGCAGATGATTGAGGAGGAACAACAAGCCTATTTGAATGATTCTTTATCTCGGAATTATGAATTAAATCCGGCTTTAGGAAGTGTGCAGAAGTTAATTAAAAATCAAGCAGATTTAGTAAGTTATCCTCAGCTTAAATGAGATGATAAGAATAGTCGCACAAAGCATCCATAACTTATAGATGTAGTCTTTGAGTCTAACGATATGCGACATTCAAGTTCTTTTTATGCCAAAATTTATGTCTACCCAAAATTCTCCTAATTTAACTATCCAAGCAGCACAAAAACTACTTAAACCATTTAACTGCCTTGAGTCTAAGTCTGTTTCGGCATCGGAAAAAGCTCTGATTCGTGAAGCACTGCTTTTATTAAGCAAACATTCAGATTATCAAATCTTAGGAATTTGTGCTGATACTACTACTCAAGGTTTACTCGCTTTAAAAACTTATGCAACCGCATTAGGTTATCAACCAAATTGCCATTTATCTCCAGTTGAGGGTGCAATTTATCTTAAATTTAATCCGAATACTGGACTATGTTATCTAGATTCTTATACAGGCACATATCGCGGTGTATTGGTTTCTTTTCAATCTTCAGAAGAGGGAGATATTAATGATATGTATGGTCATTTTCCCATCGATTTATTTGTCTTAAATGAGTAGTGCCTCTACAAAAAAGTTTAATTCAACTCAACTCCATAAATATTACCTTGAATCATTACCTGATCCCCGCTGACTAATTTACGTCCGCGTCGAGTCTCTATTTGAGCATTAACTTTCACTATACCGCTTTGAATCATTATTTTTGCTTCACCTCCACTTGCCGCAGCGCCAACCCATTTTAAAAACTGATCAAGCTTAATTGTCTGGTTATCTGTTGTCATAAAACTTTTAATTAATAATAATGAAGAAACAGGCTTTTTAATCAATCACTGTTAAGGTGATTCTTCTCAATTAGCAGAAATTGAAGGCAGTAGATTCATATTATACTATTGGGTTAATGCTTTTGATATGCCCAATTAACAATTAACAAGCATATTTACTTATTGTGCCAGGGGACACAACCAAGTGTTGTAGAAGGCAGAATAAGATTAGTGGGTTAAATACATCTACCAAACAAATAGCAGGGGTGAGGTGTCCGACCCCTCCTTATAAAACTCAGTATAATCACGAATGGATGTTGCTGAAAATTGTGATAAATTGTCCTGAATTACTCTTATATTCAATGAAAAAAGGAGGAAGGAGGATTAAATAAAGCAAAAATTGCTAGGTAAAAGGCGTTGGAAATCCCTAAATCAGTACTTTAATTAAAAAGCTGTCACGATAAAAAGCAAGTCAAGTCTGGTATAAGTTTACTCTTTCAGAAAAGCAAAAAGCTACCAGTGATTACTAACTTTAAAGAACCTTAATCTAAAAGCGATTTAGATGTTTAAATAGTAAATTTTTTGATAAAGGTCTTGTCATCGCTATAAAGTGTAGATTAGGCTGCAAGGGGCTGGTCTTCATCTAGGTTCTAAATTATCAATCTACAGCCTTAAATAAGCAAAAATACAATTAATTTTCCAGAAAAAAAATGACTAATAACATCATAAAAAACTTTGCTGCCTTAACAGTCGCAGGTGTATTTCTCAGTTTTTCAATAGCGAGTCTGGCTTTAGGCTTTTCCGCATTTGTTCATCTCACCTCCGGGAAGACAACTGGGCAGAAAACTGTTTCTTCTGTAATTTCTGCCCAGCAGTAAGCAGTTGCTATTACTATTAAGATGCTTTGGCTAAACCACTGTGTCTAAGTAAAGGCGCCGTACTCGGTTCCCGTCCCCGGAATGCCTTAAACACTTCCATTGGTGGTAAACTACCGCCCAGCGCTAGGACAGTATTACGATAACGCTTGCCAGTAGAAGCGATCGCCTCCTCATTATCCAATCCCACATCCTCAAAAGCCGCAAAAGCATCCGCACTCAAGACTTCCGCCCACTTGTAGCTGTAATAACCCGCCGCATAACCTCCAGCAAAAATATGTCCAAAGGCACACAAAAACGAATCTTCTGGCAACGGCGCTAAAACAGTCGTAGTTTTGGCAAGGCGCTTCCGCACATCTCCCGGCGTTTCCTCACCACCAGGCAGATAGCGATGATGCAATTCCAAATCAACCAAACTAATATGCAACTGCCGCAACATAGCACTACCACTCATATAATTACGAGCAGCAAGTAACTTTTCGTAATAATGTTCTGGCAGCGACTCACCAGTTTCAAAATGCTTCGCCATACCAAACAAAGTCGGTCGGTCATAACACCAGTTTTCCATAAACTGGCTCGGCAATTCTACCGCATCCCACTCCACATTATTGATACCCGCCGCGCCCGCATAATCCACCTTAGTCAGCATATGATGCAAGCCGTGACCAAATTCGTGAAATAGGGTTTCCACCTCATTAAAAGTCATCAAACTTGGCGCCCCATCCACTGGCGGACTTTGGTTGCACACCAAATACGCCACAGGTAAACGAGTCGTAGTTTTACCTTCAACCTTAATTTTGGCACGACCAATGCAATCATTCATCCACGCCCCGCCACGCTTTTCAGCAGGGCGACTGTAAGGATCTAAATAAAAATTAGCAATTAATGCGCCAGTTTCGTCAGCAATTTGGAAATAACGCACATCCTCATGCCACACAGGCGCTTGTCCATCTGCCGCCGTCACAGTCACGCCAAATAAGCGCTTCACCAAACCAAACAAGCCATCCAACACTTGCGGTAGAGGGAAATAAGGGCGCAATTCTTCGGCACTAAAAGCAAATTTGGCTTCCTGTTGACGTTCTGCCCAAAATGTGATGTCCCAATGTTTTAAATCAGCCGCTTCTCCATGTGCTGCCGCAAAGGCTTTGAGTTCTTCCAACTCTTGATGTGCCGCATCATAACTCGCACCGCGCAATTCTTCTAATAACGCCTCCACAGCCCCCACATTCGGCGCCATCTTACTAGCAAGGCTTAATTCGGCAAAATTATCAAAACCCAACAGTTGCGCTTTTTCTTTTCGCAGTTCCAAAATCCGCTCAATGATGCCAGTATTATCCAAATCACCGCTAGAAGCACGGCTGATAAAAGCTTTGTATAACTTCTCGCGCAAGTCACGGCGGGTGCTGTGCTGCATAAAAGGCACATAACTGGGATAGTCCAAGGTAATCACCCAAGGACCTGTTTCGGGGCTAGCGTTTTCTTCACCCGCACCACGGGCAATTTGAGCCGCCAAACTTAGTAAGCTAGGAGGTAAACCATCAACTTCTTCTGGGCTAGTTAGCTTCATGCTAAAGGCTTTTGTTGCATCGAGCACATTGTTAGAAAACTTGGTAGAAAGTTCGCCAATTTCTAGTTGAATGGCATTAAAACGTTCTCTTTTTTCACCTTCCAACCCCACACCAGATAATTCAGCATCTCGAATTGCGGCTTCGACAATGCGCTTTTGGGCTGGTTCTAAATTCGACCATTCCTCACTGTTACGCAGCGCTTTAAAGGCTTTGTAAAGCGGTTGACTTTGGCTAATTTTGCTGGAAAATTGGATAACTTGAGGTTGTACAGTTTCAAAAGCTTCGCGCAATTCGGGGCTATTTTTGACGCCCATGAGATGCCCGATAATTCCCCAACTCCAGGTAATGCGTTCCCCTAAAAGGTCAAGCGGTTCGACTAAACCACTCCAAGTCGGTGTTACATTTGCTTCTAAGGTTGCCAGTTCTTGGTCTATTTCGGTTAGTAGCTGCGTCATTGCAGGCACTACGTGTTCTGGCTTAATCTCAGCAAATGGCGGTAAACCTTTACCGATTAATAAGGGGTTAGTAGTTGCAGCAATCATAATTTAGTGTTTTGTTTGTTGAGATTCAAGCTAAATTGCTTTTTATGGCAATGGTTTAAGGTCGATATCAGGTCATAATACCTGGGAATCGAACGTTAACTTTATGCCGATGAACACAGGTATTTATGACAAATATCGACGAACCACTATTATTTATTGTCGTGAAAATTTACTGTTGATGGAGATGGGTTAACCGTAACGATTAAGTTACGCTAACACCATTGAAAAAAAAGCTGACTTGACTACCCGCGCTTAAACATAGACCCCAAGCGGTCTTTGACGCCTGCAACGGTTGATTGAATCACGTTGGGTACTATTGATTTTGGGCGCACTGCGATGGTAATTGGTTCATCGTTAAATTCTTTGAGGCGATGACCGTACTCTAATTCGTCTTGGTGTTTGCGAAGTTTGGGGAATAAGCGGAAGACGCCTTTGAGCAATTCTTCTTCTTGCTGAAACATGGCTTGGTCAATTTGGCTACTGCGGTCTACTGTCATTGAACCAGCAGGGAACCAGTTTTTTTCGTCGCCTTTGATACGGACAAAAATATTAAATTCTGGTGAGCCTGACTTCTTCATCTCAGTGTACTGCTGGGAAGCTGCCGCCCGTTTTGCCTTGTTTTTCTTTGCTGCCTGCTTTTTGGGTTGAACTTTACCGAAGCCGGTTGGATTTGTCATATAGGTTATTTGATAGCTTTAACAAAAGTTTACACCATTTTAATAAACTCTCAAAGGTTGATTTATTGTAGCTTTGGAGCGTCAAGCGCGATTTGGGCTTAGTCTTTCAACTCAATCAACGAGTCAAAATCAAGCAAATTTGAGCCATTGTGATGCATATTTTCCCAATTAACATTTACTAATAGATGAATCATTAATTATCTCTTGAGTAAATTCTAGAATCAAATCAAAACGAAAATTGTTCAGCAATTCTTTTAAAATCTCGGCGAGTGAGTTTTGATCTGGTATTTGCTCAATAAGTTTAATAACTAACTCTTCATCTAATACCAACGCTGCCTGATGAAGTTCTGTTAACCAACTTATGGGCATAGTTGCCAACTCTTGTTTAAATAAGTCATTTGGCAGTTTATCAATGGTGTCCAAAAGCCGAGAAGATGTGGGAATTTCGGCGATATCTTTATATATGTAGCGTACTCCCAAATAATCAGCCATTTTTTGGAAAATGACTTGATCAGTAAATGGCTTAATCACCAAATCATCACAGCCTGCTGCCAATATTTCGGATCGTCTATCTTCCAATGTATTCGCACTTAAAGAAATAATAACGCTGCGAAATAAAGGTTCTGGAAGATATTGCAATTTTTCCTTTTCTTTAGCTCTAATTTCACGAGCTGCCTCTAATCCATCCATTATAGGCATCCGTGTATTCATCCAAATTAGGTGAGGTTGCCAATCACACAAGGCTACGGCTTCTTTACCATTAGTAGCTTGACGCACGTCAAAACCAATGGTTTCTAATAATTTAACTAATAAAATCCGGTTTTCTTTAAGATCATCAACAACCAGAATTCGATATACAGGTTGTTCAGGCTCTAATGCCACAACTTGTTGTTGAGGTTTGGTGGTAGTTTCTAATGTCTCTGCTGCTTTAAATTTGATGTTAAATTTGAAACTTGTTCCTTCTCCAAAGATACTATCAACTATTATCTGCCCGCCTAATAATTGGACAAAGTTATTGGTAATTGATAAGCCTAAACCTGTGCCTTCGGTAGCATTTCTGCCTGTTTGAGTTTGTACAAAATCCTTAAATAAATGCTCTATTTCTTCGTTAGCAATGCCTTGTCCTGTGTCTTCAACCTCAAATAAAAGCTGAAAAGAATCTGTTTTATGTCTTTCACTCTCCGGAGGCTGCAGCAAAGCAACACGCAGAATGACTTTGCCAACCTGAGTAAATTTTAGGGCATTGGAAAGGAGATTAAGTAAACAAATTCTTAATTTTTTCTTGTCAGTTTTAATGTGCTGAGGAACATCAGAATTAATATCAACTATTAAATCTAAGTTTTTACTACTAGCTTTTAATTTGGAGATTTCTTCAAGATTATCAATAAGACTATATAAATCAAAGCTACTTTCTTCTAGGGACATCATGCCTGCTTCAATTTTAGATAAGTCTAAAATATCATTAATTAGTTCTAATAAATGTTCACCACTGCGGTTGATAATATTAATATATTCCCGATGTTCGGTGTTTAATTCTGAACTACGGCTAATAATTTGGCTAAAGCCTAAGATGGCATTGAGGGGTGTTCGTAATTCGTGGCTCATTTTTGCTAAGAATTCACTTTTTGCCTGGGAGGCGGCTTCGGCTTTAATTTTTTCTTTTTCTAAACTAATTGTTTGACTGGTTAATTCTGAGCGTTGTTGTTGCAATTTAAGCATTTGGTAGAGTGCAGTTGCACTTGCCGAACCTGTCAAAGCAACTAGCGGGGGAATAACCGGAATCCACCAGCCGGCAAGAAAGGCAAAATAGCTGCCAACAATGAGAATACTTCCTATGGAAAATAGGTAAATAAATCGTATAAAACAGCGAGTAGCAATTTGTTTTTTCCCTAAACTTATCTCTAATATTCCCCAATGAATTGTTGCACCAATGCCAGACCAAACTAATATCCATGCCCACTCAATTGGACTTGACCAAGCACGAATTAGCGGGCGCCCGTCGAGGGCTGCACTTAAGATTTGGCTGGCAATATTGGCATGGACGATAACACCAGGTACGGCTTGGGGAGAGCTGGTAATTTGGCTGCTGTAGGGTGTATAAAGTAGGTCGTTAAGGCTGGGGGCGGTGCTGCCAATCAGAATTATGCGATCGCGTATTAAGCTGGGATCAACCTGGTTTTTTAGCATCTTGGTTAAAGATACCGTGCGAAAGCGGTCTTGTGCCCCGCGATAGTTTAAAAATATTTGATAACCAGCGGAATTAGTCCGAACATAAGCACCTTCATCACCACTAAATGGCACAAAAACGCCTTTACCTAAGCGATAATGTTTCTTAGTACGATCAAGGGTCTTTAAAGTAAGACCGCGCTCTTCTAGGTACATCAATGCTATCTTTGAACCCAGACCAAATCTGAGTTTACGATCTGAAGTATAGTGAGACAACAAGGCACGACGAACTTTACCATCAGCATCTACTAATAAATCAGTTAAAGCGACTTGTTTTAGTTTGCTTAAAGTCTGAGGTGGACCTACTTTCATACCTAGCGCTTTTTCGACGCCGATCAAATTGGGGGTAGATTTCATCACTTTTTGCCAATCTTGGTGACCAGGTTGGACTGGTAAATCGCGATAAAAATCTAAGCCAATTACTCCTGCTTTATTTAATTGAAGTGTTTTAATTAATTGAGCTAACGTCTGATCTGGTAGGGGCCATTTTTTGACATAGTTAATGTCGGACTCATCTACCGTAACAATCAGCAGTCTTTCGTCAATTGGTTCCGCTGGACGTATACGAAAAAATTGATCATAAGTCGCCCATTCTAGTAGTTGAAATAAGCCCGCCATTTTGATAATAATTACTAATCCTGCCACCGTTGGCGTGGTGATTAGTACAGCTAGCCATCGCCTTTTATCCACTTTCAGTTTTGACCACATTGAGTATGTATCAAGCCTTTTGGAATGCGATTTAATCAATTTAGACCTTCATTTTCCCTTCCTAGGAAAGTCTCTTGCACTAGCTTTATTTTAAGAGCACCAACCATAATAATTTAAACTAGTCTACCGATAATTTAGTACGATAGGTACTACTTCAACGGCTGATTAGCGATCGCCTCTAACCCTACTGAATCTAGCAACTTTACCCAATTAGTGGTAAAAGTCTGATCGTTGGGTTGCCTTTGTCTCAATTGAGCTAAAAGATTGATGCTATCATACCAAATTCCCGATTTTCCGTACAATGCTGCTTGCTCTAACATTGCCTTCTCTGACATCATGCCATTTATTTGATTTGGCACTTGTCCAGCTTGGAGTTCAACACGACGCACTTGCCCACGAACCATTGGCGTATCGGTTTGAGTCGGTTGGCACATTAATGCCACTGACCAACTATAAGTTTTCCCCAATTCTAAAGGCTTTTGATCTTCCGGAAGGGTGATGCCAACAACTCCACCTGCATTATTAATTGGCAATAGAGTTTGATAAACTCCACGGTTATTCTCATCTTTTAAAGTAAAGTGGGCTTGTTGTGCAGAAGTGGCAGGAATATAAGCAAAAAAGGTGGGATGAGAGGCGACGGTTAGCCCCAGCCTTGAATTTGGAGTTAAGGCAGTCATCGGCAGGCTAGAAGCTTGGTCTTGGCTACATTTAACCGCAGTTGGTCGAGATGCGCCCCCTCGTGAATCATCAATGGTTTTTTGGTCGTCAGGTGGCTCAAAGCTGACAACTGGGATGATGCTACTGGGGTTGCTTTGGGTTTGAGCTTGAACTGGTGTCAAGAAGTTAGAGAATACAGTCAGGCTTAGAGGTAGGGCAATCAAGTTGAGGAGACTTGGTTTTGAGACTAGAAGTTTTGATGTTTTCATAAGCTTTCTCTTGAATCGGAAGTTTATATCTTTACTTATTATCATCATTCTATCAATAGAGTTTCTACTGTATTTAATGTAATTTTTTCATGAAGTTTCAGCAAGGATAGCTCAATTTATTTTTCCTGTCCGCCAGAATTTATTAAATATTTAACTCTGCTTTCGGTAGGCACAACTCAGCAAGTGTGCTTTGATGGTCAGATTTATTCTGCCAAGCACAGACTATCTTGAAAGTGTTGAATACAGAAATTTCCTCAAAAAATTTCAATTACAACCAATTGCCTACTAAAACAAAAGACGCCCAATAAAACGGATGCTGATATTTGGGTTGCTTCGACAGTTCAATTTGAGCAATTTGCAAGGCTTTAGCTTTACTAATTCCAGGATTTTGAATTAGTTGTTGATAAAATCCCACCATCAATTCAGCCGTAGATTCATCATTTACTTGCCATAAAGTTGCCAAAGTACTACGCGCACCAGACCTAACTGCAAATCCTGCTAATCCTAACGTGGCTTTTTTATCTCCTGTGGCAGTTTGACAAGCACTGAGAACAAGCAATTCAATTGGACTGTCAATATTTTGATCTCTTTCTCGCAGTAAATCATTTAAATCTTTAACATTAATTCGACTATCCCAAGCGACTAAAAAAGTGTCTTGAGCTTTGGAGCTAAATTGACCGTGAGTTGCAATATGAACTATGCCAAAGGCAATTTTATCAATTTTATCTCTGAAATTTTCTAAAGTAAAGTTTTGGTTGAGTAAAATTGAAGAAGAAACTTTAGCAGCAATTTGATTCACCTCATCCTCGACAGCAGGCAAAGCCGAAAAACCTGGTTGAGCTTTGCTTAGTCCCGCCACTAATACTTTTACTTGTTTAGGAGCGATCGATTTTGATTCTAATAGTTGTAATCCTGGAGTTAAGGCGATGCTATATTTTTCGACTAAATACTGTTTGCCGTCATGCAGCGCCGCCATTGGTAAATTACGCAAAGCGTCATCCAGAACAAATACTAAAGTTTCCACATTATTTTCAGCTAATTTAGTTTGTGCTGGTCGAATCAACCAATCATAAACTTGTTGAGATAAGCGTAAACGATCTTCTTCAAAAAAATGTGGATTTAAGTAAAGTCGTAATTGCTCAACCACTTTTTCAAGTTCAGCTTTGGGGAGCTTTGTTTCATAATAAAATAAATTATCTCTACCAGGAGAAACAATCACAGAAATACGGTCTGGCAATACAATTGGATAGATAACTGCGGCTTTGGGGTCTACCTGATCAATTCTTTGTGGTTTTGCCTTCAAACACGCTTCTCGAAAGAAGTTATCAAGTTCAGCAAGTTGTAGAGCTTCGATTAATTCTCGTGCTTGTTTGAGGTTAGTTTGGTCAGGAGAAAATTCTAAGAGTAAAGCAACTAATTCTCGATAAACAGGTTCAATACTTTCAGTAAATGAAAACTGTAAATCTGGAGATAAGGAAACTATTTCTTGACGTAGAGATTGTAAGTTTTCAACTGACTTTTGGTAAGCCGCAATTGCTTCTTGTTGTTTATTTTGCTGTTTAAGAATTCGTCCTAGTTGCCATTGTAAAAGGGCTATAATATCAGGAGCATTAATCTTTTGAGCAATAGTAATGGCTTGCTCACTTAAATCTTTTGCCTCCTGCCATTGTCTAGATTCTTCATACAAATAAGCCAATTGTCCTAAAGCATAAGCTTCTGCACGTAAATCTTGTAAGGTTCTTGCTTGCTGTACCGCAGTGGCAACTAATTGAGCAATTGTTGTTATTTTTATGTCCTTATTAACCGATGACAACTGCATCAAACTTGCGGCAAAATTCACCCTAGCATAAATTGATTCTCGACTAGGTGCAAGTTGGTCAAGATTAGCTTGAATTTGCGGCAGTAATGCCAAAACTTTGACATTATGTTTTTCTTGTTTTCCACAAGCATCAAGAGATGAACATTCTTTCTTGATAGTTTTGACTAACAGATTGAGTTGATTAAGTTGCGCTTCTGTGCGAGTCAGGCTATTCGGTGCTAATGTGGCTGCTTGTTGATAGCGTACTAAAGCCGCATCTGTTTGTTGAAGGGCAGTAAGTGTGTTACCTAAACTCAACAAAATCGCACTAGTTTTATTCGCAATAACTGGATTATTTTTTTGAAGTTGCTGACTAAGAGCTAAACTTTCTTCTAATAAATTTTGAGATTGATTTAAGTCTCCTAGTGCTTGTTTTGCAACTCCCAACATTCCTAATCCTACTAATTTAATCGTGGCATCTGGTTGAGTTTGTAATTGAGCTAATGTTTGCTCTAAAATTGACTGAGAGCGCCGATAGCGTCCTAAGCTTTGAAGTGCCTTTGCAACGTTAATTTTACTACCTAGCATTCCAGTTATATCGCCAATAGACTGATAAGTATTCGCTGATTCCTGCCAGGTATCCAGTGCCGTTTGGGTTTGTCCGAGTACTAGATAAATATTACCTTGGGTATTGAGAATTTGAGCCAGTAAACTCGATTTTTCTTGATTTAAAGGCTGGAATTTTTTTAAAAAACTAAGGCTTTTAGTAATTGCCGCTTGTGCCTTTGACCACTCTCCTAAATTCAAATAAGTTAAGGCTAAATAATTAAGCGCTCGTGCTTGTTCTAAATGATTTCCTTCTGCCTCATAGCTTTGAGCAGCTTGTTGCCAAGCCTTACTTGCTTCGGCTAACCTACCAGCAGCAAAAAGTCTTTTTCCTTGCTCAAGTAGAGTAATATTTTTGCTTGACTGAATAAAGTTTTGCTGCCCAGTTTCAGTAGATTGGGCAATAATGTTAATATTTTTAATACTAGTTAATCGAGCTTTATTTTGAAATAAATCACTAGGAAAATTCTGGCTAACTGCAGGCAAAATTGTGATAGCTAAGGTAAACACTAATAATATACTGCTGACCAAAAAGCGCCACCAACGACGAATCAACTTATCTAACCTTGTTAATCGATATTTTTTGTAAGACATTTTGACATTTTGCTTCTTAATAGATATTTATGGTTAAACTATCAGAAAATTGTTATATTTCTAACAAGCTTAAAATCGTAGCATACTTAAGTTAAAGAGACTTCCTCCAAGCAACAGAAATCTGCAACTTTTTTTCACCTATAAAAGATTTTCACCTTATAATAAAAACACGGTGATTTGCCACGATAAAATTTTTGATTAGAGATAAAACAAATATTAACTATTTTCCATTTCCAGAAATCACAATGAATACTAAAATAATAGCTTTATTAAACCTCCTGCCTAAACCTAGTCACCCAAACCACATAATTTTTCATTTTTATTTATCTGTGTGTAATAGTTATAAATCCCAAGCTAAGTCTAGTGGCTTTCCAACCACTTGTAATTACATTAAAACTAAAGAAGAGGATCTACATCGCTTTAGTGATGCTTCCCATGCCCTCTCCTTAAAAAAGGTAGATAATTCAGTGAAAGTTTCTCTTTCTAACCATAAATTAGGGGGATATCCGCCTTTTAAAAACTGCCATATCTTAAGTTTTATCTTAATCACTTGCAGCCTGTGGCAGCTAACTTCAGCCCCTATTAAAGCTCAAATTATCCCAGATAGAACCTTACCAATCAACTCAGTTGTCATACCAGGCGGCAGCACCTTATTAATTGAAGGTGGTACAACAGTCGGCAGCAATCTTTTTCACAGTTTTAGTGAATTTTCGGTTCCTGCTCAAACTGAAGCCTTTTTCAACAACGCCTTAACTATTAATAATATTATTACCCGTGTCACTGGCAGCCAAATTTCTAACATCAATGGCGTCCTCCGCAGCAATGGCACAGCTAATTTATTTTTACTTAACCCTAAAGGCATTATCTTTGGCAGCGGTGCTCAGTTAAATATCGGTGGTTCATTTATTAGCAGTACTGCTGATAGTATTAAATTTGCCGATGGTAGTGAGTTTAGCGCTATCAATCCTCAAGCGCCACCTTTATTGACAATTAATCTGCCAATTGGGTTGCAACTTGGCACGAATTCTGCACCAATTATCAATCGTTCCATAGCCAATAGTTTAAGAACAGGAACTCCGCGTGTTGGCTTAGAAACTCCCGGTAAAACCTTAGCATTAGTGGGCGGTGATTTGCTCATTCCAGGAGGCAACCTAACCGCATCTCAAGGGCAAATAGCGCTGATTAGTGTGGGAAGTCCAGGATTAATTAACCTTACTGCTAACACAAACGGCTTTATTTTTGACGCTGCCAATATTTCCAATGGCAACATCAATTTATCCGGTGGCGCGGTAGTTAATACCAGTGGTTTAGGCGGTGGCAACATTCAAATACGGGGAGGAAAAGTGACCTTGAGCGGAGGTTCCAAGTTAGTTGCTGAAACCTTTGGTGATATTAATGGCGGCGGTATTGACATACTTGCAAATCAGTTTAATTTGCAGGGTGGCGCTGTTGTTTCAACTTCTACCTTTGGCGCTGGTGCAGGCGGAAATTTAACAGTAAACGCTGATACAGTAGAACTTACTGGAACAACACCTCTATTAACTTCACAACAGCTCCTTACTAGCACATTTAACCCGCTAAATCTCAGCAATGGTTTGTTTAGCCTAACGGCGGGTAGCGGCAGAGGAGGAGACTTAATAATTAATGCAAATCGTTTGCTTGTGCAAAACGGCGCTGATCTATTCACCGGCACATTTGTTAATGGAATTGCCGGAAACTTGACTTTAAATGTTGCCAACTCTGCAGCAATTAACAACGGTTCCCTACTATTTAGTGGCACTGCTGGTACAGGCAGGGGTGGTGATTTAAATATTATTGTTCCACAGTTACAAATTTTAGATGGCAGTGCCGTTAGTACCACGCCAGGACCTGACAGTAAAGGGCGTGGAGGTGATCTGAATGTCAATGCCAACAGTATAGAATTGCGGGGAACACCTGCTGGGGCAGCGGTTCCAGGCGGTTTATTTACCACAACTCTTGGTGCAAGTGAGGCTGGCAACTTAACACTTCAAACAAATCAACTTATCGTTGCTGACGGCGCTCAAATCTCGACATCTTCTGCCGGCAGTGGGTTAGGGGGCAATCTGACAGTCAGAGCAGATACGATTGATTTAAGCGGCAAATCTGCAGATGGGCGGTTTTTGGGTGGTTTGTTTACTTCTTCCTCGCTGCTAACAGTTTTAGGTCAAACAGGCACTGCCCCGGCAGGCAACTTATCAGTTACTACCAGGCGTTTGAGTGTGCGAGATGGTGCCCAAATCTCAGCGGCAACCGGTGGCGACGGAGCAGCGGGAACTTTAACCGTCAATGCTTCTGAGTCAGTTGAGGTGACGGGTTTTGCCACGGGCGTTGATCCGACTGTGCAGCGAGTCTCCTTTGGTGGCATTTTCGATAGTAGCGTACCTAGTGCGATCGAAGCCAATACCCGTGGAGCAGGGAAAGCCGGCGACTTAACTATTCAGACGCCACGGTTGACAGTGAGAAATGGTGCAGAAATTGGCGTCAGAGCGACAAGTACAGGGGTAGCAGGTGACCTAAAAATAATTGCTGACACAATTGAACTTAATGATCAAGGCACAATTAGTGCTGTTAAGGTTTCTGGTACAGGTGGCAATATTGAACTGAATGCTCGAAAAGTTCAACTCAACAACAGCATAATTAATGCCTCGGTTTTTGGTAGAGGTGTGGGTGGAAATATTACGATTAATGCTTCAGAATCAGTGCAAATAATGAATGGCGCCAACTTGTCTGTAAGTTCTTTCGGTTCTGGCAATGCTGGTAACATTGAAATCAACAGCGATTCTCTTAAATTCGACCGCAGCACCATGAGTGCGAATAGTCTTTTTGGTGAGGGCGGAGATATTAATTTAACTGTGAAAAATGACTTGGTTTTGCGTAACAATAGTACCATTTCTACACGAGCGGGTACTGAGAATACGGGCGGCGGTAATGGCGGTAATATTAATATAAAAACAGGCGTAGTTGCACTTTTGCAAAATAGTAATATTAATGCCAATGCTTTTGATGGCAATGGCGGCAATATTCAAATCACCACGCAAGGATTGTTTGTTGCTCCCAATAGTGCAATTACTGCTAGTTCTAGGCAGGGAATTGATGGTTTAGTGAGAATTATTACTCCTGATATTAATCCAAATTCGGCACTTGTAGAATTGCCCATAAATGTTAATGATACAGGGAAGCAAATTACCACAGGTTGTGCTGCCGATAGCGGTAATAAATTTGTGATCACTGGACAAGGAGGCTTACCAGCTAATCCCACTCAACCCTTAGAAAGTCAATCAGCATGGCAAGATTGGCGCTTTCTTGATAAGGTAGAAACTAGCGTTGCCACGTCTACTCCAGAGAATTTGAGCGAAATTGACAGACGCAAAACTCCTTTAGTTGAAGCAACAAGTTGGCAAATTAATTCATCAGGAGAAGTGGAATTAGTCGCACAAAATTCTAATTCCGAAAAGGCATGGTATCCCGCAACTAGCTGTAATTAGAAATCAAACTTTAAACACAAGAATTAATAAGATTTAACTCAATGACTATAGTTTTTACTACAGTTGATATAAATAAAATCAGTAATTATACAGCTAAAACAGCTTAGACTTAAAAACTACTCCCAATGAGAGAGGACATATCTATTTCTCGTGGTAGAAGCGTCGATATAAGTAGTGCGATACACTCTAATTTCATACAAGTTACTGCTACTCAAAAAAAGTAACAAATACCTAAGACTGAATTAAGGGAAGGAATCAGCTATGTCATATGCAGAGCGACCGGGCGGCAATTATATTGCTGAAACCCCCGTTGTTAATCAAGTTGTTGAATACCATGATCGTGTGCGGTGGGGTCCCATCATTTCAGGGCTTGTCGTTGCTTTAGCCACTCAACTAATTTTAAGTGCCTTGGGTGCGGCAATTGGCTCAACTTTCCTTTCTGGCTCAGGAGCACCGAGATCAAATGCACCCGGCGTTGGTAGTGCCGTAGGAATTTGGTCAATTATTAGTTTGTTAGTTTCCTTATTTATTGGCAGTTGGGTTGCTGCACGTGCTTGCGGACCGATGAACCGCAGTACCGCACTTTTGAATGGTGCAATTCTTTGGGCAACAACTTTAGCACTTAGTTCTTGGTTACTCGCAAATGGTGTTGCTGGAGCTTTTGGAGTTGCTGCATCTAATGCTGGAGAAGTACTTAACCAAGTTCAGCAGCCTGGTGGTGTCAATCTACCAAATAATGTACCTAATGTAACCGCTGATCAAGCAAATCAGATTGCTGGCGATACGGCTAGAGGTTTGTGGTCATTTGTAATTGGTTCATTGTTAGGTTTGGCGGCATCACTAGCGGGTGCTTCTTCTGGAGCACGTAAACCTCATGTGCATAGGGCTACTTAGAAAGATTAATCTTTAAAAATCTATCTTTTTTCGCACCTGGCAATGGGTGCTTTTTTGTGTGTTTAGGTGTTGTTAAATAAACTCCTGCCTACAGCCAAAAAGTTGGGTAATGTCACTTAAAATTTAGAAATATCTAAGTTCTGCTCTCACCAATCATCAACTCAGCAAAAAATTACTAATCTGCCCCACCATCTCGGCGTCCTAGTTCATAAATTCCACAACTCATACAAGCCAAGATCCCCATACTAATTGCCCAACTCGGACCAAGACTAAGTTCAACGCCCCAATTGCACAAACCACCAATTATTAAAAAAGGCACAATACTAAAAAGTGAAGCAATCAGCGCGTTTTGTGCTTCTCGACTAGCTTGAGTTTTTTCCAATTGTTCAACAGAAGTAGAAAGCGATCGCGTTACCACATTAAACCAACGCTGCAATTGCTCGATTACCCAAGTATGCAAAGCAGACAAACTTAAATATAACGCCAGTGACCACAGAGCCGCCCCAGCAATCTCGGTGGCATTTATCTGCAAGCGAAACGGCAAAATTTCAGTCAGCATCGGTTCAAGGGTAATGTAGAGCAGATCGTTAATAACTATTAAGATATTTTAACAAGATTAGAGGAATGCGGACGAGACAAAAGACCGCAAGAAGTTTCCCGATGAAATCACGAAAGCTGCGATTAATTGACAAGCAACGCCAAAACCTTACCTGGTTGTGAAGACTGCTCAGAATTATCCTTGATGTTGCTCCTCACTTACAGCCAACAAATGAGAAATTGGCGACCGGGTGTTAAAAAAGCAAAATCCTAGAGTAAGATACTGCGAAGAAATAACTGCGTATGCGTAAAAATCCGATCAGTGACCTTGAATTATTCCAAGTCCACCAGAGGAACAGAACGTGTTGCATCGGGTGTCAGCTACAAAACAACAGTCGCCACCAATTATCAGAGCCAACAAATGCAGCAAGTATCGAAGCGCCAACACAACCGTAAGCGGCAATTTTCACTCCCCAGCTTTTTATGTTTAGCTGGCATGACGTTAATGTGCATAATTGCCTTTACCACTACAACCAAGCAAGTGAGCGCCTTTGACAAGCCACCAACTCAAATTGCCCGTGTCAATACCTGGCAAAGAGCCTCTTTTCCCGTCGAAAACTTTCTCGCCTATACTTCTCCCTTTGGTTATCGATCTTCTGCCACCGGCGGCTATGGTTCAGAATTTCATAGTGGTTTAGATATGGCAGCGCCAGAAGGTAGCTATATTCGTAACTGGTGGGTCGGACAAGTTGTCGAAGTCTCTGATCATACAGCTTGTGGCACCGCCATCAAAATCAAATCAGGAGACTGGATGCACGTTTATTGCCACCTGAAAGGGCATACAGAAACCAGCGCTAGTGGTCGCTATCTCATAGACAGAGAAGGCGGTATTCAAATTTGGCAAGGTCAACAAGTGCCAACCGGCGCCCGCATTGGTCGAGTCGGCATGAGTGGTCGTACAACAGGTCCTCATCTGCACTGGGGGGTGAAGTATGCTAACGACTACATCGACCCCGCACGGATATTACGAGCTATGTACAGCCAACAAACTGGCGCGCCGGCATCTAATTACGTGCAGCAACGAGATTAAAAGTTAGGCACAAAATTTCAGGTTAAGGCACAAAATTATAGTAGGGGCGCACGGCCGTGCGCCCCTACCAAATGCTCATTTCTGATCAAAAGTTCCTAACTAGAAGCTACTAACTTGTCTTTTTTATAGAGCTTTTCCGCTTCCATAACTTCGCGCAACTGGTCGCCTTCAATGGTTTCTTGCTCAATTAAAATATCGACCAATTTATCAATCACAAGACGATTATCACGAATGATTTGACGCGCTTGCAGATGACAATGCTGCACAATTGCTTGCACTTGGGCATCAATTTTGGCAGAAATTTCCTCAGAGTATTCTGACCTTGATGACATTAAACCACCGCCTACAAAGACATCTTGTCCTTGGCTTTCTAAGGATAAGGGACCTAAATCACTCATGCCAAAGCGTGTTACCATTTGCCGTGCCAAAGAGGTAACTTGTTGCAAGTCACCACCGGCACCTGTGGTTACTTCTGAGTCACCAAAGATTTCTTCTTCCGCAGCGCGACCTCCCAAAGCCGCCGAAATACGGGCTAGAAGCTGGGCGCGGGAAACTAATCCTTGTTCTTCATCTGGAGTGAACCAAGTCAAGCCTTGAGCTTGTCCGCGCGGAATCAGGGTGATTTTTTGTACGGGGTCATGCTGTGGTAAGAGTGTGCCAATGACGGCGTGTCCGACTTCGTGGTAGGCAATTAAGCGTTTGCTTTTGCTATCTACCAACGGTGTGCCTTCCATGCCGGCAACTACCCGATCAACGGCGTCGTTGATTTCTAACATAGTAACGGCGTCTTTACGTCGTCGTGCCGTCAAAATTGCCGCCTCATTCAGCAAGTTGGCTAAGTCGGCACCAGTAAAACCAGGAGTACGTCGGGCGATCGCTTCTAATGATACTTCGGCAGCAATCTTCTTATTACGTGCATGGACTTCCAAAATACCCATACGTCCTTTCAAGTCTGGCGCATCAACCATAACTTGTCGGTCAAAACGTCCTGGACGTAATAAGGCTGAGTCTAATACATCTGGTCTGTTGGTGGCAGCAATTATAATAATTCCTGTGTTACCTTCAAAACCATCCATTTCTGTGAGCAACTGGTTTAAGGTTTGCTCTCTTTCATCATTTCCGCCGCCGATACCTGCCCCACGCTGTCTACCTACGGCGTCTATTTCGTCGATGAAGATTAAACATGGTGCGTTTTCTTTGGCTTTTTTGAATAAGTCGCGTACACGGGAAGCACCAACACCGACGAACATTTCCACAAATTCACTACCAGAGATGCTAAAGAAGGGAACTCCTGCTTCACCTGCGATCGCTTTTGCTAATAAGGTTTTACCTGTTCCTGGAGGACCGACTAAGAGTACTCCTTTAGGAATTCTCGCACCAACTGCGGTAAAACGTTCTGGCTGTTTGAGGAAAGTTACGACTTCTTGTAGTTCTTCTTTGGCTTCTTCAATGCCTGCTACGTCGTCAAATAAGATGCCTGTTTTGGCTTCCATTTGGAAACGTGC
>JBATUR010000076.1:0-29695 GCA_049671305.1 Coleofasciculaceae cyanobacterium
AGGTTAACAAAGTAAATTTGACCTCTTTCAAGAGTCATAAACCTGATAAACCATCCATTTCAGTAATAGCAAACTCTTTATTAATTGCTGCTATTTCTGATTGAATATCTGGATCATTTGCCATTGCCCTAATTTGTGATTCCATATAAGTTACATCAGCGAGTTGATCTGCTGTAAGTTTCCTCACTTGAACTTTTTGATTAAGGCGTTCAAGCAACCACTGTTGTTCTTCTAGGGACAAAGCAAGGATAGAACGTTCAATTTCTAATAAATTCGGTGACACCATTTTAGTTATTTTGCTAAGTCAATGTGTCTTTGTATATAGCAATTATACTTTCAAAAAAGTGCGGTTTTTGCAATCACACTTCAATATTACTAAATTGCGATTTTTTTCACTATTGCTTACATCAAACTTAAGTAAAATCAACTCACAGTTTACTAAAATACCCGTGTCTGCCACCACGGAGTATTTTTGGGTTCTTTCTGAAGCATTTTGACTTCACTCTGAAGAGTTGGTATTTCTTCTAATATGGATTCTTTATAAAAGAGGCTAATTGCTTTCTGAAAATCTGCAATAGCTTCCTTTTTTTCTTCCTTCTCCTTGCGGAGATAACCCCGTTTAACGTAGGCATAACCATAGTTAGGGTCAATCTTGATGACTTGATTATAGTCGGCAATGGCTCCCCGCTTGTCTCCCTTTTCACTACGAACCCAACCTCGGTTGAAGTAAGCCTCAACACTGTTGGGTTCTATCTTGATGATTTGGGTATAATCTGCAACTGCACCATCATAATCTTTGATTGCAGTGCGAGTATTTGCACGCTTGAAGTAAGGAACGGTATCGTTAGGATTAATTTTGATAACTTCAGTAAAGTCAGCAATTGCGCCGTTATAATCTTCTACTGCAATAAGAGCATCAGCACGCTGGAAGTAGAGTTGAGTATCATTAGGCTTAGTTTTGATCACCTCTGTGAAGTCAGAAATTGCTGCTTGATAATCCTCTAATTCAGAGGAAAGACAGCCTCGTATAAAATACGCCTCGATACAACTGGAATCAATTTTGATAACTTGGGTGTAATCTGTAACGGCGCTTTTGTAATCCTCTAAGGCAATGAACACTTTACCTCGTCTGAAGTAGATATCGGCATCACTCGGATCGATTCTGATGCTTTGCGTGTAGTCCGAAATTGCCTCATTGTAATCCTCCTGTGCGGCTAAAATATGCCCCCGATTACGATAAGCATCAACATAGCTAGGATCGATCTGGATTGTTTGGGTGTAATCTGCGATCGCTTCTTGATAGTTGCCTATGTCAGAGTGGATACAGCCGCGCAAGTAGTAAGCTTCTACATATTGAGGATTGATTTTGATGGTTTGGGTGTAGTCTGCGAGCGCACTGTTGTAATCCTCTAGTGCAATGTAAGCCTTACCCCGCATGACGTAAATATCAGCATCATCAGGAACAAGCTGAATGGTCTGAGTATAATCTGCGATCGCTTCTTGATGGTTGCCTATGTCAGAGTGGATGCAGCCGCGCAAGTAGTAAGCTTCTACATATTGAGGATTAATTTCGATGGCTTGGGTGAAATCTTCAACAGCTTCCTCGTACTGTCCATTCTGAAGCTTCTCTATCCCTTTGTTTAAAAAGTCTTCCTCACTCTTGAAAAAATTGAGAACACCTGTAATTCCCCCTGTAATTCCCTTAGTTACGTTTCCGAATATAGACCCCGCACCGCTTGCTACATTTCCGGCAACAGACCCCGCATTTTTGGCTACGTTCTCAGCTACAGACCCCGCATTTTTTGCCACGTTTTCGGCAACAGAGCCAGCGCCCTTAGCCACATTTCCAGCTACAATCACTGTACCCTTTGCTACACCCTTAACTGTTGACTCTCCTTTTGCACCAGCAAGTGCACCAACAGCTAAGGCTAGAGGCACTGCGATAGGCGCAGTCACACCCAAAGTTCCTACTGCTGCCACTCCTCCTAATAATCCTGCAACAGCTCCAACTCTAGCCCCAAATTGATTTTTGTTTGTAAGGTCATTGTTTAAACATTGTCTAGCTACACCAACAGCAATTTGTTCTGGTCTCATGTTGATAAAACTCCTGTAAATTAAATAGCCAATTCTTCTAACAACACGACTATCTAGAAGTGTGAGTACTCTCTTACTAAGTCATGGTCTAGCCTTACCAGAATATGGATTTCAGGTACAGTTATGATTTTACGGAATTAATTACATCTTCTACTAAATGATAAGCTTCCTTTAAGGGCATTTGACCACTTTCTACAGCGTTTATTAAACCCTGAGCATCCTGTGGACTGATTAGATCAAATTTCACTGGTTCTTTTAAGAAAATGTAAAATTGGTTTTTATCATTTTCCCCTAAATTAGAAGCTTTTTCTTTAGCTTCAATATCCCTTAGATTTTCCTCTATTTGAATTCGTATTTGATCTCTTTTCCCTTCGTCATAAGTGCCATCAAACAGCATCTTCTTGATTCCTACAAGAGCCAGTCCACCTAGTGCAGCACCCCCAGCAACTACTGCTACTGGGGCTGCAACTGGGAGCAGCCCAAAGAACACAGCACTAGCTCCCAAAACAGAAGCAGCATAGCCAGCACCAGCAGCACCTACAACACCAATCCCAATATTAGCTAAAATTCCTAGCCTATCCTGGGGATGTTTTTCCAGTTCTTCAAGTGCTTTAAGAAGTTGCTCTTTAGTTAGGGTTTTATTACCAAACATATCAGAACTCCTGATTTTAATTGATTTGACTTTTCTTTAGGCAGTAATGACGTTACGGAAGATAGCATTGAAAACATCAATGAAGAGTTTGAAAAACTCTCTGGCAATTTCAATAATGTCTTGTGCAACTCCAATTATTCCCTCATTAACTTCTTTGCCTTTATCCAGTCTGTGTCCAGCGATCGCACCAATAGTTATCCCCAACACTGTTGCTAATGGTGCTAACACTGACCCTATAACTGGTACAGAATTCACCAATAGTCCTACAGCAGCGCCTAGAGCAACTCCCATAACTAAATTAGGATGTGTCTTGATAAACTCCAGGATTTTAATTAAAACAATTTTTCCGACAGCGATAACTTTACTACCTACTTTTTTCGTATAGGTCATAAGTTCATGAAGTCTGATAGTTACCTCATGGGGCAAACCACTATCCACTAACCATGCATACAGCTCAGTGCTACTCATTGAATCAGCATCTACTTGCCATAAAGCCATCTTTAAATTTGCTTGTGCTGGTGATACTGTGATTTGTCCTGCCATTTTTTATTCCTTTAGAAACTTTTATTTATTACTCAACAGTGATACATATCAATATCATCGGGGAAATCCGGGTTTTTCCGCTTGCGGAAAAACCCGGATTTCCTGAAACTTCTTCAAATCTTTATAATCAAATACGCTTGACACTCCCACCCATAGTCAGCCAGCGCAATCGTTACAATACGAGATAAATCCCTAAAAAACTGACTATGGTACAAGCACCAGCAGCAATTACTACCGCCACAGACCTCGCTACATTAGCAATAGAATTAATTAACCGTGCCGGATGCGAGTATGGAGATGTGCGTTTTGGCAATTATCGCACCCAAAATCTTTACGCACGCGATCGCTCTCTCAGCCAACTATCCGATAATGTTAGTTCCGGTTTTGGTGTGCGAGTCCTCCTCAACGGTGCATGGGGTTTCGCTGCCAGTCCCCTGAAAACCCCGACTGAAGTTGAACGTATTGTCGCCAAAGCTGTTGATATTGCCAAAGGTAGCCGTTTGTCGCAGCAAACTAAAGTACAATTAGCACCAGTTGCAGCTTACCGCGACACCTACATAACACCAATTGAAATTGATCCTTTCAGTGTTCCAATTAGCGAGAAAGCTGACTTATTATTAGGTCTAAATGAACAGTTTTTAAGTTACAAAGAACGCGGCATCAAAAAAGCTTCATCTTATCTACGTTTTAGCCGCGAAGACAAAACTTTTGCCTCTACAATTGGCTCATTAATTCAACAAACCATCTATCGTAGTTATTCCGGTATGGGGTGTACTGCGATCGCTAATAATGATGCTCAAAGTCGCAACTACGAACGCCCACCACTTAATAAAGGTTACGAGCATATTAACCCAACTGACCTGTTAAGCCAAGTCGAGCGCGTTGCCGAAGAAGCAATTGAAAAAGTTCATGCACCCAAAGGTCCCTCTGGCATCCGTAGCACCTTAATTCTCAAACCAACAAATATTTGGTTAACCATTCATGAATCAGTTGGACATCCCACCGAACTTGATCGAGTATATGGCTACGAATCCAACTTTGCAGGTACCAGTTTCGCCACCACTGACAAACTTAATAAACTACAATACGCCGCACCTTGGGTGAACTTTAAAGCCGATCGCACTCAACCGGGCGGACGTAGTACGATGGGTTATGACGATGAGGGCGTAAAATCACAAGATTGGTATATTGTCAAGGATGGCGTTTTAGTAGATTATCTCACCGATCGCGAAACCGCACACCGCCTCGGTCGTCCGACTAGTAACGGTAGCGCCTACGCCGATAGTTGGTCGAGTGTGCCGATGGTACGCATTCCCAATTTAGGACTCGAACCGGGACCCGATGGCGACAGTCACACGGCAACGCTAGAGCAGATGATTGCAGGTACCGAGGATGGTATTTTAATCGACGGCATCGGCAGTTTTTCCATCGACCAACAACGGCGTAACTTTCAATTTGGCGGCGATGCCTTTTGGAAAGTGGAAAATGGCAAAGTAGTTGGAATGTTGAAAGATGTCACTTATCAGGCAATGACCACCGACTTTTGGAACAGCGTAGATGCCGTGGGACCCGCTTCTGAGCGTCAACAATGCGGTACAAATATGTGTGGTAAGGGGGAACCAATGCAGATTGCTCAAATGACTCATGCTTGCGTTCCGGTGCGAGTGCGAGATATTCAAATTGGCGGCGCGTCTTAAATTAGCAATTGCTTTTCCATTAAATAATTGATCAATGTTTCTCCTCGACAAAATACCTGTTGCTGCTGCACAACAGAAAAGCCCAGATGTTGGAAAAAAGGCTTGGCAGTAATACTGGCTTCAGTAAATAATCGAGTCAAGCCTAAATTCAATGCTTTTTGTTCAATTGCCTGATAAATTTGCCGACCAATACCGCATCCTTGATAGTTTTTATGGCAGTAGAAACAATCGATATGCCCATCTGATTCTAGCTCACCAAAACCGACAATTAAATCTGATTGATCAGCAACAAAAGTAAATCGCTTTGAGCAAATTTCTGCCCAATTTCTGAAGTAAATATCCTCCGGCGCCCAAGCTTGGATTTGGCTAAGGGAGTAATCACGTTGATTAATTTCACGTACTGTATCGTGGAACAAATGGGCAATTTGTTCGGCATCTTGTGGATGAAATAGCCGTATATTCATGAGACTTCTTGTACAAATATTAATTGAATTTAACTACAGATGAACACTAAAACCGAGATGAACTTAACAACAACACCGACAATTTTAAGTGAAGACCAGGCTTTATTCATAGTCGAAAAAGTCATCAAACAATCTGAGGCAGAAGGTGTATTTGTCAGTCTTAATGCAGGCGAAGAATCTTTAAGCCGCTACTCAGAAAATCAGATGACGCAAAACATTAGTCGTACTAGACTTAGCCTCAGCGTTACTAGTTATTTTGGTAAAAAAAGTGCATCTAGTTCTACAACAGATTTAGACGAAGCAGCAATTAAAGAAACTATCCAACGCTCTCAAGAACTTGCTCGTGTTGCACCAGAAGATCCAGAATGGATGCCCTTACTTGAACCTCAAACTTATGAAGATCGTACACCAGCTTTTGACTTTAAGACAGCCAATTTTTCACCTTTAGAAAGAGGAGAAATTGTCCAAAAAGTATGTGAAATGAGTGGTAATGCCGGGGTTGAAGGATCTGGAACCCTGAGTACAGAAGCCTTTGTGCGGGTAATAGGCAACTCGTTGGGATTAAGAGCAAGCGATAGCGCAACTGAGGCTGATTTTAGCTTCACAGCACGTATCAAAGATGGCTCTAGTTGGGGAAAACGCACGGGTTTTGCAATCAACCAACTGCCGATAGAATCATTAACAGAATCACTAATCGAACGAGCATTATCCTCCCGTAGCCCTCGTGAAATCAAACCAGGCGTTTACCCAGTCGTCTTTAACGGCGCGGCTTTTGCCAGTTTACTGAGTTGGGTAATTTGGAATATGGATGCCAGGGCAGCAGATGAAGGGCGATCGTTTATGTCTCGTAGCGATGAGTTGGGAAAAGCCATCGGCAACCGCGTTGGTGAGCAAATGTTTAGCCCTTTAATACAAGTACAACGCAATCCCGCTCATCCGCTATTACAATTAGGAACTAGCTTTGGTGATGGTTTGAGCAATCATTTCACCGAAGTCATTAAAGATGGTGTGCCTCAAACCCTTTCCTATGGACGCTACTGGGCGCAACAACAGGGCAAACAACCAACGGGCGCGATGTTTCCTATTGTTATGACTGGCTCGGATCAAAGCCTTACTGACTTGATTTCCCAAACTGAGCGCGGAATTTTGGTTAATCGTGCTTGGTATGTGCGTTATATCAATCCTCGCACTTTGGAAGTCACAGGCATGACCCGCGATGGTACATTTTGGATTGAGGATGGCAAAATTGCTTATCCCATTAAAAATTTGCGCTTCAATCAAAGTTTGCCGGAAATGTTAAATGCAGTTGATGCCCTAAGTACTGTGCAACGCTACGGCAGCAGTGTCGTGCCGGGAGTGCGGGTAAAGGCGTTCAATTTTACTAGTGTCACAGATAGTATTTAAAGTCATTTAAGGTATTAACGACGATATAACCACTGTAGGGGCGTACGGCTGTACGCCCCTACAATATCCCAGAAAGGTCACTTGACAAAGTTGCATAATGTGCGTTTTCTACGGATTATTGCTGCTTACAGTTGAAGTACAAACTGTAGAGTTAAAAAAATTGCCATGTTACTTACCCGCCAACAAGTCAAAGCCAGCAAACGAAATGCCCAACGTTTAGGGCAGTTACTTCAAGATGCTAGAAAGGAATTAGAGCAAAGTCTTGGTATTATTGAGCATACCGCGATCGCACAAGGATCATTAGGAAGCTCGGATATTTCTGACTCACAAAACGTCCATTCTCTCATTGGCGATATTCTAACCATTGCCAATCGTTGGGAACAGTATAATCATTTTGAAATCGATGAAAAATTAACCGAAATTGAAGACAAACTTTACCAATATTAAGGGCGCGTTTGTAGCCAAGGAATCTGACGGTTAGCTGCAAGCAACTTGGCAACCGCTTCTGCCCCATAGCGATTGAGATGGCTAGGGTCAGTAAAATATTGATATTGAGTGGGCCATTGCTGCACTAAATCAACAAACATAAAACCCTCTCCCACTTGTCCCTGCATATACTGCCTAAATTGTTGTTCCCGACTTTGGCGTACCGAGTCTAAATATTCATCTGTGAGGGGCAAACTAACCAAAACTAAGTTAATTTTTTGCTGCTTTGCCAAATTTTTCACAGCATTAAAAGCAACCAATTGTGCCCCTGATAAACTAAAAGGTTGATAATCACCATCAAAACGCCCAGACACTCGCGGCGTTTTTTGATAGTAAACATTGGGATTAAAACGGCTATTAATTGGTAAAAAGCCATTAGCATCAATTGCCGCACTACTATAATCTGTTGTCAGTCGTTGGGTGACTGATGTATCAGTTGCTTTTAGCAGTGATGGTTCAGGAAGGTTGCTAGTTGCCTCAGATGCCGCCTCTAGTGCAGGTAAGTCGTCATTTAAGCTAGCTGAAGCAAGAATTGTCTTTGTTTGAACCAAAGATTTTGCCGCGCTGGGAATGTCTTCACAGCTATCAATGGTTTGTGGTGGACTTTGAGGCAGACTGGGGCGGGTGCCGGCTTGGAGGCGCTTATATCCGGCTGAGGCAATCAGACTATTGTAAGTGCGATCGGGGCGTCCACTATTAAATGCCCGTACCCCGTCTGCCCAAATAATTAAGCGGGGTAGTTTGTCGCGGGTGAGAATTTGTCGGAGTTGCAAGTCAACAGTTTGGGCAGTGCCGCCATTAATGCCAAGATTAAAGACTCTCAGATTTCTGCCTTGATTAGCTAAAGCTTGTTGTAAGACTTGCGGATCAACACCAACCAAAGCACGAGAACTACCAACAATTAAAACATCCGGCACGCCAAAAGCAGCAATATAAGATAAATAAAGTCGTAATTGTTCGTCAAAGATTTGATTATTAAAACTGGTAAAAGGTAACTGAGTTGTCACTGCCGCTTTTTGTCGGGCAACTGCTAGGTTTTGAGAATATTCAGCAACTTTTTTTTGGGCGTAAGCGCGTCGAGGGTTTTCTAGTCCTACTGCTTGCATATTAGCGATCGCTTGTAACCATTGCAAGACCACTAAATCCCACTGTTGTGCTGATTGTGCTGATTGTGCCAGATTTGCAGCACTTCTTGCCCGGTCAATTGCCTTAACAAAGGGATCAACTTTCACACAACTACGAGTAGCTTGCACCGAAATAACAGGAGCAACTGAAGGTTGATTATCGCTGACTTGGGGCAATGATACACCAGAACAGCCCGTTGCCACGAGTATTGCCAGCGCCGAAGTCTGAAGTTGAGAGCAAAATTTAGCCATAATCTAATTAGATAAGTTGTATTTGCTTGCACCGACTTTCAAAAACAGGGCTTAGACAGCAGTGGTATTACCTGCAACAAGTCAGTAGATCCTACCTATTATTAGCAAATAGCTGATCCTTTGATACATTTAATCGCTTTTTTCCAGCCAAAAAAAGTAGAGACGTTCCGGCGGAACGTCTCTACAATGTGTTTAATTTGTTGCTCAAAATCGTCCCCTCATATGCAAAACAAAAAAAAATCCCCTGACTCATAAAATCGAGAAAGGGGATCACTTAGCACAAGCTTACTTCGAGGCAACATGGTAACTTAACTTAAACCATAAGTGCGCCACTTTGAGGACTAACACCCATTGCACCGGAATAAACCAAACCGCGATGAGTATCCAAAGTTAAAATTGCCCCGTCGCGGATAATTTCGGTAGCATTCTTAACACCAACAATTACCGGCACTCCCAAACGCAAACCAATAATTGCTGCATGAGAATTTAAACTTTCATCCTCAGTAACAATGCCTCCTGCCTTGCGAATAAGTTCCACAAAACCGGCATTTGTGGAGGGGACAACCAAAATTTCACCAGTATTAAAATTTCCCACATCCATTGCTGTGTGGGCAACACGGGCAATACCACTTACAGAACCTTGACCAACGCCAATACCTTGTCCCAAAACCGCAGTTACCACCTCAACCTTAATTAAATCAGTTGAGCCTGGAACACCTTGCAATGTACCCGCCGTCATCACCACCAAATCACCTTCTGCCAAAAGCTGCTTTTCTTGGGCAACATTAATTGCCGCTTGGAAAGTTTGACCAGTTGAAGGTAAATCTAGCACCAATAGCGGTCTGACGCCCCATACGAGTTGTAATTGTCGTGCCACGTCCACATGGGGAGTAACGGCAAGGATCGGCGTGTAGGGGCGAAATTTGGAGACGTTGCGGGCAGTTGCGCCAGTTTTAGTTAGAGTCATAATTGCTGATGCTTGTAATTGTTCGGCAATTTGACCAACGGCAAAAGAAATGGCATTAGGAATTGAGCGTTTGGTGTCCTTGACATTTTGAGCAATTTGCTCTTGCTCAATGCGGACGGCAATTCTTGCCATTGTTTCCACTGCTTCCACAGGATATTTGCCAACTGCCGCTTCATTAGAAAGCATCACAGCATCAGTACCATCAAGAATGGCATTGGCAACATCAGACACCTCAGCGCGGGTAGGGCGGGGTGAATTTACCATACTATCTAACATTTGGGTGGCAGTAATCACCGGGATACCCAGACGGTTAGAAGTAGCAATAAGTCGCTTTTGCAGAATTGGCACATCTTCAGCAGGCAACTCAACGCCCAAGTCACCCCTGGCAACCATCACGCCATCAGAAAGCGAGAGAATTGCTTCCATTTGTTCGATCGCTTCGTGCTTTTCAATTTTGACAATCACCGGCACTTGTTTACCAGCACTGGCAATTAATTCTTTGATTTCTAGCACGTCTTGAGGGTTGCGGACAAAGCTGAGTGCAACCCAGTCTACACCTTGATCTAAGCCAAACATTAAATCAGTGCGGTCTTTATCAGTCATCGCTTTGATGGAAAGATAAACACCAGGGAAGTTAACACCTTTGTTATTAGAAAGTGGTCCCCCAACGACAACTCGACAGTGCAGACAACGTTTCACGCGGTCTACTTCTTCAACTTGCATCTCAACCTTGCCATCATCTAACATGATGGTTGCCCCATTTGGGACTTCATCAGCCAATGGTTCGTAAGTGACTGAACTCATTTCTTGAGTACCAGACATCAAAACGCTAGTTAGAGTAAAGCGATCGCCTTTATTCAGAATAATCGAACCATTCTCAAACCGTCCTAGACGGATTTTCGGTCCTTGTAAGTCTTGTAAAATACCCACAGGCTGATTTAATTCAAACGCAATTTGTCTAATTAGACGTATACTGCGTTGATGATCGTCATGAGTGCCGTGGGAAAAATTTAGCCGCAACGTTGTCGCACCGGCTTTAATTAATTCCTTCAGAACCTCCGGTTGACTGGTTGCAGGACCAATCGTAGCAACAATTTTTGTCCGACGCAGAAAATTTCTCAATTGCATAGATGGAGATGCGATGGGTGAGTAAAGGAACCTTGGCACCGCAAGATTTAGACAAACACCTAATATTAGGTGGCAGTTAACGCCAAGACAAACAGGATAGGGAACTTCTGGCTATAGTCTCACAGATGTTTGCCCTGATGCTATTAATAAAGCTAATTCCACTACACTCTTCTTGTGGTAGATCAAATGATCCGGCAGTTTCTTTTTGAGGATGCACCGAAAATTTGATGCCAAATCAGCAAATTTTCAGGTTTTGAGATCAGGCGAAAGTCTCAGTGTTTCCTATTTCAGCGGCTTGGCGATAGTCTAACAGCACTAATTGCTGATCCTGGAAAATCATCATTAATTTGTTACTTTTAGAGAGCAAGCCCGACCTTAGCTATGGCATGATTGAGGCTGAAAAATCCTGCCTTGCCACTCCTTGAGAATTTGCTGGTATGTTGTAAGACATCTTGGCATCTTAAAATTAAAAAGCTAACTCCTAAAAGCTGAGAGCTAATGGCGAATGACGACTGGATAGAAATTGGCACAATTGTTGCGCCACAGGGTTTAAAGGGAGAATTGCGGGTTTATCCTAATTCTGACTTTCCTGAGCGGTTTGAGCAACGCGGACAACGCTGGTTACAACGCAGTAGTGATGGTGAACCGCAACCGATAGAATTGCTAGGTGGGCGCTTTATTCCGGGTAAAGGCATATATGCTGTAAAGCTGGCGGGAGTTGATACTCGTGAAAAAGCTGAGGCATTGCGCGACTCTCGCTTATATGTACCAATGAGCGATCGCCCAAAGTTAAGCCAAGATGAGTATCATGTCCTAGATTTAATCAATGTTTCAGTCTTTAATCAACTCACTGGTGAACTAATTGGTGTGGTGGTTGATGTCTATTCTTTCGGCAATGATCTTTTGGAAGTGCAACTGCACAACCAACCAGAAGCGGCACCACCCAAACCGGAAGTGGCACCACCAACTCGCAAGAGTAAGCAACGCAAACCGAAGCGCCAAGTACCACACAAGCCGGCTACAATTTTAATTCCTTTTGTGAAAGCGATCGCACCTGTAGTTGATCTAGAAAATCGTAGAATTGAAATTACACCGCCTGCGGGTTTGCTAGAACTAAATGACAAAAGCTCAATAACCGAAGAAAAAGAAGATGGAATGGACACCTGAAGCTGAAGCAAAACTGAAAGAAATTCCCTTTTTTGTTCGTCCTGCCGCCCGTCGTAAAATTGAACAATTTGCCAAAGATGCTGGACAAACTACGATTACTTTGCAAGTTTACGAACAAGCAAAAGCCAAATTTGGGTAATGTCTGATCAAAAAACCCTGCCGAAAAGTTAAGCAGGGTCTGGTCACACACTTAGAATGTCTTATTAGGTATCTCTAACTTTGATGCCACTTAGGTATCATTTAATACCCAGTTAACCAAAGTGCGAACCGGGAAACCTGTTGCCCCAGAAGGGTTGCAGCCGTCATCCTTATCTGTCCAAACAGGACCTGCAATATCGAGGTGTGCCCAAGGAGTTTCTTTGACAAACTGCTTCAAAAATAATGTAGCAGTAATTGAACCGCCGGGGCGAGGTCCTGTATTTTTCATATCAGCAATTGGTGACTTTAAGCCATCGAAGTATTTTTCTTCCATAGGCATTTGCCAGAATTTTTCGCCGGCGGTAACGGAAGCTGCTTTAATTTGGTTAGCAAGGCTGTCATCGGTTGCCCAGAGTCCGCTGATATCATTACCTAGGGCGATCACACAAGCGCCTGTTAAGGTTGCCAAATCTATGATCGCATCTACGCCTAATTTTTCGGCAAATACTAAGGCATCTGCTAAAGTTAGACGCCCTTCAGCATCGGTATTATTAACTTCAATCGTCTTACCATTAGAAGCGGTAAGAATATCACCAGGGCGCATGGCACGTCCACTGATCATATTTTCGGCGACGGCGCTGATAAAGTGAACTTCAACATCTGGTTTGATTTGGGCGATCGCTTTTGCTGCCCCAAAGGTGGCTGCTGCACCCCCCATGTCCATCTTCATCGTCTCAATGCCACTTCCGACTCCTTTGATATTCAAGCCGCCAGAGTCGAAGGTAACGCCCTTTCCGACGATTGCCACTTTACGCCTTGGTGTACCTTCTGGCTTATAAGTTAAATGGATAAACTTCGGCGGAATTTCGGAAGCTTGGGCAACTCCCAAAAATGCTCCCATACCCAGCTTTTCACACTCTTCTTGCTCTAATATTTCCAAAGATAAGCCATATTTAGAAGCAATTTCCTCAGCAGTTTTTGCCATAGTAATTGGTGTCACCACATTCGCTGGTGCAGCAACTAATTCTCGTGCCAAAATTACACCATCACAAATTGCCTTCGCCTGAGTAATAGCCGCTTCTTGTGCCGTAAAACCCAATAACTCAACCGTTTCCAGCTTTGCACCTTTAGTGTCAGGTTCCGATTTAAAGCGATGATCCTGATGTAGTGTTAGTACAATTCCTTCAGTAATTGCTTGCACACTCTCGGCTGAATCATCCTTAAAAGCTGGTAAACTAATTGCTAAAGTTTTACTTCTTTCAGATCTAGCTGTACGAGCAATTGCTGCAGCCCCACGACGCAAACCATCCAAAGTTAAAGCGTCAGCTTTACCCAAACCAACTAAGATTAGTTTACGAACTAAGCCACCAGCAGCTAGGCGCGTGACAACAGTGCTGCCAAAACTGCCTTTAAATTCAGTTTCTTCGATCAATTCTGTAATTGCACCGCCAAACTTTTGATCAGCTTGGACTAAATCACCTGTTAATGCTGTAGCATCTTCAAAGAACCCGATCGCTAAGGCGTCGCCAGTCCACTCAAATCGTGGTGTATCCGTTGCTCGAATTTCCATGTCCCCAGTTTAGCTACGTTTTATATATAGGATTACTTAATCAGTATTGCTCAAAAATCAGTTGTCGGCTCTTGACTCAATTGAAGCAAAGCACCCTAGAGACACCATAAACCTCCAATACCAAATTATCAAAAAATAGGTTGCCGATTTCGTCAACTCTGTTTTAACTTAAAGCTTTGTGCTAATTATTCCTTGCAAATTTAAAAGGGCTTTAAAGCGTGATCGGCAAACTCGGATTAATGATAAAGGAACCGAAAAATAAACGTACAGTGGCAATTAGTGCCAGTCTACTGTTATGTGCACTACTTGGCTCATCATTGCTAGCCCTTTCGATGACTGGTGTATTAGGGCGCTGGCTGGGTCAAAAAACTGAAACTCCTTTAAGCTTGACACAAGAAGACCAACAATCGACGGTTTTGCCTTTGGTGTCGCTGTCACCAACCGCGAGGGCGTCACAGTTGGAAACGGTTGCTGCTGGTGCAAAGTCTTTGGATCAATTTCGTGCCCGTTATCTGTTGGCATCTGATTTAATTGACCAAAAACAAGGGAAAAAAGCCTTAAAGTGGTTGGAGAAATTAGAGTCTGAGTATCCCCAACTAGCAGCACACGTTGTTTTAAAACGTGCCCAAGCATATCAATTGATGGGAGATCAGGGCAAGGAAACCGCAACTTGGCAAGACTTGCTGAAAAATTATCCGACTATGCCAGTTGCCGCCGAAGCGCTGTATATTTTAGGAAAATCTGATCCGAAATATTGGCAAGAGGCGATCGCTAAATTTCCCTCACATCCTCGCACACAAGAAATTGTTCGCACCATACTTGCCAAAAAACCTAATCAATTTGCCCTGTTATCACTTTTAGCTAAAAATAATCCATCTGCCAAAGCTACTGCACCAATTCGTGATATTTTAACTGATAAATTTGCTCCCCAACTAACGCCCCAAGATTGGCAAATCATTGCTTTTGGCTATTGGGAAACTCAAGAATATGGCAAAGCGGCAAAAGCTTATGCTAGAGCACCTCGTACCTCTTTAACCGCTTATCGTGTCGGACGAGGCTATCAATTAGATAACAAAAAAACGGAAGCAATTCAAGCTTATCAACAACTTGTTAAAGACTTTCCTGATGGCAAAGAAACGGGATTAGGCTTAAAGCGTTTAGCTGCACTTTCCTCTTCAGAAAATGCTCTAGTTTATCTAGATTTAATCATCAAAAAGTTTCCTGATGAAGGCGCCGAAGCCTTACTAAGTAAAGCACAAATTTTAGAATCATTAGGTAGCACCACTTCCGCCAGCCAAGCACGTCAATCTGTCTTAACTCAATTTGCCAAATCTGACGCCGCTGCCCAGTATCGCTGGAAAATAGCTGAACAAAAAGCCCGTGAGGGAAAATATCAAGAAGCATGGCAATGGGCGCAACCAATTACTGTTAATAACCCTGACAGTGAATTGGCTCCAGAAGCGGCATTTTGGGTCGGTAGATGGGCGGCGGAGTTGGGAAAACAAAAAGAAGCCACAACCGCCTTTGAACACGTTCTAGCAGAGTATCCTGAGTCTTATTATGCTTGGCGTTCGGCTAAATTTTTGGGCTGGAATGTTGGGGATTTTACAACTGTGAGAAACTTGACTCCAGAAGTGAAAGTGCCAGCTATACGTGCTACCTTACCTGCTGGTTCAGCTACTTTAAAAGAACTCTATCAACTAGGGCAAGATAATGATGCTTGGACACTCTGGCAAGCCGAGTTTCAAAACCGTCAAAAGCCGACAGTTGCCGAGCAATTTACTGAAGGTTTAATGCGTTTTGGTGTAGGAGATCACCTAGAAGGAATCTTTCATATTTGGAGCCTCAATCAGCGCGAAGTACCGGAAGAAAAAGCACAATGGCAAACCTTACGCAGTTCTCCTGCTTATTGGCACGCTTTATTTCCTTTCCCTTACAAAGACGCCATTACAAAATGGTCTGGGCAACGGCAACTAAATCCTTTATTAGTAACAGCTTTAATTCGCCAAGAGTCGCGGTTTGAACCAAAAATTCGCTCGGTTGTTGGTGCAACAGGTTTGATGCAAGTAATGCCAGAAACGGGAACTTGGATTGCTGAAAAAATCCAATTAAAAAAATATAACCTAGAAAATACCGATGATAATATCAAACTAGGCACTTGGTTTTTGGATTATACTCATCAGGAATACAACAACAACTCAATGTTAGCTGTTGCAAGTTATAATGCAGGACCTGCCAAGGTGGGAGAATGGGTTACTAAGTTTGGATTAAGTGATCCTGATGCCTTTATTGAAGTGATTCCCTATCTTGAAACTAAGGGTTATGTGGAGTCGGTTTTTGGTAATTATTGGAATTATCTACGGCTATATAATCCTGAAATTTCTCAAATGTTGAGCAAATATACCGCTAATGGTCCAATTTTATCGCGGTGATCTTACCTTTGCTCAAAGCAGAGAAAACCTAACCCCCAACCCCTTCCCTACAAGGGAAGGGGAGTAAGTCAAAGTTGGGAAATTGATTATATTAGACGACACTAAGATCCTGCTCGATATAAAGTTTTATAATGTACTGTACTTAAATTTCAGAGGGGACAGTGTGACCGACCACCTAGAGCCTTATCGACGGATGGCTCGTTCTATTAGATTTTTTCCCCCATCGGCATTAACACTTAAGCAGATTCCAGAGCCAGTGACAGCCGAGACAGTGGTTGATTCCTGGACGATGAAAAGCCCTAGCAATGCCGATGTAAAGTCAATAGAGCCACCGATTAATCTTTCTGAACACGCTGCGGCTTTGGTGCATGAGGCGGTATGCAAGCCGACAGTGCTTCCTGCTACTTATGTGATTCCAGAGAATTTAGGCGATCGCATCAGCCGTCTTGTGGTAGCTTCGTCTGGTGATTTGGCGCCCAAGCCAAACCTGCCTCAATCTGCTCCTAACGGCACGACGGCTCACGATGGTTACATTGCAAGTAATTCAGACAGGCTAGTATACGACCCTATACGGCAAGTCTATGCCCTAGAATCGACAATTGTTGCAGAAACTGCCGTAGAAGAACCAATTGCCGAAGCAGAAACTGCCGTAGAAGAACCAATTGCCGAAGCAGAAACTGTTGTAGAGGAACCAATTGCCGCAGTAGAAACTGTTGTAGAAGAACCAATTGCCGAAGCAGAAACCGTTGTAGAGGAACCAACTGCCGCAGTAGAAACTGTTGTAGAGGAACCACCAAACCTTTTAGAGAAAGTTTCATCGGTAATTGAGGCTGTTTCAGACGCCCCGGAAACTGAAGACCTCGATGATTTGCCCAATGATGTCGAGATGTCGCTTTTCGACCATTTGGAGGAGTTACGAGGACGGCTTTTTTATGCACTCATTGCGGTGCTAGTTGGCATTGTTGCCTGTTTCTTGGTAGTTAAACCGATTGTGCAACTGCTGGAAGTTCCCGCACAAGGGGTAAAGTTTCTGCAACTTGCACCAGGTGAATACTTTTTTGTTTCAATTAAAGTAGCTGGATATAGTGGGATATTACTCGCTAGTCCGTTTATTCTTTACCAAATTATTCAGTTTGTTTTACCTGGACTAACTCGCCGTGAACGTCGTTTAATTGGTCCCGTTGTTCTCGGTTCTAGTATTTTATTTTTTGTTGGTTTAGGATTTGCTTATATTGCTTTAGTTCCGGCTGCGCTCAACTTTTTTATTAGTTATGGTGCAGATGTTGTTGAGCAGTTGTGGTCAATTGAGAAGTATTTTGAGTTTGTTTTGTTGTTGATGTTTAGTACGGGTTTGGCTTTTCAAATCCCAATTATTCAACTGCTTTTAGGCTATTTAGGAATTGTTTCTTCTAAGCAAATGCTTTCTGGTTGGCGGGTGGTAATTATTGCTTCAACTGTGTTAGGTGCTGTGTTGACGCCTTCTACTGATCCTTTGACTCAGAGTTTACTTGCTGGTGCGGTTTTGGCGCTTTATTTTGGTGGTATTGGCATGGTTAAGTTGACTGGGAAATGATGCAAAGATCCCCGACTTCTCCAAGAAGTCGGGGATCTCTGGCTCAATTGCAACCATCGTTTAACTACTTAGAAAGAGTGACTGCTGTTCTACTCAACAATTCCTAATTTTTCGCGTCGTTTCTATTACTGTTTGTATTCATGTTTCTATCAGTTTTACACAAAGCATTTACTAGAATTCCCAGTAAAACCTAAAAATTCCCAGTGAAACTCAAAAATCGTCCAACATCCATTCTGAGCCCCGTTCACCCAATTCAAGGGGAATACTAACCGCTTTACCCAAACGAGGGCGATCGCGTGTGTCCCGTATATAATTCTGTACCTGTTGCTCTCCACCCCAAGCCTGAATGTAGCTTGCAACTGTATTTAAATGCTCCTGATACTCAACCTCAGAAAGCGGGAAAGAAGCCTGCTCTAGGTACTTCCACATCACCTGAACAAAGATTTTACCCTGAGTGCGTCGAATCTGAATGTCGTAAGAGCGTCCCCACTTGTTGAGCAGGAGTTGATGCAAGTCCTGTCCCGTCATAACCCTCTTTCTTTAAGCTTTAGTTTACATTTCGTCACAGATAAGACGCTTCTTAACTTTATGATACGGTGTAAAAGAATGTAATAATACCAACATAACAAGTCCAAAATCCATTCCTAGAAAGGATTGTGGCAACCCCGCTCACCTGTTGAATTACTCTACATTAAAAGAGCAGGGATTAAAAAATTCTGGTCAAATTTCCAGAATGGTTAAGAAAAATATACCTTTAGGTGTTTAGTTATGGCTCAAGCTTCTGGCTCAAACGTTCCAGACATGGGGCGTCGTCAATTTATGAACCTCCTATCGTTTGGTGCTGTAACAGGCACTGCTATAGGCGGTTTGTACCCTGTCATTAAGTTTTTCATTCCAGCTTCCAGTGGTGGTGGCGGCGGTGGTGTAACAGCCAAAGATGCTTTGGGCAATGACATCATTGTCAGTGATTACTTGACTAATCATCCAGTAGGCGATCGCTCTCTGGCACAAGGACTGAAAGGCGACCCCACCTACCTTGTAGTTACAGAAGACAAAACTCTTGCCAACTACGGTATCAACGCCGTTTGCACACACTTAGGTTGCGTTGTGCCTTGGAATGCCAACGAGAACAAATTTATGTGTCCTTGTCACGGTTCTCAGTACAACAGCGAAGGCAAAGTCGTCCGGGGACCTGCGCCTTTATCCTTGGCACTAGCCAACGCCACTGTCACCGACGACAAAGTGTCCTTAACCAAATGGACAGAAACCGACTTCCGCAGCGGCGAAGCACCTTGGTGGACTTAATTTCTACCAACAGACAGACAACTAACAACCAATGACTAACGAGTGAGTTTTTTCCTACAAGATGAGAACACCTTTTTTATCGGTGATGTGCCACCTCCCAGCCTTGCAAATGCTTAGAAAAGCCATTGTGCTTGCCTTTGCAACCTTGTCCTTGTTCTTCGCAAGCGACATAACCCTACCCCAGTCAGCAGCCGCCTATCCCTTCTGGGCACAACAAACCGCCCCGGAAACGCCCCGCGCCGCCACTGGACTAATTGTTTGTGCCAACTGCCACCTAGCAGCTAAACCAACAGAAGTCGAAATTCCCCAGTCTGTAAAACCAGATACAGTATTTGAAGCAGTTGTCAAGATCCCTTACGACATGAACACCCAACAAGTTTTGGGTGATGGTTCAAAAGGTGGCTTGCAAGTAGGTGCGGTAGTAATGTTGCCAGACGGCTTCAAAATTGCCCCCGAAGACCGCATTCCTGAAGAAATGAAAGAAAAAGTTGGTGGTGTCTACTTCCAACCTTATAAAGACGGTCAAGACAATGTAGTAATTGTTGGTCCTTTACCTGGTGAACAATATCAAGAAATTGTCTTCCCTGTGCTTTCTCCTAACCCCAAAACTGATAAAGGTGTTTACTTTGGTAAATACCCAGTTCACATAGGTGCAAACCGTGGTCGCGGTCAGGTTTATCCTACAGGCGACAAGAGCAATAATGCTGTCTACAGTGCTACCAAAGCAGGTACAATTTCTCAGATTGCCAAGAAAGAAGAAGGTGGCTATGATGTCACCATTCAGACTACAGATGGCGAGTCAATTGTTGAAGCAATTCCCGCAGGTCCTGAATTGATTGTTTCTGAAGGACAAGAAGTATTAGCTAGTGCCGCTTTGACCAATAATCCTAATGTTGGTGGCTTCGGTCAAGTAGACAAAGAAGTTGTTTTACAAGACCCAGCTCGAATTCAGTGGTTGATGATATTTATCGGTGGCATTATGTTATCTCAAACCATGCTTGTTCTGAAGAAGAAGCAAGTTGAGAAAGTCCAAGCAGCAGAAATGAATTTCTAATTTCTTTTGCTGAATAATGAGTTTTAAGACAGGTTGAAAAGCCTGTCTTTTTTTATTATGTGAATTTGATGTCTTAAGATTTTTTGTTAGAAAATTTCTACAATATTTTGAAGAATCGAATTTTATATTCAAAGAAAAATGAGAAGTAAATAGTAGAAATTTGCTGTGTTAACCGCTATTTCAGAATACAAGGCGATGTGCCAACGCACTGCTTCGCTAACGCTTTTCCATTCCTTAGCCTAACTGCGCTAATCTTAAATCAAACCCCTAGAGGAGAATCTATAACAATGGCAACATCCACAGTTATCTCAAATGACCCCAAAATATTATCCTTAGAAGATTGGATGGAAAATCCCCCAGATCATACAGAATGGATTGATGGGGAATTAGTGGAGAAAACTGGCATGACTCTTAAGCATAGTAAAATCCAGGGAAATTTATACTTCCACTGGAGAATTTATAAAAACTCTAGCCAACAAGGAGGACAAGTTTATACAGAGGTTCCCTGCCGCACTAATAAACAGGGACGCTTTCCTGATGTTGCTTATCTCACTCCAGATTTAGTTGCCCAATATGGCGATGCTAAAGTACTTCCCCAGAGTTTTCCTTTAAGTGCCGAGATTGTTTCTCCTACTGATTTAGCTGAAGATGTCATTGCCAAAGCCCAAGAATATTTACAATCTGAAGGTCAAGAAGTTTGGCTAGTTTATCCAGAAAATAGCTGGATTATTGTCGTAACTGCAGAAGCTAGAAAAATATTTATTGCTGGTGAAATTGTCAATACTCAAAAGATTTTACCTGGTTTTAGTATCTCAGTGGATGAGTTATTAGCCTAACTATTACAACATTTATCGATTTAATCAAAACTAAAAAAGCCGCGCTCAAAATATTATAAGTAGTGGAAACTAAAAAAGGAGTAAATATGCAATCAGCAATCAAAATTACAACCAAAGTACTTTCAGGAAATAAAGTTGAAATTGAATTGCCACCAGGTTCAATAGGTGAAGAAGTTGAAGTGATTGTCCTCCTGCCGGAAAAGCCTCAACCTGGACGGCGTAACGTGCTAGAGTTGCTGGAAGAAATTCGCAGTCGTCATGCATCTAGAACAGTTGAAGAAATTGATCGCGAACTACAAGCAGAAAAAAATTCATGGGACAGCTAAGTATTCCGTCTTCTGCCATTGTTTACTTAGATACCTCAGTCATCATTTACACCGTTGAGGCAAACCCACTTTACTATTCATTACTTCAACCTTTGTGGCGGAAGTTTCAAACAGGTGAAATCGAACTAGTAACTAGTGAATTGACGTTAATGGAAACCCTTATTGTTCCCTTAAGACAGGCAAACACTAGCTTGATAAATGACTATGAGCAACTTCTCTTGTCTTCAGAGATTAGGCTAGTTTCCATCACTCAAACTCTACTCAAAAGTGCAGCTAATCTAAGGGCTACTACCAACCTCAAAACACCTGATGCTATTCATGCCGCTACGGCGATAAATGCAGGCTGTACGCTATTTCTAACCAATGACAATGGATTTCGTAATTTGATAAATTTGCCTGTTGTCATCCTTCGTGAAATATTGACATCGTGATCTAAAGCAAAAGCGATCGCTTTCTGATATTTTGTAAATGGATAAGCGATCGCTTTTTCATTTATTTCAGCTTTCCCTCTGTCTTGGCTTTGTCGATAGCATCCTGTACCAGCAAGTAGACAAAGTTTGAAATAGATCGCTTTTCGATCTCACACAGCTTGTCTAAATCTTTTTTGGTTTGCGCTGGTAAAACAATTGAAATGCTTTCACTGTCACTCATGCACGGCAAATTTATGGGAGTTTCCCCCATTGTGTCATCGATTCAGTAGCTGTTCTGCCTATTGAATCATTTATATAACGACAAACATTATCAATTTTTGTACCACATCTGAACAAAATATTGGAACGCGCAAAAATCAACAGAAATCGTGCCTACAAATATACAAAAAACAAACGCAGATATTTAGTTATCTGCGTCTAGCTGCGGTTATATTTAATTGCAAATTAATTAGAACGGACGATAAACACGGTAATTAATTTCTGGGAAAATATTATCAATTTCCTCCACCTTTTCCAACCAACCGCTATCAATTCCCTTACCTAGCTTAATATCATCATAGATTTTATTAAAACGCATCAAATGCGATCGCGTTCTCCTCACCGCATAAGGTACCATCGTCCCTGTCCGCATAATAAACGCCCAGTCCGACGACTGCGCCAACAACAACTCCCGCGCCGCCTGATTTAGCGCCTTCCACTCCAACTCATCCGCCGGTTCCAAACGCCCCAACTCAATCATCCTCTCCGCACCTTTATGCAAATGCGGATAAACCCAAGCATTCGTCTCATTCAACCAATACTCATGGAACCCCTTATAACCCCAGCTAGACTGAGAAGGCTTGCAAACTTGCTGCGTGGGATGATTCTGCAAATACTCCGCCAAATGGGTCATATCATAGCTATTCTGGTCATACCAAGACTTGCGGAACAAATAATCAATAAACCAAGGACCCTCATACCACCAATGACCAAATAATTCAGCATCATAAGGCGAAACCACAATCGGCGGACGCTGCATAATCGCAGCCAGATTATTCACCTGCTGTTCCCGATTAAACATGAAATTCAAGGCGTGTTCGGCTGACTTTTCCTTTGCCCAATAAGGATCATAAAGCTGCTTATCGCTTAAACCTAAACCACGCCCAGTAATTTTGTGATATTTAATACCTGTATTTTTGCGTTGTCCATTGGGCATAATGTACGGCTTAATGTACTCATACTCAGCCTCCCAACCTAAATCCTTATAAAATTCCCGATATTCAGCAGCACCCGGATAGCCAACTTCCGAAGACCAAACCTGCTGGGATGACTCGTGGTCGCGTCCAAACACCGCCACGCCAGTTTCTGTATAAATTGGCGCATAAGTGCCAAAACGGGGACGAGGACGGGCATACAAGATACCATGACCATCAGTTAGGAAGTAGCGCAAACCAGCATCTGCCAGCATCCGCTCAACACCTTCATAATAAGCACATTCCGGCAACCAAATGCCTTTAGGAGGACGCCCAAAGTTTTGCTCATAATGCTCACACGCTACCTGAATTTGCGCCCAAACTGCTTCGGGATACATTTTCATCAACGGAAAGTAACCGTGAGTTGCGCCGCAGGTGATGATTTCTAGGTTGCCGCTATCGAGGAATTGCTTAAAAGCTAATACTAAATCGCCTTTATAGCGTTCCCAAGTTTTACGAATCTCGCTGAATTCTTTAACATAATATTCAGCTAGATAGCGGATATGACCGTTATTTGTATTATGTTCATATTCTTTGGCGACTAGTTCTTCTAATAAAGTTAAATGTTCGTTGTAGCGTTCCTGTAACAAAGGATCACGCAACATTGACACCAAGGGTGGTGTCATGCTCATGGTAATTTTGAAGTCGATGCCGTCCCGTTTTAAGCCTTCAAAGACGTGTAATAACGGAATATAAGTTTCAGTAATGGCTTCATATAGCCACTCTTCTTCGAGAACATAATCACTTTCAGGGTGGCGGACAAAGGGCAGATGGGCATGGAGGACAAGAGCGACGTAGCCAGTAGCCATGATAAATTAGAACTCGTGAATCGATGGGTAACGGAGAACTGAGGCAAACAGAGGATTTTTTACAGTCTCTTAAGATTTTAGGATGAAAGGGACAAGCTGAGTGGAGGTCAAGAGACTTAAAGCGATTTCTCAGACTAAAATCACTGATTAGTACCGACAATCTAAAATAGATATTAAATTATTGTAAGGAAGCCAATACCCCAGCAACAGATATTTCATCCTGCTGTTGTTATTTTACCTGTGTCCCTACTGCCAACACCATAATTGCATGCAGGCAGCTCTTGAAAAGTCCACTGACTCCGAAGCTTCACTACAGCTACTGCTGTTTGTTGATGCACGCCTAAGCTCCCGAAAAGATATTCAGCGCATCCGCAGTTATCTCGACACTTTGAGGGCAGAATATCCGTTTGATCTAATGATCGTCGATGTTGGCGAACACCCGTATCTGGCTGAACACTTTAAGCTGGTAGCGACTCCGGCGTTGATTAAGATTCATCCCTTACCCCGGCAAATTCTGGCGGGTAGTAATTTAATTGCTCAACTCAAAAATTGCTGGCAGCGTTGGCAGCTTTCTGTTGAGGAGTATGAGGCTGATTTTAAGAAGGAGGCGCTTAAAGAAACGGCGCTAACATCCCAAGATGAGATGCCGCAATTGACAACAAGTTCAATAGCGTCTTCGATTGAACTGATGAAACTTTCTGATGAAGTTTTTCGCCTCAAGCAAGAAAAGGCAGAACTTTTAGAGCGTTTGCAATTTAAAGATAAAGTGATGTCTATGTTGGCTCACGATTTACGCAGCCCTCTAACTGCTGCTTCACTGGCTGTGGAAACTTTGGAATTAGACCACAAAAAGCAACAAACTGGTGATGATTTGCCGCAGTTGACGCCTGCATTAAAAACCCGCTTGTTTACTCAAGCGCGTAGCCAGTTTCGTAGTATGAATCGGATGATTACTGATCTGCTAGAATCGGGACGGAGTACTAATGCTGACTTAAATATCCGCCCTCACAAACTGCAATTAAGTCAACTTTGTCAAAATGTTTTGGCACAAACAAAAGAGCAGTTTTTGCTGAAGTCTCAGCAGATAGAGACAGATATTCCCCAAGATTTGCCTTGTGTTTATGCTGATGAAGATTTGGTGCGTCAGGTGCTACTAAATTTGCTGGATAATGCTAGTAAATATACGCCTTCTGGAGGCAAAATTCTGGTTTCTGTTCTCCACAGAACTACGCAAAAAATTCAAGTTAGTGTTTGTGATGATGGTTTGGGTGTTCCTGAAGAAAATCGCGTCCGCATTTTTGAAGACCATTTCCGTTTAGAGCGTGATGAGGCAAAAGATGGCTATGGTTTAGGTTTATCACTCTGTCAGCGCATTGTCCGTGGTCATTATGGTCGTATTTGGGTGGATTCTGTGCCTACGGGTGGCGGTTGTTTTCACTTCACTCTACCAATTTATCGGTAGGTAATTGGCACAAAACCCCAACTTGTATCCGGTGAGATGACTTTTTAAATCCCTCTAGAGGAAGATATATCGGGATTTTCTCGGCGCAAAGCTGCAATAATCTGACTATTGGCTGTGGGAAAATCAAACGAGTCAATTTCGGCTAAGGTTACCCAGCGAATTTCCTCAGATTCTATTGCTTGCGGAATGCCTGTAAGGTGGCGACAGTGATGTACATTTAGGGTGACGTGAAAGTGACTGTAGGTGTGATTGATGGTAATTAAGCGATCGCCTACTGCAATTTCTATACCCAATTCTTCTTGAATTTCTCGCTTAATACATTCCTCTACTGTTTCACCCGCCTCGATTTTCCCCCCAGGAAACTCCCACAAACCACCTAGCAATCCTTCTGGGCGGCGTTTATCAATTAAAATTTGCTTTTGCTGGTTCCAAATTACAGCAACACCAATAATTTTGTGAGGTAAAGAGTTAGAAGTTTCCAGCATGGGTAGCGAGATGGCATATTTAATTTAATTCTAAGCTTTAACCAGAGTGAGCTACAGCCTCTGCTTGCCATCAAGGCGCTTTGCTGGACAACAACAGAAGTATTTGTGGCGACTTATTTGCCTTTTTGTAATTGTCAAAGTCGGCAGTTGTTTGGTTGGTTCTGCCGATCCTCAACATTACTGCAATTTTAGATCAAGAGAGGATAAGATGCTGATTACTATTAATTACTCAGTCTCAGAATTGCTCGGTTCAGAAGTTGGTAAAGATGTTTCAAAGACCATGCGTTGTTCAGCATTTCGTAGAAAATAACCACTGATCATTGCTGAAGCCAAGAGACGCCCTAAGTTTTCACGATTTGTATTAATGCTTACGCCAAAATGTTCGGAAGGAAGATTTCCCAACAACCCTACAATATTTCGTTCCATGACTTGAAAAACTTCTGAAGACATGGGCTTAGATAGTCTAGCAATGGTATCTGGATTCATTGATTGGACATAGTTCCATAACAAGTTACTGTCAGCATTGCCTTCAAAAAACTCAGGAACGTTATTAGATACGTTATTCACCTTTAATCTCCTAGATTCTCCTTACAAGATAGCTTTTATTCAGGCTTCTTACGTCTTTCTTGCGACTTAAGAATGGCTGGTTTTTGTCTATCTTTAAGTTATGATTATCTACAACCTAATTTAACAAGTTAAAACTCAAGCGAGCAGTGAGTGGAACCGAACTTTGAGCATCGGATTTTCTCACCTTGGTTGGGGCGAAGCTAAAGGCTTCGTCCCCTAAACCGATGATATTAACTCAGCTAGCAGCGATGTATTCTCGTATATCAGCTTTGCGTTTGCGGAGTTTGGAGAGTGCTTCTCGTTCAATTTGACGCACTCTTTCGCGGCTGATGTTTAAGCGATCGCCAATTTTTGCTAAGGTCAAAGCTTGCCCGTCGGCTAAACCAAACCGTAGCGCCAAAACTTCCCGCTGCTGTGGTGTCAAGTCTGCCATCAGTTTTTCTAGGTCAACTTGCATGGAAGATTGAACTACAAAGTCTTCTGGCGAGGGACCTGTATCTTCTAGCAACTCCACTAGTTCTGTATCTTGGTTATCTCCTACTCGCAAATCCAAGGAGAGGGGCTGACGCGCCCGCTCAAGGTACTCGCGCACTTGTTTTGGTGTAAGTTCTAGTTCAGCGGCTAACTCGGCGACAGTGGCTGCTCGTCCATGTTGTTGGGCTAGCTGGCGCTGGGCTTTTTTAATTTTGTTGAGTTTTTCGGTGATGTGGATCGGTAAACGAATTGTACGTCCTTTTTCAGCGATCGCTCTGGTTATTGCCTGCCGTATCCACCAATAAGCATAGGTGGAAAAACGATAACCTTTGGTCGGGTCAAATTTTTCGACACCTCGCTGCATCCCAATTGTGCCTTCCTGTATCAAGTCCAGCAAGTCTACGTTGCGCTTGATGTATTTTTTGGCGACTGAAACGACTAACCGCAAGTTTGCTTCAACCATCTTGCGTTTAGCAATTTCCCCCGCACCGATACAACTGTGCAGTTCTTCTTCTGAAATGTCACAAGCCTCTGCCCATTCCGCTAATGTTGGTTCATGTCCTAGCTTTTCCCAGAGCGACTCTTGTGTATTTTGAATGGCTGTTAGTCGTTGTACTTGTTTTCCATAAAGAATTTCCTGCTCATGGGTCAGCAACGGTACGCGACCAATTTCTCGCAGGTATGTCCGAACTAAGTCTGTGGAAGTCTGAGCAGTTTTCATAGCGATCGGTCTGTTAGGGATGGATTTAACGCAAAGATGCTGGTGTCATGTATGCTTCCCCGCAACGGCTGCAGGGCTTAATTCTCTATGAAACGAATTTTAATTTATGTTTCGCGAATCAACGCGGCTTGGCACGGGAACTAAGGATGCATGATAGCTTACCCAAATCGACCGAAACAAGAGGGCTGCTAGGGCTAACGACACCATCATAGGCATTTGATTCACTATTGTCATAAAAGTTTTTTGGTAATGCAACACTATAGTTAAATATTGTAACATTTATGAGAAAAACAGTTGTCAAAATCCATCAAATATATCTATGAAGTTGGTTAGTAAAAAGTCTGATAGTTATAGAGATTACCCAGAAATGTCAGCCAACTAATGCATCCTGGAAAACAAAATCAGAAAATTTCCCATTTTTGCACTGCTGTATCCTCTATTTAAGTGACTGACACCGATGGATTTGAGTACGCCAAAATTAACTAAAATCTCTTATTTAAAGTAGTATTTGGCTAATAACAGCACTATTGCCCTAATCTGGCAAACAAACCGCTCACAATTAATATCATCAAGATAAATGACCCAAACCGTTTGGATTGCAAGACATGGAAACCGCCTGGATTTTGTTAACCCAGAATGGTTTAATACGGCAGAGCGCCCTTACGATCCACCTTTGTCAGAAGATGGAGTAATCCAAGCTTCTCAGTTGGGTAAACGCCTGGTAGACTCAGGAATTAAGCAGATTTTTGCCTCGCCATTTTTGCGGACTGTGCAAACGGCTAACTGTGTCGCGGAGTGTTTGGATTTACCGATTAAGCTGGAGTCAGGCTTGAGTGAGTGGCTTAACCCAGCTTGGATGATTTCTAGTCCAGAAAGACATTCAATGGCAGAATTACAAAAGTTATTTCCACGCATTGACTCTAGCTATAAATCCCGCGTTATTGCAGAGTATCCGGAAACACTGGAGCAAGTCAATCAACGTACTGCCCAAACAGCCTTACATCTGACGAGGGAATTTGCTGAAGATATGTTATTGGTAGGTCACGGTGCGTCGGTTGTTGGTGCGACATGGGGGTTAGTAGAGGGCACTCCACAAATTCAGGCAACGCTTTGCTGTTTGGTAAAGCTGGTGCGTCAAAAACAAACTTGGTTTATGGAATTGAATGGTGATGTTTCTCACCTCAGCCAAACTGAAGATGTAATTCGTTTTAATTAAAGCAAAAATCAGGTAGCGCAGAAAACCAAAAGGTATGACATTATTACTGGCAGGCGATATTGGTGGCACTAAGACGTTTTTGCGTTTGGTGGAGTCGATAGAGGGAGTGCGGCAGACTTTGTATGAGGCAGTTTATGCTAGCCGTGATTTTCCTGACTTGGTGCCGATAGTAGAGCGCTTTTTGTCGGCGGCGGGGCAGCAGTTGGGTAAGATATTGCAGCCGGAAAAGGCTTGTTTTGCGATCGCAGGACCGGTTGTTAATGATAGTTCTTTGTTGACTAATTTAGATTGGTTTCTGGAAGCCAGACGCCTGGAAAAGGAACTTGATATTGCCAAAATTAGTTTGATTAATGATTTTGCGGCAGTTGGTTACGGTATTCTTGGTCTGGAAGCCAGCGATTTATATACGCTGCAAAATGTCACTCCTCAGACAGATGCACCGATTGCGGTCATTGGTGCGGGTACGGGTTTGGGGCAGGGTTTTTTGATTCAGCAGGCAGATGGTTATCAGGTGTTTGCCTCAGAAGGGGGACACGCTGATTTTGCGCCGCGTACGGGGTTAGAGTTTCAGTTGCTGCAATATTTACGAGAAAAGTATAATATTGGGCGAATTTCGGTGGAAAGAGTGGTTTCTGGGCAAGGCGTGGTGGCACTGTATCAGTTTTTGCGCGATCGAGAAGTTGCGCCAGAGTCACCGGAAATTGAGAAGGTGATGAGAACTTGGGAACATGAGACGGGAAGAAGTGAGAAAAGTGTTGATCCGGCGGCGACTATTGCTAAGGCAGCGTTAGAGAAAAGCGATCGCCTTTGTGAGCAAACTTTACAAATGTTTGTCGAGGCTTACGGCGCTGAGGCGGGAAATCTGGCATTAAAACTGCTGCCTTATGGTGGTTTATATGTGGCTGGTGGCATTGCGGGTAAGATTTTACCTTTGATTAAGGAAGGACAATTTTTACAGGCTTTTGGGCAAAAAGGACGGGTAAGTAGTTTGTTGTCAAGAGTGCCGGTATACGTTGTTTTGAATCCGCAGGTGGGGTTAATTGGGGCGGCGATTTGTGCGTCTCGGTTGTAAAGTAAGTTTTTGGC
>JBATUR010000077.1:0-11421 GCA_049671305.1 Coleofasciculaceae cyanobacterium
ATAATTAAACTACTCGAACTATGGCGCTAGCGCACTTCCTCGTAACAAACTACCAATTGTCTTCGCCGTAATCTTCATCTGAATCAAAGGATTAGCCGGCACAACGGTTTTGTACAAGTAGCTATCAAAAGTCAACTTCTGCACATCCTTATCAGCGCACATCTCAACAAATGCTTCACGAGTTGCATCAGAGCGATAGAAGACAGTTTGCAGAATATCCAAGACTTTGTAAGTCATGCCATACTTGCGGTCCCATTTCTTGAGATACTGCTTCAAGTCAGCTTCTGTCGGAATGCGAGTGCCGCCGTTGGAAGCTTCCACAATGGTTTCTGCACACATCCGGGCGGATTTGGCGGCAAAGTAAATGCCTTCACCAGAAGACTTAGTTACAGTACCTGCTGCATCTCCCACCAATGCCACGCGACCAACCACTCTGCGGGGTCTGGGATGCTCTGGAATTGGGTGGGCTTCAACTTTGATGATTTCGCCGCCTGCCAAGCGTTTCGCCGCACGGGTGCGGATGCCTGCTTGTAGTTTTTTGATGTCGGCTTTGTGAACCTTCATCGTGCCTGTGCCAACGGCAACGTGGTCGTATTTGGGGAAAACCCAGGCGTAGAAGTCGGTGGAAACATCGTCGCCAACGTACATTTCTGCCAAGTCGTTGTAGTATGCCATTTTGTCATCCGGCAGACGGATGCGCTCTTGGAAAGCGATCGCATAATTGTAATCACCTGCATCAATCGCCTTGGCAACACGGGAATTCGCGCCATCTGCACCAATAACCAAATCAACTTTCAGCGTTTTTGGGGTTCCTTCCAAACTGCCATTGGAATGGTCGGCATAATGGAGGGTATAAGGGTCTGAATTTTTGCTTGGGATGTCCAATTTATGAACAGTACCGTTAATTAGTTTGGCGCCTAGTTTGGCAGCGCGATCGCGCATAAAGCCATCAAGTACCTCACGGCGGCACATTCCGATATATTCGTGTTCTTTTTCAATATTGATATCAACTTCGACATTGGACGGCGAGATCATTTTCATCTTTCTCACTCGTCGGTCGATAATTTCTGGTGGCAGGTCAAACTCACTCACCATACATAAAGGAATCGCACCACCACAGGGTTTAGCATTATCAAGCTTGCGCTCAAACAAAAACGTTTCAATTCCGGCTTTTGCCAAAGTCTCGGCGGCAGAAGAGCCTGCTGGACCCGACCCGACAACAGCAACTCTTAGTGCTGGCATTTTTTCTCCCCATCTTTATCGAGCTACGAAGTGAATGCTATCACGGTCTTTTGGCTGATCTGACGAAGTGGCTAAGAATTGCCTCAACTTGAAATACACCTTAACAACTAAGCGTAACAGTGCTTAACAATTACTGATGTGAGCGTTCATTTTGATCTAGTCCAGAAAGAGCGATCGCACCCCGTCCAGTCATCGCATTGTAATTGTGGAAATGGATAAGATTGTGAGTGAAAAAAAGAAGTTGGGTTTCATCAAGTCAAACTAAGCTAGGAAAAAGAGCGATCGCACTGATGCTCACGCTACGCGAAAGCTACAAGATTTGCGAGGTCAACAGTGGGCGAGAGCCAACGCACTGGTAGAAGCAGACCGAGATCAGGTAAGCTAGAATTGAGCGAAGTTTCTTTATGTCTGACAGAAACAATGGTAAATATTGAGTATCTTACGAACAAAGATGGAGATGCTATCGCCGTAATAATTCCCATTGACATCTGGCGACAATTGCTACCTACAGAAGAAACTTCTATTGAAGAACTTCAAGAAGCTGTAGAAGAATATTGCCTAAACAAAGCAATGGATGAATCTGTTAATACTCCCTTGTTAACTCGCTCCGAAGCTTTAGCTTATCTTGAGGAATAATTAGCTTGGAAGTTCAATATCGTCAAGCTTTTGGAGAAAGACTTGAAACAACTTAAAAGTTCCACATCATACCAACGCATCTATGAACTTGCTTTTACAACTCTAGAAGCAATCAACACCTTGGAAGAAATTCCTAACATTAAAGCCATGCGAGGTTACAGCGATCGCTATCGCATCCGCATCGGCGATTACCGTATTGGAATAGAGGTTAACGGAGATGTTATAGAAGTGATGCGTGTTCTACATCGTCAGGAATTTTATCGTTATTTTCCGTAAAAGAGAAATGTGAGCGCTTTTTCTTTTGATTCAAATGTAGATGTTTCGCTTCTTATCGTTGATCCTATCTGTTCAATCATCGCATTGTAATGGTGGAAATGGATAAGATTGTGAGTGGAAAAAGATATTGAGTAACAAGCGTCCACCAACCTACTAATTTAAATAAGTGATTTTGTGAATTCGATATAAATTAAGAACTAAACAGAATTGTTAAGCATTAGTTTCTGGAGTCTGATATGGAAATAAGAAAGCTGCGATCGCATATTGGGATAGATGGCATATTGCTTCTCCAAATGCCCACTGATTTTAAAGATATTTCTGTTGAGGTGGTGGTAGTTGTACAGCCGTTATCATCTGTAGAAACTAAACCACAGTATAACGCTTGGGGAAAGCTAACTACTAAAAAATCAATTCAAGCAGCAATTGCCAGAATGCGGCAACTGAGGCAAGAAGTGGCGTTGGATAAAAATTCAATCCGCGAAATGATTGAAGAAGGGCGCAGGTTTTAATGCAGTTTGTATTAGATTGTTCTGTAGCAATCAGTTGGTGCTTAGTGGATGAAAATAACGATTATGCCAATGCACTACTTGCAAAAATGCCAGATGCTGAAGCCTTTGTACCCGGAATTTGGTCGCTAGAAGTTGCTAATACTCTACTAGTGGCTGAACGACGTAACCGTATGACAACTGAGCAATCCGAACTAGCTATCACTTTGTTGCAGTCATTGTTAATTCACGTTGATGAAGCTACAGATAGGAACGCACTCTCGTCAACCTTGATACTAGGACGACAAGAAGGTTTAGCCGCTTATGATGCAGCCTATTTAGAGTTAGCATTACGATTGGAATTGCCCCTCGCCACACTGGATAGTAGGTTAGCAGAAGCGGCAACTCGCTGCGGCGTGGAGTTAGTAGTTGTTGATGGAGAAATGCGTCCAGACGATTGATAATAATGCAACTTCTAAGAGGAATTTAAAGAAGTATATGGGGCGATCGCTCTTTCTTTTGATTCAAGCGTAGGTGCTTCACATTCTCGTAGCGATCGCTCTTTGTCCAATCATCACTTTGTCATGGTGGAAATGGATCAGATTGTGAGTGGAAAAAGAAGTTGGATTTCATGAAATCCAACTAAGCGACAAGGAAGAGCGATCGCGAATTATGCTTTAACATTTGTTAAATTTCTGCATCTTTGATCCCTGCCATAGCGTACAGATGAAACAACATCTTCAAACCCTACTTTTGATAAATTGAGGGCTTTAGGGGAGTGAAAATTACTGCCTCCAGATGCTGTTTGAACAACGATACAAGCACCCTGAAAGTTACTGTCAGCATAGAGAGAAACTGGGCTTCCATTAGTGCGAATAGAGGATGTTCTATCATTCCAGCTAGGGTTACACCTCTTTGAAAATGGATGAGCTTTTATGCAGTTTATTGACAAGTCTCTGGTTTCAGGGGGGGAACATTTAGTCTGATTGATTGCACCTCCACCATCACCATGTTCATATAATTCATAGTATGGAGTAGAATTGCAACCTGTAAATTTTTGTGCGTTTACTACTTTGCCAGGTACGAAAGCAGCGGTGATTAAACCAGAAATAACTGCGAAAGATGCAAGCCCAAATTTTATTGAGATTTTCATAATTATCCTTAGTTAACGTTATATGCTTCTCCCATGATCCTTAATAAATAAAGGTTCGTCTAGCTAAAAAATGTTCAATTTTGCCGACACTTTTACCCGACTTTCACTCTCTTTAATCTACTTTCGTCCGAAAAAAGTACAGAAATGTACTAAAAAGCCGGAAAAGGTGAACTATAATACACAAAATACTCCCTGCCCTCATGAATCTTAAAGAAGTGCTAAAACTCGCTGATGAGATAATATTCACCAAAACGGGTCAGCACCTTGACGATTTACAAGAAGCGGTACTGCAAGGAACCATACACCGCAAAACATATAAAGAAATAGCTAAGGATTTTGACTATTCTGAAAGCCGTGTTAGAGAGGTGGGTTCGGACTTATGGCAGCTACTTTCAGAAGAGTTAGGAGAAGATGTTAGTAAATCCAACTTTCGCTCTGCAATGGAGAGATTACAAAACTCTAATGTTTTAAACTTTGTACACAATATAAGCGATAGTTTTAACATCTGTGGAGAAAGTAGACACCCGCCAGACATACCAAACTCACATAATGAGGAAACCTCTAACTCAAAACATCAAGAATTAAGCGAAATGCCAGAGTTAGGCACTTTCTACGATCGCCTTCCCCAACTCGAAACCCTCACAACCTGGATTCTACAACAACACTGCCGCCTAATAGCCCTCACAGGCATCAGCGGTATCGGTAAAACAACATTAGCAGTGCAACTCGTACAACAAATAAAAGACGAGTTTGAGTATGTAATTTGGTGCAATCTAGAATCATCCCCTACATTTGCTGAATTTCAAGATAACCTGATACAGTTTTTCTCCCAGTCAGAAAAGCTAGATTCGCCTGCAACTAACAAAAAACTTTTACCCCTAATTAAATATTTACAAAAACATCGCTCTTTACTCGTCTTAGATGACATTCACAACCTTTTCAATAGCGGTGAATTGGCAGGAAAGTATAAACCAGGATACGAAGAATATCGCTCCTTTTTAAAACATATAGAAAAATTATCTCATCAAAGTTGCTTTCTATTGATAGGTTGGGAACAACCCAGAGAAATTCCTAAAGTTAAAAGCAAAAATACTCCTATTCGTACTTTACAACTTACAGGTTTAGATATCTCAGCCGGACGGGAAATACTCAGAGATTATGGGTTAGCAGAAATCCATAACATTGAATCACTTATTCAACGCTATCAAGGCAACCCACTATATTTAAAAATTGTGGCGACTTTGATTCAAGAGTTAGGAGAATACGTGAATGAGTTATTATCAAACGATGCTGTATTGTTACCTGAAGATTTGAAAGATGTTTTACAGCAACAGTTTGAACGATTATCCAAAATAGAAAAACAAGTGATGTCCTTGTTGGCGAAAGAAAGCGAAGCTGTCAACCTGGCAAAACTGAGCGAAAATGGCACAATTCCAGCTTCAAATTTAGTTAGTGCACTGCAATCTTTATCGCGGCGTTGCTTGATAGAACAACAAGGAAGTTTTTACGATTTACAACCTGTACTTAGAGAGTATGTAATCGCTAATAATTAGCCTAAATAACTTGTAAAATTCACTTTAATCGGCAGTTACTATTTATCATTATACTAGAAAAATGCTACTCATTGTTAGTGGAACATTATACCCATGACATTGCAATTTTCCGAACCAATAACAACTATTCAAGAACAGCGCTTTACCTTGCCTGGTTACTATAATTGGGAGCAATTTGAGGCAATGGAATCATTAATAAAAGATGCACCTGTGCGAATTACTTATTTAGATGGGTGTGTGGAGTTTATCACGTTAGGTGAAGCCCACGAACAAATAAGCCGAGTTTTGACTATATTTATAGCTCTTTATTTATTTGAGAAAGGGATAAAATTTATTCCTGTAGGAAGTGCGACTCGTACTGACAAGAGTAAAGATGTCTCATTTCAACCAGATGAATCTTACTATTTAGGTGATAAAAAAGAACATCCAGATTTAGCTATTGAAGTCACTATTACTAGCTGCAGTATAGATAAATTAGAAAAGTATAAACGGTTAAAAATTGCGGAAGTCTGGTTTTGGGAAAATAATCAAATTCTGCTTTATCGACTGCGTGAAAATGGCTACGAGCAAATTTTTAAGAGTGAATTTTTACCAGATTTAGATATGGCTTTGCTAATGCGTTGTGTACAAATGTCTGATATTTTGGCAGCGAGGACTGAGTTTATTAAGGGAATGCGGTAAAATATTTATTAGAGCAGAGGCAAATTACAATTAATGATGTTGCCATTGAAGGCGGTTTTGCTAACCAGAGCCATTTTAGCCGATTGTTTCGGCAAATGAGCCGAATCACACCAAAAGCTGATTGAGACAAGTAATTAGCAGTTTTGGTAATAGCACTTACTTGATATACTAAAGTTGACTGATTGCTTCCTCTCCAAAAGGGTTCATGCCGTGGGTATTGTTGTTGAAAATGTATCCAAGAATTTCGGTAGTTTTCAGGCTGTTGATCAAGTTAATCTAGAAATAAAAGGTGGTTCCCTGGTTGCCTTGCTGGGTCCATCTGGTTCAGGAAAGTCCACGCTGTTACGGCTGATTTCTGGCTTGGAAACTCCAGATTCTGGCAAAATATGGATTACTGGTAATGATGCGACTCATGAAAGTGTCCAGAATCGTAATATCGGATTTGTCTTTCAGCACTATGCATTGTTTAAGCATTTGACGGTGCGAAAGAATATTGCTTTTGGTTTGGAGATTCGCAAAACGCCTGCTGGTAAGGTAAAGGCACGAGTTGAGGAACTGATCAATTTAGTGCATTTGAGTGGCATGGGCGATCGCTATCCTTCTCAATTATCCGGTGGGCAGCGGCAACGTGTCGCCTTGGCACGAGCACTGGCAGTTGAACCAAAAGTTTTATTATTAGATGAACCCTTTGGTGCTTTGGATGCTAAGGTGCGTAAAGATTTACGTGCTTGGTTGCGTCGCTTGCATGATGAAGTTCATGTTACCACGGTTTTTGTTACCCACGACCAGGAAGAAGCGATGGAAGTTTCCGACGAAATTGTGGTGATGAATAAGGGTAAAGTGGAACAAGTGGGAAGTCCTGCTGAGATTTATGACCATCCCGCTTCGCCGTTTGTGATGAGTTTCATTGGTCCTGTGAATGTGCTGCCTAGTAGTTCCCAGATTTTCCAGGAAGGCGGTTTTGACTCGGCAAACCCAGAAATTTTCTTGCGTCCCCACGATGTTATTGTGGAAATATCAGAAAATGGCACCAAGTTCAATGCAACTGTGAAGCGGGTAATTCATCTAGGATGGGAAATTCAGGCAGAGTTAACTTTAGATGATGGTCAGGCAGTTAACGTAAATTTGACGAGAGAGCGGTTTGATAACTTGAATTTAGTACCACAACAGCGAGTATATGTCAAGCCCAAAGGTGCAAAAGCATTTCCCTTGTATTATTCAATTTAGCAGAAAATTAAAATCAGGGATTGGTCAGGTTTAATCGATCGCTAATATAGGTTAATCTTTGCTAATCGCCAATCTCAATGATCGCTATGTCAGTAAGCCAACGATTTCGCCAGTCTTGCAAAAAGTGGAAAGTAATTGCTCAATTTTTGAGTTTATTTCTTTGTTGCAGTTTCCTCATCGTCAGTTGTGGCGGTTATAAAACCACAGCGCCAACCAGTCCAAATAGTACTGCCGCGAGTAATAATGGTCGCCTTGTCGTTGGTTTAACTGATCCACCCCGGACGCTTGACCCAGCGGATAATTATGAAGTTTATGGTAGTAATATTATTACCAGTTTAGGCGATCGCCTTTATACTTACAAACTAGGATCTGTAGAATTAGAACCACAACTCGCCACAGAATTACCAAAAATTAGTGCTGATGGACTAACTTACACCATTCCCTTACGCAAAGGTGTTGTTTTCCACGATGGCACAAACTTTGATGCCAAAGCGATGGAATTTTCCTTAAATCGTTTCATCAAAAATGGTGGCAAACCTTCAACATTACTTGCTGATTTAGTTGAATCAGTTAAGGCAACAGGAGATTATGAACTAACCATTAAAATCAAAAACTCATTTGCACCATTTCCTTCATTATTAGCCTTTACTGGAATGTGTGCCGTTTCCCCAAAAGCCTATGAAATTGGTACAGGAAAATTCAAACCCAATGAATTTGTAGGAACAGGACCTTATAAATTAGCTTCCTTCAGTCCTCAACAAATTAAGTTAGATGTATTTGATAAATATTGGGGACAAAAACCAGCAAATAAAGGCATAGATTTTCAAATCTTCCCTGGTTCTTCTGCCAATTTGTATAATTCATTTACGACAGGTGCTGTAGATGTTGCTTATCTCACCTTAGACTCATCGCAAATCATTAATCTAAAGTCTCAGGCAGCGACAAAAGCTTGGCAAGTCACCGAAGCAACAGGAGGCAGCTTGAGTTATATGGTGTTAAACATCAAGCAAAAGCCATTAGATCAAGTAGAAGTCAGACAAGCAATTGCATCTTTAATTGATCGTCCTTTACTCACCAAACGAGTCTACCGCGACCAAGCTGAACCGGCTTATAGCCTCATTCCCAACAGTTTTGATACCTCCAAACCAGTCTTCAAAGATACCTATGGTGATGGCAATGTTGAGAAAGCCAAGCAACTATTAACCAAAGCAGGATTCTCCAAAGCCAAACCATTTACCTTAGATATTTATTACTCATCAAATTCCGCAGAAAGAGCGCAAGTAGTCTCTACAATTAAAGAATATATCGCCCAAAAACTCGATGGCGTAATGCAAGTTATTCCCAAAGCAGTAGAAACAGCAACGTTATTTGCCAATATAGAAAAAGGGCTTTATCCCAGTTATTTAGTGGCTTGGTTACCCGATTTTGGTGATGCCGATAACTACATTCAGCCGTTTTTAAGTTGTAGCAAAGGTTCCGCAGAAAAAGGTTGTGAACAAGGCGCAAGTCAAACCCAGGGTTCTTTTTATTATAGTGAGCAAATGAATAAACTAATTGAAGCTCAACGTAAAGAAAAAAATCCCGAAGCACGAAAGAAAATTTTTGCAGAAATTCAAGATTTGCTTGCAAAAGATGTGCCCATAATTCCTTTATGGTTGAAGAAAGACTATATTTTTAGTCAAAAAAACATCAAGGATGTCAAACTTAATGTTGTTCTCGGTCCTAAGTTTTGGTTAATTAGTAAATCCTAATTTGAAAGGTGAGTAAACACCAGATCCCTGACTTCTCAAAGAAGTCAGGGATCTAAACAGTTCTCAATATGACAACCTAAATTTAATAACTAAATAATCTATAAAATCATGTCTCGTTCTCGTGCCTTACAATCTTATATTATGGTGCGTCTACTACTCGCACCTTTGATGTTATTAACCATCATCACCATCGTCTTTCTGCTACTACGTGCCACTCCAGGAGATCCAGTAGATGCTATTCTTGGTAACCGTGCCCCTGAAGCCGTAAAAGAGCAATATCGGGAACGTTTGGGCTTAAATAAATCTCTACCTTTGCAGTATTTTGCTTATTTAGGAAACCTACTTCGCGGCGATTTAGGAAGCTCAATTACTGACCAAGGGCAGGATGTTTGGCAGGTGATTCAGCAATACTTTCCAGCAACAGTAGAAATCACAATTATTAGTATGATTGTGGCTTTGGTTGTTGGTATTGGCGCTGGTTTACTTTCTGCTTCAAGTCGCGGTGTCGGTTGGGATTTGGCAGGGCGATTATTTGGCATTATTACTTATGCACTTCCCGTTTATTGGGCAGGCATGATTGTGCAATTAATCTTTTCTGTAAAGTTACAATGGTTTCCTATTGCAGGGCGTTTTCCTACTTCTTTACCCGCGCCTGTCGGTCCAACTGGACTTTATACGATTGATAGTTTATTGAGTGGTGATTTTAATGGTTTTTTGGCGGCATTGCATTATTTGACGCTGCCTAGTGTAACTTTGGGAATTTTAATTAGTGGCATTTTTGAGCGTATTGTGCGAGTCAATCTTAAGCAAACTATGCAAGCTGATTATGTGGAAGCGGCGAGGGCGAGAGGTATTCAAGAAGGAAAGATTTTGGTTAGTCATGCTTTGAAAAATGCCATGATTCCGGTGATTACTATATTAGGATTAACTTTTGCTTCCTTGTTAGGTGGTGCGGTGTTAACTGAGGTAACATTTTCCTGGCCCGGACTGGCAAATCGCTTATATCAAGCAATTTCGCTGCGAGATTATCCAACGGTACAGGGAATTATGGTATTTTTTGCGGCGATTGTGGTTTTTGCCAGTATTGCGATCGATATTATTAATGCTTTAATTGATCCACGTATTCGCTATTAAATGTTGACCTCTCCCCTCATAGGAGAGGGGAATGAATGCTTAACTAAAAGCGATTGTTTGGGTTTTTCAGCACATCAAAGACAACGCTAAATTCCTGACTCGGTACTCGCTGACGCAACAATTGTAAATGTCCGTCCGCATCGCTGCGACTGTGGTAGCGCCCAATAATCTCCCATTTGCCATTAGGAAGCAGTCTGGCAACTGCCCAAGGCTTGAGGCTTTCTTTATAAGTCATAATAGACTTGTCTCCTTTTACTTACTAGTTGATTGGAGCCAGAGCCAGCGCTGAACTTGTACGGAACACGCTGGCTTTTTCTGGCTTTGTTGCTGTTGCAACAATATTAATGTAGCACTATATCTGTAAAAACACAAGCCTTTTTTACATTAATTTAATTTATATGTTATGATACCCGGCTAAATACTAAAATAGTAATCCTTCATCAACGCCTTAGAACCCCGACTCCTCCCCTTCAGACAGGCGCTATGATGCGAGAAATAGTTATATTAACCAAGTAATGCCATGACGCTAGCCACCAAGAAACTAACGTTTGCCGAGTATCTCCAGTACGACGATGGTACGGATAATATTTATGAACTTGTTGATGGAGAATTAGTTGCTATGCTTGGTACCGGTAAACATGGTGCAGTTACAGAGTTCCTCAACGACAAATTCAAGGATGAAGCTAAGAGAAAGGGACTTCCTTGGACTTCTAAAGATATGCGAATTGGTATTCGTTCTCCTCGTGGTGGACGTTGGGATACTTCACGAATCCCTGATATAACTGTTTTAACTATAGAGCAGTGGCAATCTTTAGCTAACCGAGAAGCAGTAATTGAATTGGGCGAGAAACCGCCAATTTTAGTAGTGGAAGTTGTTAGTGAGTCTACCAAAATTACCGACTACCGAAGTAAACGTTCTGAGTATGCAGTACTCGATATTCCTGAATATTGGATTGTTGATCCACTCTCTGAGTTGGTAACAGTATGTATACTAACAGAAGGCTTTTATGATGCGGTGGAGTTTCAAGGAAATGAAAAGATTGTTTGTGCTACTTTTCCAGAATTAGAGTTGACTGTATCTCAAGTTTTAGAAGTAGGGTGATGCAGGTTTTAGATGGTGTGGCTGATCAATGATTCTGATAGGATAAGCGATCGCCTCCGTGATGCTGGCAGGTGCTAAACTCTTTACTAGATAGCAATTAAACCTTTTCGCCTTCATAAATCTTTATAATCCAGCTCAGGTATCTTATACTACACAAAGATACTAGTGAAAAAGTGAGGAC
>JBATUR010000078.1:0-3129 GCA_049671305.1 Coleofasciculaceae cyanobacterium
ACGTCTACTTGGAGAAAACCATCCCTCTGTCGCCACCAGTCTCAACAACCTAGCAGAACTCTACCGTTCTCAAGGACGCTACGAGCAAGCTGAACCTTTGTATCTGCAAGCTTTGGAGTTGAGGAAACGTCTACTGGGAGAAAACCATCCCGATGTCGCACAAAGTCTCAACAACCTAGCAGAACTCTACCGTTCTCAAGGACGCTATGAGCAAGCTGAACCTTTGTATCTGCAAGCTTTAGAGTTGTGGAAACGTCTACTGGGAGAAGACCATCCCAATGTCGCCACCAGTCTCAACAACCTAGCAGCACTCTACCATTCTCAAGGACGCTACGAGCAAGCTGAACCTTTGTATCTGCAAGCTTTAGAGTTGTGTGAGCGAGTATTAGGCGTTAATCATCCAAATACGATAATCTTTCGTAAAAATCTAACAATTCTCCGCAATGAGATGACTCATACTATTCCAAAGCAAAAAGCAAAACCTAAGCACAAAGGGGGATTTGGCTCTGAACATCTCACATCTAATGTAAACCAGCCGCTTAAAAAGACAAAAGGCAAAAGCAAGAAAAAAATGTAGGATTAAAGGTTTTACCCCCGCCCCTTAGCTTGATCAAACGCCTCACACAATTCCTCAAACGAACAGCCAAGAACCTCAATTAACCGCCTAACGTGCTTTAAACGCGGTTCCTTCTTACCATTTTCCCATTTACTAACAGTTGCCATGCTGACACCAGTAGCGACAGCTAGCTTCATTTGAGTTAGGTTTACACGTTCCCGCAAGTTTGCCAGGGTCAATAGTTGACCTTATTGGCTTTCCACAGCAACGATTTCCTTATGTGTCAAAATCGAGAAAAATCGAGAAAAAAGCAAGATGCGGCAAGTACTTGGAGGTTTTGGCTTAATTAGTGGAGCAACCTACCCCTTTCGAGTTTTGGCAGTTTTTCGGCACACTCCGCGCTTGTGGAAGTATGTTGCTATGCCAATTTTGGTTAATTTAGTTGTTGGTACAATCTTTTATGCGGGGTTACTTTTTTTTGGCTGGGAAAGTGTAGAAACTTTGCTTTTAAGATTATCTAATTGGTTAGATAGTTTAATTGTCAATCTGCCTACTTGGTTGAGCTTTTTAAAATTTACAATTGTTGGGCTGGGCTTTTTCTTGCATTTTTTATTAGTAAGTGTATTATTTCTGCTTACAGGTTTTGTATTTGTGCAGTTTGGTGTGTTGTTAGGGATGCCTTGGTATGGTCAACTTTCAGAGCAGTTGGAAAAATCAAGACTTGGTGAATTGCCGAAAATAGAAGGAAATATTGCCCAGGAAATTTCAAGGGCGCTGTTTTTTGAAATCAAGAAGCTATTGCTAATAGTGAGTGTAGGAATTGGCTTACTTTTTCTCAATTTACTACCAGGAATTGGCACATTAATTGCTTCTATTGCTGGCATTGCTCTTGCTGCCTTAATTGTCTGCCTGGACTTTTTGGATGCACCTTTAGAGCGCCGCCGTTTGGGTTTTAGAGAAAAGCTTGGTATTATATTTCAAAATCTGCCAGCTACTGCTAGCTTTAGTTTAGTTTGTCTGGGATTAGTTAGTATTCCTTTATTGAATTTGCTCACAATTCCCTTGTGTGTAGCATCGGGAACACTGTTTTTTTGTGACAGAATCTATCCTAAAATTTCTTCAACTTCCAACAATTAAACTTGTTAATTTAGTCCTGTCATGGCAACTATAGCGTTGCTGATTTCAAGTATGAATTTAAAGTTGTTATAAAAGACACAACTATTCAAGCTTAAAGATGTGGCAGTGTAAGCTTGCTACCGGTTGCGGTGAGCGTAATCAGACGCCTGATTAGAAGCAGTAAAGATGTGAATCGGGTAATTGTGAGCTATTCAATTCTACAATGACGCTTGGTTGTGAATCGGACAAACGGATGGCTCGTATTCCTACATTATCTTTTGATCGGGGTACTCTGATTTTGCACCCGCCACCACAGGGGAAAACTTGGCTGGATTATGCAACGTGGGATGACAGAATTGAGAAGTTTCGTATCCTGGCTTTTCACTATCGTCAACTAGTAGAAGCGCTGCAAGCTGATGGCACTGATTTTAATGATCAGGCTAAAGAATTTGTGCCTTTAGAACTTGTACCTAGCTTGGAAATGACGCCTTATCCCCATCAAAATGAGGCTCTGCTGGCTTGGAAGCAAGCTAATCGTCAGGGGGTTGTGGTGCTGCCGACGGCGGCGGGAAAGACTTATTTGGCGCAACTGGCGATGCAGGCGACGCCTCGTAGTACCTTGATTGTTGTGCCAACTTTGGATTTGATGCATCAGTGGTATGCTCATCTGACGGCGGCGTTTCCGGATACTGAGATTGGTTTGTTGGGGGGTGGTTCGCGAGATCGAACGCCGATTTTGGTGTCAACATATGATAGTGCGACGATTCATGCTGAAACTCTGGGTAATCAGTATGCCTTGTTGGTGTTTGATGAATGTCATCATTTGCCGACGGACTTTTATCGAGTAATTGCTGAATATGCGATCGCACCTTATCGTTTAGGACTTACTGCGACTCCTGAGCGATCAGATGGGCGTCATCATGACCTTAAAATCTTAGTAGGACCCGAAGTTTATCGCAAAAGCGCTGAGGATTTGGCAGGTTCGGCACTGGCGCAACACAAGATTGTCCAGATCAAAGTTATATTATCACAAAAAGAACGCGATCGCTACGATACTTGTCTAAAACTTCGTAATGACTTTTTAAAAGAAGCTAATGTCTATCTTGGCAATATCAAAGGTTGGCAACGTTTTGTGCTAGTTAGTGCTAGTTCACAAAAAGGTAGACGGGCAATGTTGGCACATCGCGAGGCAAAAGAAATTGCCCTTGGTACTGATGGCAAACTTCGTATTTTAATTGATTTACTAACTCAACATTTTCCGGAACGTATTCTGATTTTTACTAATGATAATGCTACGGTTTATCGTATTTCTCAAGAATTACTGATTCCAGCTATTACTCATCAAACTCCTGTTAAAGAAAGACATGATATTTTGACTTGTTTTCGAGAAGGTAAATATCAAGCTTTAGTGGCATCTCATGTCTTAAATGAAGGCGTAGATGTTCCTGATGCTAGGA
>JBATUR010000079.1:0-39954 GCA_049671305.1 Coleofasciculaceae cyanobacterium
AAACCAACAGAAGTCACACCGCCTCAAGCTGCTGAAGAACCAAAATCAACAACACAACCAGACTTAAATACAGAAGCGATCACAGATTCTCAACTCGCAGCTTCTGAAAAGCCAAAACAAGCAGAAACTAACTCAAAACCAGCCTTAAAAAAAGGCAACAATAGTTCAGAAGTTGTCGCCCTTCAGAAACAATTACAAACTGCTGGCTACTTCGATGGTCCCTTCACCGGCTATTATGGTTCATTAACAGAAGGAGCCGTGATTGCATTCCAGAAAGCCCGTGGCATCACTCCGAATGGCATAGCTGATACCCTTACACTCAACGCCTTAAACACTTCCGAACCTGCACAACAACCAGTCAAAGAAGTACCCGCACCCACTCCACAAACCCAACAAACAGTAGTTGTCGATAAACCAAAAACAGCAGCTAATACTACACAAGTATTGGAAAAAGGCAACCGTGGTTCAGAAGTTACCGATCTTCAGAAAAAATTACAAGCTGCAGGCTATTTTGATGGACCATTCACCGGCTATTTTGGTCCTTTAACAGAAGCGGCTGTAATTGCCTTTCAAAAAGCGAACAGCATCGTTCCTGACGGCGTAGTTGATATTAGTACAATTCAAGCTTTAAACTCCAGTAAAGAAGCAATTCCCAAACAAGAAGTTACTGGTACTTCTCAGCTAAGAATTAAAGGTGATGTCAAGATTACACCACTTACTACTCAAACGCCTCAAAAGACTCCCCAAAAAGCCGCTCCAGTTGTTGAAAATACTCCTGAAATAAATGAGTCTGATACTCAAAACCAAGCTGCAAAATCTGATCCTCTGCAAACTCAGATGAAGCTGAAAAAAACGATTTCCGGCAAGATTTCTCCTAAGTCAATTGTACATTCGGGCAATGGTTTGTTTTTTGCCCAAAACATGATGTATAGCCACACAATAACAGTTTATGACCGCAATCATAATTTAGTAAAAACAATTCCCGATGCCGTAAATTTACCAAAATACGGTTTTTCACAATTTAAAGGTAACCATAAGGGTGCTCCCGTTGAAGCGACTTTTTCTCATAATGGTCAGTATGCTTGGGTATCTAATTATGAAATGTTTGGTTCTGGATTTAATAATCCTGGTAGTGATGATTGTAGTCCAGCTCAACGTACAGATAAGAGCTTTTTGTATCGCATAAATACAGGAAGTTTAGATATTGAAAAAGTCATCCAAGTTGGCTCAGTTCCTAAATTTGTGGCAGCAACACCTAATAATAATTTGATCTTAGTTAGCAATTGGTGTAGCTGGGATTTAAGTGTAGTTGATACAGAGCAAAACAAGGAAATAAAGCGAATTAAATTAGGTCGATATCCCCGTGGAATTGTCGTAGACTCGGCTTCAGAAAAAGCTTATGTTGCTGTAATGGGTTCTTACGATATTGCTAGTATAAATCTTAAGAACTTTTCGGTAAATTGGCTAACAAATATTGGTCAGTCACCTCGGCATTTGAATTTAGCTCCAGATGACAAGTATCTATATTCCACTTTAAATGGTGAAGGTACTATTGCCAAGATTGATTTATCTACAGATAAGGTAGTCAAAAAAATCTCTACTGGTAGTCAACCTCGTAGCATGGCAATTTCTGATGATGGCAAACTACTTTTTGTGGTTAATTACGGCTCAAATACAGTTAGTAAAGTGAGAACAAGTGACATGAAAGTACTACAAACTGTTAATGTCAATTCCAGCCCAATTGGTATTACTTACGATCCACAAACTAGGGAAGTTTGGGTGGCTTGTTATTCGGGTAGTATTATGGTTTTTCAGAATTAAAAGTATTTTGCGATTTCCTTACCCCAATCTTTGCCGAAATCGATGGTAATTGTTACAGTAAGAAAAGCTGCTTATAGCATCCTTATCATCGGAGCTAAATCTAGTGCTTCCTGTCGCAATCTTCGTCTGTTTAGGCTGGCTTATATCCGTCTGTATTCACGAATTTGGTCATGCTATCGTTGCTTATTGGGGTGGGGATACTTCAGTTAAAGAAAAAGGTTATTTAACTCTCAATCCTCTTAAATATACAGACCTAAACTTAAGTCTAGTTCTACCCCTCGTCTTTCTTTTGATGGGTGGAATAGCACTACCTGGTGCAGCAGTTTATATCGATCATCGACGCTTACGCAATCGTTGGTGGGAAAGTGCTGTTTCGGCAGCGGGACCGGGTGCTAGTATTCTTGTAGCTTTATTTCTAGCAATTCCTTTTCAGTTAGAATTAGCAAGAAATTCTCACTGGATTTGGTCAGCTTTAGCCTTTTTAATTGTTCTAGATATTTCCGTTGTTATTCTTAATTTATTACCAATTCCACCCCTAGATGGTTATGGAATTATTGAACCTTGGTTGCCAGCAAAAACAAAAATTCAGCTCAGAAACTTTAGCAAATACGGCATTATTATTCTATTTATTTTGCTGTGGTATGTGGAGCCATTAAATCAAGCTTTATGGAAGGCAACTTTTAGTATTTGTACAATACTAGGAGTTCCTGTAGAATTAGCTTTTCAAGGTCAACAATCCTTCACAACTTCATCAGGTATTGTCTTATTAGGTGCCGTGGGAATTGCTTTGATTGTGCGTCGCTTGATTAATCCGGCAAACTTTTGGTATGAAAAAGCTAATAACTCGTTAAGATCCAAACAATATGGAGTTGCGATCGCATCCTACGACAAAGCCCTCAAACTAAAACCAAACTTTGCCGAAGCCTGGGATAATCGAGGTAGAGCTTTCGCTAATTTAGGACAATATGAAGAAGCGATCGCATCCTACGACAAAGCCTTACAATTACAATCAGATGCGGACATTTGGACAAACCGTGGCATCGCCTTAAGCTGCTTGCAACGACATGAAGAAGCACTCGCCTCTTGTAATCAAGCAATTGCCATCAACCCCAATTCACCGTATGCTTTCTATACCAAAGCTTGCTACTACGCCGAACAATCACAAGTCAACTTAGCAATTGAAAACCTACAACAAGCCATCAAACTTGAACCCGATACCTTCAGCAAACTAGTAATAACTGACTCTACCTTTGATTTAATTAGAAATACAGAATATTTTCAAACATTAATAAATAAAACATAAAACTGCCAAACTAATATTTAGACATCTCAAGCAGCATAAAACAGGCAAGAATTAACAAACTATTTCTTAAACAGATGAACCAGCGCCAAGACGTGCTACAACAAAGTAGAAAACTTTGGTAATAATACCCATCTTGTCTTTACAAGATCCAGATATGGAATCTGTTACCCTTGACCGTAACCCTTGTGTCTTACTTGTCGAAACCGACGAAACCTTAGCCGAAAAAGTCAGCCTAGATCTGCGCGAAGCAGGCTACCAGACAATAGTTGCCCAAGATGCAAGTAGTGGTTGGCATCACGCTTGTGCAATGCAACCAGCTATGGTCGTTGTTGATCGCGCCCTTTCTGGGGAAGCTGGGCTAAAATTGTGTAGCCAAATCAGAAGTACAGGTTCCCGCGTTCCCTTACTTTTGCTCATGGCTCGTGATACAGTTGATGACCGTGTTGCCTGCCTAGAATCTGGGGCTGATGATTATTTCCTTAAACCTTATCGTACCGAAACATTTTTGCAGATGGTGCGTCTGTATTTAGAGCCAGACACAGGCGTTAGTGAACAGATTCGGTTTGGAGAACTAATTTTAGATCTTACAACCCGTCGAGCGCTCCGCAACGGACGCACCATTGATTTAACAATGAAAGAGTTTGAACTCTTGAAGTATTTAATGTTGCATCCCCGCGAAGTCTTAACCCGTGAACAAATCTTAGAAAATGTTTGGGGTTATGATTTTATGGGCGAGTCTAACGTCATTGAAGTATATATTCGATACTTACGTCTCAAAATTGAAGATGAGGGCGAAAGACGCTTAATTCAAACAGTACGAGGTGTCGGTTACGTGATGAGGGAAGCCTAAATTGGGGTTAGAGTAGCAAAGGAGATAAGGCATTGATTATGAAGCTTCAAATCAGTTTATTGGGAATTACTCTCAGTTTTTTATTAATTGGGTGTGCCACATCAGTGCCTGCTAAGGTTGCCCAAACGCCCTTAACTTCCAGTGAAACGCTACCAACCCCGACTTTACTTGCTTCTTCCCCTGATCAACAAATGTTACCAATTTCGGCTCAGGCACAGATTGGCAGTCAACTGATTATGCTAGAAGTAGCACGGACTCCCAAAGAACAAGAAATTGGCTTAATGAATCGTACCTCTTTAGCAGCAGATCGGGGTATGTTGTTTGCCTTTGTGCCGCCGCAACCTGTCAGCTTTTGGATGAAGAATACTTTAATTCCCCTTGACATAATATATCTGCGGGAAGGACAAGTCAAAGCGATCGCTTCTGCTGTTCCACCTTGTACCACAGAACCTTGCCCCACATATCCATCCGGGGTAGCAATTGATCAAGTGATTGAACTGCGTAGCGGACGAGCCACTGAGTTAGGCTTAAAAGTAGGCGATCGTATCAATATTGAATTTAAATCCCCCATACCCCCATCACCAACTCCCAAGAATTCTTAAGTTTTATTGAAATTATTAGAATCTTCACTGATTAATTTGGGATTTCGTCGCAAAAGTGAGTTAGTCTTTCTTAAGAGAGAGTAAAACGATAAAAAACTCAAGTATCTTTAACCAAGAGTTGCCTGATTGCCTCCGGTATTCATACCCAAGTAAGATAGGCAGGCAGTACGCGAGTTAGCTTTAGTGGTAAGCCACTAAATTCTGGTGTGAGGGTTAGCAAAACTAACAGCGTGAGCCTAATCGTAAAACTTTAATTTTACAGATGGCTTTACCAAAAGCATTCTTGTAAAAGAAATTAGGAAGGGTTGGCTGAAAACTCTTAAGTTCTGATGTCTACTAATTTGTAGAGCTAAACCTAAGAAACCACCCAACCTCAACAAGTCTAGTAGTTAAGATCCTGGCAGGAAATTCTCTACTGACAAAAAATCAAAGCAAGCCAAGTTGATAAAAATCTCAGATTAGCAGTGATTTGAGACACAATCAATAGAAGTTTCTAGCCCCAATATAGAGGGAATAACAAAACAATAGTGGACAGCTAGAAGACTGACCACTTTTAGATTCAAGAAGCAGGCGGTAATTACAAAATAGATTAGATAATAAGGAGGAAAAAGTAATGATGGCTCCTGCAACTTATACAAAATTTCTGCGCTTTCTCCAAGAAGAGTTAGCGATTTCCAGAGATTCAATTGCGATCGCTCAACGGCGTAGCGAACAAGATCCAGGTCCTTTGCCAATGATCCTATGGCAGTATGGCTTGGTAACGCTCAAGCAATTAGATCAAATTTACGACTGGCTAGAAACGATTTAAAATCAGATTAATCGCATTGGAGTAGACAAATAATGTCCAACTGCTTATGCCTTTGGGAGAAGTTAATCTCTCGGCGTATTTTGAAGCTTTCTAATCGTTTACAAGTTAATCCCAATAAAAAAGAGCGAGTTGTTAATTGACTCGCTCTTTTTTAATGACAATGTAAGATTTAAGCTGTTGTACATTTAAAGGGCATGGCTAGGACGTGTAGGATGCCCATGCCCAGACAACAGCGCTTATGATTCAGCAATTACCTTCGCAGCAGCCGCCACACCAGCACCCGGAGTCAGAGAATCATAGCCCAACTCTCGGAGAGTCGCCTCAAGCGCCCCAATAGCTGCTAAGATATCGCGATCGCTAACAAAGCCCAGATGACCAATGCGGAAAATCTTTCCCTTATAATCATCTTGTCCACCCGCTAGCACAATATCAAAGCGCTTTTTCATCACACTACGAATTTGCTCAGATTCTATCGTTAGGGGCGCAACCGCAGTAATTGCCGGACTTGCCGCCTCATCAGGTGCAAACAACGGCAAAGACAAAGCCTTAATTGCCTCACGTGTTGCCCGCATCAAGCGCAAGTGACGTGCAAAAATCGACTCCAACCCTTCCGCCTTCATCATCCGCAAAGCTGCTTGTAGCGCCACTACCAAATTCACAGGTGGCGTAAACGGATTAGTATTTTTGTCGGCAGTCTTCTTATATGGTCCCAAATCCAAATAAAAGCGGGGCAGTTTTGCCGTCTTATATGCTTCCCAAGCCTTAGCGCTAACAGAGACAAAACCCAAACCAGGCGGAATCATATAGCCTTTTTGAGAACCCGACGCCACCACATCCAAACCCCAATCATCAATTGGCAGATTGACCGCTCCCAGGCTGGTTACGGCATCAACCATCATTAACGCTCCGTGTGCCTTCACGTGACGATTGATCGTTTCCAGGTCATTGAGGACGCCTGTAGACGTTTCCGAATGGGTGATGATCACCGCTTTAATCGTTTTTGCCGTATCAGCAGCCAACTTGGCTTCAAACTGAGCAGGATCTAAAGCCTTACCCCAATCAGCCGTAACCGTATCCACCTCTAGAGCAAACGCCGCACACATCTCTGCCCAGCGCTCACCAAACTTACCATTACAACCCACCAAAACGCGATCGCCTGGACTGAGGAAATTAATAATCCCCGCTTCCATAGCCCCTGTACCACTCACCGTCAACACCAAAACATCATTCTCAGTCTGGTGTAACCATTTGAGATTTTCCGTCACCTCCGCCATAATCTTACTAAACTCGCCACTCCGATGCCCAATCGGATGCTTGGAGAGTGCTAGTAACACTTGTTCTGGCACCGGTGTCGGTCCCGGAATCATCAACATCAACTTATCGTCCATTTCCTTAAACCTCTATCATCTCGCTTCCCATAATTTAGGATCGCACAACTTGATGGTGCATTTTTTGATTGACAGCCTAACTGTCGTGTAATAGTTTGCTGCCCAAAACCTGGCATAGTTGATTAGTTGAGTTATTAGCTGAATCCTCAAAACCAGCTTTTATGCCATTTTGAGTTGTTGGTACTTTCAAAAAAAAGCTAATGAATGTTGCTCAAATAACTTGACCAACTCTCAACCACCAAGTCATTACTGCTCAGTGGATTCTAAGCCATTACTGCTACTTACTAACTTCCGGTTTAGGATTTAGAGGAAAAACCTCAGTTGAAGCAGCATCAAAGCCGTTGCCGTTGAGAGACCAACGATACTCAACAGGTAAATTAGCACGCTCACAAGCTTGTTCAAGTTGCTTTTGCTGCGCCAAGGCTTTACGGAGAGTGCTAATTAGTTGATGAACTTGTTCTCGAACTGCTGGTTTTTGACTAGCCGCAAAAGAAGTTTGCCGCTCTAGAAGTTGAAGCAACAGTTCGTAGTGAACATATGACGGAAGGGGAATTGGCTCCATGTAACTTGGTTTACCTCAAATGGACGATTCGGCGGTTGCGGTTAGGACGGCGGAAGCATTGCAGGCATTACAGGAGAGAGCGAACAATATTCTGCACAAACTCTGCTTCGGGTCGCCATTAATATTGAATTGTGGCTGGTCAAATCGCTACTTAGGAAAATAGACTAGCGATCGCTTTTGCAGGATCAGGTTTCACCAATGATTCACCAATTAAAACAGCATTAGCACCAGCCTGTGCCACCTGTTCTAAATCAGTTTTTGTGTGTATCCCTGATTCGCTGACAACCAATATGCCACGTTCCTCTAGCTGTTTGCCCCGGCTTTGCAGAATCTGTGCGGTTGTTTGCAGATCGACTGAAAAATCTTCCAAGTTGCGATTATTCACACCAACTAGCGTAACGCTATCCAAGGATAATACGCGGTCTAACTCAGCAAGTGTATGAACTTCAATCAAGGCTGTCATCGACAAGGTTTTGGCTATCTTGATAAAATACTCCAGGTCTTGATCAGAAAGTATAGCGGCAATCAGCAAAACTGCATCCGCGCCGTGACTTCTTGCCAGATAAATTTGGTACGGATAGATGATGAATTCCTTACACAACAAAGGTAAGTCTACAGCAGCGCGTACCAGTGCCAAGTTTTCCCAGCTTCCTTGAAAGAATTTTTGATCCGTCAACACCGAAATAGCGCTTGCACCGCCTTGGCTGTAAGATTTAGCGATCGCTACTGGGTCAAAATCCTCAACTATTACCCCTTTACTGGGAGAGGCTTTTTTAACTTCGGCAATTAATGCAGGTTTTGTCCTACCTTGTTGCAAAGCTTGCCAAAAATCTCGTACAGGCGGTGCTGCCTTGACTTTTGACAGTAACTGGTTTAAAGGAACACGTTCCCGAAGCTGATCAACTTCTTTTTCTTTGTGCCAGACAATTTCCTCCAGGATATGGCGGGGTTCCGAGTCTGGCATCTTAACTTGGTAGCGAAAAATGTCTAAATCGATCGCTGGATTAGGTGGACGACGGCGAATTTGCATTAATTAATTGTGACAACGGATTAAACGGATGTAATAACTAGTGACTAAAAGCAGCTCGTTTGTAAGCTTCGTCTAGGACTTCTGATAAAGTTGGGTGAGCGTGGACATGGGTTGCAAGGCTATTTACAGATTGTCTTTGTGCGATCGCATTTGAGGCTTCGTGGATTAAATCTGAGGCATGGATACCCAAAATATGAACGCCTAATACTTCGCCCGTATCTTTGCGGTAAATTACCTTAGCAATGCCATCTGCCTCACCTTCAGCGATCGCTTTTGAGTTGCCTTTAAAGTAAGACCGTACAGATGCTACTTCAAATCCGGATTGTTCTCCCAACTCCTTTGCTGCTGGCTCAGTTAGCCCCACATAACTAATTTCTGGATGAGTAAACGCGGCGGCGGGAATGCTGCGATAATCCATTGTGCGCTGCCGTCCACAAATATTTTCGACGGCGGCAATACCTTGAGCTGAGGCAGCGTGTGCTAGCATCATTTGCCCTGTGGCATCGCCAATTGCCCAAAGATGAGGTACAGCTTCGCCTGCCGATAACACAGCCATTGTCTCGTTGACATTGATAAAGCCGCGCCGATCAGTTTCCACGCCCACATTTTCTAAGCCCAAATTCTTAGTTGCGGGAATGCGCCCAGTTGCTACCAAACAAGCATCAACTTCCAAAACCTCGACGATTTCTTTGGTTTTAGCGTCAGCGAGTTCAATAACTACAGGATTTCCTGGTGTCACCTTCATCGCCAACTTGCTGACATGAGTTTCAATATCACGGGGCGTAATCAAAATCCTCGTCGCCAATTTGGCAATATCCGGGTCAAAAGTCGGCATTAGTTGGTCTAGGGCTTCAATCATGGTGATTTCTGAACCTAGCGCCGTGTAGATGTCCGAGAACTCTAAACCAATATAACCGCTACCAATAATTGCGATCCAATCTGGTATCCAGTCCAACTTGATGGCGTCATCGCTGGTAAAGACAGTTTTGCCGTCAATTTCAATACCTGGAGGCACAAAAGGTATGGAACCGGTAGATAAAATAATGTCTTTTGCGCTAAAGGTTTTCTCGCCGCTGTCTGTAACAACTGATACTTTTTGTTGTCCAGCCACCTTGCCCCAACCTTGAATAATCTCAACGCCTAAACGTTTGAGGCTGTTGGTGAGGTCGCCGCGAATCTTAGTTACCAGATTACCAGCATGATCGGCGATCGCTTTTTGGTCAAACTCCACACTGCCAACATGAATACCCAGCGCCTTCAGATGGTCAGCATTGCGTAAGTCTCGCACCCGTCCTGATGCCGCGAGTAGCGCCTTGGAGGGGATACAGCCGCGATTTACACAAGTACCACCCATCTCGTTTGATTCAATAATCGCCGTCTTCAAACCGCAGCTAACCGCGTGTAAGGCAGCACCATGACCACCAACACCGGCACCAACTATCACTAAATCGTAATCAAATTCTTGAGTCACTTCTATCTCCTGGTGCGCGTCGCCCTCTTTATTGTCAACTTGAGTGATCAATCAATGCAAGTCCTGACGTTGGATTTAAAGCAAAAAGTCTTGTTCTCTTGACTAATAGTTAGGGAATACTAACAACATAAAAAATTTTCTCCTCACAAAGTTTATTTACTATGAAACATTTGTCAGGCAAAATTCCTCAAATACACTGTTGTATCGTGGAAGTTTTCACCCAGTACTTTCTCGATCCAAAGCTGCCTGAAAGGAAATTTAACACTATGCATGAGCATCAGCAAAATCAGCGGATTGCTGCCAAGAGAGCTTTTACAGAATCTTTGAACCAATTACAGGATATCTTGCTTGAGGAACAACTTGCAGAAGCAGAAGCGCCTCCAACCAAAGATCCTGCCAATCACGGAATTGATGCCGAGGCTTGGGAAGAAGCAGCGGCTGACATCGATCAATTTTTTGGCGATGTACCATCAGATGAGGATTAAAGACTAAAGCTTCAAATGCCATAGCACTGCTGACGTTGAGCTTCATAGAGCATTAAGGCAGCAGCGATCGCTACATTTAATGATTCTACTCCTGGCATCAGCGGAATTTGCACTTGCAAATCAGCAGCAGCGACCAAATCAGCACTTAACCCAGCCGCTTCGTTGCCCAACAGCAATAAAGTCGGACGCCTTAAATCCACATCCCAATAACTTAACTTGGCATCAGGTACAGTGGCGACTACTTGTATTTGTTGAGTTTGACACTGACTAACCAGTGCTTTTAAATTTGTATTCACTGATACAGGCAATCGAAACCATTGACCTGCTGAGGAGCGTAACACCTTGGGATTATCCAAATCAACGCTATCCCCACTCAACCACAAACGCTCGGCACCTGCGGCGGCAGCAGTGCGGATGATGGTGCCCAGATTACCAGGGTCTTGCACAGTTTCTAGTGCCAAGCCCACAGAAGTCAACAAAGGCAACTTTTGTGTATTTTCGGCAGCCGTTATACGTGTAGCCGTCGCTACAACGCCATCTGGTTGAACTGTGGTGGCGATCGCTTTTAGCACCTCTTCACTAACAATTTCTGCCCGTTGACACCTGGCAACTGCCTCTTGCCAAAGTTGTTGATGACGTTCCTGCCATTGTGGTGTACAGCAAATAGTTACCAAAGGGTAATCAACAGCACAAGCTGCTTCTAAAAGATGTGTACCCTCCAATAAAAATAATTGCTGCTCACGGCGTCCCTTTGCCTGATGCAGCTTTTTAATTTCCTTAACCAAAGGATTTTGAGTACTTGTCAGCATTTTAAAAGATTGTGGAGTTAGGGAAAACTTAAAATTATTAAATTTTTCTCCCTAACCCTTAACATAATGCGGAACCGGGGACTTGAACCCCGAAGTCCTTGCGAACACTAGAACCTGAATCTAGCGCGTCTACCAATTCCGCCAGTTCCGCTTTCCTGTTTTCGGTTTTCTTCGCAGCTTCTCATAATGCAGCAATCTCAGAAATTCGTCAAGCTGCCGCCCTAAATTAATTCCACCAGTAGACAGCCTCATCGCCACAAAACCGACTAGTAACCCAAGACTAACTAATAAAAAAAGCTAGACATTGGCAATCTTTCAGGTAGAATCAGAACCAAATTTTAAAATAATGTCTGCGGATTTCGCTAATTCTGGAGGATAGACCCATTAACCACTCTCTGAGTATGATCGACACCCAATCTTTGCCTGAAGAAGATAAATCAGTTCTACAAATTTGGGGTAAAGCCTCCCTCAAAGGACACGTTAAAATTAGTGGCGCCAAAAACTCTGCCTTAGCAATTATGGCGGGTGCTTTACTTTGTCCTGAAGATTGCCGACTAAGAAATGTTCCTGCCCTCGTAGACATTGTACGCATGGGACAAATTCTCTCAGCTTTGGGCGTCAAGCTAGAGCGTAATGGTGATACCTTAGACATCGATGCCCGTCACCTTGAACAATCTAAAGCACCTTACGAACTTGTGAGCCAGCTTCGAGCCAGCTTTTTTGTGATTGGTTCAGTGTTGGCACGTTTGGGAGTGGCGCGGGTGCCTCTACCGGGCGGTTGTGCCATTGGTGCAAGACCTGTAGACCTCCATGTACGGGGGCTGCAAGCAATGGGAGCCCAAGTGCATATAGAACATGGCATCGTCCATGCTTATGTACCTGGAAGCAGCAAGAAGCTGAAAGGGGCAAAAATTTACCTAGACTACCCAAGTGTAGGCGCCACCGAAACTCTAATGATGGCGGCGACTTTGGCAGAAGGGGAAACCACCATTGAAAATGCTGCCCAAGAACCAGAAGTTACAGATTTGGCAAATTTTTGTATGGCAATGGGTGCAAAAATTCGCGGTGCTGGTACAAATACCATTGTGATTTCTGGTGTTCCTAAGTTACATTCGGTGGATTTTTCGATTATTCCTGACCGCATTGAAACGGGAACTTTTTTGATTGCTGGAGCAATTACCCATTCAGAAATCTCGCTTTCTCCGGTTGTTCCTGACCATCTCACGGCTGTAATTGCTAAGTTGCAAGATATTGGCGCAAAAGTGATTGTGGAAGGCGCTGACTGTCTGAGAATTGTGCCAGGAAAGCTACGGGCAACGGATATTGAAACTCTACCTTATCCAGGTTTTCCCACGGATATGCAGGCGCCGTTTATGGCTTTGCTGACGCGCTGTGAGGGTGATAGTGTAATTACTGAAACGGTCTTTGAAAATCGCCTTGGTCACGTTGCTGAGTTAAACCGCATGGGTGCTGATATTCGGGTTAAGGGCACTAATGCAATTATCCGGGGTGTACCAATGTTATCGGGTGCACCGGTTTTGGCAACAGATTTACGTGCCTCGGCGGCGTTAGTGCTAGCAGCCTTGGCAGCCGAAGGTAAAACGACGATTCAGGGGTTGCATCATTTAGACCGAGGCTACGACAATATAGAAGCCAAATTGCGGCAGTTAGGAGCCAAAATCCAACGAGTGCAAGATGATTCTGCTGAGGAAATGACGGCTCAAAGCAAACGAGTGCAAGATGATTCTGCTGAGGAAATGACGGCTCAAAGCAAAATTACGACGCCGCCGCAATCTGTGTAAGTATTGGTCTTATATTGCCAAGGCTGCCGCAACTATTAAAAGATCAGCGCTAAGTCAAGAGTAGGGTATTTTTTCTTCTTTGCTTTTTTACTTTAGACTTAGCACTGAGCGGCAAGATTTAATTGCTAAATCAGTTGCTTAGAGCAAGATTGAGACATTAGCCGTTGTGGCGCGTCCTCGACTTTTTAGCTTAGATTGTTCTCATACTTTCTAAGGTTCATATCATAAGTCGGGGTTCTTGTTTTGTGCAGGCAGCTAATACTTGTAACTAACAGAAGAAGAGCGGTTTTACTGGGAAATATTCGCTTATTTCCGTATTTTTTGCTGATTTTTGGCTTCCCGTTGCATTCCCTTTTTTTGTAGGGATTCAATCATCTGGCGTCTTACTTCACTCGCCCATCGTTCAAAGTTGAAGTAGTGATTTTGCTCACCAATCGCTGTTTTGCTTTCTTGGTTGGGAGTTTGGTGTTTTTCTAATTGGGTATTCATGTTGAGACTTTACTAAACGCGATCAGCACAATGATAACTAATTGTCATGGCTAATCAACAGGATGAACAAAACTAATATCTCTTAATTAATTGCTATCTTCCTGTGATTTAAAACACATTCGTAGCTTTTTCATGCAGTAGTAACATGGAAATAAAGCGATTTATACATTAAGCTTTAATTTCGCTCAAAATTATCAACAAACTGCTAAAAAGACAACTGTATTATTACTTAAATTAGTTGATATTTTTAATCCATTGTAGATGTTTTGGCAGTAAATTTGCTAGGTTATAGCTTTTAAGAATTGTCTCTCGCGCCTTGTCTCGTATGGCTGCCATGCCAGTCGAATGCCGGAAAACTTCCTCAACGCGATCGCTTATTTCTTGGGGTGAAAAAAAGTCCACCAACAAACCATTAACTCCATCTTGAATTACCTCAGTTACAGGCGGTGTGCGCGATGCCACCACCAAACACCCTGTTGAAAGTGCCTCCAACATCGACCAAGATAAGACAAAAGGACGAGTTAAATATACATGAACAGTACTTGACTGAAGTACCTGTAAGTACTCCGAATAAGGTAGCAAACCTGTAAAATGAAGGCGTTTCAGGTCAAAGTCAAGCTTTGATAACATCAAATCTTTGTAAGTTTGATTATTGGGCAAATTTTTACCATAAGCTACCCGATTTTCTCCTACTACAACTACATGGCATTTTGGGCGTCGTTGTTGTAGTAATGCCACAGACTCCATAAACTGAGGAAAGCCGCGATAAGGTTCCATGCCCCGCGCCACATAAGTCACAATTTCTGGTACATCTTGTAAGTCTAAATTGAGGCGAGGTAAGATTAATTTCGCTTGCGGTTGTGGTTGAAAAAACTCTGTATCAATGCCGTCATGCAAGACATTTATTTTGCTGTGATATTCTGGTGGAAATTGCTCTCGTTGCCAATAAGTTGGGGCTAAAGCGCGATCGCAACTATACAAATCGATTAGAATTGGTGCATTCTTAAGACGAATTCGCGCTTCATCATCAGCCTTAATTGGATCATCTAAGTCAAAATCGGCATCTGATCCATGTGCCTGATAAAACCATTCAAAATAACACAAAAGTTCAGCTTTAGGAAAGATATCTTTAATTAATAAAGTCGGTCCCCAACCGGAATGTCCATAAACTAGATCTGGTACAAAACCTTGGGCTTTTAATTGTTCCGATAAGCGATAAACTGCTTGTGCTTGAAGTACGGCATTTTCTAAAGGTTTGACGTAGTGATGAGTTTGGGGATGAGCTATGCGAGAAGTTTGATAAAGTGCCTTATAAACTCCCGGCAAACTACCTTCTTTTCTGGCAGTTGCGAAGATAACTTGGTTGGAAGAATCTTTTGCTAAGGCAACGGCTAAATGACGAAATTGAGCGGAAAAATTGGGATGTAAAAATAAAATCCGCATTTTGTTGATTATCCAAAGATTTGCCCCTCTCCCACACTCTTGAGAGGGGAGTAAGAGAATCAGTAAGAATCTACCATATATGGTCGTAGAGACGTTCCGCCGGAACGTCTCTACAAAGGTTTCTGGCTACCATACATATATAGTCGTAGAGACGTTCCGCATTTTGTTGATGATTGACTAGATATTTTAAGTCTTACTACCATATATAGTCGTAGAGACGTTCCGCCGGAACGTCTCTACAAAGGTTTGTGGCTGATTTTTGGGTTAAAAATTGCTGTAAGATGCGATCGCTAATTTCATCCTTTCTATCACCTCAGTTACCGGAATTGCGCCTAAATCTGAGGAATTTCCGCCAGCAGCGCGAAGCCGTATACTAAGGCTATTGGTTTCAACTTCTTTATCTCCCACAACCGCAATTACGGGGATTTTTGCCTTTTCAGCATTACGAATTTGCTTATTCATGCGATCGCCACTCGTATCAGCTTCAGCACGAATACCAAGCGATCGCATTTTATCAGCAACTTCCTTGGCATAAGGGAACAACGTCTCATTTACCTGCACAATTCGCACCTGCACGGGCGCTAACCAGAAGGGAAAGTCTCCCACATACTCCTCTATTAAAATGCCAATCAAACGCTCCAAAGAGCCAAATGGCGCACGATGAATCATCACAGGACGCTTGCGACTACCATCTTCGGCAACATATTCCAAGTCAAATCTTTCTGGCAAATTGTAATCTACTTGAACCGTCCCCAATTGCCATTCTCTTTCTAAAGCATCCTGGAAAATAAAATCAAGTTTGGGACCATAAAACGCCGCTTCTCCTATTCCCTCAAAGTGCTCCATTCCTAACGTTTGCACCGCCCGACGAATTGCACCTTCGGCTTTTTCCCAAGCTTCATCGGAACCAATATATTTATCATCAGCCGGGTCACGAAAACTCAATCTTGCCTTAAAATTCTTCAGTTGTAACTTGTTAAATACTGACAGAATCAAATCCACTACACTGAGGAATTCAGCATCAAGTTGTTCTGGAGTAACAAACAAGTGAGAATCATCTACCGTAAAGCCACGCACCCTGGTTAAACCACCCAATTCGCCTGATTTTTCATAACGGTAAACTGTGCCAAATTCTGCCAGACGCATTGGCAAATCTCGATAAGAACGTAGCTCATTTTTGTAAATTTGGATATGGAAAGGACAATTCATCGGCTTTAAGGCAAAACCTTGTTCTTGTGCCGCTGCGTCTTCGTCTTCTGCCATCATTGGGAACATATCTTGCTTATATTTCTGCCAATGTCCAGAAGTCTTAAATAAATCAACTCGCCCAATATGAGGTGTGACAACTTGTTGATAACCGCGTTTGATTTGTTCTTGCTTCAAGAAGTCTTCGAGTAAGCTGCGTAATACAGTACCTTTGGGCGTCCATAATGGCAAACCGGGACCAACTTGATCACTAAAAATAAATAATCCCAGTTCTTTGCCGAGTTTACGATGGTCGCGTTTGAGGGCTTCTTCTTTGCGGCGTTTGTATTCGGCTAATTGATCTGGTGTTTCCCAAGCTGTGCCATAAATACGCTGTAGTTGTGCTTTTGTGGCATCACCGCGCCAATATGCACCGGCTACGCTTTCTAATTCAAAGGCTTTGGGATGAAGTTCGCTGGTGTTTTCTAAGTGTGGACCTGCACATAAATCCCACCATTGATCACCTAAGTGATAAATCGTAATTGGTTCTTGTAGATCTTCGAGGATTTCTAGTTTATAGGGTTCGTTGATTTTTTTGATCCGGCTTTCGGCTTCTTCGCGGCTGACTTCTTCCCGAATTACTGGCAATTTGCGGTTGATGATTTTAATCATCTCTTTTTTAATGGTCTTGAGGTCTTGTTCGGTGAAGGGTTCGGATTTATCGAAGTCGTAATAGAAACCATTCTCAATCCAGGGTCCGATCGTCACCTGTGCCTCCGGAAAGAGCTTTTGCACCGCCATTGCCATGACATGGGATGTGGTGTGGCGAATCTTTTGTAGGGATTCAGATTCACTGGTGCGAGGGAGATAAATTTTTTCAGGTTGTGGAGATTGGGAGTTGGACATCGCCGGCTGCTGCATTGAGTGGTTGTTTTGTCAATTCAATTGAGCCTAAAAATTAGGCTCTGTTTCTATGATACCGGGGTTGTTTTTCTGGTTGGCGGCTTGGAAGAATGTAACAAAAGCATGATAGTTTCTTAAGAAATGTAAATAGCGCTAATATAAGATCTATAGAAACGGTTTGTTTAAAATTCATGCCTCAACCTCAGCCCTCGGAACAGGAACTATTAAAGACGGTATTGCAACCGCTGTTAGAGGATTTCCATTATTGGTTTTCGCGATCGCGCTCTTTATTAGAAATTGAAGATATTACCTTTTTGAGCAAGGAGCAACAATCAGAATTATTAGAGCGAGTCAAGCACGCCCAGCAAGAGGTAACAACAGCTCAAATGCTGTTTCGAGCAACCGATAGTCAAGTAGGCATTGAAACAGCGACGCTGGTGCCTTGGCATAAGTTGGTTGGTGAATGCTGGCAAGTAGGAATGCGGTGGCGCTCAATGGGGACGACGAATGAACAGAGTGAGTAGCTGATTATTCTCTAGATTGAGGAACAATCGGTTTATTGAATGGTAAGCTAACTATTAATAAAAAACCGTTTTTCATCCCAATTTAGACAACTAATTTTCATACAGCAAAACTATATAATTTGGAGGATGATGCTAATGTTACACCTAGTTTATCTCGTTGCTTTTACGGTCATTGCTTTTTTGGCGATCGGCAATTTGCTACGCAGTTTATTCACCGTGAGTATGGACTCTCAACGCCGTTACACACCAACAGACTGGAGCCGTCAAACCTCATCTAATCCTTACAATACGGTGCCACATCCAGAGTTGTTAGACGAATTTGGGAACCCTATTAACGAACCTTTGTTAGTAATGCGCTCAATGACTGTTGAAGATGCCCGTGAGCAGTTAGATGCTTTGTTTAATTCTTCTCCTGGCAAAAGAAGCGACGCCACAGAGGAACTCTAAACAGGCTTGGTTAGAATCTAAAAGTGAAGGAGACTCAAAATCTTGAGATAAGTTAGAAATAATCTGATGAGTCTCCACTACTCACCTGCGATCGCGATTACGAACTTCATGACGAATACTCCAAGTAAGGTTGTGGAGATTTTCCCAAATTGCTTTAATTACCAGTAAAGCAAAAATTAAACAAGCAACACTAAGAGCCACTGCTTTAGTTATGGCTTCTGGTGCTTTAGCCAAGAAAAAAATTAAACCAACTGCGCCGCCAACTGGTGCTGCAATAATAGCAGCCTTAACTGCTTCAATTAGGATCATACCAAAGGCAATTATAATTGATTGGCATCCAGCCCACAAAATGCCCAAAGCTGTACTTAGTTGGTGGTGATAATTGAAAAGCAGCCAACCACAAAAAGCGAGCGCAAAAAAAATCAGAGAAACATTAACAATCCACATAATACCCTGTAAGACATTGCTGACAACCTAACAGTAGTTGCCTCAATTCTCTATGAGCAGCAACACATTATTTAATATATGAGTGTGTAATAGTTAATTGGCAATTAGCAATTGGAAGAAGATTAAATATACTTCATTAGTTAAATGAGAATTGCTCAGGTGAGCTAATCAGATATTTCTCAACTAAATTAGAGAGTTAAGCACTAAATGATCCATCTTTAGGATTTCTAATATCTAGCTGTAAGCAGATTTGTTCCCAGTCTAAAAGCAGATAACTTTAAGAAGATAATCCGGCTTCTATGGATGTTTTATGGACCCCTATATTCTTTACCTTCTAGTAATTGGCTTGCTGTTACTCGTAATCACCCTAGGTTCTGGCTGGATATCTCGTTTACCACTTTCCTATGCTCTAATTTACCTATTTGTTGGTATCCTTTTGGGACCTTATGGTTTTAAGTTAATTGAGATACGACCAGATACCAACTTTCTGGTCAGATTAACAGAATTTGTTGTCATTGTTTCTGTATTTGGCTGTGGATTGAAAATGAATCGCCCACTCAAATTTTGGGCATGGAATACCACAGCTAGATTAATTGGATTTTTAATGCCCATTTCCATTATTGCTATTGCGGTTGCCAGCCATTTCTTACTAGGTTTTAGTTGGGCAGGTGCAATATTATTAGGAGCAATTCTTGCACCAACTGATCCAGTTTTAGCCTCAGATGTCCAACTTTCCCAAGTTGAAGATAAAGATGAAATGCGCTTTGGTCTGACTTCTGAAGGCGGTTTAAATGATGCGTTGGCTTTCCCCTTTGTTTATTTAGGACTGTACTGGCTCAAAGATAGTAATTTAGATAATTGGTTTAAACAATGGGTAGCAATTGATTTGCTTTGGGCAATTACATCAGCCATTATTATGGGCTATTTGGTAGCAAAAGCCATTGTTTGGATAGAAAAGCGAATACAAACCGTCCGACCAATAGACGATGTAGTTGAAGATTTTGTTGCTATCAGTACAATTTTGCTGACCTACTCGCTTACAGAAGTAATTAATGGTTATGGTTTTTTAGCTGTTTTTGTAGCGGGTTATTTTGTCCAAGCCAGTTATTTTACTGAGCAAGACAAGCGTCATGCCCAACTAGAATTTACCGAACAAATTGAAAAATTACTAGAAGTTGGCACAATTTTAATCTTGGGTTCTCTGTTGCTCATGGCTCCCATGATTAAGTATAGTGGACAAGGGATTTTAATCGCGGCTTTAGTAATATTTGTAATACGACCGCTAGGGGTTTGGCTGAGTATGTTGGGTAGTCGTGTACCTGTACAAACTAATTTAATTTTTGGCTGGTTTGGTATTCGTGGTATTGGTTCCCTTTACTATCTAAGTTATGCCTTAACTAAAGGTTTAAAAGGAGAGCTTGGCGAGCAAATTGCCTGGATTACTTACATGACAGTTGTGATTTCTGTAGTATTGCATGGAATTACATCAACACCTGTTATGAATTGGTATGAGCGTCATATTAAAAACACAAATAAAGACATAACTCCAGAAGCGCGTCTTGAGGACGAACTTGATTAGTTAATAACTTTATTGGTGCAAACTCCTAATTATTTTGAGGGGAAGGAGCAACTTTTGCTGATTTCAGGACTGTGGGAATTTCGGCAATGATACGCGCCACAACTTCTTCTGATGTCTGAGTGGCAGTTATGGGGATACAGAGGTCGGCTTCGGCGTAAAGCTGGCGACGCCCATCTAGTAAGGTTTGTAGTGCTTGTGCGGGTTCTGGAGTTTGCAAAAGCGGGCGTGTTTGGTCATTTTGCAGACGTTCAATTAACACAGAAACTGGTGCATCTAGCCAAATCACTAAGCCATGATGCAAGTAACTCCAATTGAGTTGCCTGAGCACAATTCCACCACCTGTGGCAACCGTGAGGTTGGTATAAGCCGATACTTCTGAGAGGACTTGCGCTTCTAGCTGCCGGAAAGCTTCCTCCCCGTCACTGCTAAAAATTTCGTTAATTGTTTTACCTGCCAATTGCTCAATTACGGCGTCTGTATCCAAAAAACCATAGCCGAGTTGACGCGCTAGTTGTTGTCCTACCGTGGTTTTTCCCGCCCCCATCATGCCGATCAGAAAAATATTAATTCCTTTGAGCAAGTCCTTCACTTTCTACTCCTGTTGTCGTGCCACTATTGATAGCACATCCTATCCTGCTGCGGCGGTGTTGGCTCGGAAACTGGCAAACTCTCTGGGATTTGAGCTTTTGAGGTCTTATTGACTGAACTTGCTTTGTTTCAATTGTCATATAGCGGCATCAAGTCAGAATGCCCGGAAAATTGGGCTTAAATCTAAAAAAATGCTGATTAAAGACAATTGATTTGCACAAAGGTGTTATCGCTTGGAAAATTTTCCACTACTCTATGTTAGACTTCAAAAAGCTTCATCGAAACTTCATGTAATCTTTACATAATTTTCAGAGTAGTAGGTGATAACTCTATAGATGAGATGAAGTGACTGACTATCGTATTCTCAGAGCATCTGCTAAGAATGCGGCTGGTTTTCACCTTAAACTCCCTGAAAACGTTCAAAAATATAGTTTAAGACTACCGTCAATTAGGGTAATAAGGAAAATGATCCTGATTCGTAATCTTGTTCAACAAGCACTATCTACCGGCTATTTGACCATAGAAGCTGAAGAGCAACTAAGGCAAATGCTTTCTACCAAGTACGACCTCGAAGACCTCAAGGCTTTTATGACCTTACAGCAAGCTGCCATGATTGGCGAAGTCAAGCAACAGTCACGCGATCTGCTGCGTTCCTCATAATCATTTTGACAAATAGCATTTTGGCAGGGGCGACATTCAGCGCCGCGCCTTGGTATTATCACTTGGCTGCTCAAAATCATCGTCATCCTCAAATCCCCAGTCTTCATCATCATTAGATTGAGCAGGCTGATTGGGCGGTCTAATTACTCGATAATTGGCATCATAAATAGCATCAGCCTTACCAACGCCATCCTGCTTTTTTGATTGTTCTCGGTAGCTGAAAGAATAGACGCTATATGGTGTGTTGGTTGGTGGTGGTTGCGTCTCATTGTCGGTGCTCTTGCCTTGAACAGTCTGCTCAGGTTGGGGATCAGAAGTATCACCCACTCTAGGCTCAAAATCCCAATTTTTAGTATTAGCTTCCTCCCAGTCAGAAGCGGAACTAGTTCTTGGTGGTGGCGGTGGAGTGTAACTTTGTTGCGAGGATAGAGGTTCTTCGTAATCACGCCGAAAAGAAGCAGTTTGGCGAGGCGCTTCTGGTGGTTCTTGCGATCGCGGCGTTGAGGAACCAACCAGCAGAAAGAGGAATTGTAAAACAAAACTGGTCAGGAAGCCAGAAGCGATCGCAATTGCGATCCAACCTGCCAGCGGCAATGCAGGCGTTGGCATTCCCAAAAACACCAGCGAAATGACTGGCGATAAATTAGACAAGGCAAATAACGCCAGCCCACCCACAAAAATCAAGAGTAAAACAATCCGAATTAGAGGCATTTCAATCGCGCTTTCAGTTATTCCTCTGAGTTAAAAATACTATTTGGCAGTGCTAACTCTAGGTTACTCCTTACTTGTCCACTTAACACACTTTATGCTCAATTCTCACTTTTTTAATGTCCTTCCCAGCGATTAATCGGAATGCAATCAATATTAAGCTGGTCTAAAACACGAGCAACCACAAAATCCACCAAATCCTCAATCGTTTGTGGATTATGATACCAAGCCGGGATCGCGGGTACAATTCTTGCTCCAGCTTCTGCTAACGCCGTCAAATTACGCAGATGAATCAAACTAAACGGCGTCTCGCGAGGCACAATTACCAGCTTACGCCCTTCCTTAAGCTGAACATCAGCAGCACGTTCCAACAAATCTGAACTTAAACCCGCCGCAATTTTTGCCACCGTACTCATACTACAAGGCATAATCACCATACCCAGAGTCCGAAACGAGCCACTAGCAACAGTTGCACCCACATCTCCCCAGCGATGGCAAATCAGCTTGCCCCCCGTGGGTACGCCTGCTTGTTCGCGCCAAAATAGTTCTTGTTGGTCAGGTTCAATAGGCATCCGCACCTCTTGTTCTGCCTGCCAAACCATGTAGGTTGACTTTGATGCCACAAGTTCAATAGCATAATCAGCTAAAAGTAAAAATTTTAGCGCCCGAACTGCATAAATTAAGCCGGAAGCGCCAGTAATACCCAAAATTAAAGGTGTTGTCATTAGTTTTGTCTAGATTAGTGGTTAATAGTCAATGAACAGTTTTAAAAACTAATGACTTAATAGTTGATGCCGTTTTTTAGGGATTAGTAGTTATTAGTTAATAGTCCGAGGAAGTGATATAACTAATTACTAATAACTACCAAACTCATAACTCATTCTTCCAAATCTTCACTACGAGCAATGCTACCACCGCCAACAGTTACCAGGTCAATTTGTTGACGGTAATAATCAACACTCTTAACTTGGACTTCCACGCGATCGCCTAACCGATAAGCAGTGCGATTTTTGCGCCCGACCAAACAAGCGTGCCGTGAACGATACTCATACCAATCATCTTTTAAAGAGCTAACATGAACCAATCCTTCTACTAACAAATCTTCAATTTCCACAAAGAAACCGTAGGATTGAACACCCGTAATTAGCCCACTAAAAACATCACCAGTGCGTTCCTTCATCTGCTCGGCTTTTTTCAATCCTTGCAAATCAACTTCCGCATCACTAATCATTTTTTCACGGTCATTAAGATAAGGAACCAAAGCAGAAGTTTGACTTTCCAAATCTTGGTGCAATTCTGGCGGTAAAACATTCCAATTAACATTACCGTGACTGCTGCTATGACCTAAATCAACCTTATCTTTAGAGCGGGTGGTGCGGCTAGATCGTCCTTTATCAAATAGCGCCGCCAGTACTCGTTGGACAAACAAATCTCCATAACGCTGCAAAGGAGAAACTGCATGAGTGTAAGCTGTATTCAAAGCCAAACCAAAGTGAAATCCAGGTTTAGAGCTATAACTAACAGGCTTAAAGGTAGACTGTAACAAATAAGTCAGCACTTTAGAAGCATTTGATTTAGCAAATAACTGAGTAAAGCGTTGATAGTCTTGGGGGGTAACTTCTTCCTCTTGTTGAAGTTGCAAATCTAATTGAAGATTGTTACCTAATTTGATTAAATCAAGCAGATCTTCAGCATCTGGTGCTGATTGTATGCAGTAGAGAGTTGGTAAAGCCAGCTCCTGTAAATGAGTAGCAATTGCTTGATTTGCCAACAAGACTAAATCTGTTAATAAAGCTCGAATTGGTAGAGTTGGAGAAGCAATGATTGCACCAAGACGAGCTTCATCTTTGTAAGGATAAGGGTACTGATTTTCCAATAAATTCAGCTCCACCGCACCTCGTTGCTGGCGTTGCGTTTTAACTGCTGGACTGAGGGTAAAAAACAAATCTTTGAGCATTGCCACGACTTCTGACCAATCTGAATCGATCTCTTGGTCTGGTTGTAGCAGCGATCGCGTTTGCTCGTAACTGAGATGATAATCTACCTGAATAACCGAAGGCTTAATTTCAAATTCCAGAAGCTTGCCATTTTCATCAAAAGTCAGCATCACTGAAAACGCCAAGCGGTCTTCTGCAGGTACCAAAGAACAACGACTAGCCACAGCCTCCGGTAACATTGGTAAAATCAGATCGCCCAAGAAAACCGCTGTACCACGCTTTCTTGCTTCCTTATCCAAAGGCGAGTCAGCCTGAACAAAACCAGCCACATCAGCAATATGAACACCTAATTGCCAAAGTCCCGCTTCAGTTCTTTCCAGGGTAAAAGCGTTTTCAACAATTTGCTCAAGATTATTTGGCTCGCTTTCAAAAGTGATAGTAAGTAGTGCACGTAAATCAAAGCGTTTTTTTAACTCTGGCTTACGAATTTGTTTTGGTAAAGCATCCGCCGCAGCAAGCACAGGTTCGGGGAAGTTGCAGCGTAAATCATGCTTGCAGCAGACAATATCAGTATCAGCAGCATCTTCAGCATCACTGCCCAAAACACGGGCAACCTTACCAAGGGGTGGATACTGCCCTAGGGGATAGCGTAGCACCTCGACATGAACTAGATGGTCAACAGCTTCTTCAAGCGCCTCCTTGGACTGTAGCTCAAGCTCAAACAGCAAACGATCATCTAGAGGAACTGCTTGGTAACCGTGGTTAGTTTGTTTAACTCGTGCCAGTACCGAAGGATTAACTCGTTCTAAGATTAAGCGAACTTGACCTTCAGGGCTGCGACGACGGCTGCCTTCTTTAGTAACTTTAACTAAAACGCGATCGCCATTCCAAGCTGTACTCAGGTGATTTTTCTGAATATAAATATCATCAGCATCTTCCACATCTTGAATAGCAAAGCAAAACCCCTTGCTAGAGCAACGCAACTTGGCTTCTACAACATCATCTTCTTGAACACGACGGTATCTGCCGCGCTCTTTGATCAAAATTCCGATTTTTTCAAGCGCATCTAAAGCAATTTGCAATTTTTCGAGGCTCTCATCATCCTGACAACCAAGTTTTTTCTCCAGCACTTTCGGAGCGACTAATTTTTCATCTGTGAAATTAGATAGTAATGTAGCGATTGAAAATTCCATCCAACAATCCTTTGTATCTGAAGCGTGTTTTTAGTTGCTCTTACCCTGTTGGCAATGCGCTCACTCCTGCCGATGACGGTATCCAAAACACCAATAATCAGGTATTCGTTCAATGGTGGCGCATTCATTGCCTAAATTGACTGTCTCTTGTGTATCCGTTGTCTTGCTTGCAAGAGACAGGTGCGCCGCTACTGAGAGGAAGTATCCTTGAGCCACCCAGTTGTCTATGCTGCGGTACACGTAGTCTGATACAGTGCCGTCACCAGTACTTTTGTCACTTTACCCTCGGACTTTCCTCAAACCAGGATTTTGGTTGATTGGACTACTGACTTGTTGAAACCTTGGGAATTGCTGCCAACAGACTCAATACAAGGAGGACGTAATCCAACATTCACATAACGCCTCTAGATTGATCTGTAATAGCGTTCAAGTCCTTAATCTCAAGTCCTTAATCCAAAATTAACTGACTCGCTTGAGGGCAAGGGCGATCGGTTACAGTGACAATGGACAGTCTTTTATTATTTTAGGTTCTAGGCGTCCGTTCACATAATCCCTTCTCAAAAAGAGCGTATCTACTTTTTTGGAGCAAGGTACGCAACAAGTGGGAAGTGGTTGTTCAAGGCAGTCCCGCTCTCTCTTTAAGGCGGTAACAATTTATGTTGACTCAGTTGCAGATTCATTATCCCAAAGGCAGTTTAGTTACTGAGCTAGTTGCGATCGAGCACGGTCAGTTTATTGTGCGTTGCTTGGTGCAAAATGAGGACACCATCTTAGTAACAGGTATGGCGGCGGCTCATACTGTGGAAGTAGCAGAAGATCAAGCCAGAAGTCGGGCAATGCTGGCTTTGGGTATTGATACTACTGTTATTCCAAAAGCTCAATCATCGTCGTCAACTATTGATACTACTGTTACTCCAAAAGCTCAATCATCGTCGTCAACTTTAGTATCCACACCAATTGCCGAGACTCCGGTGCTTCCAGTTACGATGCCAACTGCAAGTATGGCAAAGGAACTATCTCAGCCGGAAATATTCACAACTAGCGAAACTAGTAAGATGTTTTCAGTTGAGGCAAATACCCCAGTTGCCCAGAAGACAGATGAGTTAAGTTTTTCTGAGCCCTTACCACTTGACTCATCTGAGCTGGAAACAGCCCCAGAGGGTGAAAGTGATTGGATGACTCAAACAGTCTCGTCGCCCCAGGATACACCTTTAGGTTCTTATCAAAACGAAGTGGAACCAGAGACGACGAGTGCCGTATCTTCAGCCGCTCCGATTGATTTTTCTGATGTGATCGCCAGAACCAATGTGGAGCTCAAGCGTTTGGGTTGGACAAATCAGCAGGGGCGTGATTATCTAGTACAAACTTACGGCAAGCGATCGCGTCAGCTCTTAACTGATGATGAATTGCTGGATTTTTTAAAGCATCTAGAGTCTGAACCCTCACCCTAGTATTTTCACAGCAATTTAGTCATCAAGTAGGTTAGGGGCGACGGCTGCCCCTAACCTGATTTTTTAACCAACCGCAACAGGTAGGCGGGCGGTTTGGGGAAGGCGCTCATACACTTGATCAATTAAGCCATAGTTCTTGGCTTCGGCAGGCGACATAAAGAAGTCGCGTTCTGTATCTTCTTTAATTTTTTCTAGAGGTTGATTAGTATGTTTGGCAAGCTGCTCGTTTAGGTAATCTTTCAGGAACAGAATTTCTTTTGCCTGAATTTCGATATCGGTGGCTTGTCCTTGAATCATGCCAGAAATTAAAGGCTGGTGAATCATGATTCGCGAATGTGGTAAGCTCATGCGTTTACCGGGTGCGCCGGCACTGAGTAAAAAAGCCCCCATACTGGCAGCTAACCCCACACAGATAGTGCTGACATCAGGACGAACTTGATTCATCGTATCGAAAATACCCATGCCAGCATTTACGGAACCGCCGGGAGAGTTGATGTAGAGGTAAATGTCTTTTTCTGGGTCTTCTGCTTCCAAAAATAGTAGCTGGGCAACAATTAAGTTGGCAAGATCTGAATCAACCTGTTGTCCCATAAAGATGATACGTTCCCGCAAAAGACGAGAGTAGATGTCAAAAGCGCGTTCGCCACGACCAGATTGCTCAATAACTGTAGGGATCATGCGGAAAGCCTAAGAATTTCTTATTTATCTCGATTGTAGCGAGTGACACGGCTTGCTGTGGGTTCCTGAGTCAAGCTTCTAAGCGAGGATGGAAATGAGCTTGGTCTACAATGGTCATTTTTTGTTTACTCTCTGGTTTTATGCTTAGTTGTGCCAATTTAAAAGGCGGAACGTGGAGTTTTGACGCTTTATCAAGGCAATGTACTATTACCATGAAACCAATTGAGGCATAAATCAGTCAAAGCCAGCATTACTGTCCACAAATTACTAAGTTAATTTTCAGAGAACTACTGAGATTGAGGAGTGCCTATCATGATTAACAGACTTCTCCAAGCTACGACCATTACGTTTTTGCTCTATTTACTGGTACATATCAGTCCGCCAAAAGCGAATCAGTCGGCTGCTGTACCGCCCTCCAAAACATTGACTCAGTTTGTCTTGAGTTTACGGCGCTAAGGTTTTTATCGTTGGCAGAAGGCAGTGGGCATTGTTAGTCAAATTACTATATATTCATTCACTTTGATGACGTTTTTAAGGAAAATGGCTAATAATCGATTGTGCTTAACTTGCGATTTTGAGATGAGACATGGCAATTTAAACTAATTAAATTTTTCGGGTGAAATCGATGATCTTAACAACGACTGATGTAATTCAAGGTGCAATTGTTGATAGTTATTTGGGTATTGTTACGGCGGAAGTTGTTTATGGTACTAATGCCTTAAGAGACTTTTTTGCCGGAATACGTGATGTAATTGGTGGGCGTACGGCTAGTTATGAGCGAGTGTTTGAAAAAGGTCAGCAAGATGCTTTGAATGAGCTACAACAGCGTGCTCAACGTTTGGGTGCTGATGCAGTAATTGGTATTGAAATTGATACGGGTACGATTAATGTTGATGCCAAAGGGGCGTTATTATTAATTACTGCTACTGGTACGGCGGTCAGGTTACAGTCTGCTGGTGGTAGGTTGTAGGTTAACTATGCATTGAATTAAAGTTTAATTTAGTAGAGATGTTGCGATGGAATGTCTCTACTAATAATTAATAATCTCTACATTTTTTCTGGTTTGTTTGTGCCAGCTTTAGTCTTTTAGTCGCTGTTTTTAGATTACTGCTGCCAAGTTGTGGCAAAATCTTGCTCAGAGTGAAACGCGATCGCTTCCCTTCTCCTCTGCCGAATAGTGCGTTGATAAGTAACTGCCTTTTTGCCAAAATTATCGTTCCTTTCCAAGATATTTTACCCAAGGGTAGTTGACAAATTTTTACAAATCTGCTTGGATAATATTTATAAGGTAATAAACGATCAACCTAAAAAAGTCGTGTCTGGCTTGGCAGTAACCTTATACATCTTTTTAGATGCCTGTCTTACAAAACGTGTTACATAACTATAAATTGTCACAAACCACCAACCAGCAAGGGTCTGGTCAACCATAGTTTAATTTTGCTTAGTAAACGCCTGCTATAGTCAGGTGTCATGTGTACATTAACCAACGTGCGATCGGCGCTGTCCCTTGGGCTTTTGCCCGCAACGCTCTCGCTATCGCAGGAAATCTTTATGACCTACAAAGAAAAGCTGAATCCTTGGTGTATTATTCGTCCCATCCCAAATTTACAAGCGCAAGTCGTCGCACGTTTTCGTCGTCGAGTTGATGCGGAAGGACGGCTAAAAATCCTCAACAGAATGACTCCCAACAGTTCCTTAGAAATTGTCTTTGATACTACACCAAGAGACAACGATTCAGCAGATGGTGCAGCAGCAAATTAATCCCCTCAAAGCGAAAAGTAGGATAAAACGCTGATTGCTCAATACTATTCATACCAAAAAAGTTTGTAGAGACAAGGTTATCCTTTGTCTCTATTTTTGTAATAAGACAGTTTTGGGAAATCTGTATTACAGTTGTTTTGGGTGGCAAAACCTGAGTATTGAAAAGAAGTGTTCATTGAGTCTCAACTTCTATTTAAAAAATGCTCTACACTTCATAATGTTTAAACGTGGAATATTCTACTTTAGGTATTAGGGGCAAATGATTAACGATAGCGATTACATCAGGCAAGCAGAAGCAACCCGTGTGCGAGTGTTGAGTGAGGCATTACCATATATCCAACAATTTGCAGGTAGGACTGTAGTTGTCAAGTATGGCGGGGCGGCGATGAAAGATAGCTCCCTCAAAGATAAAGTAATCCGTGATGTTGTATTCTTAGCCTGTGTCGGTTTGCGCCCTGTGGTTGTTCATGGAGGGGGACCAGAAATCAATAGTTGGCTAGAAAAACTAGGCATTGAACCTCAATTTAAAAATGGTCTGCGCGTGACTGATGCTGCCACAATGGATGTTGTGGAGATGGTTTTAGTTGGTCGGGTTAATAAAGAATTAGTCTCTTTAATTAATCGTGCTGGTGGTAAGGCTGTCGGACTATGTGGCAAAGATGGCAATTTAATTAAAGCACGTCCCGAAGGTCGAGAAGGCATCGGCTTTGTGGGAGAAGTCAACAGTGTTGATATTAATTTGATCGAGTCTTTGGTTGGTAGTGGCTATATTCCTGTGATATCGAGTGTGGCTGCCGATGAAAAGGGTCAGGCTTATAATATCAACGCTGATACTGTGGCGGGTGAATTAGCGGCGGCTTTGGGGGCAGAGAAGATGATTTTGCTGACTGATACAGCAGGGATATTGAAGGATTATAAAGACCCTTCGACCTTAATTGCCAGAGTCGATATTCAAGAAGCACGGCAGCTTATTGAGACTGGTGTCGTGGGTGGTGGCATGATACCTAAAGTAACTTGTTGTGTGCGATCGCTTGCTCAAGGCGTGCGGGCAGCTCATATTATTGATGGTCGCATTCCTCACGCCTTGTTGCTAGAAATCTTCACCGATGAAGGCATTGGCTCAATGATCGTTGCTTCAGAAACTTACGAACTAAATAACCCTTACTAACATTTTGAGCGAATTACTGCCCCAAACGAATTTGAATTCCTGGTGAAGTGTAGATGAAACCTGAATTATATGGTGAACTGTAAATGAAGCGCGAATCTCTGTAGGGTACAACCGGATATCTGGGTGAATTAATAATTACTGGGTTAATCAAAACTGAATCAGAAATCCTAGGATTAATTATTCTGGGATTGAGCATTGAATTATTAATAATACTTCTTCCTGGCACAATTACGGTGTTGTAATCACGGTAGTTATTGTAGGGTGAATTATTAATAATATTGCTTCCTGGCACAATTACAGTATTGTAATCACGGTAGTTATTGTTATAGGGTGAAAGCGAATAAGGCATCGTTGTACCAGGAACCAGTGGAACTGGACTAGGAATAGGAGAACCAATAACTTGGGTAGTTGGTAGTGGTGGTTGGTTAATAATAACAATTGGTCTAGCTTCTACTGATGCGGCTAATGTTATTAAGCTAACTCCGATCAGGGGGACGACTTTGGTAAAGCAGAAGGAGTTTGGGGCAGAAGCTTGGCAGGAGGTATTAAACATTGTTTCACCTAATAAAAATCAAAGAAATGGCTTAACGTAACAACAAGAGAAAGCTAAAAATGTGGTAAACCCTGGGCTGAGTATGGATGCTATGAAGTCCTGAAGAGTAGACGAACGGCGCACACTACACTATTGAATTTAGGATAACCTTTTTTGTTAGAAGTTGAAGAGAGAAAAATTTTTAGTAATCTAGTTAAATAGAGGGAATGTGGAGAAGAGTCAACTTCTACTATTATTTTCCCAAAAACAGTAAACAATATCGATTAGCAATCTGGAAACGTGAGTTCAGAAAATAAAGAGAAATTCCGAATTGAATACCAGGCAGGAAAAGCGGCTTTTGAGCGGGGTGAGTATCGCCTCGCTGTACAACGATTGGAGGCTGCTTGCGCCTTGATGAGTCGAAATACGATTTTAGGGGGCGAGGCAGAAATTTGGCTAGTGACGGCTTATGAGGCGGCAGGACAGACTGAGGAAGCGATCGCTCTTTGTCAGCAGTTAACTCGTCATCCTGATCCTAAAACTAGCAAACAAAGCAAACGTTTACTTTATATTTTGCAAGCGCCTCAACTAAAAAGACCGGAAGAATGGATGACAAAAATTCCTGATTTAGAGGCAATTGCTGAAAGTGATCCTAAAGATAGACGCGGTAGTAATAATACGATGGTGAGTAATAATCGTAAAATCAAGGAAGAACTGAAACCGCTTGATTTAAGTGAAGTTAATACTAAAGACAATCAATTTATTTGGGTGGCACTGGTTGCTCTTGGTTTGACAGTTGGGGGATTGATTTGGTTTGGTATATGAGTTTTAATCAGGAAGCTTTAGAAGATGATACATCATAAAATTATCGGATTGACGGCTATAGGTTTATTATTATGTCAATTACCAAGCATGGCTCAAGTTGACCGCTATCTGTCGCTGGGAATTGATCAATTTAGCCAAAAACCAGTTTATTTGGACAAAGAAAGTATCAAAAAAATTAGTCCGACAACTTACCAATATACTTTAGCAAGTGAGAGTGAGGAACCCGATACAGGTAAGTCGGGGCGTTTTGAAGAAGATATTGTGGTAGATTGCACTGAGCTTGGTTCAATTGTGCATTTAGGCAGTCGGCTTTACGATGGAGAGGGGCGTTTGCTCAAAAGCGATAACATATCTAGAACGCAAGATATTAGTGATTCCAGATTTGCTCCTTATTTTAAGGGTAATCAGACTATCTGTAATCAGCTTCCTAAGTCTTAAGTTTTAGTATAGTTAGTTTTCTGTCTTGCGACTCAGGTTAAAATCATCAAGAGGCAAGTGGGAGAATTCTAAACTGTGAGTGATGCAACGCTAGATAAGATTTTAAAACTGGCATCTGTACAAGCTGAGGCAGCCGAAGTTTACTACTTACAAAGTCAGGATACACCGATTGAGTTTGAAAATAATCGCTTAAAGTCACTATCTACAAAAGCGACGCAAGGTGTAGCCTTACGAGTGATTTGTAACGGTAAGATGGGTTTTGCAAGTTCTACAGATTTAACTCGTTTGGATGATTTGGTTGCTGCTGCTGTACAAACTTCTGAAATTGGTGATCCGGCAGAATTTGGATTTGCCAATGATCTGCAAATAACGGCAGAAAAAAGTGATTTTGTACCGCCACCAACTCAAGAGTTAGTAGAAGTTGGAGGGCGTTTAATTGAGCAGGTTCATGATTACAATTCTGAGATTTTGGTAGATGTTAGTTTTCATGTACGCGCTGGTTTGGTGAAGATGGCAACGACGCAAAATGTCTATGCTGAACGTAGTAATCAGCTTGTTAGTGCAGCTTTATCGGGAAATTTGGTCAAAGGAGAAGATTTTCTGCAAGCTTCTAGTTTTGATGTGGTGCGGGATGCTGTGCCAGATTGCGATCGCTTACTGCAAAAACTTTTACAAAAATACCAAAGAGCCGAGCAGCAAGCAACTATTAAAAGTGGCACGTTTTCAGTACTATTTACCCCAAGAGCGGCAGCGAGTACAATTGGTGGTTTGTTTAGGACAATTCTTTCTGGTCAAGCTGTTGCTCAAAAATCTTCACCTTTGGCAGGTAAAATTGGTGAAAAGTTATTTGATCAGCGTTTAACTATTTTTGAAGACCCGAATATTGGTGCCTCTGCTTGTGCTTTTGATGATGAAGGTACGCTGACAAGTCGTAAGGTTTTGATTGAGCAAGGTGTTGTCAACCAATTTTACTGGGATCGTCGTTGGGCTGCCAGAGCAGGTTGTGAGCCGACTGGCAATGGTTTTCGCGGCGGATTATCCCGCCCTAGTCCAGGGCTAGTTAATGGCTGCATGGCGCCAGGAAAGACCTCTACAGAGGATTTAATTGCTGGGATGGATGAGGGTTTAATTATTGAGCAAGTTCTTGGTGCTGGTCAATCAAATCAGCTAGCTGGAGAGTTTTCAGTCAACCTGGATTTGGGTTACAAAGTTGAAAAAGGCGAAATTGTTGGTCGGGTCAAGAATACGATGGTTGCTGGCAGTATTTTTGAGGCGTTCAAAAATCTGGTAGATTTAGGCGATAAGCCTGAATGGGTTGGTGGTGGTGCGTATTTGCCTTGTTTGTTATTTGATCAGTTGGGAGTTGCTGCTCGTAATTAGTTGTTAGTTATTTTTTAGTAACTAATGATTTGAGTTTAAAACAATAACGAAGAAAAAGAGGAATTTGTGAAAACTTTTACTTATTTGTCGTCTTGCCGTTTAATTTTTCAGCGATTACGATTTTTGGCAATTGCTTTGTTGTCGGTAGTGCTACTTTCTGGTTGCGTACAATATGATGTTGGGGTGAATTGGCAGGGGGCGCATCATGGCGAATTTGTGCAGCATATTAAGCTGGAAGAAAGATTGACTAATTTTAGCAGTTCTCAAGTACAAGATTGGTTGCAAAGTATTGAACGTCGGGCAAAACAACTTGATGGTAAAACGCAGCGAATATCTAAACAGGAAATAGTTGTTACGATTCCCTTTAGTAATAGTACTGAATTAGAATCAAAGTTTAACCAATTCTTTAACCCAGTTGAGCCTAAAAAGTCTGATGCTCAAGCAGTGGCAGCACTTAATTTACCGCAGTTTGACTCAAATCTTCATCTAAATCAAGGTAATTTTATTTTCTGGCAACGTAGTCATTTGAGCTATGATTTGGATTTGCGATCGCTAGGGGTTATTTCTGAGAATGGTAATGTAATTGTTAGTCCAAGTTCACTGCTAAATTTGCAATTTAGCTTGTCTTCTCCTGGAGGAGTACGCAGTATTACAAAAGATGCTAATTCGATTACTCCAGAAGTTTATGACAACGGACATAAACTGGTTTGGACGCTTCAACCTGGACAACTTAATCATGTAGAAGCTGTGTTTTGGCTGTCTAGTCCTCTGGGTTTTGGTAGTCTTTTAATTGTCTTGTTTGTTTTGGCTGGTTTTTACTTGAAGTACAAGTCATTTCCTTGGCAGGCAACTACGCTGACATCTGCTACTTTTTCCAAAGTTTAGTAGTTTTCTCTAAAAAAACATCTAAAAGATTGGACGAAAATTACTGAGTTGTTCTACAATGTATCTTCTCGTTGATGCCACATCCTAAGTAATTCTTTTAGGACTATTTTGTGCAAACAATCTAGCAATTGTTGTTAGATATCACGAGAGTGCTAAAACAGAAAAATGCTATGAAAATGAAGCCTCAAATTGTTGTTACGACCGCTCTTTTTTTCTCAATGATGTTAAATGGTTCAGTAATGGCAAGACAACTTGACCAATATGAACAACAGGTTGAAAAGCAGCTAGAAGGAGCAATTAAGGCGGCAAAAGGAGATGGTTATCAGTTGTTATTTCCACGAAATGTTGGTAAACTAAAACAACGTTCTGAAACTTTTAGAACTGTCTTACTTGACCCAAAACGTGAATATATTTTTATTGCTGTCTGTGATAAAAATTGCAATGAACTTAACTTTATTGTTAAGGATACGGAGGGTAATAAAGTTATCTCTGATGCTACAGATACGCCAATTTCTGTAATTAAGTTTAAACCGCCAAAAGAAGATAGGTATCAATTAACAGTGAGAATGGAAAAGTGTTCTGCAGCATCTTGTAATTATGGTATGGGAGTATTTAGCAAACGTTAGATTAGGCTTTAGAAGAGCTAATAATCTAACGTGGCGCGTCTAATTTTCAGGCGTTTGTAAGGCTTTATCAAGTACTATACGAGCTTGTTCGGCTCCACTTCTTGCTTCTCGATAACGGAGGTTAGCTTGAGCAAAGTTTTTAAGAACTTTAAAGCCTTCTTTAAGTTGGGCAATTTCTTCTTCTGTTACTATTTCATCTTTAAAAAGGATATCTACTTGAGAACGAACTTGCAAAGCTTCAGCCCGTAATTCTTGAACTTTAAGCTTTAAGGTAGCAAGACTATTAAGAACTTGGACTGCTTGAATTACAGCATCTTCACCTTCTACAGCAGTCGAGTCTTGCTCTTTAATTTCAATAAGTTGTTCGGCACTAAATCCTTCTGAAAGATTAACAGGAAGCTTGTCTTCGTCCATAAGTTCAACAAGCTGATCCATTGCCTTTTCACGAGCTTTTTTTGAATCTTTACCGGGTACTGTCAAAATAACTTCTGGACATTGAGCAAATGTATACTGAACCATGTTAATACTTAAAACACTCCTGCTGACTTTTGTTGATTATGTCAGACTTATTGAGTAATCATACAAAAGGATTTTGATGGGGTAAAAGGCGATCAGTTTGAGCTGATCTTGCTTTCTGATTTGATCATATCCTAGATTGTCTGATCAGATCGTAATTAAAGATTTTAGATGCCAAATAGACTGAATAGACAAGTAATTAAAATCCCCGACTTATTTGTTTGTTTGGGGATATTGGGTGAAGCAAATATCAAGTTTGCTCACACTACTAACATCAACCCTCAACATTCTTAAATCGCAGCCGCCAACTAAGATTAATGAATTATTAGGACGCGATCGCTATTACCTCATCTGGAAGCCAAAACCGCCGAAAGACTTATAATACTGGAAAAGTTGCTTAGTTGCTCTTGATGGCGCAGCAGACGACCATTCAGAAGCTTTTGGCAAGTCTCTACAACAGTTATTGCTAGATTTGCCAGAGGGTTCAGAAATTGAAGTGGACTTGCTTTCAAAACTGGTGTTAGCCTGTGGAGATGTTAGCTTAGAATCACTTATCCGTATCAATTAGGGTGCAATTGTTGCTACTCGTAATAGCTAAGGCACTCGATTTTTTTATGGAGCATTTTTTTGTGTCAAAGTTTCTAGACTTTGTGATTGCAGGTCTGTTAAGTTCAGGTATTGAAATATACACAACCAATCCGTATTTCTTCTTGCAAGCTCATTTTGACAACCCAAAGTTGTCGTTGCAGAGAAACAACTTAATAAGGTAAGTTTTCATACCCCCGCTTTTGGATGCAAGTTTTTCTCGCAATTTCTATTTATTCTTAATTTTACTAGGAGCCGTATATGACAATTGCTTACCAAACCAGAAAAAGAAAACAAAACGAAAATTTATTAGTTATTTCATCACTAATACTTGCTTTGATTTTATGTGTTGCAGTAGTTTGGTTAGGTTATACAAAATTCCAAGGAATCGAAACCAATACAGGCGGCGATTATCCAACTTTTCCTCTAAATTCTACAGGTCAACTGATCCAAATCTTTATTGGAACTCTCTACTTTGTCGTTAATCTCCTTTATATTATTTGGCTATTTCAACCACAGCGAAGATATTTTTATCAACCTATAAATTTCTCAACTCTGCTTAGATTATCCTTCCCCTTTTTATTGCTAGGTTTCATTGCTTACCCTCTGGGAAATGATATTTATTTGTACTTACATTATGGTTCAATGGGATTAAATGGTCTTAATCCATTTATTCATAGAGCTGGTAGTTTTCGTTCAGAATTTTATGAATTTTTGCGGTGGCGTCAAAGTTCTACCTATGGTCCAGTTTCGCTGATTTTCTTTGCCACTAGTGCGGCTGTTGCTCCTTTCAGTAAATTGTTAGCAATCTACTTATTTAAAGGATTTTGTTTAGCGGCACATCTCCTTAATGGTTACTTAGTTTTTCGTCTTTTGAAAAAAGATGCTTATACGGAAAAAGTGACCTTAGCTTATTTGTGCAATCCCTTAATTTTATTTGAACAAGTAGGAAGTGCTCATGTTGATGTTTTTGTTTGCACAACTTTTTTACTTTTAATTTTCTGTTTCAAATATAAAGCCTATTTGCTGGGTATTTTAACAATTTGGTTAGGCTTTATGGCAAAAACTTTACCGATTTTGTGGCTACCTTTAATTGGGGCTTTTTTGATTCAGCAGCGACGTTGGTTGAGTTTATTGCTGATGGTAATGACTTCCTTGGCGATAATTGGCTTACTGACAGTTACTGTCTTACCAACACCTGAATCTTGGCAAAGCTTATTAAATCCAGGCGTTGAGTCGCATACTGCCGCTTCTATTCATCGAATTTTCTTCACTTACTTGGGTTATTTGCCTTCTTTAAGTACTAAATTGAGGTTAGATATTCTCTCAAAATTTAAGTTAGTTACCCTAGTTCTTTTTGGGCTATACTATTTTGTAACTCTGGTTCAAATTTCTTTGCAACGTCGTTATTCAGTTACTAATTTAGGTTTAGAAATTGGTTGGGTAAGCTTGATACTGATGTTGTTAGCAACTCCTTGGTTGATGCCTTGGTATGCTTCAATTTTGTTGCCAATTGCTGTCTTAAATCTTGATGAACGCAAGTTTGTTTTTGCTAGTTTGGCATTTTGTTTGTCGAGTACTGCCTATTATATGTTGCTTAGTACAGGGGTTTTTCAAAGCTGGTTTATTGTAGGATTACCTTGTCTTGCTTTGGGCTTAAATATGTTTTTGCCTAAGAGTAAAAGATATATGGTTTAATGCTTATTATTGCGAATTGAATCTACTTCACTTGCTAGCGATTAGTAACTGTTTATTATTAGATTAACAGACTCTTGCGGGTGGCGTAATTGGGATTTGAATCCAAAACTCAGATCCTTTTCCTGGTTCAGACGTACACTTAAGAATGCCACTATGTTTTTCAACAATAATTTGATGGCTAATTGATAATCCTAAACCTGTTCCTTTCCCAACAGGTTTAGTTGTAAAAAATGGATCAAAAAGATGATTAATCACGGTTGGTGTCATGCCAATACCGTTGTCACTAATACGAATGATCACTGAGTTTGCTAAATTTGAATAATTTTGCTCTAGGTTTTCCTGATAAACTGAGGTAGAAATAGTAATAGTTCTTGTCTGTTTACTATGCTTTTCTAAGGAATCAATCGCATTACTAATGATATTCATAAATACTTGATTGAGCTGACCGTAATAACACTCAACAAGTGGTAGGTTGCCATATTCTTTAATAATCATAATACCAGGATTCTTGCCACTCGGTTTTAAACGATTGTGGAGAATTAAGATGGTATTATCTAGCCCTTCATGGATATTTACTGGCTTCATTTGAGCTTGATCAACCCTAGAAAAGTTTCGTAAGGACAAGACAATTTCACTTATGCGATCAGCTCCCATTTGCATTGATGCTAGGATTTTTGGTAAGTCTTCTAACAAAAACTCTAGGTCAATTTCTTCTATGTATTCTTGAAGAATTTGCTGGGGATTGGGGTTATATTTTTGATAGTAATTAACTAGTTTTAACAAGTCTTGGATATATGTATGAGCATGGCTTAAATTGCCAGTGATAAAACTAACGGGGTTGTTGATTTCATGGGCAATACCAGCGACCATTTGACCAAGACTAGCCATTTTTTCGCTCTGAAGCAGGTGTGACTCAGTTTGTTGACGGTCTTTTAAGGCAAATTCTAGTTGACGCGCCTGGGTTTGGGCGGCGAGGGCGGTGGCACGGGTTTTGGCAAAGAGTTCGGCGTGTTCAATGGCGATCGCTAATTGATCAACCACGCCTTGCAATAGTTCAACCTCCTGATCACTCCAAACACGCACCTGATAATGGCTGCAGACAATTGCTCCTAGTTGACCTGTTTTTGTCTTCAGGGGCAGCAGCAGTCCAGAATTGATTTCATGACCGAGAAATGTTTGTATTTCTGGGTCTAAATTTGCCGTTGAAATATCGTCAATTTTGAGTGCTTCAAGCTTACGAATTTGCTTTGCTAAACCTGATAAATATTGAGCTGAATACTCACCCAAAAGACTTTTTGTTCCGTGATCACAAGCTTCATGAGTTACCATTAAACTCGCTTGCTTGCCATCTTCTAACCAACACCATAAAAAGTGGCAGCCGTCAATATTTAATAAGTGGCGAATTTCTTGGACGGCAGTATCTAAAATTGTATTTAAGTCGAGAGAGTTGCGGATTTGATTTGCTAATCCAAATAATAAAGCTTCTCGGCGATTAAGGAAGTGTTCAGCCACCAGCGCCGCGCTAACATCAATTTCTAGAGTGGAAGGCGATCGCCCAGCTAAAATCGGCTTGAGCTGTGAATTAGGAATTAACCGTGCGATCGCATAAAATGAGCCTGCTTCCACCCCACCAAATATGCTCCACGCCAAGTACTGATAAGAATCATCCCGGCAACGGTAGCGATTTTCACAATGGATATTAGTTACATCTACCGCGCTTAGTTTTTCCCATTCAACTAACGTTAAAATCTGATCTTCAGGATGAACAAAATCTAGAAACTTTCTTGATATTATATCTGTAGCTGTGTAACTTAAAATTGTTTCAAAGGCTGGATTTACAAGCTGAAATTCACCATCTAAACTAATAAATCCGATCAAATCTGGTGCAAACCTAAAAAACGGATTTGCTTTCAACCAGGCAATGTTATTCTGCAATTGCTCTGGACTGGCTAAACTATCTTGCTTTTGGGTTGAGCTTTTTGTGATTATAAGATCTTGATTGATTGGGATTGGTTGCACTTCTTGCCCTTGCTCCTTTAGCATCATTGACCCCTAATTAATTCTAATAATTATTGACGTTGTTATTATATTTGTCTGATTATTTGTTAATTTAATCAGTAACCGCACTTGCCACCAATTAACAATTGAGATCTGCTGCTAACAACTATTTGCCGAAATTAATGATCATCAAGACTGCTATACTCAATCTACAACTTGGGATTAATTGACAAAGACTCTATAACCTTCAGTAATTTAATCGTAACCTCTTAATTGCCTTTGTCTATTCCCAACTTAACATTAGTAATCTTATTACTAATTCACCTTGATCGGCTTTTTCTACAAGAAACGTTAAACTTTGAAACTTTATTTCATTAAA
>JBATUR010000080.1:0-52878 GCA_049671305.1 Coleofasciculaceae cyanobacterium
TTATTGAGGTGGAAGCCAAAATTTTTGGTGGTTTACCTTATCAGCGCTATCTCTTCTTACTACATTTAACTCATAATAGCTTTGGTGGTCTAGAACATAAAGATAGTTGTTCGTTAATTTATTCCCGATTTGGCTTTCGGGCAAAAGAAAAATATCAACGCTTCATGCAATTAGTAGCGCATGAATTCTTTCACCTCTGGAATGTTAAAAGAATCCGACCAAAAGCTTTGGAAAAGTTTGATTATGAACAGGAAAACTATACAACTTCTTTGTGGTTTAGTGAGGGGACAACCAGTTATTATGATTTACAAATTCCACTAAGGGCTGGAATTTATGATAATAAAACCTTTTTGGAGAACTTGAGTAAAGAAATTACTCAGTTGCAGCTAACTCCAGGTCGTAAAGTACAGCCTTTAGGAGAGTCAAGTTTTGATGCTTGGATTAAGTTATACCGACGCGATGCTAATAGTAATAACTCGCAAATCTCCTATTACTTAAAAGGGGAAATGGTTTCGTTTTTACTAGATTTGCTAATCCGTTCCCGTCACAGAAATCAGCGGTCTTTTGATAATGTGATGGCGATGATGTGGCAGAGATTTGGTAAAGAGGAAATTGGCTTTACTCCTCAACAACTGCAAGCTGTAATTGAGTCGGTTGCAGAAACAGATTTGAGGGATTTCTTTAACCGTTTTGTAGATGGTACAGATGAGTTACCATTTGATGAATATTTAGAACCATTTGGCTTACGGTTGAATACAGTAGAAGATGCTGTTCCTTATTTGGGCTTAATAGTTAAATCTGAAAATAATCAGGAGGTAATTAAGTTTGTTGATGCCACATCTCCTGCAGCTTTAGCGGGTGTTGATGCGGGGGATGAGTTGTTAGCAATTGATGGTTTGCGAGTCACGGCGGATCAATTAAGCAATCGCTTAAAAGATTACCAAGTTGGTGATACAATTAAGTTAAATATTTTCCATCAAGATGAATTGCAGACTGTATCTGTAACTCTTGCTGCACCGCAAATTATTCGTTATCAAATTGTGCTAGTTGAAGAGCCAACTCAAGTCCAAAAAGATAATCTTACTGGTTGGTTGGGAGCTTTTTAATAAGTTTTAAGGAGTAATAATAATGTGAGGGCGTACCTTGGTGCGCCCAGCAATTTGTGATTATTTGGAACGCTTAAAACCTCCTTGACGATACCAGAAAACTAGCAGATTAGGAGAAATTCCCATAAAGTAACCAGCGATGATTAATTGATTAAGTAGTGTTGTTTTGACTACTCCTAATTTCTGCCAGCGCCTTCCTGAAGTTATGACTGGTGCTGCAATAATGACAATTCTTCCGAGCTTTCTAAGTGCTAGCATTAGCTCAAAATCTTCCATAATTGGTAAGTTAGGAAAACCACCAATTTCCTCAAAAACACTTTTTTTCATAAAAATTGCTTGGTCACCGTAAGGCAGCGAGAAAAAACGCGATCGCATATTTACCATTTTTTCAACTAACCGTAACCCTGGTAATTGAGCATTAATTTGCAATTCAAATGCACCAGCAATAGTTATAGCATCTTGCAACGCTTCCACTAGCAAACAATTAAATTTAGGAGGTAAATAAGTATCCCCATGCAAAAAGAGCAGAATATCACCTTTAGCAACAGCAGCACCTGCATTCATTTGATGGGAACGTCCAGCATTAGTAGAAATTATTTTAATTGATAAAGAAGCTAATCTCTTACTAACAAAATTAACAAGGTTTATTGTTTGATCTCGACTTCCCCCATCAACAACAATTATTTCTAAATCTGGAGTATCCTGAAGTTTAGTTAATGTTGCTTCAATAGTTGCCGCTTCATTTAGTACTGGAATAATAATCGAAATTTTAGGGTCTTGCATTTAACTGTATAATCGAAGCCCATACCAGCTTAACAGCAACTTTAATCGTTGTCGGAATCTAAAACAGCCAAATCTTCTGGACGATCAATATCACTAAGTATCGGTAGATATGCTACTGCTAACTCCAACTTTTGAATAATATTTTTGGTTTGTTCGAGAACTTGCGCCGTGCTCCAGGTTATTCCTATAAATAACTCTGAAACTAAGTAATTTAATCCAATTAAATAATAACCACCATCCGTTGCCGGTCCCAGTACCAAGTCATGTTTATTAAGTGCTTGAAAGGCATCTGCCATCAATTCTGCCTTTAAATCTGGGCAGTCAATACCAATTAAGACAACTCGGTTTATTCCCGCCTCAAAAGCTGCCTGAAATGCCGCTGCCATGCGACAACCAATATCTCCCTGACTTTGCTGTTTATAAGTAAGATTTCCTAACCAGTTTTGCATTAATTGTTGATTGCCACCTGTAAAATGAATTTCCAGAGATGTAGAATTTATCACTTGTAATTTCTTCGCTTCAGCTAGCTTTTGTTCGGTCATCTGACGCTGAAATTTTGCCGCACCTTCTGCACCTAATACTGGTATTAATCTTGTCTTCGTTTTTCCTGGTTCTGGATAACGAGTAAACATAATTAAGCATTCTTTCACTATTTATTGATTTCCTCTAAAAAAACAACATTGCTTAATCTTAATAAAGACGTTCCGCTGGAACGTCTCTACAAACAAAAATACTACATACTCATTTCTAGCATTCGTTGCATAGGTTGCAGTGCGGCAACTCTAATTGCTTCTGGCATGGTGATTTCTGGTTGCCGATTCTCCATTGCTAGGTACAACTTTTCTAAAGTATTCAATCGCATATAAGGACATTCATTGCAGGCACAATTACTCATTCCTGGTGCAGGAATAAACTGCTTATTTGGAGTTTGTTTTTGCATTTGATGAATGATTCCGGGTTCAGTCGCTACAATAAACTTCTGACTAGAACTAGTGCGAGAATACTTTAATAATGCTGTTGTTGAACCAATGTAACTAGCGTGGCGTAAAACCGGAGGTTCGCATTCGGGATGAGCAATTATTTCAGCATCTGGATGTGCCATTTTTAGCCCAATCAGCTTTTTCTCAGAGAAGGTTTCATGGACAATACAGCTACCTTGCCATAACACTAAATCACGACCAGTTTGTTCCATTACATAACGTCCCAAATTGCGGTCGGGGGCAAAGATGATCGGTTGATCTTTGGGAATTTGATTGACAATTTGAACAGCGTTGGAACTGGTACAAATAATGTCGCTCATTGCCTTGATTTCTGCGCTACAATTAATGTAAGAAATCACTAAATGATCGGGATATTGTGCTTTAAATTCGGCAAAAGCATCAGCAGGACAACTATCAGCAAGAGAACATCCGGCATTTAAATCAGGTAGCAGCACCAATTTATTAGGATTAAGGATTTTTGCCGTTTCTGCCATGAAGTGGACACCTGCAAAAACGATGACATCAGCATTTGTGCTAGCTGCTTGCTGAGAAAGTCCTAAAGAATCACCTAAATAATCCGCAATATCTTGAATATCAGGGTCTTGGTAGTAATGAGCCAGAATAACTGCGTTAAGCTTCTGCTTGAGGGCGTTTATTGCCTCAAATAAGTCATGGGGTAGCGCTGGTTTAATTTGGGTGGGTTGGGCGGCAAGGGTAAACAAGTCGGGTTACCTCAAGATGAAGGTTTGAGTAGTTATAGTTGAATTTACCAAAAATTTTGCCGATTGTGTTGTGGGGCGACAGCATTTTGCGGCTGAAAACGGCTTGCTAAGGCTTGATTAGAGGTTTATTAACTAATAATTAAAGAAAAGAAATAGTATTAAAATTTAAAATCTGTTAAAACCGCGACAGCTTTTCTATGCTGGAAAAGGATTAATAAAAAAATCAGTATGACCAGTCATCACAAAAGTTCAATTAAAATCGCCGTTGTTGGGGATGTCCACGATTTATGGGAAGCAGAAGATGCGATCGCCTTACAAAAGCTAGCTGTTGATTTAGTGCTGTTTGTCGGCGATTTTGGCAACGAGTCAGTCAATGTGGTGCGCCAAATTGCCTCAATGAATCTCAAAAAAGCCGCCATCATGGGCAATCACGACGCCTGGTATACTGCCTCAGACTGGGGACGCAAACGCTGTCCTTATGACCGTCAAAAAGAAGACTGGGTGCAGCAACAATTAGACTTATTAGGTAAAACCCATGTCGGATATGGCAAGTTAGACTTTCCCGAATTCCAGCTTTCCGTGGTTGGCAGTCGTCCTTTTAGTTGGGGTGGCGAACTTTGGAAAAACGATCAATTTTATCGCAAACGCTATGGTATCACCAACTTTGACGACTCTGCTGCACGCATAATTGCCGCCGCCGAGAGTGCCGCTTATGAAACAATTATTTTCGTGGGTCATAATGGTCCAACAGGATTAGGTAATCGTCCTGAAGATATTTGTGGCAAAGACTGGCAACCCATTGGGGGAGATTATGGTGATCCAGATTTAGAAATAGCGATCGCCAAAACCCAAGCATTAGGCAAAAAAATTCCCCTCGTTACCTTTGGTCATATGCACCACAACCTGCGCCATACTAAAGAAAAACTCAGAACCGCCATCTCAACCACAGCAGACACAGTATATTTAAACTCCGCCAGCGTACCGCGCATCATCCACACCGAAACCAACAAACTACGAAATTTTTCCCTAGTTTCCCTAGAATCAGGAGTAGTTAGCCAAATATCCCTAATTTGGGTCGGGAAAGACTATGATATTGCCTCAGAACAACTACTTTATCGCCGTAGTTCACCGATTATTGAGGAACCTGTTTGTATTCAGTCGCCATAATTGCACTGATGCTGGTAGAATAAATTAGCTCTGGAGAGGTGGCAGAGTGGTCGATCGCGTCCGACTTGAAATCGGATGAACCGAAAGGTTCCGGGAGTTCGAATCTCCCCCTCTCCGTTCCCTGTCTTGATCTGCCCAAAACATAGACAGGGTAAGCAATAAAGGCATTAGCCCAGCAAAATGGCGCTAGGAAAAATCAAATATTCTAGGAAAAAGAGTTTCCAGATGAACTGATAATAACCAGCAATCGCATTTTTATCCTGCAAATCAACATCCCAGCTTTGCCACCACATCAAACCCAAAGCTACCAAATGGATACTCAGCAAAAACGGCAAGTTAACAGAATTTAGCCCTAAACCTGCTAGCATCATGCCCAAATAACAAATAGTTAACACCCAACGGGCAATATTAAACACCACAGGTTTACCCAATTGGATCGTAAAAGTGGTGATGTTGTATTGCTTATCGCCCTCCATATCAGGGATATCTTTAAAAATAGCGATCGCAAAGGTAAACACCAAAATAAACCCCGTCAGCGCCCACACAGCAGGCGTAGGCAGCATCAAAACATTTCTTTGTTCTAGCCAGCTAAAGTGAAAAAATAGCCCTAAATTAACAACAACTCCCCGTACAAAAAAAATACACAATGCCGCCCAAACCGGGAACCGCTTCAACCTAATCGGTGGCAAAGAATAAGCCGTACCAATAGCTAAACTAACGCCCACCATTAACAATAACCAAGGACCAAGTAACCAAGCCAAAAGCAGTGCTAAAATACCAAGAAAGCCAACAATTACTTGCCCTTGTCGTAGCGAAAATTCGCCAGAGGCAACAGGCAGATCCGGCTTATTAATTTGGTCAATTTCCACATCCTCCAATTGATTTAAGCCAACAATATAAATATTGCCAGACAAACAAGCAATCCAAGTGCCCAGCAACTGTAACCAGCTATGACTAGAAGCTAAGTTGTGCAGCAAAGTGGCATTATCAAAAGTCGTCGCTAAAGTAATAACATACAACGCCAAAACACTAAGACTTGTGCCAATAATTGTGTGAGGACGCGAGAATTTCCAAAAAGCATAAAACCATTGGCTAGGTTGCTGAAATAAATTAGTTTGAGAATTAATCATTAGTCAGTATCACATCTGTTAAATCATCCGCTGCCGACGCTGCCGTTTATTTATTGGCACAAAGCAAGCCGTAGCGAATTAAACCACGCCGATAGCCACGACTCATCAACCCTAGGGAGAGTGCAGCTTGTATCGTACCCCAACCACTTTGCAGCAAGGCAAACAAAGCCTGGGGTTCAAAGGCTGAATCAATTACGATATCCCAAAACGGCTCAACTGCATCTGACCAATCTGCTGTGCGAATATCTTGGAAAGGTAGATTATCAGCAATTTCGGCATATTCTGGCAACGAAATTACATAAGGTAGGCAATAAACCCGATAAATATCAGCTAGATGCTGCCTTTCTTCCGTCGTCAATGCACCCGTTGCCGGAGTTATGGGGCGATGACACCAAGTTGCCATCAAAAAAGTGCCGCCTGGTTTTAGTACCCGGTAGCATTCAGCCAAGAATTTCTGCTTATCCGGCATATGTTCGCCGCTTTCCATCGACCAGACAAAATCAAAGGAATCATCGCTAAAAGGCATCTCTAAGGCGTCAGCTACCTCAAAACGGACTCTTGAGGTCAAATCAGCCTCTTGGGCGCGTTGAGCGGCTCTCTTTGCCTGTATGGGGCTGAGAGTGATACCCGTTGCTGAGGCGTTGAACTTTTCTGCTAGGTAGAGGGAACTACCACCGATACCACAGCCAACATCAAGAATATTGGAAGCCTGCCCAATACCTGCCCAAATCAGCAGTTCTTCAATTAAATCAATTTGTGCCTGACGGCGGTCTTTTTTCTCATTACCCGTTGCACCATAATAGCCGTGGTGCATATGTTCACCCCAAACTTGCTCCCATAAACCGGAAGAAGCATCATAAAATTGTTGAATTTGAGTTTTGAGAGTGGAAGTCATTACAAGCCCGCGTTTATGCTTAACCGCAATTAGCCTATCAGACAAATTCCCTTCCAATCGTTATCATGGGATAGATTTTAGGGAATTTTAAGCCCTTTAGCTATTAATGGCATAGCTAGAGGGCTTACTACTTGACAAATTTACACCTATCTGAATTAAAATTATTTAAATTTAGCCATAAAATTCTTGACAAATAATTGAATAATGTATTTAGAAAGCGTGTTTTAATTAATGATATTTTCAACAATTTATCTGCCTCAATCAGGACTATATTAGCAAGGCTCTCACCAGGACTTTAAGTAAGCTATATGACCATTTCACGAACCATTTGCTTGGGATTTTTTGCCGTCATTATTCTCGGTACACTCTTACTATCGATGCCTTTTTCTAGTAGTCATGGTAGGTGGGAGGAGCCGATAGTAGCCTTGTTTACAGCAACATCTGCTGTTTGTGTGACTGGTTTATCAGTTGTCGATCCTGGAACCTATTTTTCTTTTTGGGGGCAGCTTATTATTGTGGCACTCGTGCAGATTGGAGGGCTAGGTTATATGACAACTACCACCTTTTTAATCTTGTTAGTGGGAAGGCGGTTTGACTTGAGGCAAAAAATGGCAATTCAGCAAGCCTTAGATCGAACAGGTATGCAGGATAGCGCTCAAATGATTCGCTCGATTATTGCCACAACAATGATTTTTGAAATTACCGGAATTTTTCTACTTTTACCAGTTTTTGCGGCTGATTATGGTTTGGATCAAGGCTTATGGTTAGCAATTTTTCATAGCGTTAATGGTTGGAATAATGGAGGGTTTAGTCTTTTTCAAGATAGTTTGGTAGGATACCAATCCTCACCCTTGGTAAACCTAACTATTATGGGTTTAATTATTTTTGGTGGTATTGGTTATCAGGTAATTTTTGAGTTTTATTTATGGTTACGTGCTCGCTGGCTCAAACAACCAGAACACATCATCTTTTCTTTGAATTTCAAAGTAACTATTAGTACAACAGCCATTCTTTTGGTAGTGGGAACAATTGCCATTTTACTAACAGAAATCAATAACCCACAAACCCTTGGTTCTATGGATTTTGGAACTAAAATAATGGTAGCCTTGTTTCATTCTGTAACGCCCCGAACCGCAGGATTTGATACGATAAATATTGGAAAAATGACCGAAACAGGTTTATTTATTACCATCGCCTTAATGTTTATTGGCGCAAGTCCTGGCGGAACTGGAGGCGGTATTAAAACCACCACGTTTCGGATTTTAGCAAAAAGCACAAAAGCGATTTTACAAGGTAAAGAAGAAGTTGAACTTTATCAGCGTCAAGTGCCAATGCCTCTGATTTTAAAAGCGATTGGCGTGTTAGTTGGTTCAGCGACAACTGTAGTTATTTCAACTATATTGATTTCGATCACAGATTCAGAATTCAAGTTTATTCAAATCTTGTTTGAAGTCGTCTCTGCTTTTGCCACAGTCGGTCTTTCTACTGGTATCACAGCATCACTTTCAGCCACCGCCAAAGTAATTATAATTGCTACGATGTATATCGGTAGAGTGGGTATTTTACTACTAATGTCAGCTCTGATTGGTGACCCCCGCCCTAGTTCTATTCACTATCCCGAAGAAAACTTATTAGTTGGATAGTTAGTTAACAAATATCCAAGCTATCAGTAATGGAAAGATTCCTGAATGGTATTGAGTCCTGAGCATGAATCGAGCAAGATTCAGGGTTAAATTAGGGATAATAGCGCTATTAGAGTTATGCAAATTAAGTAGCTAATACCTAGCTAAAATCACATCAAATCAAGGAATAAATCAATGTTTTCACCGATAAATTTTTTTCAAAAGCAGCGTTTAGAAAATCAACATTTTGCTGTCATTGGCTTAGGACGTTTTGGACGGGCAGTTTGCTCTGCCTTGCACAAACTAGGCTATCAAGTATTAGGAACTGATATTGATGAACGACGAGTTGCCCAAGCTTTGACAGATCAAATAGTTGCTCATGCTATACAACTAGATTCTACAGAACCAGGAGCCTTAAAAGAAGCCGGAATTTTTGAGTTTGATACGGTAATTATTGCCATTGGTAACTATTTACAAGAAAGCATTATTACTACTTTGAATGTCAAGGAAGCTGGTGTGTCTCATGTTATTGCCAAAGCTTCCTCAGAAATTCACGGAAAATTGTTGCAGCGAGTTGGTGCAGATCGTGTAGTGTATCCAGAAGCAGATGCAGGTTGTGCCTTGGCGCGATCGCTAACCAAACCCTCTATCCTAGACCGATTCGATCTAGATGCTAATAATAGTATCGTGGAAGTTAGAGTACCCGCAGCCTTTGATAACCGCACAATTACAGAAGTTGGACTGCGGATGCGTTATGGTTTAAATCTATTGGCAATTGGTGAAAATGATCAATTTGAAATTAATCCTGAACCAAATAAACGCCTCGAAAAAGGCATGGTTATGGTAGTAATTGGCTCAAATAAAGATATTGATCGTCTGCCAATCTAATCTAGCCCTACTCAAATTTTCAACAATCATCTAATCAATGGGGCAGATACTACTACCCCAGAGAAAAATCGTAATTTGGCAGAAGTTAAAGCTTCACCAAAGTAATCACCCTGATTTTAATCTGTGTCGCAGCGCTTACCGTGTGCCGCCAGGAGGTGCTAATAAGAAAGGATTTGAGCGTGGGGGTAACATAAATGGTTGAGTTTGTGTATTAGATGGCTGTGGTAACGGTTGAGTTGGTAGGTTAGATGGCTGTAGTAACGGTTGAGTTGGTATATTAGATGGTTGAGTTGGTGTGCCGGCGGGTAGTATTGGTTGAACGATCGCAGGTATAGTTGTTGGTTGAGCTGCCAAATTTTGTACATATTGGTCAACTTCCATCACTTTATTAGCTTTGCCTTGCTCACTAAACATTTTTCTGGCTTGCAGCAATAGAGAAATTCCCTCATCTCGACGCCCAGACTGTACCAATGAGACTCCCGTATTATAAAAAGCATCGCTCATACTAGGGTTTAGCAAGATTGCTTGTTGATATTGAGCGATCGCTTCTGCATATTTCTTGTCTTGTTGCAGCGCTACTCCTAAGTTATAGTAGGTCATCGCATCACTAGGTTGCAGTTGTACGGCAGTCTTCAGGGCAACGGTGGCGCGATCATTTTTACCATCTTGTGTCAGCGCGGCACCAAGTTGCTGAAACGCCTGTGCATTTGTCGGTTCAAGTTTCGTCACTTCTTCAAAACGAGCACTTGCTGCAGAATATGCACCCAAATCGTTATAAACTCTGCCTAATTGAAACTGTGCTGGCGCAAATTTCGGATCAAGTTCTGTTGAAGTTTTTAATGCCTGAGCTGCTTCTTTAAGCTGCCCTTGTTTTGCCAATAATAAACCCAATTGGTAATGAGCAAGAGCTGATTTAGGATTACTACTAATCGCTTGCTTGAGCGCCGTTATCGCCGGTTCAGTTTGGTTTTGCTTTGCTAACAACAAGCCTAAATTATACTGAGCGACATCATAGTTAGGATCAATGCGAATCGCTTCATTGTATTGAGTTAGTGCCTCTTGTGTCCGTCCCTGAGCCTCATACGCCAATGCTAAGTTATAACGAGCTGGTGCCAAATCACCCTTTAAAGACAGTGCTCGTTGATAAAGAGCGATCGCATCATTGATATTGCCCTGCCGATACAAAGTCAAGCCCAAATTATAATAAGCTTCCGGCATATTGGGATTAATGCTCAAAGCTGTGCGATATTCTTGGGTTGCCTGCTCAGTTTGCCCTTGTTGAAATAACGAATTTCCCAACAAATAATATGCCATCGCGATTGAAGGATCAAAATCTAGCGCCTTACGAAAGAAGTTAGCAGCACCCGGAAAATCACCCCGGTTGTAGCGTGTCACACCTTGTTGAAAGTAAGACGCTGCCTCCAAGTTTTGGCTATATTCACCTTCAACCAGTTGTTTCGTGCGGATCGGCTCTTTGAGATTGCCATTTAAAGCCGGATCTTTAAATTTGCTAGCTAAAGCTGGACTTGCGGCAGTCACAAAACTTAAAAAAGCCACTGCCAATATAGGTAAGCGTTTGTTGTGTTTAGACATAGGTAGAAGACCGTAAATAGATGATATTAGCAAGAAATAACGCTTCTGGCTTCTGGCAAAATGAGCATGGCATCACCAAAAGAATAAAAACGATACTCAGAAGCGATCGCATGATTATATAAATCTAGCAACCGCTGACGCCCAATCAAGGCACTCACCAGCATCATTAAACTAGAACGTGGTAAGTGAAAATTAGTAATCATACCCTCAACCACGCGCCATTGATACCCTGGATAAATAAACAACTCAGTTTTGCCCACATAAGGTTGCAACTTGCCACCCGCCGCCGCCGCTTCCAAGGCACGTACTACCGTCGTCCCCACCGCAATTACACGCCCTCCTGCCGCCTTAGTTTCCCGAATTTTTTCTACCGTAGCTGCCGAGACTTCCAGCCATTCTCCATGCATTTTGTGAGTAGTTACATCGTCCACTTCCACAGGGCGAAAGGTGCCCACACCGACATGAAGTGTTATATAAGCTTGCTCAATTCCTGATGCGCTACATTGTGCCAGTAACTCTGGTGTAAAGTGTAGCCCAGCCGTTGGCGCGGCAATTGCCCCAGCCGTTTGAGCATAAACAGTCTGATACTGTTCTGGCAATGCCTGTGAGTCGGTGATATAAGGCGGCAAGGGGACTTGTCCATACTGCTCTAATAATGCTTCTAGGGATGCACCAGGCGGCACCTCAAATTGGATAATACGCCCCCCCGTCGCTTCGTCTCTAGACAAAATCGTGGCTGAAAAAGGCAGCAGTGGCGGAATATCCCCAGTTGTTGAGGGTGCCTCAAAGATAATTTTTGCACCAGGTTTGAGCCGCCTACCTGGTTTTACCAAGGCTAACCAAGAGTTATCTGGTTGGGCTTCTAGCAGTAATAATTCAACGGGTGCCCCTGTGGGTTTATGCCCATAAAGACGCGCTGGAATCACTCGTGTATTATTAAGGATCAGCAAATCTCCGGGTTTTAACTGTTGCGGTAATTCACTAAATATGCTATCGCTATGGTGATTCAGTGATACTACCAATAAGCGTGAGCGATCGCGTTGACTTAAGGGAGTTTGAGCAATCCGCTCTGGTGGCAGCTCATAATCATAGCTAGAAAGCAGTTGGTCTTCACTGCTTACCACGGCAGGGGTTGAAGCTGTTTTGGCTGAGGGCGAATCTGCCGTATTATCAGTATCAGGGTTTTGAGATTGAGCATCCATGAGCTTAATTTTTGTATCAATTCTTGGCATCTCGTTATTTTACTGACAAGGATCAACACAATTGCTCCTTAAATCTGGGTAAAATCCCCTATACAAGATCGGGTGCTTTTCCCCTAGCGCTTTGCCGACCTACTTGTAAGAATAAAGATATAGCATTCCTGTGGACTTCAAGCCAAGAATCCTTATGGATTACCTCTACTTCCTAGCAAATGCCAGTCTGACTCTACGAGTGGTTGAGTATCTACACTCAATGCCTAATCTGCCTGTTCAATTTATGACAGTGATTCATCAGATTGACGGTTGGGTGGTCAAGGTTAAGATGAACCGTCCTCTTACTCCTGATCAACATGGAGACTTTCGAGCATTCATGAGCGAATTGGGCATTCCCTACGACCCAGAAATCCGCCTACAAATGGCATTATGGAGCCTAGAAACTGGACAGTCACCGATAGATGTCATGCGTCGTTATCAAGTTGCTGTCGTTTCTCACGGTTATCCCGACAAAAGTGATATTGAAGCATTTCGCCAACAGTTCACAATGGGTTTAGGCTACTGTCCAGAAACTTTAGCTTAAATTCTTTAGATTTTTCTGACTGATTTTTTTCAAAGTTAGAAACCGCAGGTGAACACTTTTATTGTTAGTGTCATCTGCCGTTTTAGTCTTAGGCTAAGTGCTGATCTGGCAGTTACTTTTTCCATCTTAAACAGCTCAGTATTAACAATAAAACTCAAATTATCTAAATAGCACTTGCTAGCAGAAAAGATTTTGCCTTCTTGGGTTTTAGGTAAACTCGTTGATTTTGCTGCAATCTACTATTATTTGATTGATTTATAGTATGAAGAACTAAATTAAGGGAAATAAGCAACAAATTAATTTGGGTATTGCCTGTAAATACCGTAATATAACTTAATTTATTTAAATTTGAAATAAGTAGAGTATCTGGCGTTGCTGAATATCCCCGACTTCTAAAATCTAATTTATCTATAGCATCATGATTTCCAGGAAGAAGTCGGGGATATAGTTGGATTCATACTTTCAATCAGCTACGACGAACTTACCCCTCGTTTGGAATGCCGTTTTCCCGCTTGTTGAGCCGTAAATGCAGTTGAATTTTAATAACCTTAAGCTGGTGACAAGATTTGAACTTGCGACAGGCGGTTTACAAAACCGCTACTCTACCACTGAGTTACACCAGCGACTAACAATAATTTAGCAAATTAGGAGGCACTACTGCCACTAAAATTTGCACTTTGTTATCTTCTCAAATTTTTGGATAACTTGTCAATAGAGAAAAGGCAAAAATTACATTAGCTGCTGGGGATATGTTTGATCGCAACCATTTCAAAGAAGTGACATCGCGTACGACTCTCGGCGCCATGCTTGCTTAGTGCCAAAAACCAATTTCTTCAGCGCGATCGCCTTCAACCCAGGCAGTCTTAGTTAATGAGATTTACGACAAATTAGTAAAAAAGCTTTTATCTGCGCTAATATCTATAGTCAGATCAGTTAAGTTCGGTAACTTGACCGATTAACCGTAGATTAAGAGAGCATTGATATGAGTTTGTGGCAAAAGATCACCCAGACGAAGCCAGATTACCCATTGAGACAAAAACTAGCTAATTGGCTGCAACTCAGTTCCCTGAAAAGATTTATTTCATTACTTCTGGTTGGAGCCAGTTTAAGTGTAGCGATCGCTGCTTGTTCAAGTAATACCACTGCTAATTCCAGCGGTGCTAACAAAGACGTAGAATTAACCTTAGTTTCCTTTGTCGTTACCAGAGCTGCCCAAAAGGCAATTATTCCTAAATTTGTCGAACAGTGGAAAAAAGACCATAATCAAAACGTCACCTTTGTACAAAGCTACGGTGCTTCAGGTTCCCAAACTCGTGCTGTAATTGATGGATTAGAAGCCGATATTGTACATCTAGCACTTGCCCTTGATACCAAAAAAATTGAGAAAGCTGGTTTGATTAAATCCGGTTGGCAAACAAAAGCACCTAACGATTCAATTGTCAGCAAATCTGTAGCAGCAATTGTGACTCGTGAAGGCAATCCCAAAGGCATCCAAACTTGGGCAGATTTAGCCAAACCAGGTGTAAAAGTAGTTACAGCTAATCCCAAAACTTCTGGCGTCGCACGCTGGAACTTTTTAGCAGTTTGGGGTTCTGTGACAGAAACTGGCGGCGATGAAAATAAAGCGTTAGATTTAACTACCAAAGTTATTAAAAACGCACCAGTTTTGCCCAAAGATGCCCGTGAATCGAGCGACGCCTTCTTTAAGCAAGGACAAGGTGACGTTTTAATCAACTACGAAAATGAGATGATTTTGGCAAAACAACAGAGGCAAAAAACACCTTATATGGTGCCTGATATTAACATCTCTATCGATAATCCAATTGCCGTAGTAGATAAAAATGTCGATAAACATGGCAATCGTGAAGTAGCAGAAGCCTTTGTTAAATACTTATATACACCCGATGCACAAAGAGAATTTGCCAAAGCCGGATTTCGACCCGTTGATGCCACTGTTGCCAAAGAAGTAGAAAAAACATTCCCTCCAATTAAAACTCTATTTACGGTCAAAGATTTAGGAGGTTGGGAGAAAATTCAAAAGCAATTCTTTGCTGATGGCGCTGTCTTTGATAAAATTCAGGCAAAGTCTTAAATAAATATCCTAGTTGTTGCTTGGAAGAGACTAATAACCAACGAATAATAACTATCAACCACCAATAAAAAACCAAAAATAAACAACCAACAATGGCTATATCTTCTTCCTCTAAACAGAAAAATATTCGTCGAAAAATAGCTCAACTTCCCTGGCCCTGGTTAATCACTTTAGGGTATATGGCACTGATGTTGATTCTGCCATTATCAGCGCTGCTGCTCAAAGCTAGTACCGAAACTCCGACTAATTTTTGGAGAATTGCTACCAGTCCGATCGCACTTTCCACCTATGATGTTACCTTTGTAACAGCTTTGATTGCCTCATTAATTAATGGCGTATTTGGTATTTTAATTGCTTGGGTTTTAGTACGTTACGATTTTCCCTTTAAACGGATTATTGATGCCGCAATTGATTTACCTTTTGCCTTACCAACTGCTGTTGCCGGGTTAACTTTAGCGACTGTTTATAGTGAAACAGGATGGGTTGGTTCTTTATTCGCACCATTCGGTATTAAAATCGCTTTTACACGTTTAGGAGTAGGAATAGCGATGATTTTTATCTCCTTACCTTTCGTCGTGCGAACCTTACAACCAGTGTTGCAGGAAATGGAACATGATATAGAAGAAGCCGCTTGGAGTTTGGGCGCGACACAATGGCAAACATTTTGGCGAGTGGTTTTGCCGCCCCTAATGCCAGCAGTTTTGACAGGTGTTTCATTAGGATTTGCCCGTGCGGTTGGTGAATATGGATCAGTGGTAATTGTTGCCGGAAGTATTCCTTTTAAAGACTTAATTTCATCAGTACTAATTATCCAAAGATTAGAGCAGTTTGACTATAGTGGAGCAACTGTAATTGGTACTGTTCTTTTGTTCTTTTCGTTATTAATTTTAGTCGGAATTAACTTATTACAATCTTGGGGAAGACGTTATGAACTCTAATTTAGCCGGACATTTTGAGACAACTTCACCGAATTCTCAACCTACTGTACCTGTAAAAGAGCGCACTTGGGTTAAACCTGTTTTGATTGGAATTGCGATCGCTTATTTAGGCTTAGTCTTATTTATTCCTTCCCTCAACGTCCTTGTAGAAGCCTTCAGGGGTGGAGTTGGTCCATTTTTCGAGAATTTGACGGAATCCTCTTTTCTCCATGCCGTAAAGCTTACCGTCTTAATTGCCTTAATTGTCGTACCAATAAATACTGTATTTGGACTTTGCGCCGCTTGGATAATTGCCCGAAATCAGTTTCGTGGCAGAACTTTTTTGATCAGCCTTTTAGACATTCCTTTTGCCGTTTCTCCGGTTGTTGCAGGTTTAATGATTGTCTTACTTTATGGACGAAATGGTTGGTTTGGTCCGTGGCTACAAGCCCACGACATTAAAATTATCTTTGCCATGCCGGCAATGGTATTAGCAAGCTTATTCATCACCATGCCTTTTGTTGCCCGTGAAGTCATTCCCGTTTTAGAAGAAGCAGGTACAGATCAAGAAGAAGCAGCAAGAACATTAGGAGCAAAAGATTGGCAAATCTTCTGGCGCGTTACCCTGCCTAATATCCGTTGGGGTTTATTATATGGAGTACTCCTAACTAATGCTAGAGCAATGGGTGAATTTGGCGCAGTTTCTGTTGTTTCTGGAAACTTGATCGGCAAAACTCAAACCTTACCTTTATTTGTAGAAGAAGCCTATAAACAGTATCAAACTCCTGCAGCATTTTCGGCTGCTGTATTATTAGGAGGACTAGCTTTAGTCACCCTAGTGCTCAAAGAAATTTTAGAACGTAAAACCCAAATCAAAGATACTATTGAATAGGAGACAACTATGACCATTTCTCACAATTCTAACCAGCCAGAAAAATCACAAGAATTGCTGCAATTAGATGCGGATGAGCTAGGGGTAAATCGACCAACCAAAACCCGCATCCGAGTTCGTATTCCCAAAGAATACAACGATGAACCTGTAATTTCTCGGCTGGTTTCTCACTACGGCGTTACTGTTAATATTGCTGCTGCCCTTTTGGGTGCAAATGCACGAGATGATGGCTGGTTTGATTTGGAGTTACGGGGTACAACTAAGCAAATCCAAAGCGCTTTAACTTATTTGGCTGAAATGGATTTAGAAATGTGGAATGAATCAAACTCAGAAATAGATGGCTGGTAGTAATTTAGCTTTTGCAAATCAACGAACTACTAGGGAGTGTCATCAATTAGATAGATTAACATCAAGACGATTGCTGGTTCAAAGACTTTATCAACGGTGCGCCCGATGTTTTCCGGGAGCTGAATGTTATGTGTCTAGACGCGCTTTTCGACGACTAACTGAGCTACCGGGTCACAAAGTAGGCGCGACGTGGTTAGAAACCTACCGGAACTAGCATGAAACTATGAGCCTTAAACAGTAAAATATCTTTCTAGAAATAGGTGCAGAAGTGAATCATGTCAAAGCAAGAAGTACCAGAGGTTTATTCAACTGAGGATAATCGATTTCTTGATATTTCTGAGCGATCGCCTCTTCTTACCAGCAATGGCTCAAAATGGAGCGATATCAATCTAGCGTCTTTTGACTTGCCAGCCGCAGAGATGCTCGAATATAGCCTTGATCAGTATGGAATTGGAATTAATATTGGGCAGGGTTTTGAGTTAGAACGAGTCTTAGAAGGAACTCTACAAAAGGGCTTTGTTCCTCCCGGTGGAAGTTGTCTTTGTCCAAGCTATTATCACCAAGCTTACCGTTGGGATAGGCGTAATCAGATCATCTATCTCAACTTGACACCAAAATTATTGAGTCTGAATGCGATCGAGTTACTAGAAACCGATCGCGTTGAGTTAATTCCCTATTTTGCTATTCAAGATGAACTAATTCATCAAATTGGACTGGCACTTCAGGTAGAACTGCGCTCTCAGGGCAATGGTGGTAGTTTGTATGCTGAGACAATGGCAAATGCACTTGCTGTTCATCTCTTGCGGCATTACTCGACACAGGGACATCGAAGCATAATAGGCTGCAATGGTGGACTTCCTCAACACAAATTGAGGTTGATTACGGATTATATTAATGATTATTTGGAATGTGAGTTAAGTTTAAATGAACTGGCAGCGATCGCCCAACTGAGCCAGTACCACTTTTGCCGTGTATTCAAACAGGCTACGGGGTTGAAACCTCATCAGTATTTAGTTCAACAACGAGTCGAACGAGCAAAGCAATTGTTGAAGCAAGGTGAGATGAGCATTGCCGAGGTGGGGATCGCTTGTGGTTTTACTCACCAAAGTCATCTGCATCGTCACTTCAAACGCTTAACTGGTGTAACTCCTAAAACCTGGAGAAATCTATAGCAAGACTATGCAAAAACAGCAAAATGAGGCAAGACGCTCAAGGGTGAATTGATCCCACACTCTAGAAATTCAGCTCTACATTAAAGTAGGAATACTGCGAATTCCATAAATAGCTGAATGCTGGCTTTGGGTTGCGTCTATAGATGTAAGTCTTACACTAATTCTGTCATTTCCTGTGAAACTACCTCCTACAATTAACTCTTGGCTTTGTGCGTCTAACTCCACCATAAAGTCTGGCAATGATTCAATATTCAAATGAGTTTTTGATGAATTTTTGATGGGGGGTTCACGAAACATTTTTCAACTCCTTTTTGATTAGTAAGCCTACAAATTTTGGTAAATGCGATGAGCAATCATGCTCTGCAACGCGAGCTCTCAAAATAAATTAGCCCTATCGAATTGTCCTCCTAATGCGATTTCTTGGAACAATAAAAGATCGAGATGAGGCACAAGCCGGCGCTGTAAAACTTCCACGAGGAGTACTGCTAGCATCCCAAACAGTGCAACCATCACTACAAATTGCTTTGGCTTGACACACTGAACCTTTTACTGCTGGTGTCCAATCTGTACAATCAATACCTGTATCTGTAGACGAACAACCATTACCACACCAAGGTTTAAGAGTAACAGGTTGGCTGGGATTTCTGATGATAGTTTGAGCCACGGTTGTGGCGTTGTGTCCAAGCACGAGAGCGAAAAAAAGTGCAATAGCAATTAGAGTAACTAAAAAGATTCCTGCATTTTTTGGCATGACATTAACCCAAGAAACTAATCTACTGATTTCCTCTTTGGTTTAACCCTTTTTAGAAGCAGCCGCTAACACTTTAGGGACAAAAGATTGGCAAATCTCCTGGCGCGTCACCTTGCTTTGCCTAATATTCTTTGGGTTTATTGTCTGAAGTTCTCCTCAGCCTTAGCCCGAAAAATTGGGTCAGAGCAAAGCGCTAAAAATAACTTGACTCTACCGAATTGTGAGCCTGATGCTATTTCTCGGAACTCTATATATCCCAGATGATGGACAAGCAGGAGGAAGAAAACTTCCAGGAGAAGTACTGCTAGCTTCCCATTTAACGCATCCTATGCTTGTATCACAAAACGCAAAAGCTTGACAGGTTGAACTTGCTTTTTTGGGTCCCCAATCTGTACAAGAAATACCTCCAATTGAACCCGATGAAGACGAACAGCCATTACCGCACAAAATTGAAGGTGTAACAGGTCGATTGGGATTTCTGATTATAGTTTGAGCAACGGTTGTTGCGTTGTGTCCCAGTATGAGCGCTAAAGAAAGTGCAAGACCAATCAGAGTAATTAAGAAGATGCGTGCATTTTTTGGCATGACAGGAACCCAGGAGATTAATATGTTGATTTCCTCTTTGGTCTAACCATGCCAAATGCCCAACATGAAAGTCTTGCACATTCTTGCTGTTTTTGCACATTCTTGCTATAACTTGAGTGAAGTTTTGGGCGTAACTTCTGTTAGAGGTTTGAACTCTGCACCTGCAAAAATACAATTTTTAATTGTTAAGCCATACTACTTTCAATCGCCCAACGTGCTAACTCAGTACGATTATGTAAACCAGTTTTACCCAGCATATTAGAAACATGACTTTCAATCGTGCGCTGACTAACATTCATCTGTTCAGCAATTTCTCGATTTGCCATACCCCGTGCCACAAATTGCACAACTTTTAGTTCAGTTGGAGTTAGTTCAACATCAAAAGGAACCTGAATTGTAGCCTCACCATTGCTGCCTGAACCTGAGTGCTGAATTAAACGATTTGCTTGCTTGAGAGATGATTCTACTTGTGCAACGAGTTCTTCTGGCTCAAAAGGCTTCACCATATAAACATCAGCACCTGTATTTAGTCCTTTTACGCGGTCTTGACTTTGACCTTTTGCCGAGAGAAATAATACAGGAACCCAACTAGTGCGCGGATCTTGTCTGACGTGTTCGACCAAAGCATAACCGTCCATCTCCGGCATCATTATGTCACAAATGATCATGTCGGGGATTTCTAAGTCTAAAACTTCTAGTGCTTCTCGACCATTTTCAGCAGTGACAACTTCATACCCTCGAAATTCTAGATAGTCTTTGACTAACAAGATTAAGTTTGGGTCATCGTCAATCAGCAGCAGTCGCTTATTATCTCTAACAGTGCTTTCTTTCATACTGTGACACGCGCCATGCTTTGCTTGCTGAGGTTACTTGATAGATATTTCTCTTTAATCGCCATACTATCTGGATACTAACTCTTGTCGGTGTTTTGACGCGGACGTTGAACACGATGAGTGACTGATGGAGTAGCAACCTGCAGTATTACGGAATTATCGAGAGTATGTACTATGTTAATTTACTCTTATTGGAAAAACTTCCCTAAATAGAGTACTTCAATTGCAAATATTCTTAATCTACACTCTTACTGTTTTCCAAATCATCCACACTATGCACTGAACTTGCACTCGTTTCAGTCTCTGGCAAGGAATGGATCAAGAAGGCATATTCTTCAACAACCTTGTTGCCAATGAGATGTTCTGTGATAATGCGTTCAATGACCTCTGGGGTGGTGTTACGATACCAAACTCCATCGGGATAAATCACCATGATTGGACCATTTGTACAAACTCGTAGACAGTTAGCTTTAGTGCGGAAGATTAAACTAGGTTTATCGTTGGTTGATTGGTCGAGCTTAAGCTGTTTGAGTCGTTTTTTCAAGTAATCCCACGCTTCTAGACTTGCTTGTTTTGAGCAGCATTTTGGTAGAGTCTGGTCAGCACACAAAAAAATATGCCGCTCAATTTGATTGAGGTCTAAACTTTTTACACTAATTGTCAGTGAGTCTAAGTCGAGCCCGACTTGAGGAGTTGTCGTTTTGTCATCGTTGTTTGAGGTTTTGTTAAGTTCCATTGCTAGCAGAAATAAATAGCTCAAAATCTGATTTGCAGATATCTAGCTTTGAAGATAATTCTATTCTTGATTGATCAGTAAGTTGATACACCGACAAACCAGTAATTTTAGCGAAAATCTCCCGTTCTTAACAGTTGCTTGAGCTGACCCAAAAGTTTTTGTAGAGCAAAAAAAGCCTTAACGCCTTGCCATAAATGAATTATAGCCACCAACACCCCCTAGTTCGGGAACCCGTACCAGAAAATTTGTTGCGCTCAGAGGCATTATTTAAGTAAATTAGCACTCAGGGGCTGAGAGTGCTAAAGTCAGCTTATAAGTAAAAAAGTAGATCAGGAGAAATTTGTATGGCAGCAGTATCATTAAGTGTTTCCACCGTCAAACCATTAAGCGATCGCGTCTTCGTGAAAGTAAGCGCCGCTGAAGAAAAGACTGCAGGCGGAATTTTGCTACCCGATAACGCCAAAGAAAAGCCTCAAGTCGGCGAAATTGTCAACGTAGGACCAGGCAAGCGCAACGATGATGGTAGCCGCACCGAGCCCGATGTCAAAGTCGGAGACAAAGTACTTTACTCAAAATACGCCGGCACCGATATCAAGCTAGGTAGCGAAGAATATGTCCTTTTGTCAGAAAAAGACATTTTAGCGATCGTCTCCTAAGAGCCAACTGTCCCAAACCCCACCCTTACTTCACAAACTCAAAAACTGGATATTTATGGCTAAACGCATCATTTACAACGAAAACGCTCGTCGTGCCCTAGAAAGAGGCATGGATATTTTAGCAGAAGCTGTTGCGGTTACACTTGGACCCAAAGGACGTAACGTCGTTTTGGAAAAGAAATTTGGCGCACCACAAATCGTTAACGATGGTGTCACCATTGCCAAAGAAATCGAACTAGAAGACCATGTGGAAAACACAGGCGTTGCCCTAATTCGTCAAGCCGCTTCCAAAACCAACGACGCCGCCGGAGATGGCACCACCACAGCAACTGTGTTGGCTCATGCAATGGTTAAAGAAGGCTTGCGTAACGTCGCAGCGGGTGCGAATGCCATTGCCCTGAAGCGCGGTATCGACAAAGCGATCGCCTTTTTGGTGGGAAAAATTGCTGAGCACGCCCGTCAAGTTGAAGATTCCAAAGCGATCGCCCAAGTTGCCTCCATCTCTGCCGGTAACGACGATGAAGTTGGTCAAATGATCGCCCAAGCGATGGATAAAGTCGGTAAAGAAGGCGTAATTTCCCTAGAAGAAGGGAAATCTATGACCACCGAACTAGAAATCACCGAAGGGATGCGCTTTGATAAAGGCTACACCTCTCCCTACTTCGCTACCGATATGGAGCGCATGGAAGCGGTTCTAGAAGAGCCTTTTATCTTAATTACCGACAAAAAAATCACGCTCGTACAAGACCTCGTACCAGTGTTAGAGCAAGTTGCACGCTCCGGTCGTCCTTTGGTAATTATTGCCGAAGACATCGAAAAAGAAGCCCTTGCCACCTTGGTTGTCAACCGTCTGCGGGGTGTTTTGAACGTCGCTGCAGTTAAAGCGCCTGGATTTGGCGATCGCCGCAAAGCCATGTTGGAAGACATCGCCGTGCTGACCGGTGGTGAATTGATCACCGAAGATGCCGGCTTGAAGCTAGAAACCACCAAGCTAGAGATGCTCGGAAAAGCCCGCCGCATCACCATCACCAAAGACAGCACAACCATCGTTGCCGAAGGTAACGAAAAAGGCGTGCAGTCACGTTGCGAACAAATCCGTCGTCAAATGGAAGAAACCGAGTCTTCCTACGACCAAGAAAAACTGCAAGAGCGTTTGGCTAAACTTGCAGGTGGTGTCGCCGTCGTAAAAGTCGGTGCAGCCACTGAAACTGAAATGAAAGACCGCAAATTGCGTCTAGAAGATGCCATCAACGCTACCAAAGCGGCTGTTGAAGAAGGCATCGTCCCCGGCGGCGGCACAACCCTAGCTCACCTGAGTCCTCAGTTGGAGACATGGGCAAACGAAAACCTCAAAGGTGAAGCCTTGACAGGTGCTTTAATTGTTGCCCGTGCCTTGGCTGCGCCCCTAAAGCGCATTGCTGAAAACGCAGGTTTAAATGGTGCAGTTATTGCCGAGCGCGTTAAAGAAAAAGACTTCAACGTTGGTTTCAATGCAGCAACCAATGAGTTTGTTGATATGTTTGAAGCCGGTATTGTTGACCCCGCCAAGGTAACACGTTCCGCCCTGCAAAACGCCGCATCAATTGCAGGTATGGTGCTAACCACCGAGTGCATTGTTGTTGACAAACCTGAGCCAAAAGACGGCGCTGTTGCTCCTGGCGCTGGCATGGGTGGCGACTTCGATTACTAATTAACTCGCATTGCAGGGATAACCTTGCAAGATGTAAGCTTATTAATTGCCGCCTCAATTTAGAGGCGGCTTTTTATTAGCAATTGTTACTAAATTTAATTACTCTCGTTCTTTTATAATTAACATCCTTAACTAACACTAACTTCATCCGACTTCAGAAGAGAAGCCGCTTCTTGCATAAGCTGTTTTTGCTCCTGGTTTAAGGCATCCAATCGACTAAAAATTTCTGCCAATCGCTTTTTATGAACAAGGGATTGAGAACTCAAAGGCTTTAAATTTGCTGGCTTAATGCTCTCAATAACAAGATTCTTTCTCACAAATAAACCTTTAATAAATTGATATATTGAGCCAAAAATAAACAAACTAAACCTAAATGGCGCTTGCAAAATAACCAGCCAACCTTTCTCAAAAAATTGTCCCAACGCTTTTAATAATCCAGATATTATTAAAATTGCTAAAAACAAAAGCGCTAAAGAAATCAAAGGATGACTAACTAACCAAAGGAGATTTGGGTGAGCATTTATCCAATCATTAATCAAAGAACTAATTGCATTTTGCAGTACATCAGAGGCTTTTCCACTAACACTTTCAGCTTTTTTAATACTAGCTTCTAGTGAGGCTTTGGCTTGCTCTGTATTTGTCGTTATTGTATTAACAGCTTGGTTAGTCGTTTCACTCAAGACTGCCTTTGCCTTATCAGTAGTTTGGTTGAGGATATCAACAGCTCGATTTGTCGATTTAGATAACGCATTTACTGCCGTATTTGCAGAATTAGTTAAAGCATCTTTTGCCTTTTGGGAAGTTTCTGTTACTTGATTAACTGCTTCGCTCGAAAAAGTAGTCACCTTCTGCCAGTTTTGGGAAAGATCACCGAATAAATTAATTGCCATAAAAAACTCACGACTATAGATATATGTCACTTGGATAGCCTTTTTTTTAATATAGACCTAAACTAAATAAATCGCAGCAGCAAGCGCCACCCGACTTAATTAATTTTAATTTTTGCTAAACAAGTATTACTTGCTAAAAAGCTGTATCTTTCACTACCCAAGACTGAGTAACAGGCGGTGTTTTTGCAGACATCGCCTCAGTTTCCATTGCCGTCAAAATAGTTTGCACAGAACTCATAACTTGCTGCAATTGTGCATGGAGTTCTTCAACTTCTTTTGGTGCAAGTGATACACTTACCGTTGGCTTTAATTGAGCATTCTCCAAACAATTATCACTATCTTGGTAAGATAATATCACTTGAGATTGAAACTCTTGAGTAGTAATAATCAATGGTTCTACAAAAGATGTAGCTTGTACAATATTGGAGACTTGTATTGGCTCATCTACAAAAGCCTTGAGTTCAGACTTTTCTAACTGAAGATCTGTAATTTTAAGAGCCTCTAATTGCGTTTCTTTTTGCTGAATATTTTGAGATAAATTTAATAACTGAGCTTCAACAAGTGAAGATTTATCCATTGAGCGACGCCAACCCGCCACAGCAACAGCAGCAAAACCAACACCTAAAGAAAGTACTCCAGCCAAACCCAAATAAGGGCTAGAAATATCTCGCAACTTACCACTAAATAAAGGTTCTTCCTGGAATTGAATGGTTACGGGTTCCTTGCCAAATATGATTAATGGCACAGACAAAGTAGCAAAGACTGTCGCCGCCAACAATACTGGTGTCAACACAAATTTCTGGAGTAGAGAAGTAGTCATAATCAGATAATTCCAGTAACAATTTATAGTGTCAGAGGATGTAACTGATAGATGCTGATTTATTAGCTATCAAGAAGAAAAAATTCCTCTTTTCAATAAATTCTATATACTTTTATCAATATAACTAGAGTCCGCGTAAATGCCTATAAATTTCAAATAAACAGAGCTAAAAATTGATAAGGATCAAAAGTAGTTTAGATAAAGCTTGGATGAAGACCTGCAAACTTAGATAAATTTTTGCTAAACTTTCCTCTGAAATAAAATAACTCAGTCGCTATCCCAACACCAAACTATCTATTGATATGAGTAATTTTCTCTATGCTTGTAGGCGGATTGAAATGATGCTTCTTTTGTAAAATTGAGGGATGAAAGTCTACAACACTAACCTTCTGAGCCATCAATCCCTGACATTACAGGCTCCCCTAATTACCAACGACTGATTTACCACCGCTCAAATAATTTGAGAAGGGCAACCAAATTGCAACATCTTCAGTTAAATTACAAAAAATTTATGCTAGCCTTGAACTTATTGAATTTGCCAATAGACTAAGCTGTAAATAAGTGTCAAATTGGGGAACATTCTGAGCTAAATATTGTCAAGCAAGCAAGGGTGACGGATTACATTATGTTAACAACATTTAGCTAGTCAGGGGTTGAGTAAACCTTTATTCTCTCGTTCTGGCAAAGTCAACCGCTCCACAACTAAAAATATGTTGAGATTTTTCCTAAACCCGATCGCTCGCTTTTTCAGTATCATCACGACATCGATGCTGAGGCTTCTCCACCGCAAAGGACGACTCCCACGGCGTCAACGTGGCGCAACAACCGCCCCTAGCTTGCCAAAAGCCAGTTTTAGCCGCTACTCAAAAACCTTCTGGTTAGGACTAGCCTTCGTGTTATTAGCCTTTGTGGGCGTGGCAATACCCGACCAGAACCCTGTAGATGCCGCAAATACAGCCATGATCAGTTTACCCCTTTCCACAAGTGGCTCAAAAATCGTTGATGCCAAAGGTCGCCCTATAGTGCTTAGAGGCGTCAATTGGTTTGGTCTTGAGACAGAGCAAAACTCCCCTCACGGCTTATGGAAACGGGATTACAAAGAAATGCTGGCGCAGATGCGAAGCCTCGGCTACAACGTGATCCGATTGCCTTATGGGGTACAATCGCTGCGAGCCCCCAATGCCACCGGCATTGACTTCAGTATTGGCAGTAACCAAGAACTTCAAGGAAAATCACCCCTTGAAGTGATGGATGCGGTAATTCAAGAAGCCGAAAGACAAGGATTACTAATTGTACTCGACTCCCACCGCCTCAATGACCAGCGCATTCCTGAATTATGGTACGGCGACGGCTTTACAGAAGCTGACTGGATAGACACCTGGAAAATGTTGGCAATTCGCTACAAAAATCAAGCCAACGTGGTTGGTGCTGACCTCAAAAACGAACCTCATGGTAAAGCAAGTTGGGGTACTAATGACCTAGCTACAGACTGGCGACTCGCTGCCGAACGCTGTGGTAATGCCATCCAGGCAATTAATCCTAATTGGTTAATTGTAGTAGAAGGGGTTGAAAATAATGTCCCTGGTCAGAAACTAAAAATTCATTGGATGGGCGCTAACTTGGAAGGTGTCGATCGCTTTCCTGTCCGCTTATCACGTCCCAACAAGTTAGTTTATTCCCCTCACGAATACGGTCAAGGTGTCTTTAATCAGCCTTGGTTTTCTGAACCAAGCTTTCCTAATAACCTAATTAACCGTTGGGAAATTGGTTGGAATTATATTGCCACAAAAGGCATTGCTCCTGTTTGGATTGGTGAGTTTGGTGGACGGCAAACTGATAGCAATTCCAAAGAAGGTATTTGGCAACGCAAATTAGTCGATTTCCTTAATCAAAAAAATCTTGGTTTCGCTTACTGGAGTTGGAATCCTAACAGTTCTGATACAGGCGGTATCCTACAAGATGATTGGCTAACAGTGGAAGCGCCGAAGCAAGATTTACTTAAAGGTGTGCTGATAGCAAATAGCTTTATTCCGATTACGGCAAGTCCTGCGGTTGCGACAACTCCTAGCAATAAACCCAGCGCAGTTGTTATTAGCCCCACAACTCAACCTGTTGTAGTTCAACCAAATCAACCAAATCAACCTGTTGTAGTTAACCCAACTTCTAAACCAAATCAATCAGTTGTAGTTCAACCAACTCAACAAAGTAAGCCTGTTGTTATCAAACCCCCTGCCAATCAACAACCACTAATTACACCTCCAATTACAGGTCAAGCTCAATTAAGAGTGGTATCTAATCTGCAATCTAATTGGCAATCAGGATTTTGTATGACGATGCAGGTTAGTAATGTGGGAAATACTAAAGTTAACGATTGGCAAGTTAGTTTCCAAATGAACCAAGCTGCTATTAATAATACTTGGAATGGTAACTTTAAACCCCAAGGTTCGCAGTATGTGGTGACGCCGATGGATTGGGGAAGGGCGATTGATCCGGGACAAAGCCGAGAGATTGGCTTTTGTGCTAATAAACTTGGGGCTGATTATCAACCTAGACAAGTCATTGTCTCAATGCGATGAAAGATGTATTTGATGGCAATTTGTAGTTGTTAATACTCAACTAAATAAAATCCCCGACTTCTCAAAAAAATCGGGGATTTTATTTAGCTTTTCCTATTTCTTTGGCAACAACTAATACTTGATCTCTTACTTATTTACTCAAATTTGGTGGCGCTTGCACATCAAAGATTTCTCCTGCACCATAAGAGTCAATATCTACTGCTTCGGAGCCACCTTCAACTAGTAAAGCAAGCATTGAACCTAATTGCACCCAAATTAGTAATGCTGTTGGAAATACGACAACTGCACTAAGACCATAAGCTATCCAATAAATCTGACAAAATACTGATAGACTAGCTCCAGTAAAGACAAATAAACAAATAGATAATCCTAAATAAGCAACGATAGTACCACGTGTTTTGTAGTTAATATCTGTTTGTGTCTGACGGTTGGTATTCCACTGACTAACTTGATATTCCAACATATCTTTGAAAATAAATCCAAAGGCGATCGCAAAAAAATTGCTCACCATAATCAGCGTATAGACTGGCGGATTTACATAGTGGTCAGGATTCATAATAAATTAAGCCAATTTAAAGATTTGTAAAGTATTGTATCAGATATTGCCTGCACAGATCCCCGACTTCTTCAAAGAAGTCGGGGATCTATTTAAGTTTAAGTTGGGGGTTGCTTGGGATGACTTCGGAGAAATTGCGATCGCATTTCTTCCAATTCCAAATCGATTTGACTGGGAGACTTGGCAACCGTAGGAGGCGCTTGTGCAGGGGTTGACTGTAGGCTGGGTTTGGGAGTGGAAACGCCCAAAAACTGAGATTTCAAGTCTGCCAACTCAGCATCGATTAAAGGGTTAGATGGAGTTAGAGGCGGCTGGGGTTTAACAGGGGTAGCAATTGGTTGCACCTTCAATAGCGGCGTCGGCGTTAATTCTTGGAGAATTTCGGTTGCAGATTGATAGCGTTGGTTGATGGCACTTGCTACCATTTTGTCCAGAATACGACCCAAAGTATCACTCACTGGAGATGGCAAAGCCTGCCGCCACACCCAAGCATTCTCGTTAGGGTCAAATAAATCGAAGGGATGCTTATTTGTCAACAAGTGAATGCAGGTAACGCCGAGCCCGTAGATATCGCTGGCAAAAACCGCCCTACCAAAGCTTTGTTCTGGTGCAGAATAGCCAGCCGAACCGATCGCCGTGCCAGTTCTGCCCAAAGCCGTGCCTGTTGCCACCTTGGCGGCTCCAAAATCCACGATAACTAGTTTACCTGCTCCCCCCTTATGAGCTGAAGTTGAGAAGGGTTGAGGGCTTACAGAGGCACGAAGGATGATGTTTTCTGGCTTGATATCTCGATGAATAACTTTATGTTGATGGACAAATTGCAGAACAGGTAATAAGTCGAGAAGAAGCGATCGCACCCTTGCTTCATCAAACACACCATTTATTGCCAATTCATGAGCTAAATCTCGTCCAGCAATAAATTCTTGCACCAAATATTGCTGATTATCTTGAGAGAAATATGCCAATAATTCGGGAATTTGGGGATGTTTGCCCAATTCATCTAGGCGTATTGCTTCTTGAGTGAATAATTCTGCCGCTTTTTGCACCGTATTTGTGCCTTGCGCTTGCGGGAAAAATTGCTTAATTACACAGTGGGGATGGGATGGTTTATCTTCATCGACTGCTAAGAAAGTTTTGCCAAAACCCCCCTGCCCCAGTGGTTTGATGGTGCGGTAACGCTCTTTGAGCAGGAGTTTTGCCCCACAGGTTCGACAAAAGTTTGTACCTGTTGGGTTGTGGGGAGAAGGGCAACGGGGGTTGAGGCAGTAGCTCATTATCGGCAATGCGATCGCGATCATTATCTCTATTTTGCCTGACCCAAGTGAATGCTGCTAGCAAAATAGCGATTTTGTGCAAGTTTAAGTTTATTCTTTGGAGACTTGTTTTGCTTTAATTATGGCTTCTCTAAAACCGAGTACGAGCAATATATTAGCTAGTGTTAAGAAAGATTCAGCGCCTCCATGCAACCAATCAACATTAGCTAAAGTTTTTCCATAAGCTTTTTCAGCGTATATTGCCGCCGGAATAGTTACGCCAACAAAAACTAGTGTCATATAGAAGCCAATTAATGCTAAACGTGGGGTTTTTCCTGAGCGAGTTAGGAACCACAAAAAACCTAAATAGGGAAATAGAGAAAGTGCAAATAAGGCTTCTTTAGAAATCATGTTAGTTAAAGTTTAAAAGATTTCTGGCAATTAGGAAATATCAACAGTTGTCTCGGCTTGATCAGTTTTTATTGTCTCGTTATTCTCAAGTTGAGCATTGCGCCAAATCCACCAAGCGGCGGCACAAAGGGTACAATTGCCGACAACCGTCATAGCAGCTTGCAGTGTTACAACCCATTCTAATGATTCTGGGTTATCGAAGAAGTGCCAGGTACAGGCACACATAGCGCTGACGAGGGCAGGTAACATGGCAAAAGAGAGAGCAAACCAAGAGCGATCGCCTTTTAGTTCTCCATATGTCCAGATTAACCAAATTGCGGCAATCCATTCGATGACGCTGGAGATATGAATAATCCAAGTAGGAATGGAAAGAGCGTGCATGGTTTTAGGAATAAGATTGATTATTTAATTGTAAGTGTAGGTTGAGAGAAAATGGAAAGGGGAGATCCCCGACTTCTTTGAGAAGTCGGGGATCTCAGACGCTGACAATTACAACTGATAAAGACTACCATAACCTCAAATGACTATCATTAAAAATCAGTTTTATATTTCTCCAGAAGATTACTTAAAAGGAGAAGAAGTTAGCCCAATTAAACATGAGTATAGACGTGAGAAAGTTTACGCAATGGTTGGGGCAAAGAAACCTCATGTTGTGATTGCGAGTAACTTAATAATACTTTTAGGTAATCATTTAGAGGATAGTCCCTGCCTTGTTCTTACTTCAGATATAAAAGTCCGACTTGAGGAAACGAATTGTTATTATTATCCAGATGTTGCGGTTACTTGTGATCAAAGAGATATAACTTCAACAGATGAATTCATTCTCTATCCTTCTTTGATCATTGAAGTGTTATCTCCTTCAACAGCAGCATTTGATAGAGGTGAAAAGTTTGCTGATTATCAAACTTCGCCATCTTTACGGGAATATGTGTTGATTAATCAATCCCAGATGAGTGTTGAATGTTTTCGTCTTTCTGAGTTAGAGGGTTGGGTTTCTCAAAGTTATGGAATAGGAGATCAAGTTTGCTTTGATAGTGTTGATTTTAGGTGTGATGTTGGGGCGATTTATCGTAAGGTTCCGGGAGTTGGTTGAGGGGAGAAGCATTGGTTTTTTGGTTGTGGTAATGGTGTTTGAAACTAAGTTTTGCCCGTCTTTTCCAACAAGGATAATAAAGTTGGTCTCTTATTAGCTACAAAAGTCACTGGCTTTTTTGTTTTGCTTACCTTACCCTCTTTTACAGCTCTATTTAACCAATCGTCCATCTGTCCTTTTCGTATATCCAAACATTCAGCAAGAGATTTTGCATCCTTGGGTTGCTCTAAATAATTGAGGATAAATGGTAAAACGGCTTCGTAGATATCTTTTGGAGATAATTGATTTACAGGAAAAAGCATATCGGCAGATGAGTCTGCTAGTACTGAGGGTTGATTTTCCACAACCTCTGCTGCCTCAGAGTTTGTTATTTCTACTTCAATCTTTGTTAGTTCAATCTCTGCCTCCGATATAGCTGCTGCCAGAAGTTTTCTTAAGGAATTCCAAGGTATCTCTGGAAAAAGCTTTGCTCCCTTTTTAAGCAGTTGCCGATTACCTTCTGGTACAGTTCCCTGCATCCGCACAAAAATCGGGACATCCTTTATTTGTTCCAGCGCCTCGGTAGCACCTGCCCAAGTACCACCCTTACCAACAGAGGAACTGATTACCAGCGCATAATCAGCTACAGCATAAATGTACTTGTTCCGACCCATCGCATTACCAACATTGAAGCCAGCACCCGGATCAACTGCTGAAACTAGGGTAAGTCTGCTCTCTTTAATACCAGCACGATACTTGCCAGCAACTGCTGCCTTACTTAAGCTATCCGCGAGTACGCCTACCGCAGTTCCGCCAGCTTCTAAGACTGCCAGCATAGCGGCTTGATCTACCCCACGAGCCCCACCGGAAACTACCTGTAGCCCTTGTTCAGAGCAAGTTTGTGCAACTCTCTGGGTGTAATCGACTCCTTCTTCATCAACATCACGAGAACCGACAACAGCCAACCCTCCTCCAGAGAGCAGTTCTATGTTACCAATCCCATAAAGAATTGCGGGTGCGGAATGTCTCAGTCTCTGTTTAAGACGCTTGGGATACTGAGAGTCACCTCGTCCCAGCACCCATAGCCCTTGATTTGTCCATTTCTCTACTGCCAAGCCCAGCATGACACCTCGTTCTAGTAAAGTTACCAGCCTGTCAGAGTCGAGTTTGCCAATAGATATTTTCGATAACCGATTTTTGAAGGTTGAATCCAGCAAATCTGCTGGACTCATCTCATATTCAAGTAGCCAACCTGCTAAGGAGTTATACTCACTAAGCGTTAGGGGCTGCGGTCGAGAGAGCCGATTTTGCCCAAAGCTGGCACATAGCAATAAAATTGCTTGGGTATCTGGTGACAGCATATGGTAAGCCATAATTTTCTAATCCGCTTGCTCTAAAGAATTGAGTGCTAATGCCAGAGGAAAAACCTCACCACTTCCAGCACGACGTAGAAGCGCAGCAATGACAGTAAAAGTCCAACGGGAATCTACCATATCATCAATTAAGAAAACTGCACCCTTCATGCCTTGCCAAGTGTCAACCTCGAATACACCATCTAAATTATGAGCTTGTTGGTAACTATTACTCATCTCTTTTTGTTGTTGATTTTGGCGAGCTTTCTGAACAACTGGCTTAAAGGGTAAACCTAATTTCTCAGCCAGTCGTTGAGCAAAATTTGGTACGAGTTCTGGACGATTCAATGAGGGAACGCAAGTTACCCAAGTTGGAAAAGGTTGAGGTTGCCAACGTTGAATCATCTCAAAAGCACCTTCCACAAGCACATCATCAAAATGATTCTTCTGATATTTTCCTTTTTTAACTAATTCTCCCCAACCTGCATCACCCCAAAGAGCTAACGCCTTTCCATTCTCTGCCTGTAGTTCCTTTCTAATTTTGCCTTTCCAGCCATTTGATAGCTGTACATAGTCGGGCCATTTTTTGCGAGGTTCGATAAGCTGGTCACTGCGACGTAGATGCTGGATTGCTTGATTGACCCGTTCCAGGGAGCAAGTTTCTGGTAATAAAGGTCTACCCAAGCACACCGCACATTTACCGCAAGGAGTTGGATTAGGATCGTCTAAGGCTTCTGCTAGAAAAGCCATTAAGCATTGTTGACTTTCCATATATTCCTGCATCTGAGCTTGTTCAGAGCGACGGATTTGCATCAACTGTTCGATTTTCTCATTGTCGGGTTGATAATTAATTGGCGTAGCATACCACTTAGAGCCTTGCTTAGTTACAGGTGCAGGAGAGTCGAGAGACAGCAGTTTTAAAACCTTATCAATTTGCCCTTTAGAAAGATTAAGCTGCTGTTCTAATTGGGGAATAGAAAAGCCATCATCTGCTTGGTGGAGAGCGTTTAAAACCTCCTGCGTATGAGCTTCCGCAGGAAAAGCAGTTCTGATGAAGTAGTTAGTAATTTCGTCATCTTCATCACCGCTTAAAAGAATCCCATAAGCTTGCTCTACGGATCTACCTGCTCGTCCTACTTGTTGATAATAATGGACAACAGAACCCGGACGCTGGTAATGAATAACAAATCCCAGATCAGGTTTGTCAAAGCCCATGCCTAAAGCCGTAGTTGATACCAATGCTTTGATTTCATTGTTGAGCAGTTGATCTTCTAATGTTAAACGTTCTTCAGCACTTAACTTGCCGTGATAAGCTTTAGCATTAATTCCTTGAGTCTTTAACCAAGCGGCAACTCGTTCGGCATCGTTGATCGTAAGCGTGTAAATAATACCACTACCAGGTAAGTTTGGTAAGTGTTCAGATAACCATGCCATTCGTGCTGCTGGATTGGGAAGTTTGATATTTTGTAACTGCAAGCTTTTTCGGATCAGGGAACCTCTTGATAAGCGCAGATTAGCTCCTAATTGAGCAACAATATCGTCAACGACTCGGTTGTTAGCTGTGGCGGTTGTGGCAAGGACAGGGATGTTCTGGGGAAGTGCTTGCAAAACCCGGACAATCCGCCGATAGTCGGGTCTAAAATCGTGTCCCCAATCAGAGATACAGTGGGCTTCATCAACGACAAATAATCCAATTCGTTGAGATATTGGTAACAGAACAGTTTCCCGAAATTTATCATTTGCTAGTCGCTCAGGGGAAATTATTAGGACATCAACTCTTTCTGCTAACAACTGATCTTTTATCGATTCCCATTCTTCTGTATTACTAGAGTTAATTGTCGCGGCTTCAACACCGATGCGTTTGGCTGCGGCAATTTGGTTTCGCATGAGAGCCAGTAGTGGTGAAATGAGGAGTGTTGGACCAGCACCAGCATCTCGTAGCAAGCGAGTCGCCAGAAAATAGACTAAGCTTTTGCCCCAGCCAGTGCGTTGAACGACGAGTAGACGTGATTGATTTTGGATGAGATCAGCGATCGCGTCCCATTGTCCATCCCGAAAATCAGCTCTTGGATTATTGAGAGCTTCACGGAGAAGTAATAATGCCCGATATCTGAGTTCTGTAGTCATGCCATAACTAGTCTGGGAAAGCGATCAGTCTCTTTTATCAAAGCTGATAGATGGTGAGAATGTCTATCTCTTACAGTATTAATTATCCAAAGCGATCGCACCCTCTTCCTCAAAGCCCATTCCCCAAAGCTGAAGCTGTAGGAAAAGCGATCGCCTTAACTAATGCTTTGTGCGCCTTTCCCTTTTTCCTTATACAAATTCATGTCACTGCCACTAAATATCTGAGAGGCAAAATACTGTGGTGGACAAAATGTTTGGCTTAATAATTGTGGTTGCAAATCATGGAATTCGTCAGGCTTCCCAGGTTCCTCTGGATCTTCACTTGGTAAATCAATCGTACATTGTCGGTAGCGTTTCTCTTGGCGACAAAAGCGGATCACTTTGAGGAACAGGATACTGATAAGGAAACATAAATTCTAAAGAAATGCTGACTTAATGCTAGCAAGACCAGTCACTACTTAAATTTGCCTAATTATTCCCCACAACCGAGAAAGCTGCTAAAGTTTTCGGATGAGGCAAATTCGGGCAGTTTTATGTGGATATTATGGGCAAGGCAATGGTGGCGATGAGGCATTGCTGGCAACGCTATTGCAAATGTTACCGAAGTATGTAAAACCAATCGTACTTTCTGGGTCACCAGAAGAAACTCAAAAGTGTTATGGCGTGGAAAGTTATAACCGCAAATCAGCCTTTCAAGTCCTCAAAGTGATCCGTAACTCAGATGTTTTCATTTGGGGCGGTGGTAGTTTAATCCAAGATGCTACTAGTGCCTTAAGTCCCCTTTACTATGCCGGCTTAATGGGATTAGCGCAGCAGATGAACTTAAAAACAATCGCCTGGGCACAGGGTATTGGACCTTTAAAGCGCGAATTTACCCGTGAGGTAGCGCGGCGGTCATTTGCTGGTTGTACGGCTGTCAGTGTGCGAGATGGCGGCAGTGCGGAACTTCTTTCAAATTGGCAAATCCCTTTTAGGCTTGCTCCTGATCCAGTTTGGGCGCTAGACTCAAAGCCAGTTAAGGGTTTGTGGGACTTGCCAGCGCCACGAGTTGCCGTAACATTGCGATCGCATCCCAGCCTCACCCCCCAACGCCTCAGCCACCTCACCCAAGCTTTAATCAGCTTCCAACAAGCCACACAAACCTGCATTCTCCTAGTACCATTCCAAGAGCAAGACCTTAGCATTGCTCAAACCATTGCCACCAAATTAACTGGAGTACATCAGATTTTACAGCTCAAAGACCCCAGAGAATTAAAAGGATTATTCCAAGGCGTACAAATGGCAATTGGAATGCGTTATCACAGTTTAGTCATGGCAGCAGCCGCCGAATGTCAATGTTTTGCCCTCAGTTATGACCCAAAAATCAGCAAACTGATCAACGAATTGGACATACCAGGATGGGAATTAGCCCAACTACCCGACGACCCCAACTTGATTTGTCAAACTTGGCTGGAATATTATGCAAATGGCGACCCCCTAACCAATAACCAAATTCAATCTCTCACCGACCGCGCCTTAATGCATCAGGATTTATTAACCGAAACTTTAGCAAATCCGAGCTGAGTTACCGTAAAAACAGTTTAATAGAACCGATTAAACTTAAAATTTGTGCAATGAAAGAGAATTTTATCGATTATTTTGTATGGAGGCGGTGAGGTGATTCAAAAATAGCTGTAGCTATCAAGTCAGGGCACATTGAACCAAAACTTGTTACATCGATTGAACTTGGGCGTAGCATTTAACCGCAAGTGGCTAGCAAAATTGGCGCCACCAAGCGCCTTAATTGTGTCCCAAACTTGCCCAAACCGTGGAATTGTGAACCTTTTGATGAAGCGCTATGAGTGAAGCTGACCAACCTAATAACCAAACCCAAACCGAAACGACTGACGACAGTGCGTTAGAGTCGTCTGAGGTAAAACCAACAGTTGAGCATCTGCAAATTGTCAAATTCTCAGAAATACCCGACCTAAAGCCTCCTGTCCAACCCTGGAAGCCTCTCCAAACCGACGAGTCAGACCAGGCGGCGGCATTCTTAATAACTGATCAAACCGATGATAGTGCGGCTGAAACTAGCGATGATTCTGGGCAAAAAGCCAGCCAGGACGCTGATTGGTTTGCCTTAGCTCAAAAAATGCGTCAGCGTAATCGTAGCTTGTTGGAGCAAGTAAATCAGCTCAAAGGCGCACTAAAACAACAGCAAGAAATCTTAAATTCCGAACAAACGCGATCGCAACAGCAAGAAACTCTCCTCGCTCAACAAACCGAAGAATTCAACACTCTCCACGAACAATTAGCCCGCCTCTTTAATGCCCTAGAATCTTCCCACCAAGCCTCTGTACGTCAACAAATCCTCATCGAAACCCTCTCAGAGCAATTACAAAGCGGTCAAGAACGCATTGCCCAACTTGAGCGAGAATGCTCCTATACCCAACAGCGCTACAACGAACAATCTCACCAACTCCTACAAGCTGCCAACACCTGTCGTGACCTTAGATCACGTCTACAAAGGCAACAACAGCAAACTCTGCAATTTAAAGCCGCATTAGAAAAGTCGCTGGAAATGCCCAAAGCCAACGACACCCAGCCCCAACCTCCTCAGCGTGGCTTTGTCCCCAAAGCACAACCCATTCAAGCTTGGTCAGCCCAACCTGATTTGAGCGAAGAACCCTCATTTGATAGCATTTGGCAGCACCCTGTCCGCCTCCAGCCTCCCCTACCACCTATACAATTTTCCAAAACTGAACCATTTGTTGTGAAACGCCCGGAGGAACCAGATTTTTCTGCCGTGTCTGAAACCTCTAACTTTGCCCCAAGCACCTCCGTGCCTCCCAACTTAGTTATAGTCTCTGACGAAACCACAAACACCGAACTGGAACTAGAATCTCAGCTTCTTGCCGAAATGTCTTCTTTGGCAGAAGCGGCTGGCTTAACCACCGAAACCCCCACCGAAGAGCAGCTAGAGGTATTTGAAGAACCCTCACTGCACAGTATCAACGCCCAAGAGACGCTTTTACCAGAAGAAATTAGAGTACTTGAAGAGTCAGAGCAATTTTTGGACGATGAATGGGGAGATTCAACTAGCAATGCGCCAACTGAACCAGAGGTAGTTCTCCCCCAGTCCAATTGGCCCTCGCCGGTGCTTTACCCTCTACGTCCACCGAAAAAGCGTAAGTCTTTAGCGGCGATTGAATTACCCAGTTTTCCGCGTTTTAATCCTACTTAACTTTTGGTTAAATTGGGGCGGGGTAATTCCTGGATAACTACAGCTTCCTCGTCGCGTCTGGTTTCAGGACGCCCCATGCCAGCCGTCAGGGCATAACTTTGAGCCAACAGGCGCAACCAAAGGGCTGGATTTTGGTTTTCCAAGCGTGGCTTTAAACTGCGTACAAAAGCCGGAAACCAACCCCTAAGTAGCCAGCTTGCGATCGCATTTCCTGTAAAACTTAAGTACGACCCCACCCAACGCAGGAAATCTTTTGCCCCCGCCATTTCCCAAATCCAAGGAATAAGTGCCGGGTTTCTTGATGCGGCTTTGAGGGCGAGTCGGTTGAAGGTTAACCAACTTACACGGTCTTTGATAAAGTTATCGGCAACTGCTAGTGGTTCGTCTGCAAGTAGCCCAAAAAAGGTATTCAGCATTGAGTTTACCCGCTGTGGTGGCAGGTGACGCCCAGTTGGCACCATCATGCCTTTGGAAAATAACCAGGTGACGGAAACGTTGCTTTGATAAGCACGAATTTGATTTAAATCTTTGGCACTTAGCAAGTTATGCCGCAAGGCTGTATCCAAAAGGTCTGTTAGACGATGTAAGTTACGGATTAGAGAGCCGAAACCGGTGAAGACTAAGGGAGATTGTAGAGAGGCAGCATCACCAACGGCGATGAGTCGGTCAAATGCCACAATGCGATCGCGACTTCCCACACTAAAATGACCCGGAATATAGCCAAATGTCGGCTTTTTCCAAACTAGTTTTTCCAAATCACAGCGTCGGTATTCTGGCAAGATTGTGAAAAAATCTTCATACATCTCTAACAATGAGCCGGGATTCTGAGAATTAACCTGATGGTAATGAAACAAATAAACCGTTACTTCTTCACCAGCACCGGGAAATAATTCCCAAATCAACTGCCGCCCCCGTGATATATCCCCATGACTATAAAGCACATCACCATAGTCGTTATCCCACACCCCAGGCTCGAAACCTTTGCTAATTGTCGCCCCAACCGTGGGACAAACACTATCAAAAGCCCGACTACCATTGAGTTGCCAAGCAATTGGTGAAGCGGTTCCCATTGCATCTACCAACAGACGCCCTGTGACTTGTTTTTCGGTTTGAGTAGGTAAATGTTCCACTTCTACTACAACTTGATTTGGCTGAATATCTGCCCGCATAAATTGGGTTTCATCCCAAATTTCGCCGCCTGCCCGTTTTAGCTTTTGTCCACACAGATGTAACAATTTTTCATGATCGACGCAGATATTAAGTACTGTGGGTGTATGCAAAACTGCAGATCTCAGCTTTGGTGGGTTATTGCCATCAAAGAATTTATTGAAGCCATCAATGTATTCACGAGCAATCAGGTTTTCAAATTCAGCCGGGGTAAATAAGCCCAAATCAATCAAGCTTTGGAATTCATCACGAGAAATATTCCATTCTCGGTTCATCCTACCGAAGGGTAAGCGCTCAATTAATAAGACGCGATAGCCTAGTTGTGCCATGACGGCGGCATGGATGACGCCTAATGCACCACCAACATAAATTAAGTCATATTCTGGCGGGTTAGAGTTTGCACTCTCAGGTGTTTGAAAGATTACCTGTTTGGGCAGTTGCGGGTTACGAACTCCTTGACGCCACTGCTTTTCCCACCAGTAGACGCGGTTGAGATCATATTCACCATTGGGCATTTTTTGGAAGTAATGCACTGTTTGGGGATAATGGGGTGCTAATGCCTCGAAGATTGATTGTTGAGATAAGTCAATTTTTGGGGGTTCGGGGTAGTGATAGGGAAATTGATTTCTGAGAGCTTGTTCAAGCTGTTGTAAAGTTTTTCGTTCACCCGGAAGTGTTGTATCATTCCAGCGAAAGGCTTTTAGGTAAGTAGTCCGTTGTACAGACCAAACAAAAACTGAGATTTCCGGAATTGGTGTTTCATTGGTTGTAGGGTTGTGATTGCTGGTGTTTGATGTTTTAAATTGCAGCAAGATACCATCCGGGGTGAGCAGTTTTTCTCCTAGCTCAGGCTCCCACTGTTGCTGTAACCAGGTGCGGACGTTGCTGAAATCTGGAGTAGGTATTTCTGCGTAGAAAATCTCTTTCATCTTGGTGTTCTCGTTAACTCATTAACTATTAAGAAAGACGGAGGTCACAAATGGGCAAAATACGTTAAGCTTCCGGATACCGATTTGTTTAAGAATAGAAAAAAAACTTTACACTTTCCTCATATTGATAACCTAATGGGTGCTTTTGTTAACTAGCCATGAATTATCCCATCCCAGCTAACCCTCAAGAAATTGTCGCTCTGCATCAAAAGCCGATTGATGAAGAATTGGTAGCAGCAGCGATCGCCGGTGTGATTCAAATTGCCCGACAAGCAGGACAGTCTCTAGACGATTTAACCGCAGAAGTGCTAGCGGAAGATGGTTTACTCGATCAAGCCCAAAGACGTTGGCTCAGTGACCTTGTGGCGCAAACCTGGAAGAGTTTGCCGCCCATCACCAGGTCTTAGATAATGCCGTTGGGTAGATAATTGATTTTTACTTGGCATGGCTCTACTCTGGTATGCAAGGATCTTTGTCTGGGCTCGATGATTGCCTTGAAGGAAGTCAGCGCCACCTGCCATAAGCTTTTTACATCAAGAAATGTTAACTTTTGTTGACAAGGTTTTACCAAATCTCAGACAGCACAAGCACAGGGGCAAGTGTAGCCCAAAATATACTGTAATGCCTTGCTTTCTCAAAATTAGGCGATATCAAAAAGCGCTCTTTCCTACAGCTTAAGGCTAATAGCAGATACGTTTAACTAGCTTGAGTCAACAACGACGTGTTTTAATAAATCCTATCTAACCTTGACCGCCACAAAAATCATTCTTGTGGACGAAACACGGCAATTTTTGAGCACCGTTGACTTCATTTACCCCTAATTCGCATCCTGATGAACAAAACAGCCCCAACGCTGACAGCGATTAAATCAACCCGACGAAAATCGGGTCATCCTCAAGAATGTAAGCAGTTGGAACTGTTTGAGTGGACAATTAACGATCCAGCCTTAGAAGCTCATAATATTCACGTTAGCCAGGTACGCCGCCGCAATGGACTAATTAGCCTCACAGATATGTGGCGAGTTTCCGGAAGTCCCAAAAATCGTACTCCCCCGCGTTGGATTCGGCAAGAGCAAGTTCAAGTTTTGATAAAAGCCTTATATAGCCAGCGCCAGGAAGAAATTACCTTTGCTAAACGCGGCAAAAATGGTGGCACATTTGCCGTCGATGAGTTGGCATTTAAATACTGGGAATATCTAAACTCTAGGCATCGTGTCCGCTTAACTGAAAAATCTGTACAAGCACGACTCGCAAAAACTCTCAAAAAAGTCAAGCGTGAAGTAGTAACTTTAGCAGGAAATATTGACCTTTTAACTGAGCAAGAATTGATTGAAGTTAAGTCAATTAAAAGTTGGAAATGTGCTGTTGGGCAAGTTTTAATTTACGGGCAATCTTATCCAACTCATCGCAAGCGCATTCACTTATTTGGTGAAGCTTCACGGGAATTTCTTAGTATGATTCGTTCTTCCTGTGCGCCGTTAGAAATTGATGTAACTTGGGAAGATTAGTAATTTTTGACAATTGGGGGATGCAAGAAACACTCTTGATTTATTCATCCCTCATCCTTAACTTTATCTTGATTGAATCAGTTATTTACCCACTAATAACTCGATTTAACCTCAACTAATTGCACCAGTTTCTGTCCTCAACTTAGGAATTAGATAGAGCGAGTTTCCAGGCTTGGTCTAAAATTTCAGTAGCTTTATTTTGATTGGCAATTCGATCAATTTTGATGTATTGTGCGGCAATCATCATCAAGTCTCTGCTGCTCTGAATTTGTTGAGCAAGCTGTAGCGCTTGTTCCAATTGTCCCTGTTTAGCAAAGGATTGAGCGATCGCAGATATTACACAATTTTTACACATAGACTGACGAGAAATCTCTTCTGCTGTGAGCGATTCAGCAATTTGTAGTGCTTGTGCGGGTTTCCCAGCATCAGCCAAAGCCATTGCCATCTGTGGTGTATTGTATATTTTCTCTTGTTTGGCAAGTTCTAGAGCTTGATCATACCGCTTGGTTTTCAGCAAATAAGCAACAATATTGTTTAATGTCCCCTCTTTTTTCGTTGTTCTTTCCATCTCATTTGTCGTTGTTCCTAAAGCCAGCTCATTTACCGTTGTTAAAGACCGCGCGATGGTTATTGCTTGGGATAGATTGCCAGTTTTAGCATATTCAAGAGCGATCGCTCCTAACACCTGCTCACGCTCATCCACGCTCGTAATTCGACGAGCCCAATCCTCTGCCATCTTTACTTGACCGATTTCAGTATATGCTCGTGCAATCATCGCCGATGCTCGATCACGATCCATCGATGGCAGGGACTCTGCTGCTGTTTGAGCATTCATCAACAACGTCTTAGCTTGCTCAGGCTGTCCTGCGGCGGTATATTGAGTTGCAAATTGGGTCAGATTTAGTATTTTCGATGTAGAATTTGCTGCTGGCAGCGCTTGAATTTCTGGTAAGACTTGATTAAGCAGAGCGATCGCTTGTGCCTTCTCGCCCGTGGCAACTAGCATTTTACTCAAACTCAAAGTTTGGATCACCCTTATAGAGAGATCATTTTCTAATGATGCTTTGTCTTGCGAGTTGAATGATTCCTGAATTTGCTTAATCACAGGAGGCAAGAGCTCTGGGTATCCCCCCTCACTGAGTGGAAAGCCAATCGACATTAACATATGCCTCCGCGTTATAAATTCGGGAAGGCGTTGGGATTGAGCAATTTCTATGGCACGCCTAATAATCTCCCTTGCTTTTTCGGGTTGTTTATTCTGCCAATAAATGCCAGCAATTTCTGCCATTTGCATCGGACGAGTGAAATTATCCACGCCATCAATGATCGAGAGAACAAAATTGTCATAACCTTCTGCAGCGTATCCTTTAGCTCTGCTGAGTAAAGATTCTTGGGGCAGGGTACCACTGGTGCAAAGGGCAAGCGTTTGCTCACGGGCAATTTGGAAGGCTCTCGTCAGCAGTTTTTGCCCCTTAGCCTCCTCTCCTGCCAGGATATAGCCATTAGCAACTTGCATTAAGGGAGTAGCTTTATAGCAATCAACTTCAATTTTTTCAGTGAGAGCTAATGCTTGATCAAGAACTTTCAGCGCTGAGGCAGAGCGTTGTGCTGCTGCATACTGGAAGGCAATATCAGTTATTGAGCGAGCTTTGCTGATTAATTCTAGCTGTTGATTGCTAACTACGACGATATTATTCTGTTGACTCTGCTGTTGTTCTTGTGCAATTCCTGGCTTTGCCCAATTGAGAACAAGCAAGGGAGTCACAACAGTGAATAGGGTGGTGAGTACTATGCCTCGTTTTATAGTGAAATGCATTTGCTTTTTCCTGATTCTTGAGAGAGGCGCTTGCCAAGACTAAGCTAATTGATTGATCCGGCGGAACCCTCAACAGCTTTGAGAAGTTAGAGTATCGTCTCTATAAATATGATTGTGACAGATTGGCACTGATGGTATTTAGTTAGAGGGTAGAGAATAACAAAATTTATTTATTTCTTCACTTAAACTTCATAGACTTTTTGGGCAAATTACGCTTTAGCTTAGATTGCTTAAAAAGTACTTACTCACTTCTTAGTCTGTCCTCACCAAAGCTTCAGCGGCAGACGAGAATATGGTTATCCAATAGTTTTTAGACTTAAGTTAATAATAAATAAGCTGGGCAATGCCCAGCTTACGCAAGTAACAAGAACTTGATGTTATGCTTCATTTTTCCATAGGTAAAAACTCCTTAGTTGTGGATGAATATTCCCAGGCAATACCTTCTGGATCTCGGCTTTGACTCCATTCTGAAAAATCAGCATCAGATTTGCGCTTACCAACGGTACTAGAGTGAACATCAAGCCGTTTAGCAAGTTCAGCTTGGATCAGCGCCTGAGAGTCGGGTTGCCGCTCTGAGTGCTGCCACAAGTCATCGTCGGGATCTTCATCTGGTAAGGCAGTTGGTAGTGGATCTAATTGAGGCATCGGTTCAAGATTCGATGCTATTTCAGTAGTTGAGTTGGAGTCAGAAGCGCTATCTGAGGCATCACTAGGGCTATCAGTTGAGGTTTCCGGCGGTTTGGGGGATTCCAGGCGTGGGGCATCACTAGGGCTATCAGATGGGGTTTCCGGCGGTTTGGGGGATTCGAGCAACCCTTGAGCGGTGGTATTCAAATCACCTTCTAAATCAAGCAAAGGCTCACTCTCATCAAAGATGCTACCCAAAGCGCTAGCGGTCAGGAAATAATATACTGTCCCCTTATCTTCATAGACTTGACGCCTTGCGCCAAATTCCTCAACTTTTTTCTCCAGATAGCGTCGTGCATCTGATCCTGTTAAATTAGCCTTAATTGATAAATCGAGTGGCGTCAGGCAACCCTGATTTTCTTTAATCAACTGGTTAAAGTAAGGATTAACCTTTTGACTCCACCGCTTCCATTGATACTGCTGCCAAAGCTTAAAGATAATGCTGAAAATAAGCAGCCCCAACAAAACGGGCCAAGCCTTGAACACCAAGACAATTAAAAACGCGATCGGGATGATCAGAACAAGAAGAGAAGAGGGACTGCTATCGATTACTTTTCCGGTCATGTCGAGAATGAGGGAATTGACTTCATGGCGAACCATCTTAATAATTGCTCATATTGCGCTCGATAACTGATCGAAGAGCGAAGTTTACGACCAAATGGGCAACTTATCTTCATCTAAATAGGCTTAACACCAGTATTAACGACCAATAAATTGGCATAATTCTCAAAAGGAGGTCTAGAATTATCCTGAATTTACTCTTCAGCCCAAAACAGACTTTGTTCAAAAACTGTCAAAAAATCTTCAAGTTGTATAGTTACATGGATATGCGCCCTCACTGGTTGCGTCAAATCAGACTGCCCAGCCTTCGTAGTCTGATTCGGTGCTGTTTTTTAATGATTGTCTTCAACTTGCTGTTATTTGGCACACCACAGGCACAAGCCGCCCTCGATGATGATAAGTTTGATGGCAATATCTTTGTGCTTTATGGCGGCAATGGTTCATTAGTTCCCGCCCGCACTCCCTTAGCTGCCTCTTTAAAAAAAGAAAAACCAACCTTATTGGTGTTCTACATCGATGACAGTAGTGATTGTAAACAATATGCCCCGGTTATTTCGCAGCTACAAGAACCTTATGGTAGAGCTGCCAATTTTGTGCCTGTAGACATTGATATCCTGCCGCCCCAACCCAGCAATAAATCGACTGAACCAAGTCATTATTACAAAGGTTTGGTTCCCCAGACAGTTTTAATTGACCAAAAGGGCAAAGTAGTTTTAGATGAAGTTGGACAATTATCCTATGAACAAGTAGATGACGCCTTTCGCCAAGTCTTTGACTTGTTACCTCGTTCCAAATCTATTAAGCTGAAAAGGCGCATTGTCAACGAGATTAATACTGAATTAACGCCCAGTCAGCCTTAAAGTCAAGCTTTGGTATGATTTTCCCTTCTTGCTCACTCTTCTTGCTGCTTGTCGCGTTAATCTGTCTAGTAAGTGCAATATTAAGACTAGATTGGGCGTGCTGATGTCAGTTTACAGCACTGAAGAGTTAATCAATATTTTGGCTGCGGAGCGTCGTGCCTGCATGAATGGAGAGCGTCTTAATTTGGCAGCTTCTGCGTCTGGCAACCCTTTGCTTGACAAATTTTTGCAACCGGAAGGCATTCAAAAGTTCAGTGCTTATCGAGATTTTAAAGCCGCTGTTCATCGTTATCAGCGGCAACACCAAGTCTCAGGTATTATTTGGCGAGAACTAACTATTGCAGGTAAAAGTTTACGTTATCCAGCTATTGATGAGCAACTTGCTGCCTTAGAAAGTGATGTAGCAATTTTGCAAGATAACCGAGATGCGATCTTAGATTTTTGGTGGAATGTGACAACTGAAATGGATTTGTACTTGAGTATTAATAATGGCAAAGATTATCGCCAGATTTTAGCACAGGAAGTAAGCCAGACGGCGGCTTCTACCGAATGGGCAAATCTTTCAATACACGGCAACTCAACTTTTTTGGAAATTATCTTACAGTTGGGTTGGGGCAAGCCAGAGGAGGCATATTATAAAAGGGGTTTGCCAACTTCTGGGAGTGAATATATTCATGCGGTAAAGGCTGGGCAGTATCCAATTTATTGATGATTGGTTCTTTGGGCGACTTGGTTGTTGTTATATTGGTAAATAAGGATTTAGACAAACATGGACAAAAAACACGAAGAAAAGCCAATCTATCACGAGACAACGGCAAAGGAAGTTTCGACAACAGAAATTATAAAGCTTGGTAATCAAGCGGTTAAAAAAGGCTTAATTTCTGGTCATGGCTATCATCAAGGCAAGTATGAAATTCTCTGCAATGGTCAAGTTTTTCTGCTTTCTCCTGAAAAAGCTTACTCTTATTTGAAAACGTTAACTGAACAACATCAAAAATAGCAAGATGTTTTGGTTTTGTGCTTAATTAACATTTTTGGAATTTAATTTAAAATCTAAAAATTGTTTTTTGATTTTATGCAGTGGGCTGAGGAAAACTGGACGCCGGAAAAACCAGACGCCCACCAACTGCAATAGTAATGGTCTACCAACGTGTTTGGGGACCTGCCCAAACTTGACTAACTAATTGACCATAGATCATTGGTTCTTCTTCCTGGGCTAACTTCGTTTGATTATTAAGACCGACAGCCCAGACAGGAGGATGTTCATCACCCATTTCACCGGCACGAAACAAAACCTGATCAGGTTGGGTTGGGCTCCAGCCGAGTAAGACAGCATAACTGTATTCAATGCGATCGGGTGCAAGGGTGGTGGTACGCTTTTGCTTTTTGTCCCAAACTACAGCAAAATCAGAAGCATCGGCAGAGCAGAAGAGTCCTTCAAATTGACGTGATAAGAGGCGATCGCTCAATTTTGACCAAGAAACAGGAATTAAAATAGAAATAGTTCCTGGCATCTGTGCCTCTTCATTAACACCCAAAGGACTATCCGATAAGGGTGAAGCCGCTGTAACTGTGTGTAAATCGCCGGTCTGCAAGTTTTCCACAAACATGACACTCGTAACACGACTTTTATACAATTCCGGCTCGCCGTCCATCTGAATGCGCGTATAAGCCGCATAGAGCCCATCTGGAGACACCAGGGAAGGACTGCGATAGTAACGGACTTCCGAATGTCCACTAGCACTCAACTCAGCATGAGTAGTAAGCACCCAATTCCAAGGTATCGGATGGGGACTATCTAGAGGGTCAAGCTGTAGTTCTGAGCAAGTCATATCAGGAGTTACTTGATCAGACACCGAAGCCGATGACTGAGAAGATAACACCGAGGACGGCGTGGTAACCATCGGCACATTTACTGGGTCAGCGTGAGCTGGTAAGTTATGTGACATAAGCAGCACGGCTAAAAACAGATTGTATGGTGTCTTGCCAAACCATGCTAGTCAACCAAATATTATGTTGCACATTGAATGGTAATAAATTTACGAAACGGCGTTTCTGGTCTGAGGAGAAACATTCAAAAATCGCACCCTGTCCTACGTTATGTATAACAAGTACAGAATCGATTGATTCACTCTTTTACGATTTTCACTTGGGACTTTACGAAAATTGACGCAACGCCAACCAGGTTTGAGCAATTAGCGTCCGCCAATTCCCCCATGCTGATAGCATGATCAAATGCCCAGAATGTCTCTATGATTCTTCTATGTTCTGCACAAAATTCAGGAAAATCTGGTGACTCAATCCACTAATCCAGACGCCAAGACTGACCCAAAAAGGTCAAACAATCGACCACCCTGGCTGCTTGTTTTAATTTTCCGACTCCTGCTGCTGGGTGTCGGTAGTGGTTTAGCCCTGATTTCGGGCATTGTCTACGCCAACTTTTATCCCAACCCTCAACCCAAGCAACCGCTACTGTTCAAGGTACTTGATCGCTTGAGCAGTAAACAACCCATATCCCCTGCCAATGCTAGTCCACCGACATCCGACAACCCACAATCTCAACTGACACCTGAAGAAAAACAACAGGCACAAGCTCAGTTAAACAAATTGCAAGAACAGCTTAAACAATTGAGCAGCGAAATCGCCGCTTTAGAGAAACAACTGGGTAATAATGTCTCTAACCAAGGACTAGAAACACGACTACAAGCGATCGCATTACAAATCCAAGGCATTCCCAATGATGCCACCAACAGCAACGGCACTCAATCAACGAATGCATCTCTTGTACAATCGGGCAAGCTCAAAGTCACCTTACCCAGCGACATCTTATTTGCTCAAAACGACACACTGCGCCCAGAATCAAACTTGCTTCTCGATAAAATCATCGCCGATTTGCGCGATTACCCAGCTAGTACTGTGCGTATAACAGCCCACACCGACGACACAGGCGAAACCCAAGCTAACCGAGAACTCTCCTTTCGCCGCGCCCAAGCCGTAGAACAATATCTTGCCGAAGCTTTGGGCGACAAATACAACTGGCTAACCGAAGGTGACGGCGCAACCCGCCCACTTGTCCCCAACGATAGCCCCACCAACCAGCAACGCAACCGCCGCGTTGAAATTGCCGTTGAATAGATGAAAGTTATTTTCTTTGGTACTCCTCAGTTTGCCGTACCTACCCTAGAAAAACTGCTGCAACATCCAGAATTTGAAGTTCTCGGTGTCGTTACCCAGCCAGATAAGCGTCGAGGCAGGGGAAACCAGCTAACCGCCTCCCCCGTCAAAACCGTGGCTTTGGCGCAGCAACTGCCCATCTGGCAGCCAAAGCGGCTCAAAAAGCACAAACCAACCCTCGATCAATTACAACTTGCCGAAGCTGATGCCTTTGTGGTGGTTGCTTATGGACAACTGCTTTCTCAAGAAATTTTAGATATGCCCAAGTTGGGTTGTATCAATGTTCATGGCTCAATTTTGCCGAAATACCGAGGCGCGGCACCTATTCAGTGGTGTTTGTATCGCGGCGAAACCGAAACCGGCATTACTACAATGCTAATGGATGCGGGAATGGATACGGGGGCGATGCTGCTTAAGGCTTATACGCCGATCAAAATCCTCGATAATGCTGATGATTTGGCAAAAAATCTCACCAGTTTGGGTGCAGATTTGTTAATTGAAACCCTGCTTAAGTTAGAACAAAAAGAGATTGAACCGATACCGCAAGCTGAACCAGAGGCAACCTACGCACCACTAATTAACAAGCCCGATTTTTGTTTAAATTGGTCGCGTACTGCCTTGGAATTACACAATCAAGTTAGGGGATTTTTCCCAAACTGTGTGGCGTCATTTCGTGATAAATCTTTGAAAATTACTGCCACTGTACCCCTTATTGATGCTTATTTTGCCCAACTGCCTCCTGAGTTAAGTCTTTTGCAGCAACAATGTGCAACTTTAGCTGAGTCTGAGCAACCGGGCGAAGTGATTAGCATTATTAAAGGAATGGGACCAATTGTGCAGACAAAACAAGGACTGTTGCTGTTGCGAGAAGTGCAGCTAGCTGGCAAACGTGCTCAGTCAGGCTGGGATTTTGCTAATGGGATGCGTTTAGCGGTGGGTGAGGTGCTCAGAAATGGTCAGGTTTGAGCTTTGGCTTCAAAGTATCGGCAAGCCTCACAGGGACCTTCTGGGTTGACGGCGCAGCGAATTAGTTCAGAATGGGCGTTAAAACGGCAGGTGGCGTCACCAATTACCCAGCGCCCATTGATTAAACTTTGTTCGGTGGGGCGTTGGGCTGATTGCAGATAAAGGGCGATTTTGTATAATCGATAGCGTCCTGATTTGAGGTGATAGCGGTGACGACGCTCTAATACGGCGTAGGTTTTGCCTTGAAAGTCTAGGTAGTTGCCTGGTTGGGGCGACCAGTCGAGTTTGACGTTTCCTAGTGTCTGACGCGGGTGTGTCAGAATTAGCTCTGATGGTAAATTATCTGACTCCATAATGGGGTGTTGTAATGGTGACTACACTTGAGATGGTATCGTAATCGTGCCTCGGCATCTGTTACCTAAGAGCCATGCCACCAGAAAAATCTGCTTTGGTTTTGTGTTGATACTGTCAAAATTGAGGTCAAAGAAAGTAGAAAATGTTAGAGAGATCTGATCTGTCTATTTAGTGCTGGAATATTGGTTTTTATTTTTTAGATTATTGACGAAGATGACTATTGCGATCGCTCTTTCTACCGATAATATTAATAATTTAGACATCTGTCCTGCCCAAACGGTAATTGAGAAACTACTGCCATCAATTACTGATTCTGAGCAGCAACTGCGTTTTGAAATCGACTTCCCCCGCGACGCAACTGATCCACGAGAACTTTCAGAAATCCCAGAAATTCGACTTTGGTTTATTCGTCTAGATGCTGCTTATCCCTGGTTAATTTTCTTTTTGGATTGGAAAGCTGGAGAATTGGGGCGTTATGTGGCGATGTTGGTGCCGCATCAGTTTAGCCCAACCCAAGGAATTCAGTACAATCCTGAAGCTTTGGAAATTTTTGTAATGCACAAAGTCTTTATTTTGTCAAGCTGGATGCAAGAGCAGGGAATTCCTAGCTCATCGCGCTTGAAATCGATGGCACAGATGTTTGGCTATGAATTGGATGAAGGTTTTTTTGAGTTGATTGAATAGGTAATAGCAATACTGTACTTGCCTGTTGAGTGAAATATTAATTGCACATTTTGGCAGAATTTAATTTTTCTGTGCAAATTTTGACTTTTAATTTGCTATTAACTCGTGAAAGTACTGAGTGTACAAAAATGCGACAGCGCAAATAGAGAATAATCTTTTTGAGCAAGATATAACTAACTAATACCTGAATCACTGGGAACAATGACGCAAAAATCATCGGGGTTAGGAACATTCGGGGGAGTTTATACGCCGTCAGTTTTGACGATCCTGGGCGTAATTATGTATCTGCGCTTTGGTTGGGTGGTGGGAAATGTGGGTTTGGTGGGAACCTTGATGATCGTCACCCTCGCCACTAGCATTACCTTTTTAACCTCCCTTTCTATAAGTGCGATCGCTACTGATCGCGTTGTTCGAGTCGGCGGAGCATACTATATGATCGGTCGTGCCCTGGGGTTAGAAATTGGCGGTGCTGTGGGCATTCCTCTTTATCTAGCACAAGCCCTCTCAGTGGCTCTTTACACCATCGGTTTTGCCGAAAGCGTGGTAGCAACCTTCCCTCAACTCAGTAAGTTGTACGTGGCGTTGATTACAACGATATTGGTGGCGGTATTGGCTTTAACTTCCGCAGAAATTGCCATTCGTGCTCAGTACGTGATCATGGCAGCGATCATCCTTTCCTTAATTTCCCTGGTATTGGGCAACCCCTTAGATATCCCCAACCCCCAAATGTTTGAGACTCCGGCTTCCGGGGAATCCTTTTGGGTAGTCTTTGCCGTGTTTTTTCCGGCAGTAACAGGGATTATGGCTGGGGTGAGTATGTCGGGAGATTTGCGAGATCCGAGCCGCTCAATTCCCACAGGGACACTTGCTGCTGTCGGGACAGGATATGTGATCTACATGGCATTGCCATTACTTCTGGCTACGCGGGCAGATACCCAGAGTTTGATCAACGATCCTCTAATTATGACGCAGATGTCTTTTTGGGGACCTGCAATTTTATTCGGCGTGTGGGGGGCAACCTTGAGCAGCGCCTTGGGTAGTATTCTCGGTGCACCCCGCGTTTTACAAGCTTTGGCACGAGATGGGATTTTTCCTCGCTGGTTGAGCTTTCTCGGACAGGGAAGCGGTGCGGGTGATGAACCCCGCGTCGGGACGGCGGTAACTTTGGGAATTGCGATCGCAACGGTTTGTATCGGTGAGTTAAATTTGATCGCTCCCGTCTTAACCATGTTTTTTCTCACCACCTATTTAGTCCTCAACGTCGCCGCCGGGGTAGAAGGATTTTTGCAAAGTCCCTCGTTTCGCCCCACCTTTCGCGTCCATTGGTCCTTATCCTTTTTGGGGGCTTTGGGATGTTTGGGGGTGATGTTTTTGATTGATGCTGTGGCGACTGTGGTAGCTGCAATTATTGTCCTGGGGATCTACTTCTGGTTGCAACAACGAGAAATGACTTCTGCCTGGGGAGACGTGCGACGGGGCGTTTGGCTGGCTCTTTTGCGCTTTTGCTTGTTTAAGTTGGGGGCAGAGGAAGACCCTAAAAACTGGCGTCCGCATATTTTGGTATTATCTGGTGCGCCGACTAAACGTTGGTCATTGATTGAACTAGCTGATGCCTTTACCCACAACCGAGGACTAATTACAGTTGCCAGCATTCTGCCCAGCGGTTCTCGGAATTTAGCCCAACAAACCCAGTTAGAAGCAACTATCCGGGATTATCTGGAACGGAGAAGCGTTCAGGCTTTGGTGCGCGTTGTAACGGCGGCTGATCCCTTTGTTGGGGCAGAGCGGTTGATTGAGGCATACGGGTTGGGGTCGTTTGTTCCTAATACAATTCTGTTGGGGGATAGCGAAAGTCCAGAAAGACGCGATCGCTTTTGTCAGAGTATTGCTACGATTCACCAGGCTGGTCGCAGCATTGTTATTTTACGAGATAGCGATCGCGGCTTTGGGGCACGCCGTCGCATTGATGTCTGGTGGGGAGGGCTGAAGGCTAATGGTAGTTTGATGCTGTTGTTGGCATATTTATTGCGTACAGAAATCGATTGGCGAGACGCAACTATTTATCTCAAATTAGTTGTAAAAGACCAAGATGCCGCTCGTTCGGCTCAAAGCAATCTCGCCGACACGATCGCCGATTTGCGTATTGAAGCCAAGCCGAAAGTGTTAATAGCCGAAGGACGATCCTTTAACGAAATTCTCCATGATTCTTCTAAAAAAGCTGACCTAATTTTCTTAGGCATGGCTAACCCTGAAGATACCCCAGATTACACTCAATACTACGAAAAATTGCAGAATAGAGCAACGGGATTACCGACAACTGTGTTTGTTTTGGCTGCTCCTGATTTTGCCTTTGAAGAGGTATTAAGCGAGAATGTTTGAGTATTTTAAAGGCTTCTGTTTATGGGAAATGCTGGCAAATCCAATCAACTGCCACCGATAAATCAGCGGCAATAAAATCAGGCTCGGTATGGTGCTGATATTTGCCACCAAGGACAGCTTGCCCAAACCCAGTCTGCACTAAAATTCCCGTACATCCGGCATTGTGTGCCAAATCAACGT
>JBATUR010000081.1:0-44912 GCA_049671305.1 Coleofasciculaceae cyanobacterium
GAATGTACTAATGCGGTCATCAGGGCGATAACCGGGGCGATTTTGGACTTCTCGGTTTAATTCAGTACGGAATAAGTTTTGAACCTCTTTACTATCTTGGTCAAGGTTTTTAAGGGACTGTTCTGTAGTAGGTAGTTGCAGCTTTTGGGAAATTGCCCACTGTTGCAGGGCTTCCAAATTAGGCACAATTAAAGCACCAAGCGATCGCTGATCTTGCCCCACTAGCATAATCTGGTCAATATAAGCACTGCGTAAACAAGCATCTTCTATCGGTTGCGGCTCAATATTTTCACCATTGGTCAAAACAATCGTATCCTTTGCCCGTCCCGTCAGCACCAAATTGTGATCCGGCGTAATCAAACCCAAATCTCCGCTATCAAACCAACCCTCAGAGTCGATCGCTTTTGCCGTAGCTTCCGGATTTTTATAATAACCTTTCATCACCTGGGGACCACGCAGCAAAACTAGTCCACGTTGTCCAACTGGCAAAGGTTTGCGAGTTTCTGGATCAACAATTTTATTTTCAGTGTATAGCATTGGTTGTCCCGAAGAACCCCGCAAGTTATGCCAAGGACGCCGTACATTAGTAATCGGAGCAGTTTCAGTTAAACCATAACCTACCAAAACCTCAATCCCCACAATTTCAAAGAAATTTTCCAAATGTTTTGCCAGGGAACCGCCGCCACTAATTACTTGCTGAAGTTGCCCACCAGTTGCCTCACGCACTTTTTTATAAACTAATTTATCTGCCAATTTGTGAACAGGCAAAAGAGCTGCAGCTTTGATTTTCGCCTTAAGACGTTCAGTACTCGTCGTATTGAGTTTTTCTAAGCTCAACCCTTGCGCCAAACGTTGCGCCTCAATATAGCGTTGGCTAAGTGCAAGCAAGTTGTTGACCAGCTTCTGCTTACTTTCTGGCTGCTCCCGAAATTGCTTCTGCACCCCTTCATAAATTGATTCCCACAGGCGGGGTACGCCGACCATTAGCTGGGGTTTAAACTCTTTTAGGTCTTTTTTGAAGTTACGCAGGTTTGTGTAGATTTGGGTGCAACCTTGAGAGAGCAAGTAATATTCTACCGATCGCTCATAAGCGTGCCAAGAAGGCAGAATAGAAAGAATACGAGTCCCCGGTGGCGTCGGTATCACAGCACCACAAGTTTTGACTTGATGTAGTAGGTTGCCATGAGTTAGCATCACACCTTTAGGTTTGCCACTGGTGCCGGAAGTATACATCAGTGTTGCCAAAGTATCTTGGTTGTGAGTCGGGGGTTGCGGCGTCAAATTTGCCCCAGCAGTCATTAATTGAGTAAAGTTGCTAATTTTTAGGGTTTCGTCAGGATCTATATTTTCATCTGACAATAAGACAACAAACTTGATTGGTAAAGATTCCAAGCGATCGCGTATTTTTGCTAATGTCTTCAGATCTTCTACAACTAAAGCAATGCTGCCACTTTCTGCCAAAATAAACAGCAGCTCTTCTCGTTCAGCTTGAGCGCTACGGACGACATTTGCCGCACCAGCAGTCATAATACCTTGGTCGGCAATTAACCAACGTGGGCTATTATCGGCAACTAAGGCGACACGAGTAGGAATGCCTTGATCATCTAATTGCGGTGTAATTCCTAATGCTTGTAGTCCAGCCGCAAATTGTTTGATCTGCTGATTTAACTGACTATAAGTAAGAATAACCGAAGGTTGAGCATGAGGGCTATTGAGAGCCACAACATTTGCCAATTTTTGGGCAGCAATTGACCAAATTTCTGGTAAAGATTGGATCTGGGAATAATCAATAAGCAGTTTGAGATTATCACGCTCTTGCTGAGTCATGGGCAGAGAATTAGAAGCAGTAGGAGGATTTTTTAACATAGCTTAATAAACAAAATTAGGTTAATCACGTACGCCGTACTTGTTATCAGTAGTTTTACCATAATCTTGCCAATCAACTAAAATGGGTGGCTTTGGTGGACACTAATTGCTTCTGTCTGTATTCACCTATTTTGAGCAAGTCAGAAGAAAGAAATAACCTTACTCTTATTTCTGGATTTTAGAAGTATCAGTTGGTAATAGTTAATGATTTGCCATTTATGCTCTTTTCAACCCAAGGATCGTTTGTGAAACAGTATCAAAACACTGCCAATTGTCTGCACAGATTGATAAACCCTCTGCCCAAAAAAATCAGCTTCATCTTGCTGATTGCCCTCGGTTCAACTACGATCATCTCTGGTTGTCAAAGTAATCAATCAGCCTCCAATACTCCCGGCACTTCAAGTACTCCCGGCGTTTCTAATACTCCCGGCGCTTCAAGTAATCAATCAACCTCCAATACTCCCAGTTTCTTGATTACTCCCACTCCCCCGGCTTCTAGTGCTAACAAACCTAACAAACGTTTAAACGATATCAAACAGGTTGAAACAGGACTCCAAAGACTTTACAGCCAGCAAACAGGCGTTTCTATTGAATCAATCAAATGTCCAGAAAATGCACAATTGACAACAGGTAGCACATTTGAGTGCCAAGCCAAAGCACAAGGCGTTAATTTTGGCATACAAGTCAAAATGGAAAACGATCAGGGCAAATTGGATTCTATGACTAACGGTTTGTTAATTTTGACAAAAATTGAACAGTTACTGCAACAAAGTATTAAAGAAAGAGCGAATATTGAAGTCACTGCTGATTGTGGTAGCCCAAAAATTCGCCCTTTAAAAGCTGGCGATGTTTTTACTTGTGAAGTAAAAGATCCAAAAGGTCAAGCAAGAAAAGCAACTGTTACAGTTAAAGATGAAAAAGGAAATATCAGCGTCAAGATTTAGTTGAAATAACCTTGTATTATTTCTCATCTGCTAGCGAATGGGTTAGCCTTTTCGCTAGCTAGAGAATTGTTGAATTTGAGCTGAATCAAAACCACCTTCAGCAAATAAGCAAGCTTGTCGTCCAGTTTCAATTGAGTAATTGAGAGTAATTTTTAAATAACTTTGGGGTTGGTAGGGCAATCTTTCTGCCCATTCAATTGCCACAATTCCCAAAGGAAAATCTAGCCCTTCCCAATAACTATCTAGGTTTAAGGCTTCAACTTCTACTGGTTGTAGACGGTATAAGTCTAAATGATATAGCGGTATACGTCCGTCTTTATACTCATTAATTAAAGTAAAAGTCGGGCTAACAATTGGCTCTGTAATACCCAATCCTAGACCAATGCCTTGAACTAATGTAGTTTTACCGCTACCTAAATCACCTTCTAATAAGATGGTACTTCCTGCAGGCAATTGAGCAAGCGTGATGCCAAGCGATCGCGTTGCTTCAGTATCTTTCAGAAAAAACGTAGTCATTTTTTATTTAAAGCAAATTTCTGTCCAATTCCTAACCTTTCAAATATGAGCGCGACTATACCACCGTAGCAAAATTCGTGCCAAGCGTTCCGGATTATGTCGTACTAGGTTAGTGTATTGATCTTCATCCATAACATTAGTTAAAACAATTCTGCGTCCTAATTTAGCAACAGCTTCTCGGTCAAGAAAAACTGGGTGAGAATTTTCTTGAGCATAGTTAATTAAAGACTGTGCCGATGGTACTTTTCGATGTACTAAAACCGCATTAAATAGTTTTTTGCCACAAGCATTATCAATCGCTTTGATGTGATCAGAAACAGTATATCCACCAGTTTCACCAGGTTGAGTCATGATATTGCAAACATAAATGCGAGGAACCAGGCGAGAAGCGATCGCATCGGCAATTTCTGGTACTAATAAATTGGGAATAATACTCGTATAAAGGCTACCGGGACCAATAATAATATAATCAGCTTCTTCAATAGCTTTAATTACTGCAGGTAAAGCAGTTGGATTAGCTGGCGTACAACCAATTTTAACAATTTTACCGTTGGCTTCAGTGATATTTGATTCGCCTTCAATACGGCGTCCATCACTTAATTGAGCCCACAAACGTAAATCACTCAAAGTGGCAGGAAGAACCCGTCCTCGGATCGCCAAAACTTCAGAACTTGCCGCCGTGGCACGTTCCAAATCTCCAGTAATCTCAGTCATTGCCGTTAGAAACAAATTACCAAAACTGTGACCAACTAAACCACTACCAGCCCGGAAGCGGTACTGAAATAGCTCCGTTAACAGCTTTTCCTGGTCTGCCAGTGCCGCTAAACAGTTGCGGATGTCCCCCGGTGGTAATACGCCAAATTCTTCTCTCAGGCGTCCACTAGAGCCGCCATCATCTGCCACAGTTACAATAGCGGTAATATTGGCACTGTAAACTTTTAGTCCCCGCAGCAGGGTAGAAAGTCCAGTACCGCCACCAACGACCACAATTTTTGGTCCCCGGTTCAAGCGGCGATGATCCAGAAGCACATCGACTAATTCTTGGTCATCATTGGGTTTCAAGACATCAGTAATAGAACTAACAGTGCGCGTTTGCCCCCAAAAAATCAAAACCAGACCACAGGAAATCGCAATAGGACCTGAGACATAACTGGGGAGGATATTAGCGATCGTTTCTAGAAGACGCTGTACTACATCTAGAAAGTAAAAAATCGGCGTCAGTTTTGCCCAAATTGCCAATCCTAAACTGGTGAGAAGTACACCACTGGCACTAATCAGCAACCAACGTTTCACGAATAAACCAGGTGATAACCACTTAACCCAATTATTGACTCGTTGAGGCGTCCGACCTCTAGATTCGTGTCGTATGGCGCGTAAAGCTTGTTTGAAAAAACTAATTGAGGACATCAGAGGTACAAGTCATTTGGAACACTAGAGACTGGATCGACTTTAAGCAAAGATAGTGAAATTACCAAGAGTGTTCGACTCAATTTTAAGGGTGGTGTGTCGCTAAATTTGCCATATAGCAGGATTAACAGTGGGCGAAAGTCCTTTTTCTTAGTTTGATTGAGCCGAAATCAACAGCTCAAAAGTTATGATCAAAACCCTTACTCCTTGAGTCGCTCGACACAAAGGAGAGTCTCTAGCAATTAAAGCATTAGACAAGACAGGCATTTTCCCATACCTTAAGCAGATGGAACAGCGAATTTTGGGACTCGATCCAGGACTGGCAATTTTAGGTTTTGGGGCAATTCTCTGCCAAACAGCAGAAGCAGTAAGCCCATTGCCAGCCACTAATGGTACTAAGTTACCGACAAAACCCCTGCTTGAGCCAGTGCAGTTGTTGGATTTTGGCGTGATCCAAACACCTGCTCGTACTGAACTGGGTTCGCGTCTATGTACGATTTATGATGACTTGCATACCCTGATGACACAGTTACAACCTGACCTCGTAGCGATTGAAAAGTTGTTTTTCTATCGCATGAGCAGCACCATAATGGTTGCTCAGGCACGAGGTGTTTTGATGTTGGTGCTAGCACAGCATAATGTTCCCATGATTGAGTTTACTCCAGCTCAAATCAAGCAGGCATTAACGGGCTATGGCAATGCTGATAAGTACGATGTACAGCTAGCAGTGGCACGGGAGCTGAGTTTGGAGTCCATTCCTAAACCTGATGATGCAGCAGATGCGTTGGCTGTGGCAATAACCGCCTGGTTTCATCAATCCTAGCGGCTTTATCCCACAAGAATACCAAGCTTACGACAAAATTAGGCTAATTTTAGCGATCTCTTGGGTAACCGTGTTCATGCTATCGCCCAGGAGCAAATGATCTTTAAAGAAACACTTTTTGGGATTTTGCGTCAAAAATATAACTAGGTAATGCGTTTTTTGCTTCCACTACTTACTTCGCCTGAGTGTCATGACATGAGACTTGATCGCTTATTATTATCTGCGGCTTCCCTTTGTTTGCTGACGCCGACTTTTAGCAGTATTGCTGCTCCTAATTCTATAACGAGCGACGCGATGCCTCAGCGCTTCTTGGTCGCTCAAAGTGATGAACAAACTAGCATTAATGTTTATCAAAAAGCTAGCCCAGCCGTCGTAACTATTAGTGTTGGTTCCAGTTCCGGTAGTGGTAGTATTGTTAGCCCAGAAGGACTGATTTTGACCAATAATCATGTCATTCGTGGTGCTAGAGGTGGCGTGGTTAGTGTCCGGACCACTAAAGGACTTCGCTATACAGGGCAAGTAATTGCCACAGATGCCAAAAATGACTTAGCACTAATACGACTGAACACAAGCGATCGCCTACCCACCATACCCCTATCAAGTGCCGCAACTATCCAAGTTGGTCAGCGTGTTTTTGCCATTGGTAGCCCCTTCGGCTTGTCAGGAACCCTAACAACGGGTATCTTAAGCCGTATTGGTCGTAATGGTGATTTGCAAACGGATGCTGCCCTAAATCCTGGCAATTCTGGCGGTCCGTTGCTCAACTCACGCAGTGAACTAATTGGTGTTAATAAAGCCATACTTAGTAACGGCGGCGGCAATGTAGGCATTGGGTTCGCCACCAGCGCTGTTGTTGCTAGAAATTTTATTCAACAAAACCGTAACCGCACTGCACCAACGACAACGGCGGCAAGTCCGGCTGCGGCAGCTCGTTCCTTGGGTGTTACTTTGGATGCTAGGACGTTGTTAATTTTGGGCGTACAACCTGGTTCTGTGGCAGCAGATATCGGACTCCGACGAGGCGACCAATTAATTGGCATTAATGGTCGTCGCCTGCGCTCAGTAGACGACTTACAATCTTTTTTGGCAAGTCGCCCCTCAACTGCTGTTTTTACCGTTGCACGCAATCGCCGTTTGGCTAATGTCAAGGTAAATTTTTAAGTTAAGCCGATTTTCTTGGCTTTTACTCAGTTTCTCCACCTTATTTTTTTGTATGCTATTTGAGACTAAGAGTATTCCAACAAAAATTAATCAGTCTGGTGCAGCGTCAGATCGAAGTGGGTTAACCTAACGTGCTTTGCAACTGACTAAGCGATGTCCAGAAAGCAAGTATTGCTTATTTGAGTTGGAAGTCTTGAGCAAGAATATTGTGGTTTGAGGAGTTTGACAAATGAAAATGCAAAGATTTTGGGGGCAACCGGTTGCTCTCATGGTGGTACTAAGTGCTATGAGCAGTCTAATTGCACCAGCTCAAGCTATTCCTGAGCAGACAACAAATACCCTGCAACTGGCGCAACGGGATCTCGTTGGACAATGCCGTGCGGCAAATCAACGGCTACCGATTTATCGACAACCGACTACTTCTAGTCCATCTGATCGCATTTTAGTGACGGCTGAACAGGTGAAACTTGCTGATAACGGTAATAGCAATGGTTGGATCAGAATTAGCGCACCAATTGCAGGTTTTGTGGAAGCAGCTAAACTGATGAGTTGTTCGGGTAATGTGGTTGTTAATCCAACACCTCCAAGACCAGCACCAGCCCCAGCACCAGCCCCAGCACCAGCACCAACCCAAGCCCAAATCAACAGCCGCTGCCGTGTTGTGATCTACAACGGACCCGAAGGCGGTTTGGCAATTCGTTCTCGACCTGATCGGACAGCACCGAGAACTGATGGGGTAAAATTTGGCGATCGCGTGACGCTGCGAACTAGTCCTCCACCTTCTAATATTGATAAAGATGGTCGAGATTGGGTAGAAGTGACTGCCCCAAGTCGTGGCTGGATTTCTAATGGTTTTCCTAGTTCAAGATCGATGAATATCGGTTTTTGTCCTTAGTTTTAAGGACAGGACTTACCAAGCAAACAGTAGGGTGATTTAAGCTCACTCTAGCTATTATCGCTGCTGGTAAGTCCTGATTTGAGGCTGGCTTTAGGTGCTTAAAGTGATCTGCTGTTAAGCAGCAACGTTAGCGATCGCTTTTTCCAAAGCTTGTGCCGCCGCATCAATTTCTGCTGCCGAAACAATTAACGGTGGTACAAAGCGAATCACCTTGGGACCTGCTGGCACCAACAATAAGCCTTCTGCCATTGCTGCTTTGACAACCTCAATAGAAGTCATGGCAACATCGGCATTGAGTTCCATGCCGTTAATTAAACCCCAGCCGCGTACATCATCAACCAGGTGAGGATAACGAGTTGCGATCGCTCTTAATCTTGTCCGCAACTGTTCACCTCGTTGCTGGACATTTTGCAGAATGTTTTCTTGTTCTAAGGTTTGCCCAACAGTTAACGCCGCCGCACAGGCAAAAGGATTACCACCAAAAGTGCTAGCGTGATCTCCAGGCGCAAAAACATCACAGAATTTCTTACACATCATCGCCCCAATGGGAATACCGCCAGCTAACCCCTTGGCACTGGTAAAGATATCCGGTTCAATGCCGAGATTTTCATATCCCCAATATTTGCCGGTGCGACCCATACCAACCTGCACTTCATCCATAATCAGCAGGATGCCATTTTCATCGCAAATTTTCCGCACCCGCAGGAAGTAATCTAGCTCACCAGGACGGACGCCGCCTTCTCCCTGCAAGGCTTCTAGCATAATTGCACAAACTCGCTGATTACCTTCATCCAGGTCGGTAATGGCATTTTCTAGCGCTTGAATGTCGTTGTATGGGACGTAGCTAAATCCAGGCACTAAAGGGGCAAAGTTCTTTTGATACTTGGGCTGACCTGTGGCTGTAACCGTCGCTAAGGTGCGTCCGTGGAAACTGGCTTTGGCAGTCAAAATTACAGGTTTTTCAATATCTAGGACTGTGTGGGCGTATTTCCGGGCAAGTTTGATCGCCCCTTCATTGGCTTCAGCACCAGAATTGCAGAAAAAGGCACGGTCAGCGCAGGAATGGTCAACGATCCATTTAGCTAGTTCTCCTTGTTCGGGAATGTAATACAAGTTAGAAACATGATGCAGGGTTTTGATTTGTCGTGTGACAGTTTCAACTAGTGCAGGGTGGGCGTGTCCTAGAGTGCAGGTGGCAATACCGGCAACGAAATCTAGGTATTCCCGTCCTTGAGTATCCCAGACACGGCAACCTTCTCCACGTTCCAAGGCAAGGGGAAAGCGCCCGTAGGTTGACATAACACTGGCATCAAAGCTATCGGGATTATAAGGTGTCCCTGTAGCTGATTCGGCTGGAATTGCGGGATTTTGAATGAGAGTTTCAGGGCTCACTAAGTTATTCCTTATTTTTGAAAATTATTGAGTAAGAATCAGAAGGACTGGTTGTATGGGTTTGAAGTCGCCTATATTTACACACTGATTAGATTTTATCTGTGGAAAAGGTAGTACTGTGACCTATATGGTGGGTATTTTTCCTATGCTTTCTTGACAATTGCTGAAGAGTGGTATTCACAAATGAGGCGGTTAGGATTGTGTATGCTTGAAGCGTCTCTAAGTTATTTCTAATAAAAGTGATAGCAAGCAGTGTATTCAACGCTTGAGCAGAAATATCGACGCTTGCGAAAAGAACTAATTGCTGGTGCGATCGCTTTATTTGGAGTCGCCTGCATTGGTACTTTGTGGTATCGCTTTATCGAAGGCTGGTCGTGGTCAGATGCAGTCTACATGACTGTAATTACTTTAGCAACGGTTGGCTATGGAGAAACGAATCCTTTAGGACATCGTGGGCGCTTATTTACGATTTCTCTAATTTTGATGGGTGTTGTGAGTATTGGTTATATTGTCAATCGCTTTACGGAAGCTGTAATTCAAGGCTACTTTCAAGAAGGAATACGAGTAAGTCGGCGTAGGCGTTTTGTGGATTCTTTAAATCAACATTATATTCTTTGTGGGTTAGGTCGCACTGGGCGGCAAATTGCCAAAGAATTCAAGGACGAAAGTATTGCTTTTGTGATCATAGACTTGCAAAGTGAAGCTGTAGAGGAAGCAGTGGAGATGGGATACTTGGCGGTACAAGGGGATGCAACTCTTGATGAAACGCTGCTTAAGGTGGGAATTGAGCGAGCAATTTGTCTGGTGGCAGCACTACCGTCGGATGCCGAAAATCTTTATACTGTTTTATCGGCAAAAACTTTGAATCCACGAATTCGGGCAATTGCGCGGGCGAGTGCCGAAGAAGCCTTAACTAAGCTAAAACGGGCGGGGGCTGATGCAGTTGTATCCCCCTACATTACGGGAGGGCGGCGCATGGCAGCAGCGGCGCTAAGACCCCAGGTGCTAGATTTTATGGATGGCATTCTTACGGGGACAGACCGCTCATTTTATATAGAAGAGTTTGCCCTCGATCCTCAAAGTTGTCCTGCTGTTGGGCAAACACTACGGGAAGCTAGTTTGCGATCGCAGTCTGGGGCTTTAGTTTTGGCTATTCGGCGTGTAGATGGTGCTTTGATTGCAGGACCGACTGGGGAGACTCAATTACTAGCGGGAGATTTGTTAATCTGTATGGGTACGGCTGAACAACTACGCGAGTTGAACCGGATTTTGGTTCCGTTGCGATCGCATTTGCCGAGAAGACCGAAACATACTGAGTAACGGCAGCTAACACCAGTAAATAAAGAGCAAAAAAAGATGTTGAATGCCCACAACAACTTACATGATGCCCTCTACAGACAAGGCGATGTTTTAATTAAGCGTGTGGCTAGCTTACCCCACGGCGCTCAAAAACGTGTTGGTGCTACTCTGGCTTATGGTGAAGTCACAGGGCACAGCCATCGCTTTCGTACCGCTGATGCGGTTCAGTTGTGGGTGTTAGGTAGCGAGATGTTTTTGGAAGTTAAGGAAGCTATCGCTAGTTTGATTCATGAAGAACATCGGACAATTGAACTACCTCAAGGATTTTACCGCGTTTGGAAACAGCGCGAATACCGTCCTGATGCATTTGTAGAGGTGGAAGATTAATGCTCAACCTGATGTCAAACGGGCGTGTACCAAGAAAAACCGCTAAACGACGCCTAACCGAAAATGAAGCTGTTTCTGCCGCTATTGCTCGAAAACTCATCCTTGAACATGGCGCTTGGGATGGCATTCGAGTTTTAGGTCATCTAAATTTGCATGGTCAGTCGAGTCTTTATAATTTACCGCAAAATCTGACTTGTGAAAGCTTAGATATTAGTGATTGTGTGAACCTGAAAACTCTGCCTGAAGGACTCCATGTTACCTATTGGATCGAGTTGGCAGGAAGCGGAATTACTAGTTTGCCGAGAGGTCATAATTTTATTTTGCGCTGGCGTGGCGTTCCGGTGAGCGATAAAATTGCTTTTGAGTCGGATTCGATTACAGGGCAAGATATTCTTAATACTCATAACGTCGAGTTACGCCGAGTCTTGATGGAGCGGCTGGGATATGATCAGTTTTTGCAGCAAGTGGGAGGGTTGATACGCGATAGAGATCAAGATGCAGGTGGAGAACGTCAACTAGTTTATGTCCCTTTTGACGATGATGAACCTTTAATGGTCTTAAAAGTGATTTGCCCATCAACAGGACACTTGCATATTCTACGAGTTCCGCCCTATATGCAAAGTTGTCGTCAAGCTGTTGCTTGGATAGCCGGTTTTGAGCACCCTGATGATTATGATCCACTAATTGAGGCGTGATTTTGACGCTAATTATTTAATTATTTGTCGGCTGTACAAACCGCTTAATTTCACCACTGGCAATGTAAGATTTGCCATCAGGTGCCGTTTTAATTTCATCGACAACGTACAACATTCCATCCTCACGCACTGAGCGGGGAAAACGCATATTCCAGTTTGGTTCATAGCCATCAGAAACTACCCGCGCCCGCAGCTTACTACCTTCTTTGACGCACTGAACCAAAACGCCATCTCCTACAGTATCAGTTGTCGGTAAGTCGGCGGCACTGGCTGGACCTTTGGATGCTTTTGTGCTGGTTGTTGCTCGGCGCTGCGGCGCAATGAAGATATCGGCTTCGCCTGGTTTGGCAAAGCGGCTGATTTTTCCTTGGACACGGTAGAATGTGCCATCCTTGGAGAGTTCCAAGCCTTCTACGACATAACGGGCTCCTTCGGCACGAATAGCGCGGGGAAATTGGATGTTTTTTGTTTTGTCGTAGGAGTCGGAGAGGACTTTAACCCGCAGCTTGCCGCCTTCTCGAACACAGTATAGTTCAACTCCTGAGCCGACTTCACTAACCAACGGCATGGCAGAAACTTGATCTCCAGCGGTGACACCGCGACCTGATAAATCACTGCGGTTGCGTGTTAGGGTTTGGTAGGACTGGTCTAGTAGTTCTTTACGTCCGGCATTACCGAGGGTTTTTTGGGCAATGCTTCCGGCAAAATACTCTAGTTGCTCGATTTCTTCGGCTATTTCAAAATTCTCGTTTAAGCCTTTGAATTTTAAATCTTGAATTAGTGTCCGCAAAGTTTGTTCAGCTTCAGTATGCTGACCAAGTTCTGCTAAAGTTAGGGCGGTTTCTTTAGCTTTGGCGATCGTCAGGCGGCTTAATTCTAGGATAATCTTGCTAGAGGCGGCAAGGGCAGATTCTTCAATAGTGCCGACTTTGGCAATTATTTCTGCTGTGCCGGAAATGCTTTGAATTAGCTCATTTTGAACAACATCAGCGCTGTAATGTAGCTTTATAATCGGCAAGTCGCCTACGGGAGCAGAAGCGATCGCTAAACTCAACCCCAGCAATTTGTCTTCGCCCTCGTAAAGTTCTCCCAAAGTAAGAACCGTTGCCCCATCATTGCTAACTTGAGCCAAACTCAAGGTATCCACCAAGCTGACACCCTCCGCCAATTCCAGGGTAACAACCAAGTTTTGACCGACTACTGCCCGCAAACTGTCAAGCTCAATGCTAAATACTTCAGTTGCTTCGTCGATGCTTTGGATAAAGTAAAAGTTGCCTTTTGCCGCCCTTGCCATGCCAATTAGCAGGTCTTCATTAAAGCCCTGAGCAAAGCCTAGAGTGGTTGTCATCACGCCTTCTTCAGCTTTTTGCTTGGATGTGGCGGTGAGTACTTTGGGGTCTTGTATGCCCATATTGGCATGACCATCGGTAAGCAGCAAAACCCGGTTAATTTTTTGCGGATCAAGTTGCTTTTTGACGTGCTCACAGCCTTTGAGCCAGCCGCCGGATAGGTTGGTGATGCCGCCGGCTCTAACTTTGCGTAGGGAATTTTTGAGGGCGGTTTTGTCTGTTACAGGTTGGGGCGGTACAACGGTATCTACGGCATCATCGTAAACGACAACGGAAAGCAGATCTTCTGGCTCAAGTTGCTCTACCACCGACTCGGCGGCTTTGAGGGCATGATGCAATGAGCTTCCTGCCATTGATCCTGAGCGATCAATTACTAGTGAAAGGTTGAGGTTACGGCGGGGAGACTCTGGGGTATCGGCACGAAAACGAAGTAGGAGATTTGTCTTTAATGATGCTCCTGTCGGTAGGATAGCTTGCTCAAAGTCATAACTCGTTTTAATCATTTTTGTCTGCCTCTTGAATTGAAGAGTAATAAGTTATCAGCTTTTATGATTTTACTGCCAATTTGTTTTGTGAAGTCTGGGTTTTTGGCAGGTGGCTTTTGGCTAAAATCAGGAATTATCTGATTACCTATTTAGCTGATTAACTGACGTTGTGTTAATTACTAATTGGCATTTTTTGGACTTTCCAACCATGTAAAGCGGCGATATTTTTTAAGACAGGTTTGATAATTTTGGGCGGTGCAGATGTTAGTAAGGTGCTGGGATAAACGGCTTTTCCCCAGTGAGGATGTTCTAAGACGCGGCATCTGTTACGAATTAGGGGTAAGTCTAAAAGTGCTTTGACGACGGCGGTATCATCGTGAGGAATTTCACCAGGGCGAGAAAGTAGGGGATAGCCTGTGCGAGGATCGATGAGGTTGCTGGGATAATTGCGATCGCGTAAAGTAAAAGCGAAATCAAAACCGAAGCGCATAAACTTCTCCCGCAGTCGCTCTTTTTCTCGCTCAACTTGGAGCGATGTTTCTACTAATTCATATCGAGATTGTTGTAAAACAATAATTACCCATAAAACAGGTAAATTCCAATCAGGTAAGACACGCTCTAAGTTGTTGACAATGAAGGGACTAGGAGGGTGGACAGACATTTGAACAGCCTGTCCTGTTTTGGTAACCAGATTAAGAGCATTGCGGTTAGTGATTAGCAATTTGAATTTGAGCTGGTTCAGAGAAAAATTATAAGCTACTTTTTGAGCCTTTACTAATCTTACGTCAAAGTTTACAATCTTGGTCAAATTACCAAGTTACTTTTTGCTGATCAAATAACTGTATGTAGTGATAGTAACAAGTCAGGTATCTCTAGTCCTTTGATGTTGCCACGCCGGAAAATCAATAATCTATACTCGTTCTTTGTCTGATTTAGAAGAAAGAAGTGTTTTCTTTTTGCCCCCTAAAAATATAAATACCATAAATTTTACCCATGTTTTTTAGGATGCGCTTAAGTTTGAATTTGTTAAGCTATAGAATTAGGCATCCTCTAAAATGTTTATCCTGATTGAGGATGATTAACTCATTATTGACAATCTAAAATCACCATGCCAAAAATCCGTTTTATTGACTTATTTTCTGGAATAGGAGGAATGCGATTAGCTTTTGAACAAGCGGCTCAGTCTTATCAACTAGAAACAGAATGTATTTTAAGTAGTGAAATAAATAAAGATGCACAATCAGTTTATCAAAATAACTTTGCTCACAGTCCTTTAGGTGATGTTCGAGAGATAGAACAATTGCCAAAACATGATTTTTTACTTGCAGGTTTTCCTTGTCAATCTTTTTCTTATGCTGGAAAGAAGGCTGGTTTTGGTGATACGAGAGGAACCCTGTTTTTTGAAATCATGAGGTTAGTAGATACAAATAAGCCTAAAGCTTTTATTTTTGAAAATGTGCGAGGACTCCTCACTAATGATGGGGGGAAAACTATTGAAACTATCAAGCATGAAATAACGAAAAGAGGCTATAGTTTTAATATATTTTTACTAAATAGTGCCAATTTTAATTTACCGCAAAATCGAGTTAGAGTTTATATTGTGGGAATTTTAGATGCAACACCCCAATTTAATTTAGTCTCTGATTCGGGTTTCAAAGATTCTCATTCTTATAATCCTCAACAACTTTCTTTGTTTGATAACCACAAAAATTTGATCACCGTTGCTGATATACTAGAAGAATCGCCACCAACAAAATATGATTGTTCTGTCAAGTTTGTTACAGCGTTAAAGCGAGTTTTAAAAGATGATTTACAACGCTTACATGGTATAAGATTAATTGATTATCGAGGCGGTAATTCTCTACATTCTTGGGAATTGGGATTAAGAGGGAATTGCAGCAAGGAAGAAATTGAATTGATGAATCTTTTTATCTTGAAGCGCCGTAATAAATCATTTGGCAGTGAGCAAGATGGCAAGCTTTTAACCAAAGAACAAATAGCCATATTTTATCGTCATCCAAAATTAGATATATTGCTAGATTGTTTGGTAACCAAGAATTATCTTCAATTAGTAAACCATAAATATAAGCCTGTTGCAGGTAACTTTTCTTTTGAAGTTTATAAGTTTTTAGATCCGGCAAAGATTGCCATTACACTTGTAGCTAGTGATGCCAATAGATTAGGGGTTTATCACAACAAACGTATCCGCCGTATTACTCCCCGCGAAGCAGCAAGATTACAAGGATTTCCTGACAACTTTAGGCTGCATACTAATGATGACAAAGCTTACTATCAACTGGGAAATTCAGTAAGTATTAATGTAGTTAAGGCTGTTGCTAAGGAAGTGATTAAGAATACTTTTAGTTTTAGTAAAGACGGCAATAATCAGCTTGAATTAGCGTCTTGCTAGAATGTGGGCTAATCATCACTTCTTCAAAACGGCAGGAAGTAGTTAAGGTTGAGTCAATCTACCTAATTTCGCCCGTGATCATGCTCCTAATTGACGGGGTGAGTGTCCGGTTTTTGGGTCGTCGATATGCCCTGAAGCGCCCCAAGGCAGCCCAAAAGTAATTTTTTGTAAGCAAATGACCTAAAGAATAAGGAGGGCGTGATGCCTAATTTAGCCCAAGTTCAGGAGGTTTTTTAGGTTAGTTAGAGTCAATCGGCTACTCTAGACTTTGGCAAAAAACAACTCGATTATAGACGGTGGTTGCTGCCAATCGCGAGTATAATGCCCGTGTAATAGTGATTAAAAGCCTGGTTTAGATAATTGAGGTGTCACTGAAACCGATAATACCAGTTGTTAATTATTAGTTGTTACTGAGAAAAAGTCAGACTAACAACTAGCGACTAACCGCTGACAACCAACAACTTACGGGTTCTTAACAATGTTCCTACTACTTACCCAAGTCCTGCTGTGGCTGCTGGTTACAGTTCTTCTCTATAACTTGCTCGTCAAAGTTATTCCCAAATCCTACCTTACCCTGCTTGGGGGTTTGTTTGTATTTGCCATCATTGTGCTGGCGTTTTTCTTCCCTGGTGAAAGGCTGGTGGCAACTGCATGGAGTGTGCTATCGTTCCCCCTCAAACCTGTGGGAGCGACAATTTTGCTGTTGAGCGTTGCCCTTAATCAAGGGCTGAAAAACCGAAATCAGATTGTGGCGGCACTAATGATTTTGTTAATTACAAGTACGCCGTTTTTCTCGACTCTACTAGCTCGTAGTCTAGAACTTGGAGAAGTCAGCCCGACTGCCACTGGAGCCGGAGCTCCTGCTGCTCCAGCCCAAACTGCAGGGGCAATTGTCTTGCTGGGGCAGGGAACCACACAGGCGAATCTGCCGCCCCGGACGCAGGTACAATTGACTGATACAGGCAATCGTATCTTGTTTACATCAGAGGTATATCGGCAACAGCGATCCTTGGGTGCTAGCCCAATTGTGATTGTTAGTGCAGGTCCAAGGGCAGAGGCACAAGGAGGCAACCAAGCGGCTGAAGCCAATGATATTGCAACATTGCTAGTACAATTAGGTGTCCCACGCGATCGCATTGTCGCTGAACCCAGAAGTACCGATTTACGGAGTAGCGCCGAACAGGTAAGAAGCATCCTCAGCCGTCGCGGCATCGGTGGTACGCGGGTGATTGTCATCACTTCTGGCTATAATAGCCGTCTGGCACGACTGACTTATACTAATGCTGGTATCAACGTCATTTCTCGACCGAGCAACTTTATTGCTGTTCAACCTGGAACGCGAGAAAATCTCAATCTTAGCATCAGTTCTTTTATACCTTCTGTGGAATCACTCAGCATCAGTACGCGAATTGTTAATGAATTCTACACAACAATTTACTACTACTTACGAGGCTGGTTAGCACCAACAAACATTTAGCTTAGTAGACAAGTCGTAGGTTCAGAAGGGCAAAGTCAGGATTATGTTTCTTGACTTTGCTAAATCACTCCTTCTAAAGCTTCATCGGTTAATTCATACAACTGTCGTAACTGTTCTAATTTATCTGTTTCTGGTTGCCAAAAACCGCGTCCATTTGCCTCCAACATCCTGCCAACAATATTACGAAAAGCTTCCGGATTTGCTTGTTGCAACTTCTCTGCCATCTGGGCATCCAAAGCATAAGTATCTGCCGCTTGTTCATATACCCAATCATCGCTAAAATCAGCAGTACCACCCCAACCAATCAAGGCTGTGAGGCGTTGGGAAATTTCATAAACACCACCCGAACCTTGATTTGCCATCGCCTCTGCCCACTTGGGATTAAGTAATTTGGTACGATATTCTAGACGCAATAAATCTTCCAAGTTACGAGGTGTTGTGTCTTTAGAAAAGCTTTCTACAAAACTCGTATTGACCTTTTTGCCTCGTTTTTTTTCCGCCGCTCGTTTCAATCCACCCGTGTTAGCATAATATTCTTGAATATCGGTTAATCCATACTCTACTGAATCAATTTCTTGGACAATACGACTGGTAGTTTGTAGCAATTGATTGAGGATTTCTGGACGCGCTTGCCCTTTATCTTGTCTGCCGTAACTAAAGGAATTTCGTCCTTGCCAAGTATTACCCAATTCCTCTGGAGTTTCCCAATTTCCATCAACAACTTGGTCATTTACTAAGGAACCAAAATCACCAGATGGGTTAGAAAATAAGCGGGCAGAAACATTTTTGATGCCCTGAGATTCTAATAATAAAGCGTGTTTGCGGATAAAGTTTTGCTCTTCTGGTTCCTCTACTGCCGCCGCCCGACTAAATAAATCATCTAATAATTCAATAATATTGACAAAACTATCTCTGAAAATACCCGAAAGATTTGCCAACACATCAATGCGAGGATGTCCAACTTCTGCTAAAGGTTTGAGTTGATAACGGACAATTCTACCAGTACCTTCTTTAACAGGGAAAGCACCGACTAATTCTAACAAAATACCCAAGGATTCGCCCTTAGTTTTAATAGCATCTAATCCCCACAACATTACTGCCACTGTTTCTGGATATTGCCCATGTTCTTTTAAGTGTTGGGCAATAATTTTTTGTGCCACTTCTCTGCCTCTTTCATAGGCAGCAGGTGAGGGCATCCGATAGGGGTCAAGGGCATGAATATTGCGCCCTGTGGGCAGCACACCAGCGCCATCTCGCAACAAATCACCACCCGGTGCAGGTGGAATATATTCGCCATTCAAACCTCGTAATAAATTGCCCATTTCATCACTGGTTTGCCTTAATAAGTCACGAATTTGGCTAGCTTCTGAATTGTGAGTTATTTGTGTCTCTGTTGTGACATCGGTGTCAAAATATGCTTGCAGATATGCAGCCATTTGCTCTTCATTGGGCGCTTCTCCTAATATGTGTAAGCCGGAAGAAAAGAGGCGAGTTTCAACAATTTGTAGATATTCGTACAACTTTAGCAAATAGCGATTAAATGCATCGGCGCTAAACATTTTGGCATGATCTGGTGTGAAGGCAATTCCTAATTTTTTAGCCTCTTCAAATGGACAATCGGTATCTAATCCAGTATCTACAATCTTTTGGCAAATTGCTTCTTTGAGCAGATAATTGGTGTCGGGGTCTTCTCGATATTCGGCAATTAAATCTCGCAGTGAAATTAATTCTTTATACAAACCAGCGCGACCGTAAGGCGGTACGTTGTGGGAAATTAAGACACCATAACCACGGCGTTTTGCTAACATTGACTCGGAAGGATTATTAGCTGCATAAATATATAAATTTGGCAAATTTCCTAATAGAATATCTGACCAAGAATAACCAGTATTACCCAAAGGAGAACCGGGCAACCATTCAACTGTGCCATGCATTCCAAAGTGAACTACTGCATCAGCTTGCCAGTCATTTTGTAGCCATTTATAGTAAGCTGCATATTGGGGATGAGGCGTAAGGTCACGTTCAAACATGAGGCGCATCGGGTCGCCGGCAATACCTAGGGGCGGTTGTACACCAATCCAGATATTACCTAACTGAATGCCGCCGATTTGGAAGTCATCTCCATCAGTTTTGATACCCGTTTTTGTGAGAGTTTGCCATTGTTTTTCAATGCGGGTGGTGAGGAGGTAGCCTAACCATTTTTCCAGAGTTTTGACGTTAACTATTGAACCCTTTCTTTCTGCCGTTTCGCTAACACCCTCACCCCCAACCCTCCCATCAAGGGAGAGGGGGGCAATTGCCTCGTCTGCTGCTTTGACTTGGCGTATTAATTCTTCCCCATCTTCTGGTAATTCTCCGACGTTGTAACCTTGCTTTTTAAGAGTGTGGAGAAAGTTGAGGAGACTGCGCGGCACGTTTAATAAGGCGGCTGTACCTGTTGCACCATATCCAGGTGGAAAGTTGTAGAGAATTATGGCTATTTTCTTCTTAAATACAGGTGTTTGTCGCAGGGCAATCCAACTTTTTAGCCTCCCCGTCAGACGTTTGACTCTATCAGGAACCAGATAAATCTCTTCTCCTACCAAGCCACCAAGGGCTATGGCGTCAATTGCACCATCAAGCTCTGGCAGTGCATATAATACGACACTTTGCAACCCTCCAATACCCTGTCTTGTCCAGGAGTGAATATCTTGTATGAGTAACGGTGCGGCGACGATATAAGGGACATTTTTGGCGCTGAGAATGCTCTTGGCAACGTCTACCTGACGCCCTGCTTCCATTGAACCGGCGGGACCTCCTACTAAGGGAAAGCCAATCGTAGAAACAATGGCATCAACTTCGACGCACTCTTTTGATAATGAAAGAATTTGATTATTTCCTATTTGTCGCTGTTGGGTTTCATGGGTTGATGTCATCCAATCTCGCACGGCAACATGACCTTCCACACCATTTATAAAAATTGGTAATGGAGTTAATCCGGCTGCCTCAAAGTGACGAATTAGTTGAGGAATATAGGGTTGTTTGGTAATAACGTGTTTGCGATAGAGGAGAATGCCAATAATTGCTTGAACAGCGGATGTTTTGTTGTAGGTTTTATACCATTCTAAGTATTGCTTGGGAGATTCAAAGTAACCTGAATAATCGGGATGGAGTAATCCCATATTTGGGGTTTCAATTGGTGGTAGGATTTCTCCAACTTTCAAGTCAAGATATTTCTCGGCTATTATCCAAAACATTGAGGATACGTTTTCGCTTCCTCCAGCATTCCAATAACCATAGATAATTAGCCAATTGCGTAAATCTTGGACTTTTTGGGTGGGAATATATTTGAGAAGTTTGGGTCCAATTTTTAGGAAACTAATATAACCTGCAAGTTTGTCTTCTTCTCGCCCATTGCTAAATTTGTCTAGAATAAATTTAACTGGTTTGGGCATTCCTTTTGGTTTATCACCAATTTTGAAAGCACCAATTTGAGTAAGACTGATTAATTCAAGGGCAGACTCAAAAACGAGGCGGATCGGAATGTGTTGTACTCGTTCTCGTAACCATAATACTTGGTCGTAATCAAAGATCAGACTAGCGAAAAAGACATCAGCATTTTGCAGTGCTGCTTCTATAATTGCAGGTTCGGTAGTTAAGGAGATGTCGCTAAATACCTGAATTTCTAACTCAGAACAGCGTGAAGTAGCAATTTGCGATGCTTGGCGATACAACTCTGTGTTAAATGATTCAAAGCCAGCAATTAAGACAATACGTTTCATACCCCAAGCCCAAAGTAATCTATCTAGATCTTAAGGGTGCTGTCAGATTAAAATTGCCAAGATTCAATTAAATTGCTCAAAACTAGGTACCGGTATTTCTAAGCTCAAGATATGTTGACATATCAAGCCAAAGTGGTAACTTTTGGTGTATCGGTTAGTTGCTGAAACATCGTCATCTTGCTTATGTTAAGAAATTTAGCCATTTAGTTGACTTTTAAAGCAGATTTGATAATATTTATAGTACGTTTTATTTATTTTACCGACCGAGACTTCATCGACACTAATGAGGTCTTTTTTTTGTATTACCTAAACCAGAATATAAAATCTAGAGATGTTTCTGCAGTTCTTGTTAGCATTATTTAATGTGATGTCTCTACAAAGATAGTCAGCCTGAACTTCTCCAAGAAATTCAGGCTCTCCCCTTCAATACCTTAAAAGCGAGGACTTGATAAAGGTTGAGCAACAGGTTCAAGAGGATTTAAACGCATTGGTGCAACAGGAGCGACGGCAGTCTGCTGATTCAAATAAGTATAAACCAAGCGAGAAACCTGACGAATAAAATCCCTACCTCGCGTATCGTTATAAGGACGCTTAACAAAAATTCCTGCCAAATAACGCTTACCATTTGGCATAGTAATCAGCCCTGCATCTCCAATCAAAAAGCCAATATCTCCTGTTTTATTGGCGATATCAGCACCCCGCCCCAAACCTGCTGGCAGCAAAGTTTTAATCGTAGTACGTCGCAAAATATCCAAGACTTGTGCCTTACTAGAAGCTGACATTAACTTGTCATTAACGAGTAGTGCTAGTAGCTGCACCATATCCTTAGAACTAGTTGTATTTGTGCCACTTAAATCAGCTAGCCAATTTCTAATTCTGGTGTCTTTGAGTCCCCAACTACGAAAACGTTCATTCAGTTTCTTGATGCCGCCCAAACGATCAATAATCATATTTGTGGCAGTATTATCGCTGATTGTAATCATTTTTGTAACAGTTTCTCTGGCACTATAACGACTACCCACCGGGTCATCCTGCATTTCTCCAGAACCGTTAGTAATTAAGTCATCTCGCATCACCAACGTTTCATCTAACCTGACTTTTCCCGCATCTAAATCTTGGAAAAAGGCAATAAGAATCGGCAACTTTATGGTACTAGCAGCAGGAAAAACGCGATCGCCTTTTATATCCAAATAATTCCCCGTATCCAAATCCAAGAAAAACATCCCTGTTTGCAGAAAATTATAGCGAGACATCAAGGTTTGAACTTGAGATTGAAGTCCCTGCATTTCTGTATTTAAACGCGCCACTCCCGTTAATTGTGGCATCGGCGCGACGCGGGAAGTCGGGAATGGTTGACTAATAGCAATAGTCGCACTTGGCTGCACAGAACTGCCCACAACTTTCTCAGGCGTCGGTAACTGGACAAACCAATGAGTTGGCGATGCACCCCGCACCTTAACTTTTGTCGGGTCTAATTGATATCCTGGCGCCAACTCAACCACCATCCGAGTCGTATCTGCATCAAACTGTGCAACCCGAATCTCCCGAATTATTGAATTGACTTTTTCCGTGGTTTTCGGATGTCCTAAAACAATTCCAGGTAAGTCGATAATTAAACGGCTAGGGTTAGCCAACAATTGTACTTTTGGTTGAACATCTTCATCTGTCGTCAAATCAAGCTGATTTTGAGTCGCATTAAAATGCCACGAATCTAAACTGTCTGCCTTTGCCGGCGGGGAAAGCAGAAAAACACTTGCAACGCAAGGGAAAAACCAGCGTAATTTTAAGACCATTGATCCTTTAAGTAATATTACTTTTAACTCAATCGCAGCAACTCACTCACACCAAAAGATAGCAATTGTTTCCTTGTCTCAACGGCTTCTATCTAACCGATGATAGATGACTTAGAATCATAAGCCCTCCCAAAAGTTTCCCACAATAAGAGCAAATTTTGCTTTAGTGAAAGCTGTTTTTTTTGTTAAAAGTAGTAATATTTTGAGGTAGGGCATTTCCTGCTTTCAGTTTTATTTCACCTCAAATGGCGTAAACTTTCCTCCCAAACCTTCCACAATTGTCTGAGTGTTAGCAATTAACATTTTCTTGTAAGTATCAGCCTCACTGCCCTTTTCTCCCAAACCATCGGCAAAAATTTCTCTGTTTGAAACTTTGACATTCGCCTCTTTTGCTACAGCTTCAAGTAACTTCGGATTAATCGAAGTTTCGGCAAAAATTGCGGGAACTTCTGCTGTTTTAATTTCTGTCACCAACTCTTTGACTCGTGCTGCTGTTGGTTTTTCCTCAGTACTAATTCCCTGCAGGGCACCTTCTACAGGAATTCCATAAGCTTTGGAATAATAACCCATAGCATCATGAGTTGTGACTAACTTACGCTGATTAGCAGGAATTGTCTCAATTTGCGCCTTAATCCAGCTATCCACCTGCTTTAGTTCACTTGTCATTTTTTCGGCGTTGCTGGTATATTTCGCCGCATTATTTGGAGATAATTTGCCTAAATTATCGCGAACTGTTTCTACAATTTTTACGCCATTTTGAGCATTGTGCCAGACATGAGGATCAGCCTCACCATGATCATGTCCAGCTTCGGCTTTTTCTCCTGCTTTTTCATGTTCATGTTCTTCACCTTTAAGAGGTTTGGGAACTGCTATTTCATTAACCGCAATTTTTGGAGCAGCGTTTTGAGTTGCCTTAATTAATTTGATTAAATCCGGTTCAAATTCGTGACCATTATATAAGATGAGCTGTGCTTGTTCGATCGCTTTTCGATCATCTGGCTTTGGTTCATAAACATGAGCATCAGAACCTGCAGGAATTAAACATTTTAAATCAACAGTATCTTGGGCAATTTCTTGAGTAATGTCACAAAGGACACTCGTCGTTGCTACAACTTGTGGTTTGTCGGTATTTGAGGCGACGGGAGCAGTGGGTGAGTCAGGAGTTGTAGCTTGTTGAGGTGCGCCACAGCTTGTTATCGAGAGTGCCATTAACGTTGCCGCACTTCCGAGCAGGTTTTTAATTGAAAAGTTTTTTAACATAACAGGCTCTTAGACAAGATACTATAGTTGGGATGAGAATCATTATCTCTCAACTTGCTCAGAATAGACGTAAAAAATTTAGCCGTCAACCTCAGACAGTTTTTTGTTAATCAGGGAAATCTCAGGAGAATTTATGTCACTAAATATCAGTTCAGAAATGATTCAACAAGCCCAAGCAGGGCAAGTCAATGAAGAAGATTTTGTGGAAAGCATTAAGGAGTCATTACCTTATGCCTATGGAGTTGTAGAAAGCCTTGCCAAACGCTTGGCACAAGGGGAAGCACAATGGGTACAGCACGCCATTTCACCACCAAGTGAAGCAGATCGCGCCCAACTTTTGCGGATGATGGGTGGAGATGCCATTCGTGGTGCTGTTGAGCGTCATTTTGGCTTAAAGTTTGCCTTCCAAAACTGCCACACAACCGCCGCTTTTCGTCCAGAAGATATCGGTTCCCCTGCTTATCAGGATTTTATTTCGATTCAAAGCCAAATTCTCAACCAGACTCCTGAATTGAGAGATTGTTAAGGCAGTAGCTCTCTAGTATTGGGGCAGGCACAGGGGAACTGCCCCTACGGGTTGTCAATATCTCTGTGGCGAACTAATAGAGCTTTTGTTGTATTCTAAATTTAGCTTCATACTGTAATAGTGATTATTATTATCAAAATGTCATGTTAGAGGTTCAGCATTTAGCTGTCAACTACCGAGGACTTCGTGCTTTAGGAGATATTAGCTTTAGCCTAGAACCCGGACAAATAGTCGGGGTATTGGGTCCCAATGGTGCGGGCAAAAGCACGATGATTAAGGCAATGCTGGGCTTAGTGCCGAGAATGAGTGGGGCGGTGAAGTTGGGCGGAGTTGAGCTGAAACGGCGCTTGAGTTGTTGTGCTTATGTGCCGCAGCGGACGCAAATTGACTGGGATTACCCTGCTACAGTTTGGACTGTGGTGATGATGGGACGCACTGTACATACGGGTTGGTTTCGCTCACCAAATCAGCAATCTAAGGATATTGTCGCATCTGCGTTGCATCGCGTGGGCATTTGGGAGCTGCGTCAGCGTCAAATTGGCGAACTTTCAGGGGGACAGCAGCAACGGGTATTTTTGGCAAGAGCTTTGGCACAAGAAGCTGAGTTATTTTTATTTGATGAACCGCTTGCAGGAATTGATAAGAAAACTGAGGCTATTTTGTTTCAGATTTTTCAGGAATTAAAAACAGAAGGTAAGACATTGTTAGTTAGTTCTCATGAATGGGGAAAGGCTTTAACAAACTATGACCGATTATTGTTATTAAATCGTGAGTTGATTGCTAATGGTTCTCCTGAAGAAGTCATGAAGTTAGAAAATATTCAACTTGCTTATGGTGAAGGTATACAGTCGCAGATGCTTAATGAACATCTGGAAAATATGTTTGTTTGTTAGTAATAATTATAAATGGCAATGATCAATTGGTTAATAGAACCACTTTCGTTTGAATTCATGCGGAATGCCCTATCTGTAGGAATTTTGGTAGGCATTCTCTGCCCTGTGGTTGGTATTTATTTAATTGTGCAACGCATGGCTTTATTGGGAGATGTCATTGCTCATGCTGTTTTACCGGGACTTGCGATCGCTTTTTTTTTGAATGTGAATATTTTGCTTGGTGCATTTATTTCCGGCAGTCTCAGCAGCGTAGTAATTACTTGGATTCGCTCTCAATCTCGTGTTAAAGCTGATGCCGCGATGGCGGTAACATTTTCTGGCTTTTTTGCTCTTGGTATTACTTTAATGACCTTATTAAAAAGTAAGTTAGACCTGGATAGTTTCTTATTTGGTGATATTTTGGGAGTAACAATTGCTGATGTTCAACGCACAGCTATTATTACTATAATTGTACTACTCTTCGTCAGATTGTTTTACAAAGAATTATTATTTTTTACTTTTGATAAATTAGGCGCTCAAGCCCTGGGATTTCCGGTTAATGCCCTACACTATGGTTTGATGGCGGCAATTACGCTGACGATTGTTGCTAGTATGCAAACTGTGGGCGTTGTTTTGGTAATTTCTTTATTAATTGGTCCAGGAATTACCGCTTATCTGTTGGTAAAAGAATTGCATCAAATAATGGTAGTGGGAGCAATTATAGGAGTGGTTGCTAGTATTGGTGGCATTTATAGCAGTTACTACTTAAACATTCCATCAGGACCTGCCATTGTTTTAGTAATTTTTAGCGGTTTTATATTAGCAATGTTATTTAGCCCGTCTCAAGGAATTTTGACACGCCCAGAAATAGGAAATCGTTCCGGTTGGATTTTTCAGAAGTTGAAATATTTGAGACGGAGTAAATAATATTAGTCTCGGCAGATACCCGACTTCTGACTCAAATTTATCCCGTGTAATCAAGTTTAAACAAAGAAGTCGGGTATCTTAATAATCCTTGCACCAATCAGGTTTATTGAGTAATAGTTAGTTGACCTGTTTGTACCATCTGCATTACAGTATTTCTGCAACCAGCACAATCACAACCATATTGATCAATTGCCATATCTCCAACGGTATCGGAGTCAACTCTTAGTGATGAGTAATTAGAGTTGTTTTGAGTACAACCACAGTCAGCATCGTTAGCAACAGATATTTTTTCAACTTGAGAACTCTCAGCTACTGGCGCTGTAAATACTAGCTCACGGAGTGGTTCTGTGTTAGCTTTTGCTGGATTGACTGCTAATAAAGTCAAAACCAAAGAACCGGAACAACCGAGCAAAGTTAAAGTGTCTCTATTCATAAATCCGTTGAATACAGGGCTGATCATTAGTTTGAACTATCTGAAGAGTTCCTGGCAATAAGTTTCTTAACAGACCTTTATTGCCAAGAAGTAATTAACTCTAGATCTGACTTTGAGACGCCTGACAAGTAGCACAGCTACAACCTAGTTGGTCTTGAATCGGATTGCTTTCTTGTGTCGTTATATTGAACATCGCTGGAACACGATTTAGATTAACAATTTGTGTAGTTGGTAAGACGACTGGGTTGATAACTGAATTGGCGACGGGCGCAGCATTTGCTGGATTGGTGATAAGAGTCATCGCCATTAGGCTTCCGGATACAAGCAAAGTCAGTGTAGTTTTGTTCATGAAAATTACTCAGCGTTCTTTGAAAAGTGGATTGTTTGATTGAGCTGATTATAGCTTCTCTCTTCTATTGAGTTGTTCCGGGAAAGCTTTTGTTCCTCAAGTCTGTTTAATCGCCATAAAAATATTGATTTTAGGTGAGCCAAGTCTTGCACAAAGCTTACCAAATTACTTAGTATTCTGACTAAAGTAATAATGATAATCATTATTGCAAATGAGCCTTTAGTATGTCAGTGACAAGCGAAGTAGCACCTAGCAAAATCGACATTGCCATCATTGGGGCAGGACCCCAAGCTTTAACATTAGTCACGCATTTGTTGCAAAAACGTCAGAAACTACGGCAACGGTTTTTGGTATTGGATTCTAGTGGGACATGGATGAAGCGATGGCAGCAGCAATTTGAGGCTTTAGAAATTGAACATTTGCGATCGCCTGCAGTACACCATACCCATCCAAACCCCTTTGCCCTGCGCCGTTTTGCCCAAAATCGCTCTGATGAGTTGTATCCTCCCTATGACCTCCCTGGCACCAAATTATTTGAGGAATTTTGTCAAGAAGTAATTGAGGAGTGGGAATTGCAAAATAAAGTGATCAAGGCGGCGGTGACTGACATTGAGCCAATAATTAATGTTGGGCGTCCCCGCTTCCGCATAAGCTGGCAAGACGGCAACTCAGTCATGGCGCGTCGGGTGGTGTTGGCAACTGGCAGCGGCAAAACAATCACGCCCGATTGGGTAGAAAAGATTTCGACTCCGTATCCCAAGGACAAGCTTTGCCATTCTCAGAATGTGGATTTACGAGGTTTGCAGATGATGGGTGAACAAGTATTAATTATCGGGGGTGGGTTGACTAGCGCACATTTAGCCGTAGGTGCAACCAAGCGCGGCGCTAAGGTGTTATTAATGCCACGGCGTCAGTTGCAAGAAAAGCTTTTTGATGCTGAACCTGGTTGGCTAGGACCGAAGTATCTCAAAGGTTTCTTTGCACAAACAGACTGGGAAACGCGGTGGCAGTTGATTCAACAAGCGAGAAATGGTGGGTCGATGACGCCGGCGATAATGACCAAATTGCGACGCTTGAAGCGGAGCGGTAATGTGGAATTTTATGAGCAGTGTCAAGTTGTTGAGGCGCATTGGTTAGGCGATCGCTGGCGGGTGAATTGTGATGACGGTTTGGAGTATGAATGTCAGCGCATTTGGTATGCTACGGGGACAAGATTTGATGCCTTGGCTCACCCTCTGTTGAAAAATGTTTTAGATGCATATCCTACTTCTATTGTCAAGGGATTACTTGTTTTAGATGAGCAATTGCGTTTACCCGGTAGTGAGTTTTTTGTGATGGGCGGTTTGGCAGCTTTGCGGGTGGGACCTGTGGCGCGGAACCTTTATGGTGCAAAAATGGCAAGTGAGCGTATTGTGCCTGCTTTAATCAACTCCAGGGTTGGGCTTAATCAGGTTAGGAGTGCTTAACTCGTTGTCCAAGGAAGTACGATAAAGGTTCTAAGTTGTTTAACTTAATTAAATTGAGGGTGATAATTGCTCTAATTCGGCAACGACTCGTGCCAATTCTTCGACCATTGGACTAGGTGCAACTTCGCGATACATTTTGAGTAAGGTGTGATAGAACCATAACATTCCTTCTTTACCAGTGCTGAAAACTGACCAAATTGCTTCACCTTGCTGACGGTAATCAAAAAGAAGCGATCGCATATTGTGTAGTTTATCAGCCAAAGCGACGCGACGAGCCGAGGGAGAAGCGACGCGCAACTGTTGGATATAGTTTAATTTGCGCTGGCGCCAGGGTGGTTTAATCTCTGTCCTAAACTCGGTACAATCATCAACAATTGCTACAATTTGCTCACCAAATTGATGGTAAATTTCAGTACGAGTGGCTGCACCGCCTTGGTCTTCTACGGCATCATGAAGTAAAGCCGCGATCGCTTCCTCTTCATTTCCTCCTGCTTCCAAAACCAAGGCTGTTACACTCAACAAATGAGCAATATAAGGCACACCTGTTGCCTTGCGAACTTGTTTAGCATGAAGGCGAGTTGCATATATTAGCGCCTGTTCAAATCTTGGAGTAAGTGTTGTCATTTGGGAAAATAAATGGTGCTTAACTTAATTAGTAAGTGAGCAAGTGCTTGAACTGTGGGACGTTTTGAAACATCTTCTCCTCGCTCTAAGTAATGAATACTGCCTTCAATAATTGGTAATTCTGAAGTAAGGCAATCTTTAGTTCCGTAATAATCGCTATAAATCACAGCAATAATCTGCAAATTCAGTTGAGAGCAGAACTTTTTCCAATTGGGAACTTCAGTCATATCCCCAGCCAAAATTACCGCATGAGTTGCATGAGACATGATTAACACATTCTTTTCGTCTATCTTACCGCCCACATCAATCAACGTAAAAGGTAGGCAAACATTCCGCACTGCTATTGCTTTTTCTTGAGCGAACTTTAGAGTAAACTTTGCCTTATAATCTGCCTTCAATTGTTTAGCTAAATCAGGATTACGTCGCGCTGTTTCGGCATACCAAGAACCCTCACCATCAGGACAAGCTGTAATTACATAAGGATATGGTGCTTTGCCAGCACGATGTATGGGCATAATTGCTTGTTTTAACCCTTCTCGCAGACAAGACTTTCCTGAATGAGGCGGTCCACAAAGTACAACTTTCATTGTTTTACTGTAAGTAGGAAAGATTAATCAATCAAGTCACCAACTTTATAGGTTGGATTATGAGTAATGGCAATCACATATTTACCTAACTTTGGATCAAACACGCCAACAGCACCATAAATATGACAAACTTTGTGTGCCAAAACACAAGCCACAGGCAAGGAAGATGGACCGTTAATTTTCAGCAATGGACCACCTGAGAGTTGTCCCAACTTGCTCATTTCCTCCAAGCGTGCAGTTGCATCACGAACAATTTGGTCATTTTGAGCAGGTTCTCCAAATCCGACTTTTAAGACATCACCCTCAAGTTCAATGTTGTAAGTAGTCATCAGTTTTCCTCAATCAATAACTCTATCTTACTAGTACATGGAAGTTGCTATTTCCATGTAACATGAACTAATTCAAACTTATGAGAAAAAAGAGTCAATGTCTGAGCAAATCTTTCGCGATCCGCCTAGTGTGGAACTGCTGCAATGGTTAGCGCGGGGTTCTCTAAAGCAAAACTTAGTCAGGGCGGTGCGTTTATGGGTATGGTTACGCCTGCTGTATGGAGATGCCTCAGTACGTCTTGAATTAAATGATGCTTTTACCTATGCTAAATGGCGCGATGTTTTTTTTAGTGCCAGTCACCCAAAAGGAGAAGAAATTCCCCAACATTCAGATGTTAATTGTCCTTGCCATAAAAGTGCTGCTGAATGGCTATTTAAGGATATTGAAGAGTATAAATGGCGACAAGAAATTTTGCATCATTCAGGTATTGAAGAAAAAACACTTTCAGAATGGTTAAAAAAACCGCTGTTTGCTTTAACGAGGCGGATGCTTTGTGGTGATTTGCATACTCTTCAAGACTTGCACTGGCTGAAATATCAAAATCGACAATATTACCGAGTTAGCTCTTATCCAACGCGACCAACAGCAAGTAGTGAAGTTCAAGGTAGTAAGTTTTCGGCTAATCAGCTTAATTTTTTACCTCCTGATTTAGCAGCAATTGCTTCTAACTTTTTCCAGGAAATTAATGGTGTTCAGCGCTTCTTTTTTCAGGCAGAATATGTAATTCCCAAAGAAACTATTGATCGGGTGGATGATATTCAGGAACAACTGAAACAGATATGGAGTATGATTTCTGTTCCTCCCATATTGCTGGCTTATAATAGCGCCAAGCTTGAGCGAGAGGTTGAATGTATTGTTTATCCTGTTTGCATTTACTATGTGCAACGGGCAACTTATTTGTGTGGCTTTGGTGAAAGTCCGCATGGTGAAGGAAATTGGTGCAATTATCGACTTGACAGAATACAAAAGCTTGTTGTTTTGAGCTGGACGGATGAGCGAATTCCACAGCTTTTATTGCAACAGTATCAACAACACAATCTGCCTCAACCTGAATATATTCAAGAGGAAATGGCAAAGGTTTGGGGTTTTGATTTTTATAAGAATCCGTCTCAAATGTTGTTGCGATTTGACCGTATTCATGACCAAAAATATATTCGGGGAACGGTGCGTCATGAAACGTTTGAGCGGGTAAGTTACGAGCAGGCTTTGAAGTTAATTAAACAGCTTAATAATTCTGAAGAGCAGAAAATATTGTTGGCAATTTTGCAAGAACGATCTCGCTCAGACGGTTATTATACGGCTTTTTACCGGGAAGATGACCCCAATATTTTGATGCGTCTACAGGCTTGGCGTCCTTTTGTTGAGGTGATTTTACCGATGAAGTTGAGGCAACGAATGACGGCGGATGTTGAGAAGGAGTGGAAATTATATCATTAGCTGGAAGAGCTTACTTCCAGGGGTAGTGTAGAGTAGGAAACAAGGGCAGGCGAGATTTGTCGATAGTTAATATCGGCGGATAATTAATGGCAATTTTAAATACTAAGAAAATGAGATGAGTAATTCTGAAAAATCGATGGAAATAGCTTTAGCTTGGTGTTTGGCATGGGGTGACAAGCCTCAACCTCAGTTTGGGCTAAATGTGTTGCAGGAAATGCGACAAGCTTTGAAGAATGGGGCAGAGGTTCCAGAGGATGTAAAAGTGCTGGTTGAGCAAGTACAGCAGTTAGAAACTATAAAATTTCCCCAAACATTAGATCAATTAAAACAATTAACTCAGCAGTATCCTACTCTTTGGAGTTCCAAAATTGGTTTAGTTTATGGTGGCGCAACTAAGATTAAGCAATATGTATTTGAAGCTGCCAAGTTGCCTGATATTCGCGGAGCTTCAGCATTATTGGATCGAATTAATCTTATTGATTTGCCTGCATTTTTCGGCAAATATCCCGACGACTTGCGTTACCGCGAGCAATGCGAAAAGGCAAGAGACTGGTTAGATAATTGTTCAGCTAAAGATACAGATAACATCAAGATTACAAATGCTTTAATTCCCGAATTAATTATTTATTCTACTGGCGGAAATATTTTAGCATTTTGTCCATCTGCTTACGTTAATGACCTCGCTAATGCTATTGAAAAACGCTATACAGAAGAAACATTAACAGCGAATTCCTGTGCTGTAGGAGATAGTTTCAGGTTATTAGAAACTCGTTTTGGTTTGCTGCAAAATCCGATTGAAAATACACTTTGGTTAGATTGGTATCAAAGCAATCATGAAAATCCAATTATTCAAGCTTATTATAAAGATAAAGATGAGAAAGATTTAAGGAAACAGTTTGAAAATCGTAAAAGTTTTAATGAGCTAGCAGGTAAATTAGCAAGTCAGTTTAATGTTAGGCGCAGTGGCAATGATTCAGTAGAGTCTAACCGTCCTAGCCGACGCTATCCGCCGATTTTTGAGACTCATCCTTATTTAAAAAGAGATGAAGGCGATCGACGTTCTGCTATTCTTCGTGTTACAGAGCTTCCTGGCGAGCCTTGGTTTTCTGAAACTTTGGCACGTAAAAGATTGATGGGACAAATATCTAATCGGCAAAATAATGAACAGCAATGGTATTACGAAACAGGACTAGAATGGCAACCAGGTAGGGTTGAAAGCTGGGTTTCTGAGTTTGAACGCTTTCTACTTGTGTCACAAAATTCAGAGCTTAGACGTGAATATTATGCCAATTCCGGTGGTGCGATACAAGCGAAATCGTTAACAGAAATCGGTAATGCTAGTAATGGTTTTGTTGCTTATATTTATGCTGATGGTAATAATATGGGAGGTTATATACAGAAAATAGAAACTCCCCAAAAATATCAGCAATTTAGTGAAGATATTTTCAAAGCAATAAAATATTCGGTTTACAAAGCTTTAGCTCAACATTTACATCCTCATCCACTAAAAGGATTGACAGGTACTGAACACCAAAATCGTAATGGGCGCGTTATTCATCCTTTTGAGATTTTGGCAATTGGTGGTGATGATGTGATGTTAATTGTTCCGGCTAATAAAGCTTTGGATATTGCCAAAACAATAGGAGAGGAATTTGAAAAACAGCTTCTCGAAGCTGATAAGAAATCTTATGGTCTTGAAGAAAAACTTGAAAGAAAATGCAAGCCAGAATTGGTGCATCGATATCGATACCAAGCAAAAAATGGGTCTGAGTTTACACAACAATGTAAGCTCAGTATGTCAACTGGGGTAATAATTACAGCAATTGCCACACCAATTTATTATGCAGAAAAACTTACTGAGCAGTTGTTAAAATCTGCAAAAAAACGAGCAAAAGATTTGAAAGAAAAGGGATATTATGGGGGAACAGTTGATTTTATGGTGATGAAATCAGTAACAATGATTTCCTCTAATATTGGAGAATTCCGCCGTCAAGGCTTAACAAAATATGGAGCGAAAGAACAAGAGCTTAAGCTTTATGCTGCTCCTTACACTCTGCACGAACTCGATGGACTAATCAAGACAGTGAAAGCATTAAAGAAGTCAGAATTTCCGCGTTCTCAACTTTATCAAATCCGCAGTTTGCTAGAACAAGGTAAAAATACAGCTATTCTCAATTATCGCTATTTTCGAGTGCGATTGAATGGTAAGGAGCAGCAAACATTACTTAAAGAAAAGTTTGAAGATGCATGGTGTGGAGCTATAACAAATAAGGGTAATTTAGCTCCGTGGATGACTGATATTGGTAGTATCATCGAAAATCTAATGCTGTTACTTTTTTTTGAAACTTTTCCATCAGATCAGTTTATTTTAAAGTATGCAGTTTTAAGATCTCTCAGAAAACTTACTTATGAAACAATTTGGAGAGAGTTGGTAGATCTTTATCCTTTTATTGAAGAATCGGAAGAGACAGCTACGACTCAACAAACTACAAATATAGGGAATAATGCATGATTGACCTTAAGAGATTGACATCAAATCAAGTTGAAATAATTGAGTTAACTGCCATAATTGATACAGCTTTATGTGTTGGTGCTGGCGGTTCTTCTGGTTCCCTTGCTGATAAACCAATAGTCCGTAATGCTGAAGGAAAACTTCTGATTCCCGCTTCTCAACTTAAGGGAAGATTGCGCCATGAATGTGAAAAGTTAGCACGGGGTTTAGGTTGGCAAATTTTTTCATCTCCTAATGCAGAAACACTTTGTCCAATAGAAGAGCAAGTTGATGAGCAATTTAAAGAAATTTATAAAGTTGCTGGTTACAGAGGTTATCACTGTTTTGTTTCTAAAATATTTGGTAATCCTATATTGCCTTCTCGAATTATTGTTGATGATTTAATTTGTATAAAAGCAGCAGACGATTTGCCATCAGAAATTTTGCGTCCTGGTGTGACGATTAACCGTTCTCGCCGTACAGCAGAAGAGAAAAAACTTTATTTTTTAGAAACATCTCCAGCAAATGCTCAATTGGAGTTTAAGGGTGCAATTCATTTACTTCAACCAGATTGTCCAGCATATGCTAAAACTCTGATAATTGCAGCCTTGCATCATATTCATGCTTTAGGTGGAAGTAAGTCTGCTGGACTTGGTTGGTTGCACTGGCAGGGACTTCCCCAAATAGAACAAAATGATGCCATTTGGTCAGGTCTTCTACCCAACAAAATGCCATGAAACAAATCAAATTGACAATTACAGCTTTATCAGCGCTAGCAATTGGTAAGCAAAAATCAGAGGGTTCAATTAGTGAGGCAGAAAGTTATATTCCAGGTTCTGTAATTCGAGGTGCGATCGCATTTCAAATTTTACGGCAAGCTAATCAAAAAAATGTAGATTTATCTGAAAATGGCGGTGACTTCCAATCTTTATTCTTAGCTGAAAATTCAGCAATTTTTCAAAATGCTTATCCTGCTATAGCTAAAGTAGGAAAAGATAAATTTGAATATGTGCCTGATGATATATATGTTTTACCTGCAACAGCAGTTAGTTCTAAAACTAATCCTGGTTTTAAAACTGAGGATAAAAAAAGGGGCGGTGTTTTTGATACTTTAATTGACCGCTTTTGTGCAGAGTCATACAATCATCCTTATGATCCAAATTGTCCTAAAGATAATGGTCGAGTAGAACCGTTCAGTGGCTTTTATAGCAAAGATAATAGTAACTATCGCAGTCATTCTGTTACTACCAGATTTTTGACACGAGTTGGTATTAATCGAAACCGAGCAACGGCTGAAGATGATATTCTTTACAGCATCGAAGTTATTAATGAGTCTTTTTTAATAGATACGAAGCAGGGAGTTTTTAAACTGTGGAAGTCATTTATTTTTCAAAGCTCAATTTTTGTTGATAATGATAATTTAGCTAAATTATTAGTAGAATTTATCAACAAAAATGATGAGTCATTTCGTTTGGGTGGTTCAATTTCAAGAGGATTAGGAAGGGTAAGGATTGATGCACAAATTGTAGAAATTAAGTCGGATCTGGAAAGGCGAATTCAGCAATTTAATAATAAGTTACAAAATCGTTGGAAGTCCTGGAAAATATTTAATCAGAATCAGCCAGATTTATCTGAAAATAGCTTGTATTTCACTTTAGATTTGCAGTCTGATGCAATTTTGACAGAGCAATGGCAACGCACCACTGTTATTTCAGAAACTATGCTAGAACAGTTTACAGGTGTTATAAATTCGGGATTAAAACTAGAGATTGCTTATAGCAGTTATGACTATCGTTCGGGATGGAATTCTGCTTTGGGATTGATGAAAGATATGGAGTTGATAACTAATAAAGGTACGGTGTATTTATTCAGTGCAAGTAAGGAGAAAGAGAAGGAATGGATTGAGGCTTTGAAAGAATTGGAAATGACTGGTGTAGGCGATCGTACCTGTGAAGGTTTTGGTCAAGTTCAAGTTTGTAATGAGTTTCATAATGTATGTAGAGAGGAGGCTGTATGAGTTTTTCTACAGAGCAGAAGATAGAGTTACAAGTACAAAAAGGCATTCGGCAAGCTGAGGATGATTTAGTAATTTGGGTTCAGGAGGCATTAGATGAATCAAAATATGGAGATTTAGAAGAGGCTCAGTTTCGTAATTTAGTACGTGTTTCTGATACTACGGATAGTGCAGAAGTTATTAAGAATTTCATTCGCTATCAGGTAGGTAGAGATAAAAAATGGGGGAGAGGTAAAGACTCTTTAGCTGAGAGAATTGTTCAAGATATTGATGGCAATATTAAGAAAAATGCTCACATTATTGCTGAGTGTTCTCAAATTGATTTCAAGCCGATTTGGCTGGAGCTGATTAGGCGTTATTTGGGTTATGGTTCTCGTCATCTTAAGTATTTACGAGATGGTAATAATGTTTAACAGTTTTAGCTGAGTTATAAAGAGGAAAAAATCATGAGTCAGGTTATCATTTCCACTGTTGGAACAAGTTTGCTAACTAATCAAATCAATCGATCCAATCCAGAAGAAAAGGATTGGTATAACCAGGTAAGAGACGCTGCAAACTATACGTTAGAAAATACACCTAAAGAGGTTCGAGAAATTATTGAAACTCTCAAAAATAGAGGAATGCAAAAACTTACTCAGAGTTCAACTACTCAAATTAGAGCTGCGAGTGCTGAATTAAACGGTATTTATGGTTTATATCAAGAGAGATTAGAGCAAGGTCGCGGGGATATGCACTGGTTGATTGCCACTGATACTGCTCAAGGTCAAGAAACAGCAAATATTGTTGAGTCATTCCTTAAAACCAAAGATTTAACTGCCCAAGTTTATACGCCTAAAGGTCTTTCTACCGCTAATACTCGCTGCTTTTCCGATGGTATTGATGACTTGTTAACGTGGCTTGAGCAAACAATTGAGGGCTACGAGAAGGTTTGTTTTAACTTAGTAGGAGGCTTTAAGAGTTTACAAGCTTATCTCAATACTATTGGAATGTTCTATGCTAATGAAATAATCTACATTTTTGAGGGTAGTAATTCTGAAGTTATTACAATACCCCGACTTCCTATTAAGGTTGATGAGTCTATTATTGAACCCTATAAAGTTCAGTTTGCTCTCATGGCTGCCGGCGCAGAAGTAAAGCTTTCTCAACTTACTGGTATTCAAGAAGCTTTAGTTTATAAAGTTGATGATGAAGTAACTTTATCTAACTGGGGTAAACTAGTTTGGAATCAGTCTAAAAATAATATTTTGTCTGGGGATCTGCTAAAATTTCCCCGACTTGAGTACCAGCCATCATTTACAAAAGATTATGAAAAAACGAAAAGTGAAGTGGAGCGAATTAAGCTACAAGAGACTTTGGCTAAAGTAGCATACTTACTAGATAAGCATGAGGGTAATCGAAGTGCACTTACAGGTGATGGAGGTGTTCAACTCGAAACTTATAAGAATACTAATATCGATCACTTTCGGGTAAACCTTAGTTTACGAGTAAGTTGTAAAGCATTGGATGAAGGAAACATCTCACTTCGATACTACGGAACTCATGATCATGTAGAGAGGAACGAAGGTGTTTAATAAAAGTATTGTAATCTGCAATTACTTGGGCATTTTCAACAACCGCAATTGCTTTAGTTAACTATAACCTCTTCACCACTATGACCTCAATTCAATCTCCTCCCAAATTGACCCTAGCAGAATTTCTCCAACTACCAGAAACCAAACCAGCTAATGAATACATCAATGAAAAAATCTACCAAAAACCAATGCCCAAAGGCAAACATAGCCGACTGCAAATACGTTTAGGTACACAAATCAATCAAGTAGCTGAACCAGAACGCATAGCAAGTGCTTTTACAGAGTTACGCTGTACCTTTGGAGATCGTTCAATTGTTCCAGACATCACCGTTTTTTCCTGGCAACGTATCCCTGTTGATGTTAGTGGAGAAATTGAAAATACATTTGAAATTGCACCAGATTGGACAATAGAAATTTTATCACCTGAACAAAGTCCAACTCGTGTAATCGACAAAATCTTATTCTGCTTGAATCACGGCACAGAACTTGGATGGTTAATCGATCCTCAAGAGCGGATAGTAATCATATTTCAATCGGGAAAACAACCAGTAGTTAAGCAAGAGCAAGACGTACTCCCCGTTTTGAGTTCTTTAGAAGACCTACTAAAGCTATCCGTGCAAGATGTATTCAGTTGGTTAACTCTAAATTAATTTTATGCTTGGAATAAATTATGTTTGATACTTTCAAAAGTCGCTTAGAACTAACAGGAAAACTCACAACAGTAACAGCCTTACGCATCAGTTCAGGTCGTTCTACCGAGCCAATTGGTTCTGATTTACCAGTGATTAAAGATGCTTTAGGACGTCCTTTAATACCAGGCTCAAGCTTTAAAGGCGCATTACGATCGCGTTTAGAAAGCTTCCTGCGAGGAATTGTAGGAAGCGATCGCAAACTCGTTGCCAATCCTGCTATTAATGATGAATGGTCGCTGACATCAAGGGAATTATCAGAATTTAAGGAAACTACTCTCAAAAATCTTAAGCCTGAACAAAAAGAAGAGAACTTAAATAATTTTATTCTCAACAATACTGACCTAGTTTCTCATTTATTTGGTTCTCCTTGGCTTGCTAGTAAATTCCAAGTACGCGACTTAACAGTATTACCAGAAAACTGGTTTGGACAATATCAAGAAAGAGATGGAGTTTCTATTGATAGAGATACTGAAACAGCAGCAGATGGCAAACTCTACGACTTCCAGGTAGTTCCTGCTGGCACACCTTTTGAATTTAAAGCTGTAGTAGAAAATGCCAAAGATTGGGAACTAGGCTTATTAATGATTGGTTTGCACCAGTTTGAGACAGAGCAGATTCCACTGGGAGGAGGGCGTTCTCGTGGCTTAGGAGTAGTTAAATTGGAAATTGACAAAATGCACTGGATTGATGTTGAAGGTAGTCCTGCATTCCTGCTGGAATATCTCCAGAAGCTAGTACAAGGAGATGAAACTGCCTATGAAGATGCTGCTTACTACAAAGATGAGTGGGTACGCCAACTCATCAAACATTTAAATGAAAAAATATCTCAGCCATCTGAAACGAAAGCTAAAACAAGTTAGAGAAATGAATATGGCTTTTAGTAATTACAAAACTATTGGTGCGGCAATCAAAGAGTTTCAGATTACTTACACTGAAACTAATTTTATGCAAGAAACTGAGTTTAGTATTCCTGGCTACTTCCGAGAAGATTTGGCATTTATGATGCGAGAAGCAGTTGTGGATAACTCAGAGTTTGCTGTGTGCGAAAACTTGATTTATCCAGTCCTTAAAGAGGTCTGGAAATTTTACAGCAGCAAATTCATTTTGTGGAGTCATCAATCTTTAATTTGTGACAATGATTTATCAGGATTTCCTGAGTATATTTTGGCTAAACGTTCACCTTTGGGAAAAGTTGTGTTTGATAAGCCTTATTTCTTGTTAATTGAGGCAAAACAAGACAAATTTGAAGAAGGCTGGGCGCAATGTTTAGCTAAAATGGTGGCAGCACAGCGATTGAATAACGAACTGAAAGTTACTATTTTGGGTATTGTTTCTAATGGCAAAATTTGGCAGTTTGGCAAACTAGAAGAGGCGATTTTTACTATGAATGTTGCTCCTTACACTATTTATGAACTTGATAAACTCTTTGCTGCTGTTAATTACATTTTTCAACAGTGTGAATTGCAGTTAGATAACTTGATAGCCGTTTAATTGTTATAAATAATTTCATCAATAACCAACCATGCACAAAAGATTCGTAAACCATTGCACCATCAATTTAACCCTGATTCCCGCTGGACCCATTCTCATTAAATCCGAAGAAGGAGCTGATCCAACAAAGCCAAATATGGAATTCGTGGAGACTTACCATGCAGGAGGACGCTCAATTTATTTACCAGGAAGTAGTCTTAAAGGAGCAATTCGCGCCCATGCAGAAAGAATTGTTAGGACAGTCGGAAGTGAGCGTTATAATTCTCAAAAACCCAATATTCCTTGGGCAAATGATCCTTTAAATGATAAGTATGACTATCTAAAAGATAAATCATCTCACGATATTTATAAGCTATCTTCCTTCACAGATCAGATGTTTGGTAATACTTCAATTGCCAGCCGATTTAGAATAGAAGATGCTTATCCAATTGATTCTAAGCAAATTAAAGTTGAAGAACGTAATGGTGTGGCAATTGATCGAGTATTTGGTTCCGTAGCAGTGGGACCATTTAACTACCAAGTTTGTACTGCTGGAGAATTCCGTACCAAAATTCATCTCAAAAACTTTTCTTTAGCTCAATTAGGGTTAATTGGTTTGGTATTACGAGACTTAAATGATGGCTGGTTTGGTATTGGTTTTGGTAAGTCTCGTGGACTGGGTACGGTAACAGTAAAATTTAACTCAGCCGTCGTTCAATATCCTGGTTGTATTCTGGAAGATAGTAAAATTTGTGTCATTGGCAGTCAAAAACAATGGATTCGTACCTTATTATTAGGTGCAGGAGAATTTTTGACACCAGAAGAAGCAAAACGTTATGGCTTTTTCCCAGAAGATTCAACAAATCTAGAAGATCGTCAGGATACTCCTGTTGGCGGTCAACCTATGGATTTTGGTTTTGGAGTAAAACAAACTTGGACTGGAGAAGAACAAGTAAAAGACTTGTTTACACGGGCAGTAAAGTCTTGGAGTCAGCTCTTACGCGGAGGAAAAGCAGCATGATTTTTGTAGGTTTTAAGCAAGTTTCATCTAAAGAAGAACTCAGAGAATTATTGAATCAAAAAAGCAGTCAGTCAAGCTACTATTTCCTGCGCTGGGCACACAAAGTTAGTGGATTTATAAAGCAACTTCCGCCAGATTTTCCCAGTCCAGAAGGTCAGATGTTTAATGAAGATTGGGAACTGCGTTGGAAACAACGAAAAAACGGCTATGAAGTTTTACTTTTAAGTGATAATGGCGCTGAACCTGGATTTACTAAAGTTGGTCAAAAATGGGATACACAACTACGGACAGCTCATGTTTATCCATTAACTGAAACTCGCTTCCCCAAAGAATTTATTGCTGAAAGTATTGATATCGCTCAACGTTACTTTCTAGATTCCCAAACTGCAACTGTCCATTTTGTTGCCCTTACTGTGAGTAAGAAAAATGACTAACACTCCCTCGCCCAAACCCAGAAAATCTACGCCGCAAAGCTCTCCCCGTTCAGGAATTGTTTCAGACGGAACAGCAACACCAAAACCCTATGAATTGATTTCTTTCCCTAAAGATCCTCCGACTTTACAACGTCCAATTGGACATGATAAATATCACGGCGATCGCCTTCATGGAACTTTATATCTTACCCTAACAGTACAGACATCTCTACACGTTTCAACAGGTCTTGTTGTCATGGGTAGCGACATTAATAGTCGAGTTCCTCTAATTAAAACAATGGTACAAGGAGTTGACCATAAACTATCAATTCAAGGTAGTTCTTTGAAAGGTTGTATCAGGTCTGTATATGAGGCAATTACTAATAGTACTTTAGCTGTAATTACCAACAAGAAAGAGTATAAGGACAAATACCCCAAAGATCGTTTACCTTGCCCTAATAAAGAACAACTCTGTCCTGCAAGTCAAGTATTCGGTGCGTTAAATTGGCAAGGATTGATTGATTTTAGTGATGCTAAGTGCGAAAGTGCTGGATATAGTACAGGGTTTATGCCTTCTTTATATGCGCCTCGTTCACAGAGAGAAGGCTATTATAGGGGGAATAAAGTAGCAGGACGTAAGTTTTATTACCACACAATTAGGGCAATTGATAAAGGTCAAAATCAAGGTATTCCTGTTCAGCAAGCAGCAAAAGAATACACTTTCACAACACAGTTACATTATCGGAATTTAACTCAAGCAGAACTTGGAACATTGTTGATTGTATTAGGACAAGATCCTAACTATCCGATCGCTCTTAAGGTTGGCGGTGGTAAACCAATTGGTATGGGAACGATGACTGTTACAGTCAGGGAAATCGAACAAACGCAGAATTTGCGCGATCGCTATTCATCTTATCAATCACAACCAAATCTACTCACGGGAAACCAGTTACAAGCGTTGATGCAGAAAGCATTTAAGGCAGCACATAGCCAGCTAGTACAACCCGCGCAGTTAAAGGAATTAGCGGCTGTTTTGAAATATCCAACAGATCTAGAACCCCCAGAAGGAATGTATTAAATGGAAGATTTGACAGAAATTCAATGGAAAATGGCTCATGCGATCGCACAAACTTTGGTGCAAGAGGAAACAGATGTCAATGAATTAGGAAAAGCGATCGCCTATCTTCGCTCTCATACTAACAGACATAATGCAGGAACAAAGTTTTTTGACTATCTCAAGACACTAGCTAAAAATGGTAGACAAATTGGGCATAGCCAGCGAACTTCTGACTATTACGAGAATATTGAAAATGCCTGTAGCAAATATCTGAAAGCTTATCAAGATAATGCAACTATAATGCTGCAAATTTTGGGTTGGACATCTCGGTTGATGCGCTATTACAAAAATTCTGGCTCAATTGGAGAAATTACGGCGCCAGTTGTGGAGTCAGTGCGTCAGGCGGAAATTGCAGAAGTTCTTAGTACTAATAATTTTGCCGTTGGTCAAATTCTCGAAGCAACGGTTACTGCCATTAAAGGTAATAAAGTCACCTATGAAATTCTTGGAACTATTAAATTAACTGAAAAAGAGCCGAAGAAAGCACAATTATTCTCTGAAAGTCAAACAGTTAAGGTTGAAATTTTAGATTTGAAGGAAGATGGGAGTATTAAGAAGGTTAAATGTGTAGGCTAAAAACTAGGCGGTTGATACTACAAAACTTCCTTGTGTTAACTTTGCTCCGTCGCTATAATATAGAATCTAACCATATAAAGGAGCCACAATATGCTTCAAAAAAAAAATCCAACTCTAACGAATCTGACTATTACTCTGCATTAAATCTTTCCCAGTCCGCTCAAAATAAAATTAAGCAGTCGCATTGTGTAGCTTGCTATACAATTCTCTTGGAAAATACTGTTTTAGGCTACTCTGTCTCGTCAAAGATGTCCAACTACCGACTTGTAGCCTAGCAAAAATGGCGCTGTTTAAATAATTAGCCCTAAAAAGCTAGCTATTTAGGTAAGTTAGGCGCAGAAACTAGGAATTGCCTAAGCTAATACAGCCAATTCCTAGTTTTTAACGAAGCCAAAGAAATTGTGAGAGTTGTTGCAGGGCAATACCCAAGGATGCCACAAGTGAATGATATAGAAAAAAATCAAGTTTATCTGGTAACTGGTGTAGTAGTAGCTATTGACGATAACGATGGGATATTAATAGCTGGAATGTTATCAGATAGTCCTTTTATTGCTGAAGATCCTGAGTCAACGCAGACAAAAAAATTAGTATGCAGTTTTGCATTCACTAGGCAAAAAGCCGAATTTCTAAGAGACCGTTTCAATGAATTTTTGCAGGAATAGACAATGATAACAAACAGTAAGTCAATAGCAGAATTTTCCTCCTCACTCTCAAAAACAGAAAATTGGAAAGTATATCAATCTTCTCCTTCAATATTGACACCAAGGCAGTCATTTAAGTCTCCTAACGCTCCAAGTGAAGTACAGCAGTTAGTGCAAGAATTAGCTCGTGTGGACGGTGTAGCTAGAGTGAGAGCTGTAGCTCCTAAATCTGTAGATATTCACTGGATTGATTTTGAATTAGAAGTGTACCCAGAAACAGAGCTAGATGATAAAACGTGGAACAAAATTCAAGATTTAGTAATTGATTATGAATGGGATTTGCGGCATAAAACAAATGAAAAATGGTACTTTGACGAAAAAGTCGTGGAGAAGTTCGTTAGCATCCAAGATGAAGCTAAAGTAGTTGCTCGATCAGGAAATTTGTTAAGTTCTATAAGCTACGGTAAACAAGTCAAATCTAGCAGTAATTTTTTGGTTGTAGCTTAAATTTAAAAACATTAAATTACTGCATAAACTAAAAAGTAGCTGCTGATTTTTATGCCGAGCGAACAGTCCCATCGCGAACAAGCTGAGTCTAACAAAGAAGCCGCAGATAGTATCCGAAATACTTCTCCTGATTGGGCTGTGACAATGTGTTTCTATGCAGCTCTGCACTGGGTATCATGGTATGCAAAAATTAAGGGCAAAGATCTAGAAACAAGTTATCCAGGTCGCCCATCACCTCATGATCGCCTGTATGATTATGTTCGCGATCTTGCGGCAGACTTGGGAGACCGAGATTTGGAGAAAGCTTATAAAAATCTAAAAAAGGCAAGTCAAACAGCGCGATATTTGGAAGACATAAAAACTAATTCTAGGATTCATTACAGCAGGCATAACTGCACAGGGGTTGACAAATCTTTTGATAATCTGCAAATAGTCAAGCAACGACTAAATAGTTGATCGAAATATTTGAAAATTAGCCCAAACTTCCCCAACTTGACTTTTGAAAAATATTGATATATAGTAATAAAACTTAGGAGCAGCAGTTTCTCAAGGGCAATGTCAAAAAATTGCTAAACTCCTCTTAGGGGGATGGAAACTAAGTAGCCCTAAATGCTGAATAATAGTCAGGTTCGTTCTGACTGCTTCTCAGCCTTCCCCGCAAGGGGATTAACACAAAACTAAATTGCCTAAACAACAGTAGTCAGCTTTACCAAACAACCAGAAGCTGGCTTACTGTAGCAAACTGCACAATCAAACAATTAGCCAATTTCGCCACGGTTCAAGACTAAAAGCCCCTACAATAAGCGATTATGTCGCAAATTTCTCATAGTCATTCCGTCCCCCCGACCTGGCACAACTCAACCGAATTAGTCGGCTTAGAATTTGCCGTCATCCCTCAAAAAAACGCCACACTCTTCCCCCAATA
>JBATUR010000082.1:0-29110 GCA_049671305.1 Coleofasciculaceae cyanobacterium
GTTAGCAACACCAACACCATCTGAGTTAGCAACACCAACACCATCTGAGTTAGCAACACCAACACCATCTGAGTTAGCAACACCAACACCATCTGAGTTAGCAACACCAACACCATCTGAGTTAGCAACACCAACACCATCACCCTCTGCTCAATAGCCGACTTTCACCAACAATTACAAAGGAATGTCATCATAATACTTATTTACATTTATTAATTCCTAGCTCCTAAACCAATGCAACAAACTGCTTTAAACCTCGTTGCCATTGGCATCTTTGCCTTAACGCTTTCTGCGCTACTTGGACCGATGCTCAATATCTCCCCCACCATCCCCGCATTGACCACTCTAGGCGTCTTGAGCCTGTTGACCTTTGATACGTTCCGCTTTCAAGGTAAAGGCGGTACAATCCTCTTAGATTGGCTGTCTGGTGCTGCTCATCGCGATCGCATTATCCATCATGAAGCTGGTCATTTCTTGGTCGCTTACTTCCTGGGTATTCCCATTACAGGTTACACTTTGACCGCTTGGGAAGCATTCAAGCAAGGACAACCTGGTTTGGGAGGTGTGGAAGTTGATGCTAAAACTATCTCCCAAGACTTGCCTGTGGGCGAAATGCGCCTCAATTTAGAGCGATGCTGTACTGTTTGGATGGCGGGTATTGCTGCTGAAACAATTGTCTATGGTAGTGCCAATGGTGGCTTAGAAGACCGTCAAAAGGTCAGAGAGGCGGTAGTATCTTTGGGGCGTCCTCAAAGTGAATTTGAGCTAAAAGAGCGCTCTTGTACGCGGCAGGCGCAAACTATGATTAAGGAACATTGGGAGTCTTATCAAGCGCTAGTTGCGGCAATGGAGAAACGGGCAACGGTGGATGAATGTTGCCTGGTTATTCAGCAACATTGTCAGAGTTAGCTCATAGATTTCAGCAAAATTGATCAAATCTTGACGACTGTAACTTGTAAGGTTACAATATGGTTATTAACGTTTATTTTTATAGGAGATAAAACCGTTTATTGGCTTAGAGTGCTTTAAGAATTTAGGTTCTGAATATAATTATCACTTCACAGGTAGATGGAATGATCCAAACCTTCAAGAACAAAGCACTAAAAAAGTTATTCAAAGAAAATATAAGTAGAGGCATTCCTAAAGAATTAGAAAAGAAAATTAGAATAAGACTTGAAGTTATAGATACAGCATTATTAATAGATGATATTAGATTACCAGGATACGATTTACATGAATTGATGGGAGATAGAACGGAAACTTGGTCGATAAAAGTATCAGCAAATTGGCGTATTACTTTTAGATTTGAAAATGGAGAAGCATATGATCTGGATTTTGAAGATTACCACTAAGAAACATAAGTTAAAGCCCAAGAATTAGGATTTAGGGGGCGTTGCATGGCGATGCCCCCAACCTCAAGATTGAAAATTACAAGGTAGAATAATAAAAAGTTTTTGTTATGACAAATTTACAAGATATTACACAAGACAGGCAAGTAAGACCAATACATCCTGGCGAGGTTATCTCAGATATTCTTGAAGATTTAGAAATGACTCAGACAAGATTTGCCGAAGTTTTAGGAGTATCTCGTCGAACTGTTAATGAAATTGTACAAGGTCGAAGACCCATCACGGTTGATATGGCAATACGCATTGGTAAAGCTTTGGGAAATGGACCTCAGCTTTGGCTAAATCTGCAACGGAAGGTAGATGTTTGGGATGCATTACAAATGCATAAAGAAGAGTACGAAAAAGTGCAATCTGTTGTGTAACAAAACGACTAATAACTAACACTCTTCCTCACCAAAAACCCGATTGCGACCGCTAGATTTGGCTTTTAATAGGTTATCATCGGCACGTCGCAGCAATTGTTCACCTTTGGGGTCATCTTCAGCCTTAAGAACAGCAATTCCTAAACTAATGGTAACTTGTAACGCCATTCCATTAATATTAAAGGGTTGGTCGCTGATTAGGCTTCTGAGGCGAGTAGCAACAATTCCGGCTTCTTTGAGGTTTGTCTGACTCAAAACAATCACGAATTCTTCGCCACCATAACGAAAAATTGTGTCTTGAAGTCGTAAATTATGTTGCAGACGTGCCGCTAAAAGTTGTAAAACGCGATCGCCTACTTGATGCCCATAGGTATCATTAACCGATTTAAAATAGTCTACATCCAAAATAATCAAACTCAGCGCCGTTGTGTAAAGTAGAGCATTTTGAATTTGTCTGGGTAACTCCCATTCCATTGCCCTACGATTACTCAGTTCTGTCAAGGGGTCAGCTAATGCCATTGTGGAAAGGACATCGTTAGTTTGCAATAGTTCTCGATAAAACTTCACTCCTCTCAAACCCGCTTGAATTTGCGCCCTCAAAAGTTGTTTTTCTTGATTTGTCGTAGTAGCAGACATCGATAAATAAGCATCTGCACCACATTCCAACGCTTCTGCTTGATTGATTAATTCTAATTCCCTTTGAGCAACTGAACCCATAATCATTATCTCAGACTGCTCATGGATTAAAAGGCAGTAAGTCCATCCGACTAGTTGAGACTGCTGTTTGATTTGATGACATAGTTCTAGACTACCAACATGGGTTGCCTGTAAAATTAGCACAGCAGGTTGTTTTGTCTGAATCAGTGATAAGACCTCATCCAAATCAGAGGACGCCTCGACTGTGCCAGACATGATCTTGCGAATTTGGTTAACATACATGGCAAGAAACTGTGTATTTCCCGCCACTAATACAGCAGCGTCCATTGTTGTATGTAACTTCCAAGAGCTAAGACGTTGACCCTGATTAAGCAATGTGATTTCCACTTTCAGCAAGATGTAGTTGTTGAGCTTTAATCAATGATTGCTTCTATTTTTATCCTCTCTAATCTCTAAAGGTAATAACAATAACAATTACATTATTTTTGGCATAAATTTGTCAAGTTTTTATTAACTATCGTCATAAAGATTATTTGTTAAAACTTTACACAGAGCATTTTCTGCTACTTTATGAAATTAAAAAAGTGTTAAATAAACATATTTTTATAATCGGGTGCTGGGTATTAGATAAGTAAAGCCAACAGAGATTAGCATCAGCTCAAATCATCTTAAATTATTTAGTGGCTTTAAAGCTCCTCAGCAGGAGGAGCAATTCTCAGATGTGAAGTATATTCAATTCCTAGCACGAATTACTTCAGCAAATTGAGAATTGCCATATCATATTTATGCCACTGTATGACCGACTGCAACGATCATCTGTTTAATTGATTCCTCGGATGCTTCAGTATCAACGCTAACTGTTTTTTGTTTGACATCAACATCGACTTTTGCACCTGATTCATGTACCAGAATTTCATCAGTGATAGTCTTAGCACAGCCATCACAAGTAATACTAGGAACTGAAAATTTCATAACTGTCATAAGTTCAAACCTAAATTCAAATAGTGAAGTTTCAGCCCTTATTGTAAACTGCTATTTACGGTCTTAACTCTAACCAAAGAAAGTTATAGAGAGTGAAAATTAACTTAGTCTAATTTTTACCCCAAAACTTAATGAGTCTAACCACGGTGGCTAGACTCATTTAAGTACAAAAGCTTGAGTTTTCAATGAATTAATTTCTGACTATTTCTAGGGTAATTACTAGAGGTTTACATTTACACAGCTCAACAGTGATTTCAACATAGTGGCGTCTTTCCAGACTAGGTTTGGCTTCCTCCTTTTTTTCTATTGGTGGTTTGCCACTTAATAAATCTATGAAGAGAGAAGTTTTTGCTGTGCTGGGCATAGATTGGAGACATCGCATCTATAATGCCCATCGCTTGGTTGTTTTCCAGTTTCCTGTGCTGGTTGATGTCTATTAATAAATTAGCATGGTCTTCTTGGGAGTTCAAGCCTATTTACCAAAGTTGATGAGTTGTTACCTACTGCAAATATTTTGTGAAAAAATGTAAATTAACCGCGACTTCGGCAACCACGACAACTTAATCACGGCAACACCGCTTAAACAAATGTAAAAATAGACAATAAGTTAACTGAAAATTACTCCTCTTGCCAGAAAGCAAAAGGTTAAGACGTTTACTTATCACTCCTTCTATCTCATTCAACGATCATGGCTGAACCCCAGTTTTTAAGCGGTAGCGAAATTCGGCAAACATTCCTCGACTTCTACACGCTTCGGGAACACAAAATGTTGCCAAGTGCCTCATTGGTGCCAGAAGATCCAACAGTGCTGCTAACAATTGCGGGAATGTTGCCTTTTAAACCAATATTTTTAGGTCAACGTCAGTCAGAATATAATCGTGCCACAACTTCGCAAAAATGTATCCGCACCAACGATATTGAAAATGTGGGACGTACTGCACGGCATCATACCTTTTTTGAGATGCTGGGTAATTTTAGCTTTGGTGATTATTTTAAAGAACAAGCGATCGCTTGGGCATGGGAAATTTGTACTAAAGTCTTCGCTTTACCTCCACAACGCCTTGTAGTTAGCGTCTTCCAAGAAGATGATGACGCTTTTGCTATCTGGCGCGACAAAATCGGCATTCCCGCAAATCGTATCCAACGTATGGGCGAAGATGATAACTTTTGGGTATCGGGTCCAACTGGTCCTTGTGGTCCTTGTTCAGAAATTTACTATGATTTTCATCCCGAACAAGGTGATGATATTAACTTAGAAGATGATACCAGATTCATTGAGCTTTATAACCTGGTATTTATGCAATATAACCGGGATATTGAGGGTAATTTAACACCTCTCAAAAACCAAAATATTGATACCGGCATGGGGCTAGAAAGAATGGCGCAAGTTTTGCAGCAAGTCCCGAATAATTATGAAACAGATTTGATTTTTCCAATTGTTAAAACTGCAGCGGAAATTGCCAATATTGATTATGCCGAAAGTGATGAGAAAACCAAAGTTTCACTTAAAGTAATAGGTGATCATGTGCGGGCAGTTGTGCACATGATTGCTGATGGAATTACGGCATCAAATACAGGTAGAGGTTATATATTAAGGCGCTTGCTGCGTCGGGTGGTGCGGCATGGGCGCTTAATTGGAATTGAGGGAGAATTTACATCACTAGTTGCTGAAACTGCGATCGCACTTTCCCAATCAGTTTATCCTAATGTTCGCCAAAGAGAAGCAGCAATTAAAGCTGAATTGCAACGGGAAGAATCAAGCTTTCTCAAAACCCTGGAACGTGGCGAGAAACTACTAGATAAAATTATTGAACAGGTAAAACAATCAAGCAAAAATCAAATCGATGGTAGAGATGCCTTTAAACTTTATGATACCTACGGTTTCCCTTTAGAACTAACTCAAGAAATTGCCGAAGAACAAAACCTAACTATTGATTTAGAAGGCTTTGAAGCGGCAATGCAAAAACAAGTTGACGACTCCCAAGGTGCACATCAAACTATTGACATGATGGCGCAAGGTTCCCTAAGTGAAATGGCGTCAGGTGTGGCAGCAACTGAGTTTTTGGGTTACACTTTGCCAGCATCTCAAGCGATGGTGATGGCATTAATTGTTGATGGTAATCCGGTTGAGTCGGCAACAGCGGGGAATTCAGTACAAGTAGTTCTGGATCAAACGCCATTTTATGCTGAATCTGGGGGACAAATAGGCGATCGCGGTTACTTAACAGGAGAAGCTGTTTTAGTCCGCATTGAAGATGTTAAAAAAGAAGGTAATTTGTTCATCCATATCGGGCGGGTAGAACGCGGTACATTAGGCTTAGGAATGCCTGTAACAGCGCAAATTGACCGTGCCTGCCGTCGTCGTGCCCAAGCAAATCATACGGCAACACACCTCTTACAAGCCGCACTCAAACAAATTGTTGATCCTTCTATTTCTCAAGCTGGATCTTTGGTAGACTTTGACCGTTTACGCTTTGATTTTCATTGTCCTCGCCCTGTTACACCGCAAGAGTTGCAACAAATTGAGGCACAGGTTAATAGTTGGATTAGTGAAGCATATAATGCAGAAATTGAAGTAATGCCAATAGCTGAGGCAAAGGCAAAAGGTGCCGTGGCAATGTTTGGCGAGAAATATGGCGACGAAGTGCGGGTGATTGATTTTCCTGGTGTTTCAATGGAATTGTGTGGCGGCACTCATGTCAACAACACGGCGGAAATTGGTGTGTTTAAGATTGTTTCAGAAGGCGGTGTGGCGTCAGGAATACGTCGCATTGAAGCTGTTGCCGGACAAGCATTACTTGATTATTTGAATGTACGCGATAAAGTAGTGCGAGAATTGAGCGATCGCTTTAAAGTTAAACCAGAAGAAATAAGCGATCGCATTAGCAATCTGCAAAACGAACTCAAAGCCTCAAATAAACAACTAGAAACACTCAAACAAGAACTTGCACTCTTGAAATCTGACCAACTATTAGCACAAGCTGAGTCAGTTGGTGAATTTAAAATACTAGTTGCCAACATGGGAGAAGTTGATCCAGAATCATTAAAAACTGCCGCCGAACGTTTGCTGCAAAAACTCGGTGAAGGTGCTGTAGTATTGGCTTCAATTCCCGAACCTGATAAAGTAAGTTTAGTTGCAGCATTTAGCAAAAATGTCAATACCAAAGGACTACAAGCAGGTAAATTTATCGGCGGCATTGCCAAAATTTGTGGTGGTGGCGGTGGTGGACGCCCCAACCTTGCCCAAGCTGGCGGACGTGATCCTAGTAAACTAGTAGAAGCCCTTGATAGTGCCAAAACACAGCTACATTCTGCCCTGAGTTAGCGCCAGACCAGTCTCGCTTCCCTAAGAAATTAACCAGATCATTGACTTCACTTGCTTTGTGTCAATCAACAAACTGTCACGTATGGTAATACAACCGAGATAGGGAATGATACTATTTAGGAGTGTGAGGAGCGGTTAATGAAGAAAAAGCGTTTGGGGTCGAAACACGGCAAGACTCCCAGACGCTTTTTCAATTGCGTATATGTATAGAGATTGAAGATACCTCAGCCGAAAAACCCTGAGAAGTGTTCTAAAATAAAGCTTTGAGTGTCAAGAGCGATGCATTAACTGCAAGCCGACATCTGCCCTAAGGAAGAATCTTTAACTAGACTTCATAAAAAGACTTAAAAAATATCTTGAATTTGTATAAATTAGGATCGAGAGCTTTTGCCGTTGTAATGCTGCTGTTCAAATTAGCAGCAGTGTGAGGTTTCTGTCACTATCGGCATTTGGGACAAAGCGAGTTTTTTGGGGACACAACATCTAAATAATGACTTCCCTATTGTTTGATACTAAATTGTTTGATACTGAAGCCGCACGCATTGCCGCCCTAGGTGAATGCAACATTCTCGATACGCCTCCCGAAAAGGCTTTCGACGATATCACCCGTTTAGCTGCCTATATTTGCGGCACTCCCATTGCTTTAATTAGCCTAGTTGATGCCTCGCGTCAGTGGTTCAAGTCAAAAGTTGGCTTGGATGTTGCCGAAACCAATCGTGATATCGCCTTTTGCGACCATACAATCAAGCAAGGCGAACTTTTGATTGTTCCAGACACCCTAACAGACCGCCGCTTTGCTACCAACCCCTTAGTTACCTGCGAACCTTATATTCGATTTTATGCTGGCGTCCCTTTATTAACACCCGAAGGTCATGCATTAGGAACCCTTTGTGTAATTGACTATGTGGCGCGAGAAATGACATCAGGACAGGTGGAAGCACTCTCAACCTTAGCAGATCAAGTCAGCAGCCAGATTTTACTTAGGCGTAACTTAATTGAACTCAGCCGTGCCACTTATAAGCGTCAGCAAGCTGAAGAAGCTCTTTCTCAGGCTAATGCACAACTAACTAACCGAGTTAAAGAATTAGAACAACGTAACCTTGAGATTATGTTGCTAAGTGAAATGAGCGACTTTTTGCAAGCTTGTCTCTCGGTTGAAGAAGCCAAAAAAGTAATTGCCAAACTGATTCCACTGTTGTTTCTGGCGCTTGATGGTGGTGTTTTATTCAAGAATCCTACTAATAATTTAGTCGAAGCTGTAACAACTTGGGGACAACCTAACTCTAGCCAAGTCCTTTCAACTTGTGAGTGTTGGGCATTGCGGCGTAGTCGAGTTCATTGGCTACAAGATGCACACCACGGTATGCTTTGTCAACATTTTTTTACTAACCCCAAACCAGCCCAAGCGCTCTGTGTGCCAATGTTAGCTCAGGGCGAAACCCTCGGTTTATTGTATTTGAGTAGTCAAGAATTTGGTCAATTTACCGATGCCAAAAAGCGGTTAGCGCGGACTGTTTCTGAACAAATTGCTCTGGCATTAGCGAATATTAAACTACGGGAAAATTTACGCAATCAAAGTATTCGCGACCCGCTTACGAGTTTGTATAATCGGCGCTACTTGGAAGAATCTCTGTTTAGGGAATTGAATCGAGCCAAACGCAAACAACAACCGGTCGGCATTATTATGCTTGATGTTGACCACTTCAAGCAATTTAATGACCAGTTTGGTCACGACGCGGGCGACACTGTGCTCAAAGAAGTCGCTAAATTTTTGCAAAAACACACTCGGCAGTCTGATATTGCCTGCCGTTACGGCGGTGAAGAGTTTATCTTAATTTTGCCAGAAGCCTCAATAGATGTGCTTAAAGAAAGAGCCGAACAGATACGGGAAGGTATTAAAGCTCTTCTCCTGATTCATGATGATCAAGCATTGGGTAAAATAACGATATCTTTGGGTATCGCTAGTTTTCCAGAACATGGGCTGATAGGAGATGCTTTGATTAAGGCAGCAGATACCGCTTTGTATCGTGCCAAAGCCGAAGGACGCGATCGCGTTGTCAGTGCCTAATCATAGCTGAGAATCAACATAACTACTCACTTAGCGCCACAGGCTCATACGTCGCTGCCAATTCGGCTGGATTAATTTGCTCATAACGCTCAAATGGTTGATGAATCCAAGGATTATCTGGCAGGTAATCTACATAATAATCGGGAGTAATTTCCGAGCAGGCTTTATACCAAATTACACCTGTGCGAATCTCGGTTATTTCTGTACCATAATGATCATGGAGCCAGTGCATCGACTCGCGCAAACTAACTCCAGAATCTGCTAAATCATCAAGTAATAAGACGCGATCGCCTAATTTTTGCGTCGTCATTGCCAAGTGACTAGAAAAACTAATCTTGCCACGCACCCGATTTTCAGGTCCACTATAAGAAGACGCACAAAGAATTGCTAATGGTTGGCGGTACAACCGACAAAACGTGTCGCCCAAGCGCAACCCACCTTTAGCAATGCAGACAATTTGGTTAAAATCCCAATTATCTTGATAAATTTTTACCGCTAATTGTTCGATTTTTTGATGATACTCTGACCAAGAAATGTAAAGATCGGGCATACAAATTACAAAAGCGGCGTCAAAGATAGTTGTACAAAATTTTACAACAATTCTCTCAATTCCTCTGTATGCCATAAAAAGACTGTCAGGGGTTAGCTTGGCGTTGTACAATTTTGTGTCTCAGTTATGAGGAACCGATCATTCATGAGTAATATTAATCCATCTGAACCTTTTCCCCCAAACATAACCACAGCCAAACGGTTAAGTTTGCCAACAAAACTTGCCTATGGTGCAGGTGATTTGGGTCCTGCCATTACCGCAAATATTGGTGTATTTTTTGCCTTATTTTTCTTTACCAATGTGGCGGGGTTGAGTGCTGGGCTAGCGGGTAGTATTTTGATGATTGGGAAAATTTGGGATGCGATCAATGACCCAATGATCGGGGTAATGAGCGATCGCACCAAACACCCTTGGGGACGCCGCTTACCCTGGATGTTTTATGGTGCAATTCCGTTCGGTATTTTCTTCTTTTTGCAATGGATTGTTCCTCATTTCAGCGCTGATAAAACTGCAAATAACTGGGCATTATTCTGGTATTACGTTGTTATTGGCATTTTCTTCAATAGCTTTTATACCGCCGTTAATTTACCTTATACAGCCTTAACACCAGAACTTACTCAAGACTATAACGAACGCACTAGTCTTAATAGTTTTCGGTTTACATTTTCGATTGGTGGTAGTATTTTATCCTTAATTCTGGCTCAGATTATTTTTGCTCAGTTAAAAGTTCCTCAAGAGCAACAATACATCGTGCTTGCTGCTGTTTGTGCAGTTTTTTCAGTTTTACCTTTATTTTGGTGTGTTTGGGGCGTAAAAAATCAAGTCTTGGCATTTGAAGAACAGCGTCGTGATGTTGATGAACCCGTATCTGTACCTTTGCTAGAAAAACTTCGGATTATTTTTTGGAATCGAGCTTTTCTGAATGCCCTTGGTATTTACTTGCTCTTTTCATTAATTTTACAAGTGATTGCAGCTATCCTATCTTACTTTGTTTCGAGTTGGATAAATCTGCCAGAAGGGGTTTTTAGCCAAGCTGCTTGGTTTATACAAGGAATTGTCCTAAGCGTAGTACTTCTTTGGTTTAGTTTTCATAATCGAGCTTTTCTATTTGTCATTGGAATTTATCTTTGTTCCTGGTTAGGAGTGCAAGTTACCGCTTCAATTTTGCCTTACTTTGTGGTTAATTGGATGGGTTTACCTGCAGCCGAATTTCCGAAAGTTGCGATCGCAGTTCAAGGTACTGCTTTAATTATGCTCTTCGTCTGGAGTGCCGTGAGTAAGCGCTTTGGCAAAAAAGCCGTCTACTTTATGGGCATGATTATTTGGATTATTGCTCAAGCTGGTTTATTCTTTCTGCAACCTGAGCAAATTGGCTTAATGTACTTTCTTGCTACCCTAGCTGGAGTTGGCGTTTCCACAGCTTACCTGATTCCTTGGTCGATGATTCCTGATGTAATTGAACTAGATGAACTGCAAACAGGTCAGCGTCGGGAAGGGATTTTTTATGGTTTCATGGTATTACTACAAAAAGTCGGTTTAGCCGTAGGTTTATTTTTAGTAGGACAAGCTTTAGAATTTTCGGGATTTATCGAAACTGCGCCCGGACAAACAGCACCAATTCAACCAGCTTCTGCACTGCTTGCTATCCGTATTTCTATTGGTCCACTGCCAACAATTGCTTTAATTTTAGGTTTGATTCTTGCCTACTTTTATCCGATCACCAAAGCGGTTCATGCTGAAATACTTTTGAAGCTGCAAGAACGCAAATCAGGATTAAGCAATGCTCCAAGCCATCCGGAATCTTTAGATTAAGCTTGTAGTCTTGCCCACAACACATTCAACTTTAAAGGGGATCTGAAAAGGGAATTTTGCCAAAGCCCCAGCCCATCTAGGTTTACCACCCACAGCTTGACAAACTAGTTGTAATACAGCTAGTGTATTACAGTTTAGACCAAGTGTCTTACAAACCGCTTCTTTTCAAAAATAAAAGCAGTGGGTTAGCAACCGCCGCTTTTTGACTTCCGATCCAATTTACACAACCAGATTAAATGACCAGTAGATCGGAATGCTGTCTTTTTCTTGCCTGTGAGGAGTTTATTTGCACAGCACTAAAATGCTTGCCTCGTCGGTGGATTTTGACGGATGTTCAACTACAAAGGTGACTTAAATGAGAATTGCTCAAATAGCCCCTCTTTGGGAACGTGTGCCTCCTTTTCGCTATGGAGGAATTGAGTTAATTGTCAGTTTGTTAACAGATGAACTAGTTCGACGCGGACATGAGGTAACCTTATTTGCCTCTGGAGACTCAATTACCAAAGCTGACCTAAAATCAGTGCATGATCAGGCATTAAGACTAGATCCAACCGTCAAAGAGCATAGTTTGTATGAGCAAATGATGCTATCGACACTGTATCAACAAGCTGCTGATTTTGACATCATTCATTCTCATCTTGGATATGGTGCATTACCCTACAGTTCCTTAGTCAAAACGCCAACCATTCACACAACCCACGGCATTTTTACGCCGGATAACGAAAAAATATTCCGACAATTTGCCACTCAACCGTTCACCAGCATTAGTGAAGCACAACGGGAACCCCGACTAGGACTAAACTACGTTCATACCGTCTACAACGGTATAGATCCAGATGCTTATGAGTTTCAGGCAACACCAACACAACCGCCTTACTTAGCATTTGTCGGACGCATTTCACCAGAAAAAGGTCCAGAAGGCGCAATCAAGATTGCCCGTACAATCGGTTTGCCGCTAAAAATGGCAGGGAAAATTGATGTTGTAGACCAAGAATACTACGACGAAACCATCAAGCCGTTGATTGATGGCGAACAAATTCAATATCTGGGAGAAGTAGCTCACCAGGAGAAGGTACAACTACTAAAAAATGCTACTGTTACCTTGTTTCCGATTACCTGGCGAGAACCCTTTGGCTTGGTGATGATTGAATCTATGGCAACAGGAACACCAGTTATCGGCATGGCACTGGGTGCGGTGCCAGAGGTAATTGCTCATGGTAAAACTGGCTTTATCTGCCACTCCCTGGAAGAAATGAGTCAAGCGATTCCACAGGCAATGAAATTAGACAGGAAAACTTGTCGAGATTATGTTTTGAGCCGTTTTAGTGTTCAAACTATGGTCAATGAATACGAACAAGCTTACGAAATGGTTTTAGGTAGTCTTTCCTAAAGGCATTAAAAACTCAGTCCATCGGCGTTAGTTTATTTTATGCTGACGCCGATAGCGAAGCGTTAGCGAGTCTTCTCCCAAGGGGAGACGCCAAGGGCGAACGAGCGTCTGGCGACAAAAGCACAATGGCAAATTGTATATAAATATTGGGTATTACTTTTAAAAAGCGATGAATCGTTATAATATATAACTCTTCTTGCTCTTGGTGTGAAGAGAGGAATTGAAGAGTCACTCCCATAGACTGATATTTTTTTAATTAGATTATATTTGTAACAGAATCAATCTATGAGGAAGTCCTACACTAGTAGATGACCAATTCCTCAAAGCCACGGACTTAGCTCCACTAAAGCTTATTTTTGGGTACATCAACGTACCTCCAAGACTATAACGCAGATCATAGCACCAGTGTCAAGAAACTTTTTTAGTTTTTTTTCCATCCAGACACTTATACCTATTCAACTAGGTTTTTCTAGAATCTGAATAACTTGTTTGCTTCAACGAACAAAGTGTAATCTTTGTTGTGCTGCAACTAACAATTGGTGACACTGCACCCTGCCCTAACCTCAGCAAACCTTTCATTTGAGCGGAAATTTAGGAATGACGACGGATACGCTTGAGTTAGATGGTAAAACCTTTGTGCCTGCCGATCAGCTACCTTTTTCGGAGTGGCCCTGTGTTCTGAGCGAAAGGCCCCAGCCGACGCTTACCATTAAAGATAATGACCTGTTTTTAGTTACCGACACCCTGGGCAACATCTCTGGCTGTTTGGGAGATGACACCAATGCCAGCATGGGTTTATTTTGCTGTGATACGCGGTTCCTCAGTCGTTTGGAATTACAAATCAATGGACGCTCACCCGTATTACTCAGTAGCACAGCAGATAAAGGATTTGCCCTTTCGGTACTGTGTACTAATCCCAGTATGGATGGCGGCGCCAGACTAGAAGGAGGCGATAAATTAGAACCTGGCACAGAAACATTAGACGGGAAAGCTTTTTTTGAGTTTGCCCCCTTGAGAGCCGACACAATTGGCATCAACCGAGAACTCGTCCTAAATGGGGCGCTATTTGAAGAAATAACTGTTGCCAACTACAGCACCAGTCCCATCGAATTTCAAATCAGTCTGAGCTTTAGTGCGGATTTTGCTGATTTATTCGTGGTGCGGGGCTACAGTCGCAAGAAAAGAGGGCAGCTTTTACACGCTGTGCCAAAGCAGCAAGAGGATCGCTGTATTGAGCCCGATCAAGACTATGTTGATGGTCGGCATGGTTCAAATCAAGAATTGACCTTAGCTTACCAAGGTTTAGATGGAGTACTGATGCAATCTCACGTTGAGTTTTTGCATCGCCAACCCAACGAATTGAAAGGTTACACGGCAGTTTGGGATATTAAGCTGAATTCCCATGAAACCCGGAAGCTTGGTTATCGGCTGCAAATGCTGACAGATAACCGCAATTCCTCTAATGTTAGTGCGCCAACAACCTTGGTACACGCCAAGGCGGCTGAAGTATCAGAACAGCAAGAGTGGCGGCAACAAGTTACTCAAATTCGCTCTGATAAGAATACCTTTAATCGTGTGATTGAGCGGGCGGAGCAAGATGTTTATCTGCTGCGGCAGTCTTTTGGCAAAGGTAAGGTGCTCTCGGCTGGGGTTCCCTGGTTTTCTACTTTGTTTGGGCGCGATTCAATTATTGGTGCTTCCCAAACCTTGATGCTTGATCCAACAATTGCCTGTGAAACCCTGAAAGTTTTGGCTCAATACCAAGGCAAGCGGGAAGATGAATGGCGGGATGAGGAACCGGGCAAAATCTTGCACGAGCTGCGTCTAGGAGAAATGGCTCGTTGTCAAGAAATTCCCCATACTCCGTATTATGGCACTGTAGATGCAACTCCCTTGTGGTTGATGCTCTATGCCGAATACTATGCCTGGACTCATGACACCGAAACTTTGGAGTTGTTGTGGTACAACGCTTTGGCGGCGATGGATTGGATTGACCGTCGCAGTAAGCAAACTGGCTATTTGAGCTATGAACGTCAATCAAAGCGCGGTTTAGCAAACCACGGCTGGAAAGATTCGGGAGATTGTATTGTTAATCGTAAAGGGCAGTTGGCAAAAGGTGCAATTTCGTTATGTGAAGTGCAAGCTTATGTTTATGCGGCAAAACTACGCCTGAGCGAAATCGCTCGTATGAAGAAGCGGCTTGATTTATCAGACCGCTGGCAGGAAGAGGCAAAAGACCTCAAACGTCGCTTTAACCAGGATTTCTGGATTGAAGACCAGGATTTCTGTGCCTTGGCGTTGGACGGCGATGGTAATCCGGTTGATAGCATTAGTTCTAATCCTGGTCATTGTCTCAATCTAGGCATTTTGTCTCCAGAAAAGGCTTATAGTGTGGCGGAAAGGCTCAGAGCGCCCGATATGTTTAATGGTTGGGGTATTCGCACTCTTAGCAGTTTGTCGCCCGCCTATAACCCGATGGGCTATCATGTGGGATCGGTCTGGCCCCATGATAATTCGATGATTGCTTTGGGATTGCGATCGCTTGGTCTAATTGATCAGGCTCTAGAATTGTCTCAAAGCTTGTTTGATATGACCCTGCAGCAGCCTTACCTGCGCCCTCCAGAGCTATTTTGCGGCTATGACCGTACGGCGGATAATACGCCAGTAAAATACCCTGTAGCTTGTTCTCCCCAAGCTTGGGCAACTGGTACTATCTTCCAGTTGTTGCAAATGATGGTAAATTTGGTACCCGATGCTCGTAATAATTGTTTGCGAATTATTGACCCAGCTTTACCACCCACAATTAATCGTTTGTCGTTGCATAATTTGCGAATTGGACCAACTTTGCTCGATTTAGAATTTGAGCGTTCTGGTAGTACTACAGCTTGTCGTGTGGCGAAAAAGCGGGGCAATCTCCGGGTTGTAATTGAAGCCTAAACTGATTAATCTGACGACCTAGAGACGTTCCGTCGGAACGTCTCTACAACAGGTCATATTTTCACAAACTAAATACTATTGCCATAAGACAAAAATCTTTATAAGATATGCCATCAATTACTGAGTCTTCTAATTGGGAAGAGCGATATCAAGAACAAACTACACCCTGGGATTTAGGTGAGGCAGCGCCTGGGTTTCGTAGTCTTTTGGAACACAATAAACTTAAACCTGGTAAAACAGCAGTTTTGGGTTGTGGACGCGGTTATGATGCTGTTTTGTTTGCCGAATCTGGGTTTGAGGTAATAGGCTTTGATTTTGCACCAACAGCGATCGCTGATTCAATTTCTTTAGCTCAAACTACTAATAACACGGCTCAATTTTTAGAACGGGATATTTTCAATTTAGCGGTTGAATTTCCCGCTCATTTTGATTATGTGGTAGAGCATACTTGTTTTTGTGCTATCCCTCCCGAACGCCGCGACGAATATGTAAAATTGGTACGCTCTATATTGCGACCAAATGGGGAGTTAATTGCTGTGTTTTTCACTCATCATCGTCCTGGTGGTCCACCTTTTGGGGTAACGCCTGCCCAAATTCGGCAGTATTTTGAAGCTGATTTTGAAGTCCTTATGTTAGAGCCTGTTTTGAATTCTGTACCATCACGGCAGGGAGAAGAGCATCCCGGTTTATTGCGGGTTCGTTAATCAAAGCCAGCCTTTTTATGAGAAGAGTGGGATTTCTCGCTTAGTTTATGTAATATTTTGTAAAAAGCATTTAAGTAAATGACTAGTTTTAGTTTAGAACAAATTACAGCGCAACTTGAGAGCGACAATTTACGCGATCGCATGGTGGCGCTTGCTAGCTTACGGGAAATTCCAGCGGTTGACGCCGTGCCCTTGATCAAAAAAGTCCTCACCGACAAAAATTTGCAACTCCGCTCAATGGCAGTTTTTGCCTTGGGTGTTAAGCAAACTGAGGAATGTTATCCGATTTTGATCAGAATCTTGGAAACTGACCCAGATTATGGTATACGTGCTGATGCGGCTGGTGCTTTGGGATATCTGGGCGACACAAGGGCATTTGAGCCGTTAGTACGGGCGTTTTATGAGGATACAGAATGGTTAGTGCGTTTTAGTGCGGCGGTATCGCTAGGTAATATTAAAGATCCTCGTGCACGTGAGGTTTTGACTCAGGCTTTGGATAGTGAGGAAGTGGTAATTCAGCAAGCTGCGATCGCGGCTTTGGGTGAAATAAAATCCAAGGAGTCGGTTGATGATATTTTACGCTTTGCTCAGTCAGAGGATTGGTTAGTGCGTCAACGTTTAGCAGAAGCTTTGGGTCAGCTTAAGACTGATAAGAGCATTTCTGCATTAAAATTCTTGGCAAAGGATAATCATCCCCAAGTGTCTAAAGCAGCGGCAGTTTGCTTACAGCGTTGGGAAGATGAGGCGAATTAAGAGCAAGAGATTCGCTTAAAATCAAGAAAGTAAAGTTACAAATCATTAATCTCATTGCCTTTATTTCATGGATATTAAAGAGTTTTTTGAGCAGAGTTCAGGTAAGTGGTTTTCGCAACGCACAAGTCATCATTTGGCTTTTAAGCAAGCAGAAAGTGGCAAGTCTAATATTACGATCGCTATGTTGGCGGCAGATGATCCAGAAGTTGTGAAGCTCTGCGAACAGTATAATATTGACCCCAAGCAGGCTCTGTGCGGCGCTAGGGTGGTTTGGGATGGCACGATGGAGTGGGATGAAGATAAGGAAAAGCATCAGGGTTCGACGGTGCTTGTGCCTGTGGCTGATGCCGATAAGCCCAATGAAGGGCAGTTGTTGCGCGAGATGGGATATGCGGAGAAGGCGCCGGTGGCGGGGCGTTATGTGATGGGAGATGACGGGGCGCTCACGCTGATTACGGATTATGAGACGATGTATTCTGAGGAGCGTTTGTGGTTTGCTAGTCCCAATTTACGGTTAAGGACAAGTATTTTGAAGCGCTTTGGTGGGTTTAGTATGGCGTCGCTGTCTTCTGAGATTCGTATGGGTGTTGGTGCGGCACCGAAGCAGGAAGAAGATGCGACGGCTAGTGCTTGATGAAGGGATGAGGTTTAATCAATAGTGACGCAACCCTTGGCAAAATTGCCGGGGGTTGTGTTGTTAGTTTAGGCAATTACCGAGTTTTGTTTTGTAGGACAACTGCTCACTAACCCAGACAATATTTCTAAGAACTATATTAGGAATGACCATGCTAAGTTCAACGCGGGAACTCTTAGAAACAGCTAATCGAAATATTTATGCGATCGGCGCATTTAATGTCTACAATTTGGAAGGAGTTCGGGCAGTTGTTCAAGCAGCAGAAAAATTGCAAAGTCCCGCTATGTTGCAACTTCATCCTAGCGCCATTAAATATGGTAAATCGCCTTTAGTCGCGCTTTGTCTGGAAGCAGCACGAAAAGCTGATGTACCGATCGCAGTTCACCTCGACCATAGCACATCAACAAAAGAGATTGAGGCGGCGCTAGAAGCTGGCATGAACTCAATTATGGCAGATGGTTCTCATTTACCCTACAAGGAAAATTTAGCCTTTACTCATAAAATGACACAACTTGCTCATACTTATGGTGCGGTGGTAGAGGCAGAAATTGGTAGAATTAGTGGCACGGAGGATGGCTTAACTATTGCTGAAAAAGAAGCTAAAATGACTGATCCTATCCAAGCTGCCGAGTTTGTGAAAACCAGTAATGTCGATGCTTTAGCCGTTACCATCGGTAATGTGCATGGCAAATATCTCAGCGAACCTCGGTTAGATTTTAAGCGATTGGCGGCAATTCGTAAATCCGTTGATGTACCCTTAGTTTTGCATGGTGCGTCAGGTTTGCCGGAAAGAATGATTAGTCAATCAATTCAGTTAGGCGTATGTAAGTTTAATGTGAATACAGAAGTAAGGGAAGCGTATATGGATGTGCTTAAATCAAGCAATTCTTTATCGTCGCCAGATTTATTGGATGTCATGCAAAAGGCGATCGCTGCTATGCAAGCCGTTATTTGCGAAAAGATAGCACTTTTTGGCTCCAATAGCAAGGCACACCTGCATCAAGTTCATTTTTATTAATGCCATGAGCAAAAAGGCAAAGTATTACATCCCAATCCGGTTATCGCTTGTTAAATTAACCATAAAGGATGCTTAAATCTCCAATTGGTGCGTTACTCTAATCAACAAAAGCGCAATAACAAAACAGGTATTTATGCCAAGAACACAACGTAACGATAACTTCATCGATAAAAGCTTCACAGTCATGGCAGACTTGATTTTGAAGCTGATGCCAGCTAAACAGCAAGCCAAAGAAGCTTTTGCCTATTACAGAGATGGAATGTCAGCACAAGGTGATGGTGAATATGCTGAAGCGTTGGAGAACTATGAAGAAGCTTTAACTTTAGAAGAAGACCCCTACGATCGTAGTTATATATATTACAATATGGGGCTAATTCATGCTAGCAATGGCGGACACGAGAAAGCGCTAGAACTTTATGCCCAAGCTATTGAACTCAACCCCCGTTTGCCGCAAGCTTTGAATAACATTGCTGTTATTTATCATCATCAAGGTGAAAAGGAAAAAGAAGCGGGGAATGCTGACGCAGCGGAATCTTTGTTTAAGCAAGCGGCTGAATTTTGGAAACGTGCAATTCGTCTTGCTCCTAATAACTATATTGAAGCACAAAACTGGCTGAAAACGTCAGGAAGATCTGCAATGGATGTCTACTTCTAATTCGCTATTAGTCATTGGTTTTTGCTTGTCGATCATTGAGAAACCAATGACTAATAATTGATGAATAATAACCAATAAATAGCAAATAAATACTATGCTTAACCGCGAACAAGTTCACAAAGTTGCTAACTTAGCCCGACTAGAAATGACTGTAGAGGAAGAAGATCAAATTGCGACTCAAATGAACAGTATTTTAGAATATTTTGAGCAGTTGAGTGAATTAGATACAACTGATGTTCAGCCGACAACACGGGCAATTGATGTTAGTAATGTTACACGCCCGGATATTTTGCAACCATATACTGACCGAGACGCTATTCTTAAAGAAGCTCCCGATCAAGATGGTGATTTCTTTAAGGTTCCAAAAATTATGAATACTCCTGATGAATGATTAATATTTAGTTTGCAGATTAGATAATTATTAGTCTGACAATTAGGGTAATATTTACAGGAGAAATGATGGCTTTAGGGCAGCTAATCGAGGGTAAATGGACTTCTAAACGCGAACAGGAAGACTCACAAGGGCGCTTTTTGCGTCCATCGACGACATTTCGCGATCGCATTACTGCTGACAGTTCTAGTGGCTTTAAAGCCGAGTCTGGGCGATACCATCTTTACATTTCTTGGGCTTGCCCTTGGGCGCATCGTACTGCAATTATGCGTAAATTGAAGGGTTTGGAAGATGTAATTAGTCTTTCTGTTGTTGATCCCATTATGGGTGAGGAAGGCTGGGCTTTTTCTGATTATCCAGGCTCAATTCCTGATACTGTAAATGGTACTAAATTCCTGCGAGATGTTTATATTAAAGCTGATCCAAATTTTACTGGACGTGTAACAGTTCCGGTACTTTGGGATAAAGAAACCAACAAAATTGTTAATAATGAATCCCGCGATATTATCAAGATATTTGACACAGAATTTGCGGCTTTTGTCAAGCATGATATTAACTTCTATCCCCAGAATTTACAAGCAAAGATAGAAGAGACAATTGAGGCAATTTATCAGCCAATTAATAATGGTGTGTATCGTGCAGGATTTGCGACATCTCAGGAAGCTTATGAAGATGCTGTAACTGAACTCTTTGATGCTTTGGATTATTGGGAAGAAATTTTGGCTAATCAGCGGTATTTATGTGGTGATGTGATTACCGAAGCTGATTGGTGTATGTTCACAACTTTGTTGCGTTTTGATGCTGTTTATTATGTGCATTTTAAGTGCAACTTACGCCATATTTATGAATATCCTAATCTTTGGAATTATCTCAAAGATTTGTACCAGCAGCCGGGTGTGAAGGAAACTTGTAATCTTGAACATATTAAGCGGCATTATTATAAAAGTCATCCCAATGTGAATCCGAGTGGTATTGTTCCCAAGGGACCGATTTTAGATTTTGAGGCGCCTCATAATCGACACTGAGTTAAGAGCCAAGAGGCAAGCCAAATGCACCATAACCTACCATAACTAACCCCCATCCCAGCCAGAGGCTAGAATGGGGTTTACTCTATAACTAATTTTCAGCTATAAAGTATATGACTTCTAAGCGTTCATGAAGTTAGCACTGTTCATGTCTGAAACCGAATGGAGTTCGATAACCGCAATTAAGTCGTCTTGAAAAGATATTGTTACACCTTGCGGGACGCTATTACCATCGGATAAGCCAAACGCGAGATCGTTGAAAAGGATATCTGAAGCCAGTTGTATTGTATCTTGACCGAGCTTGAAGTCAGTAATCAGAGCAAAGTCTTGATTACCGCCACCAAAATAGTAAAGTTCAGGTTCGCCTCGTTCGATACCTAGTACAGTTCCGTTATCACCAAGAACAAACGTATCACGCCCTTGACCGCCAGTTAGGGTATCCCTCTCAAAAGGTGCAAGCGGATTGTCGGAAGTCCCGCCAAATCCAAATTCTGTGACAAAGGGGTCAACACCAACCAATACATCATCCCCACAACCACCTGTAATGGCGTCGTTACCAACCCCGCCCACCAGTACATCCTGCCCGTCTTCACCAATTAGCAGATCATTGCCAAGGCTACCAAAGAGGGTATCATTACCATTCCCGCCATTGAGAGTATCATTCCCAGCTTCACCGTCGGCGGTGTCATTCCCGTCCTCACCGAAGACTTGATCGTTTCCACTACCTGCAAAAAATCTGTCGTCTCCACTGCCGCCAAAAGCTTGATCATTGCCCTCGCCGCCATTAATGATATCAGCGCCATCTTCACCAAAAAGTTTATCATCTCCGGCATCACCAAAGAGGTCGTCATCTCCTTGACCGCCTAATAGTTTGTCATTCCCCTCCATGCCAAAAAGGACATCATTTCCACTATCACCATAGAGAGTGTCATTGCCAAGATTACCAAAAAGTCGGTCATCTCCAGAACCACCAGAGATTTTGTCATCTCCAGAGTCACCATTGATAACGTCTAAGCCATCACCACCAAATAAGAGGTCATTGCCATCTTCACCAAAAATGACATCATTTCCACTATCACCATAGATGGTATCGTTACCAACGCCGGCAAAAATGACGTCTTCCCCATTGCCACCACTAATGAAGTCATTGCCACCTTCACCAAAAACTTGAGAGTCACCAAAAATGATATCGTTGCCGTCTTCTCCAAAGAGAAAGTCATCTCCACCACCACCAATAATGATGTCAACTCCAGAACCGCCATATACGGTGTCGTTGCCATTCAGGCTAAATACGCCGTCATCGCCGCCTAGTGTAGAAATTTTATCTCCCTCATTAGTACCAACAATCAAATCGTTACCATCTGTTCCAATGAATTGAACCATATGTCTGCCTCACTGCAAAGAAATTGGTCATCTCAAAACACCAAGAAGAGTAGATATGAAATATCAAACTTTTCTTAGAGATAAGGTTGAAAGCTCTAACTTATTGTTAGGTTTCTATGGAGCAATCATACTTTTTTAAAAAACAAAAAGTGTAGTTATTTGCTGTCTTTATCTAAGCTTTAAATTAGAGAAAAATGTCTTTATAAAAACTTATTATGTATGAAATATTTTCTTAACAATAAAAGAGGTTTTTTTGTTGCTAATATGTAAAAACTTAACTTATTGATAATTTTAATCCTCTCAATATTAGTTAACAAGAAATTTCCTATTCTGGTAAATCAATTAGCTTTACTACTAGTAAGTATTGATTTGAGCAAAAACTTCAAATAAAAAATCCTCCTATTTCTCTGTGAATAGAAATATAGGAGGATTCCCACTATAATTTTTAGATAATATCTATAACTTTTGATAGATTACCAAACCCCCAGAACTTATTATGGGATTAGATAATTCGCAGAATTTTAATGAGCTATGTGAGTATTGTTCAGCTTTATTGAATGTAGATAGGCTTCAATTATCCCTAACTAGTTTAAGAGCTACCTACATTTAGGATGAAAATATACGCTTCTTCTCAATTCGAGATTTTACATTTTTTATTTCATAGAGTATGTACCTTCCAGCAAATACATTACAGATTTAATATTTAAATAATTAAGGATGCCTTAATGATGTATTGTCTAATATTTATAAGTTTATCATCTGTTATTTGTGACAGAAAAAAAATTGTCACAATCTTAGGTGAAGTTGGTGATGCAGGAAGTTCCCTACTGATAGGCTAGCTTCGGAAGTGCAGCTCATAATAAGCCTATGTTTAAGATAAAGTTGGTGTAATTATATTTGTGCATCTAACTAATGACCAGTCTTTTGGCAAGAATTCAATTCCATTGCCAATCAGCAAAGTCACTAATCAAAATTAATAATTATGAGAACCGTTCTAACTTGATTACACGCCCTAATAATAATTATCACTAAATCCGAAATTACTATCAGAAGTGTTGTTATAATCCTTTGTCACCAAAATACTGGATAACAGCAATGAGTATCACCGAAACTTCACCAAAAGTATTATGGCTGCAAGTATGGGGACTCGCCGCTGTCCAAGGTGCGATCGCTTTAACTTGGGTAATCTACAATCTTTATTTAGTTAAACTCCTAACCAGCTTTGGCTTTCCCAAAGAATTAGCCACAGTAATACTAATTATCGAGAATATCCTAGCCGCAGTCATGGAACCCTTGATGGGTGGGCTTTCTGATCAAGCGCAACGTTGGATAGGTACCCGTTTTCCCTTCATTTCTGTGGGCGTGATATTAGCTTCGGCTTTATTTATTGCCATTCCAGCTTTTATCGCCTTTAGCAATCCAACAGACTCAATTCGTTGGGTTTTGCCCGTGTTATTGGTAGCCTGGGCGTTAGCAATGACGGTTTTTCGTAGTCCCGCGATGTCATTATTAGGGCGGTATGCTTTTGGGACAAATTTACCGCAAGCTGCCAGTATTTTAACTTTAGTCGGCGGGTTGGCTGGGGCAATGGGACCGTTTGCTAATCAATTTATTCTCAGTTTAGGACCAATTGTTACCTTTTCGATTGGCTCATTCACTATGTTAGCGGCGGCGGCGGCGTTAAGGTTAGTAAACCCGCAAACTAACGAGGCGGCGGATAATAACCAAGCATCGAGTAGTTGGCGACAAATTTCTTTTGCCAAGTTGGGGTTAGTTTTTGGTGCTGGAGTGGGTGTGGCGCTGGGTTTTCGCTTGATGATGCAAATATTTCCCAAAATTTTGGATAGTCAAGTGCCTGGTGCAAATAAAGGGTTGATTTTGGGAGGAATATTTATTGCCTTGGCGCTAACTGCAATTCCAGCAGGAAAGCTGGCTTCTCGTTTGGGAAATCGTCAGGCAATGAGTTATGGTTTGGTGGTGATGGCAGGGTTTATGGCACTGATGGTGTTGACGCGCAGTGGCATAATGGCATCGGTAGTAGCGATCGCATTAGGTGCAACTTTCAGCTTAGTTTCTAATGGTACGATTCCTTTTGCCCTCTCGATGGTACCAACCGATAAGGCAGGTTTGGGAACTGGAATTTATTTTAGTGGTGGCGCGGTTGCTTCGAGTTTGTTTGGTGCGGTATTTAGTCAGCCAGGTAGTGTCACGCCAATTGTCGGGGCGCTGGTAGGGGCGGCGGCGTTTTTGGCTGCAGGTGTTTTTGTGGCGACTAGCGGTAAGTTAGAGGGAGTGGATTAAAGTTTTTTATACCCGACGGCTACAGGAATAAAGCCCGCCTGCGCGGACTGGAATTCAGCCTGCGAAGGCAGGCTTCGTTTTTGTAGCCCCACCCTTGAGGGTGCGGGATACTTCATCTTTTTTCGGTTGAAAAATCTTGCTTTCAAGGGATTACTAAAAGAAGTAAACCTTACCGAGATATTAATATGGCTGAGGCAGAAAATAATTTAGCATCTCTAGCTTCCAAAATTGCACAGCTTGAGGAGCGACAAAATATTACAGCAAAGTATGCAGTAGCGGTTAAACGCCAGTTAGAGGAGTTGAGTACCCAATTCAACAATCTGCAACAGCGCCTCGAAAAGCCACCAGCTTTAAGTAATAGTTTAAATGATCTCGAAATTACTAACTTAGTTGAAGCTGAGGTTCAACAAGAGGAAGGCGTTGCAGTTTTCAGTGAGCAAGGTTTCAAGATAGCGAGAATGACTCAGCTTCTTGGCATATATGGAGATTTGTTGATTCTAGAGGCTTATTTAGCAGCAGAAAATTCTCCGGGAATGCCTATGAGTACTGAGGAATTTATGAAGCGACAGAGTGAGGGAGAAATAGATTTTACTGCGGTTAACTTAGCGGGAGCAGATTTGACGGGAAACCAGATTAGTAATCAAATCAACCTGAGCAAAGCTAATTTAACAGGAGCAAAGTTAAGTGGTAGCTGGGAGCATAGAAACTTAAGCGGGGCAAATTTAGCTGAGGCAAATCTGAAAGAGGCAAATTTATCTAATGCAAACCTGAGTCGGGCAAATTTACAAGGCGCTAACTTGAAGGAGACAAATTTATATAATGCCAATCTGAGTGCAGCAAACCTAGACAATGCAAATCTTTATCAGGCAACTCTGGAGTCAGCAAATTTAAAAAAGGCAACGCTAAAAAAGGCAAATCTTAGTAATGTAGAGTTGATTGATGCAAATCTGGAAGGCGCAAACCTTCAGGAGGCTAACCTAAGCCAAGCCTTTTATAGCGAAGCGACTATCTTTCCTACAGATTTTGATGCGGCTGAAGCTGGTGCTTATTTGATTGCTCCAGGCGCATCGTTGCAAAATGCTAACTTGTCAGGTGCTAATCTTAATACCGCTAACCTAACTGAGGCGAACTTACAAGGAGCAAAACTCAACTCAACAGCCTTATGTCAGGCAGATTTATCGGAAGCGAATTTGAAAAGAGCTAACCTAACTAAGGCTAATTTGCCTTCAGCAAAACTAACTCAAGCGAATCTAAGTGAAGCTAACTTAAGCGAGACTAACTTGAGGTATGCCAACCTAACTGCGGCAAACCTTAGTAATGCGAATCTATTGCAGGCTAACTTAGAAGGCGCTAACCTAACTGCGGCAGACTTGAGCAAAGCAAATCTGACAAACGCAATAATGAATGGTGACACCAACTTAACAGGAGCTAATCTAACGGGTGCTAACTTAGTTGGGGTGACTCTAGTTAATGTCAACATAAGTGGAGCAAACTTGAGTGAAGCCAATTTCTGTGGGGCAAATTTGAGTGCGGCAAACCTGAGTGCGGCAAACCTGACTTCAGCAGACTTGCGGGGAGCCGATTTGACTAGTGCAAACTTAGAAAAAGCAAACCTAAAAGACGCCAACCTGGGTGGGACAATCTTGAATAAAGCAAAGCTTATGGGCGCAATCATGCCGGATGGTACAAAACATGATTAAACTTTGCCAATAATTCTGCTTTCTGAATATTAGTCCGTGCAGACGGACTTAGTTCATGTAGCCGCACCCTTCAGGGTGTCGGCTTCTACTTTCCCCCTAACCACAAAGCCGCTGCAAAGTAGTTGTAAAGTCAGGATAGGAAATCGCCGCCGCCTCAGCACCATGAATCGTCGTCGTACCAGTCGCATTAAGCGCCGCAACCGCCAGACTCATGGCAATTCGATGATCAGTAAAACTATCAACATCTGTACCAACTAAAGGTGTGCCGCCGCTGATTTCCAAGCCATCGGCTAATTCCGTCACCCGCGCCCCCATTAAGTTTAGTTGAGATGCCATCACCGCAATGCGATCGCTTTCTTTAACCCGCAATTCCGCCGCATCCCGAATTACCGTCTTTCCTTGGGCAAAAACCGCCGCCACTGCCAAAATCGGAATCTCATCAATCAAACGCGGAATCAAATCACCCCCAACTTCACAGCCCTTTAGCTGCCCATAACGTACCCGTAAATCTGCCACAGGTTCCCCGGCAACGGTTCGCTGATTTTCTTGGCTTATATCCGCTCCCATCATCTCCAGGGCTTCTAAAACACCTGTACGAGTCGGGTTAACGCCGACATTTTCAATCAATAATTCTGAACCCGGCACAATTGCCCCCGCCACTAACCAAAAAGCCGCAGAACTAATATCACCAGGCACAATCACCTTTTGCCCTTGCAACTGAGCTTGCCCAATTACCGTAACGCTATTAGTTTCCGGATTAATGTTAAGTTTTGCGCCAAAAGCTTGCAACATTCGTTCACTGTGGTCACGAGAAAGGGCTGGTTCTGTAACCGTAGTTTCTCCATCTACCATCAAGCCTGCCAACAAAATACAAGATTTAACTTGAGCTGAGGCAATGGGCGAATAGTAGTGAATGGGTTGGAGTTGTTGCCCTTGAATAGCCAGAGGCGCGAGTGAATTTCCCTGACGCCCCCAGATATGAGCGCCCATTTCTTGCAGAGGTTTAACTACACGAGACATGGGACGCGATCGCAATGAACTATCCCCTGTAACCGTATAAAATAGTCCAGGATGAGAAGCGAGAATGCCCAACATCAAGCGTAAAGTTGTGCCAGAATTGCCAGCATTTAAAACATCCTGGGGTTCCTGTAACTGCCCTAAACCGATGCCCTTTACCGTTACCAATTCTGTATTAAGTTCCGAAATCTCAGCCCCCATTGCCCGAAAACAGCTAGCGGTACTACGAGGATCTTCGCCCAAAAGTAAGCCCTGAATTTGGGTTTCTCCTTGGGCTAATGCCCCCAGCATCAGGGCACGGTGAGAGATGGATTTATCCCCCGGTACTTGGAGATTTCCTTGTAGAGATAGCCCTGAGCTTGGGTTTTGAATGAGCAAACGATGCTGATCTTCAGTAACTTCGAGAGTGACAACGGCAGGAGGCATTTTGATAAGAAACATGAGATGGCAAGAAAATCTTAACTCAAGCTAGTCCCAGTTTATTTGAAACCTTTTGCTGTATTTGCTTTCTTTTTACCTTTTGACTTGGATTTATTAACTTCTCCCAAGGCTTCTTGAAATAAGTTATGCAAGTGTACTGGCACACTAGCTATTTCTGGTAATTCGGGTTCTAATGGTTTGTTATGCTCTTTGAGCAAAGCATCTAAGTCACTTTCTAGCTTAAACTCCGGACGATCTAAGAAAGTTTGTAAGACTTTTTCCAATTGGGTTGGATAAGCTGCGGCTAATTTGTGCCAAATGAAAGTATTAATTGTTGGGGCTTCTAGATATTTTCTGACCAGTTTATTGGTATCTTTATTACTCGGCTCAACTTCTAATTCCAGTATTGTTTTGAACTGAGTATATGTTGGTAAAAATAGCTGTCCCCAACGCGGATGAGTGAAGACAGTTACTTGTTCAGCTTTCTTAAGTTCAGCCGGCAATTCAACTTTGGGCATCACCATTTTTGTCTTGCCCTGACTACTTTCAAAAAGCTGAGAAACCGCATCCGCATCCGCACCAGCTTCTGCTGCTGCAGCTTTCATTTCTTCTTGCGTGACTCCTGCTTCTTCTGCTATGTCAGAAAGAGATTTTGATTGATCAATTCCCATTGCAGTGAGATTACGTTTAGTAATCAGCTCTTGCAATTCGTTGATTTTCTTGTTGAGCTGATATCCAGGTAAAGTTACTTCATCACTGCCAAAAAATTCCAGAAATTCTTTGTGATATTCAGCTACTGATTCCCATGCCTGTTCTAGCAATTCTGGGGCATCGCTATAAAGAGCATCTTTATGATGTTCCTTAAAATTACCAATTGCCACAGCTAATTTGGGCTTACCCAACCGCCCCATTGTTATGTAGGGACCAGAAAATGTCCAATATGTGTCAGTTACAGGAGCAATTCGGGTTTGTAAAATGTCTCCTTGCTGAAATCGCATCATTTCTGCTAGAATTTGCGGCTCGTTTGGCTTGACAATATAATGTTTATCGGTAAGCCAATTGAGCAATTTAAAGCCATCAGGAAGCACGCTGGTAACGGCAAACAAGCCAAGGAAGCTGTTTCGCCAGCTACTAATTAAGGTGCGATCACTAGACGAGATTTCTGAATGGGCGTCTATGAATATCTCTAGAGGTGTTTTATCTCCAACTTTCCCTTCAGTGAGAAAAGAATCTACCAGCAATTTCTGTTCGTAATTTACATCCTGCCGAGTATTGTGAGGACGTGAATTACTTACCGCGTACAATTCTAATGATTCTGCCAAGTCTCCTTCTGCATCCAAAACGAATTGTGTTATGGCTTGTTGTAACTGGCGCGATCGCTCTAATATTGTATCCACAGCAGAATCTCTAAACTCAACAACATTAGCTTATCGATTTTCCATACCAAAAACAAAAAAGCCTTTTTCATGAAGAAAAAGGCTTTTTTGAATTATAGACCTGGCATTGAGCTATTTTCCCGTGGGGCAACCCCCAAAGTATCTTCGCCGCAGCAACGTTTCACAAAGCCGAGTTCGGGATGGAGTCGGAGTGGAGCCATCGCGCCAATAACACCAGGAAG
>JBATUR010000083.1:0-8924 GCA_049671305.1 Coleofasciculaceae cyanobacterium
GTTGATAATCCCACCACATTATCGGAAAAGCTTTTCTTCGCTCCCTTTGTTGTAGTTTCTCACGGAATTCAAACTGATCCGATTTTCAATTATGCCAATCAGATAGCGCTAAAATTATGGCAAATGGAATGGGATGATTTTACTCGTTTGCCTTCTCGTTTGAGTGCTGAACCGATAGAACAATCAGAACGAGAATTGATGCTGAAACAAAGTCTAGACCAAGGTTTGATTAGTAATTATCAAGGGATTCGGATTTCGAGTAAAGGCGATCGCTTTTACATCGAAGATGGCATCATCTGGACTTTATTGGATGCACAAAATCAACCCTGTGGACAAGCGGCAATGTTTATGCATTGGACGCCAATTGTTGAATAACGTAACCTAGATATCTGACTTCTATAGTTTAAACCTGAATTTAATAAAAGAAGTCGGAAATCTGCCAGAAATCATACGGTTTTGGGAAGCTGAAAAAGTCTGTATTTCTTATCATAAAGATATAGACACACTCATTTAAGCAGCGAAAAAGTGACGACAACTAAGACACTAACGCTCGTAAAAGATCCAGAACGTTTGGAACGACGCCTTAAGGAAATTCCGCCGGAACCGGGAGTATACTTGATGCGAGATGGTAGCGATCGCATTCTCTATATCGGTAAGTCGAAAAAATTGCGATCGCGTGTGCGTTCCTATTTCCGTGAGTCGCAAAAATTAAGCGATGCCTACGGCGGGCTCAGCCAACGCATCATGATGATGGTACGGCAAGTCGTGGAAATTGAGTTCATCGTCACCGACACGGAAGCAGAAGCCTTAGCATTAGAAGCAAATCTTGTCAAGCAGCATCAACCTTATTTCAATGTGCTGCTTAAAGATGATAAGAAATACCCTTATGTTTTGGTTACTTGGTCAGAAGAATATCCGCGTATTTTTATCACTCGTAATCGAAGAATAGCAAAGGAAAAAGATAAATATTACGGACCATTTGTTGATTCTGGTTTATTAAGAACTACCTTACGTTTAGCCAAGCGACTTTTCCCAATTCGGCAGCGTCCTCAACCATTATTTAAAGACCGTCCTTGTCTTAATTATGACATGGGTCGTTGTCCTGGTGTTTGTCAACAGTTAGTGACGCCAGAAGATTATCGCAAAACTATCCAAAAAATCGCGATGGTTTTCCAGGGAAGGAGTGGGGAATTACTTGATGTTTTGACTCAGAATATGAATCAAGCGGCAGAGTCGTTGAACTTTGAAGCAGCGGCGCGAATTCGTGACCAAATTGCTGGCATTAAGTCGCTTTCTTCTGACCAGAAAGTATCTTTACCAGATGATACCGTTTCACGAGATGCGATCGCACTTGCAGCCAATGCTCAACACGCCAGCATTCAGCTTTTCCAGACTCGTGCAGGTCGCTTGGTGGGACGTTTGGGTTTTTTCGCCGATGCTCAATCAGGGACGCCTGGAGCGATTCTACAACGGGTACTAGAAGAACATTACCAAGCGGCGGATGCGGTGGAAATTCCTGCAGAGATTTTGGTACAACATGAGTTGCCAGAAGGGGAAATGTTAGCTGAATATTTGACCGAAAAGAAAGGTCGAAAAGTTAGTATCATTGTGCCTCAACGGCAAGCAAAAGCAGAATTAATTGAGATGGTGGAACGTAATGCTAATTATGAGTTAGAACGGACTCAAAGATTTGCTGACCGCAACACTCAGGCGATGGAAGATTTAGCTAATATTATCGATTTGCCAGACTTGCCGCATCGTATTGAAGGTTATGATATTTCTCATATCCAAGGTGCGAATGCTGTTGCCTCTCAGGTGGTGTTTATTGATGGTACGCCGGCAAAGCAACATTATCGTCATTATAAGATTAAGAATCCGGAAGTTAAAGCCGGACATTCTGATGATTTTGCCAGTCTTGCTGAGGTAATTGGACGGCGTTTTCGTAAGTATAAAGAAGATCCACAATTGCTGCGTGCAGGAAATCCAGATTGGCCCGATTTAATTATGATTGATGGTGGAAAAGGTCAGTTATCTTCGGTAATGACGGTGTTGCAGGAGATGAATTTGAGTGAAGATTTGCGTGTAGTTAGTTTAGCAAAACAGCGCGAAGAAATCTTTCTTCCTGGTGAGTCGCAACCGGTAGTAACGGAAGCGGAACAACCCGGTGTGCAACTGTTACGGCGTTTGCGAGATGAAGCACATCGATTTGCGGTTACGTTTCATCGTCAGCAAAGAAGTGATAAATTAAGGCGATCGCGTTTGGATGAAATTTCGGGGTTAGGTTTTCATCGCCAAAAGCAATTATTGGCGCATTTTCGCTCAATTGATTATATCCGTGAAGCGTCGCCGAAACAGTTAGGAGAAGTGGCGGGAATTGGACCACGTTTGGCGCAAGAAATCTATGATTATTTTCATCCTTAAAACTCTTGGTTCTCAACCATAAATGCATCAGCTTTTTTCTGGCAGAATATTTGCAGACCATTATCAGTTTTATATTTTAGATTCTGATCCAGATTTTTATGACAAGATGCCAGTGTGGAATGAGGAGAATTCAAGAAAAGGTTATATAACTAATAGTCGAACTATATATGTAGGAACTAGGGCAACTTTTCATGATTATTGGTTAGATTTATATCTGAGTGACAACACGCCTAGTTTTGAAGAATGTGAGAGAGCATTAGCACTCAATCTTAATATTGTCTCAGGTGAGTTGGAAATAACCACAACAACAGGCGATTCAGAAGCTAATATTTCTTTAACAAAAGGTGCTTATATTGTTTATGTCCTTGCTTTCAATCTTGGTATTGATTCGGAAGATTATCTGAGTGATCAAGAGTTAGAAAACAGCAATGATTTTGAGCGATATTCTATTATTTTAGTGCCTGTTCATACTTCTACTGAAGGCATCGTTAAAGGTGAAGCTTATTTATTTTAGTGCTAAATCAACTTAAACTTACCGCCGCACTTTGCTCAATCTAATCAGATAAGGATTATAGTTGTCTGTGTCATAAGAACCTACCCAAACTCGATAAGTTCCTGCTTGCCACTGACCGGTAATACCAGGATTTTTGCCTCGAAAGTCATCATTACACCAAGTACCACCAGGACCACTAATTACTAAAGTTGTGTCCTGGGGACTTTCGACGATTAAACTTAAATAACTGAAGAAAGATGTTAGAAACAACGTATGATCAGGCGCTTTATCCATGAAACCGACACAAGGACCAGTTGGCGTTTGTTGTCTACCAGCAACGTTGCTTGCAGGTACAGAACCGCCGCTGATGCCTCTAATTGTCATCGGGTCTGGTGAAAATCTCGGTCTAATGGTAACGTTTTCAAACATGGTTTGAGATTGAACTGGTTGCCCAACTAAAGCTAAATAGCTGAAGAATAGCCCCCCGGTAATCATCGCGATTCTCTTACCGCGTACCGTGAGGCTACTTTTGGTTATCCAGCTAGACATTCCCTTCAATTTTGTCTGGCGTTGTAACACTGGCTTTTATGTATCCTAACGGCAATAAACGGCGCGTTTGTTTGGAGTATTAACGGCTGTAATATTACTAGGGACGTGGGTTTGTCGGTTATGTTCCCCTTGTTACACCAACGAGTGCTAGTGCTTGTTGCAAGCGAGTTTTTGCCAGTTTTTGCTGATGGAGAAGTATCCAAGATTCAATTAAGTCGGGTCCATTAAGATCGCCTGTGAGGGCAGCACGCAGCGATCGCATTACTAAGCCTTTTTTGACCTTTTTATCGGTTGTCACTTGTTTAATGATTGCCTGGGCGGTTTCTGGCGTTAGTTCGGGGTAGTTATCTAGTGCTTCTAAAACGGCTTGGACTACTTCTGCCACGCCTGCTTTTTTCATCTGATCTGTTGCTTCGGCACTAAACTCAACTGACTCGGTAAAGAAGACCCGCGTCATGTCTACTGCTTCCGGTAAGCGTGTTAAGCTGGGTCCTATTACTGCCGCCATTTGTTCTAGCCAAGCGCGATCGCTTTTTGGGTCGAATTCAAATCCAGCTTCCTGCCAATAAGGAATTAGCAAATCAACTAACTTATCTGCTGGCATAATGTGCAGATATTGACCATTTAACCAATCTAATTTTGCCCAGTCAAATTTTGCCCCAGCTTTGTTGACTCGCTCAAAGCTAAACAGTTTTGCCGCTTCTTCTAAGGTAAAAATTTCTTGTGTGGAGTCGGGTGCAGACCAACCTAGCAATGTCATATAGTTGACTAAGGCTTCTGGGATAAATCCCATTTTTTTAAAGTCGGAGATGGAAGTTACGCCGTCGCGCTTGGAAAGTTTTGCGCCTTTCTCGTTCAAAATTAAAGGCGTGTGAGAAAATTCTGGTACTGCCGCGCCGAGTGCTTCGTAAAGTAAAATCTGTTTAGCGGTATTGGCAATATGATCTTCACCTCGGATCACATGGCTGATTTGCATATCAATGTCATCGACCACTACAGCCAGATTATATAGTGGTTGACCAACGGCATCTCCATCTGATGCCCTGGCAATTACCATATCACCCCCTAAGTCGCTGGCTTTCCAGGAGAGTTTGCCGCGTACTAAGTCATTCCAAACAATTTCTCGATTATCGTCAATGATAAAGCGAATTACTGCTTGGCGTCCTTCTGCAACAAATGCGGCTTGTTGTTCTGGTGTAAGGTTACGATGACGATTATCATAGCGTGGCGCTTCTTTTCTGCCTTTCTGTGCCGTCCGCATTTCCTCTAATTCGGCTTCTGTGTCGTAGCTACGATATGCTAGTCCTTGATCCAGAAGTTTTTGTGTAGCTTGGCGGTAAAGGTCAAGGCGTTTAGATTGGTAGGTTGGACCTTCATCCCAGTTTAAGCCGAGCCAGGTGAGTCCTTCCAGGATGTTGTCGGTGTATTCGGGACGCGATCGCGTTTGGTCGGTGTCTTCGATGCGTAAAATAAACTTACCGCCGTGGTGACGGGCAAATAGCCAGTTAAATACGGCTGTTCTTGCTGTACCGATGTGTAAATTGCCAGTTGGACTAGGAGCTATCCGAACTCTAACGCTCACAGAATAATCTCTTTTGGTGTTGGTTGTTTTGTTATTTTACTGGCTATTCCTTATGGAAGTAGCTGAGTGCATGATCAATAACATCCTGGAAACGCTGAAGCTTCTATGAATTGATATATTTTCATGTTGTTAGAACGGGACTGACGGGGCTCGAACCCGCAACTTCCGCCGTGACAGGGCGGTGCTCTAACCAATTGAACTACAGTCCCATTTTTTGACCCGTTTACAATTGTTTCTGATTTCAGCACATTTGTCAAGTAGGTCTTTAAAGATTGCCTTTTTGAACAAAGGAATATCTTTTTTGTTTGACACTTCTTCCATCATATCTAAAAATGGTGGCAAAAGAAAATTCTTTTTTTGAGAATCTAGCGTCGTTGTTTAGAAGATAAGATTACGGGTACTTCACCTGTGCGGCGAAAGGGATACAGCCTTTCTATCTGGAGAATTAGCAAAAAAATCAATAGCTGTATGGGCCACGGTGCCAAGGCGAAGCCCAAAATTGAGCAAAAGATTGCCGAACCGATCGCCAAGAGGCGGGGCAGTTCATGAGAAGCACGTAGGGAAATAAATATGCTTCCTATTGCAGTTAATATTAGCATCACAGACATGGGAAACATATTGAACACCTTTAGGTCAATTTTTTGAAAGCTTTCCTTACAATAATCAGAAAGAAAAACCTTCATGGCTTCAAGCTAACACTTACTTTTCGCTAATGCTGTAGTTTGAAATACTTTGAAACAAAGCCTATTGTACGGCTTTATCTTAATTAGAGAAAAATCAGTCTTTGGATATAGATCTAGTTAAGTTTGAACCGGGTTTTGCAGACTAATCTTAATCAAAGAAGAATCAGTCTTTGGGTATAGATCTAGTTAAGATTGAACCGGGTTTTGCAGAAAATTTACTAGCCAGTTTTTGAGATGATGAGTAGCGCGACAATCATCTTCGTTATAGCGCAAGATTAAACTGAGTAAAGAGCGATCGCTAGTTTCTAACCATTGATCATATAAACAAACGCACTCTTGACCCGTTACGCCAGCATCACGCCACTCAAACCCCAGCCATCGAGCCAGATGTTTTAAAGAATAGCTTTCCACAGGCAACTTTACAGTATCCATGACTTGCTGATGTACATCTACAAAGCGCGACAAAAGCTGTTTTACCTGTTGGGGCGTACTGGTTTTATAGAGCTTAAATAAGCGTTTAACTGTCTCGACTTCATAATCAGAATAATGAAAGATTGGCGCATCTGGATAAAGTGCAACTAAATCTAAAAATTGTTGCCAAATTGATGCTTCGTCTTGCGGACTTTCTGCTAAAAAAGCATAAAATGTTTCGGTATTAGTGCGACGATTAATTACTAAGACTCCCAGCAAATAATCCAGTTGCAGTTCCGGTTCTGCTTCAATATCAAAGTAAAGCTCTACAGAAGCTGTCGATAAAATATTAGTTTTTTTTGAAAAAACATGAGAAAAATCTTGACGCAGAATTGCCTGATTTTGGACTGTAGATTGGGCTTGCTGAATTAGAGATGATGCTACTTCGCTAATAACAACTGTTTCTAAAGTGCTAATGGAAGCAGTGGCGAGGGATTTTACCGTTGTGACACCTAGTGTTTGTAAGTCTCGGTAGCGTGCTGGTGTGACTCCTGGCAAGAGGGAGAGGTGCTGGTTGGCTTTAGCGATCGCATAACAGCTACTGTACCATCGACAAAGACTACAGCGTTGACGAGAGATAAAAACTTCTGGCTCTTGAGGTAACAGCAATGTTTCCAGACACTCTGATAAAATATCCTGCATCAACGGCAGCCATCGTTCTAAATTAACCGCATAAGAATCTTGGCGACGTAAAATTAACCAGGCACTACTTGGAGAAATTCCTTGAGTAGCCGCTAGCAGTTGAGCACTAAAAGCTGCAACAATTTGATATTCTGGCTTAGGGCGTCTGCCTAGCTTAATGCTGGTTGGAACATAAATCCAATCGCCAAAAATAGATTGTCCTGGTTGTTTGACTAATAAATCTGGACGACTCAGCAAAGTCACGCCTTGTGACTGCATTAATAAGACACCTTGAGAAATTCGCTCTTTTCCCTGCTGCATCAATTCCAGAGTAGCTTTTGCCCCTGCTTGCCAATCACCTCGTGGGTAGTTTGGTGAGTGATGAACTTCTTTGGCAAGAAACGCTTGCTGATGTGTTTGGCTATCTCGTCGCAGTTTTTTTAAGAATTCTTGCTCTTGATCTTGTCGGCTTAAGTCTCCATAAATATCCAAAAACGCCCGACGTTTACAGCGTTTGTAATGTAGCAGTAAATCGTCAGTTAGCAACATAATTTACCATAAGGAGAGATTCTTTTGTTGTTAGGCTGATGGCTATCGTTGTTTTTAATAATTTGTGGATCATAAAAATGTATCATTATGCTCAATTCTTCAGCGAACGGATCTGGCTAACAACAGAAAAGTTAAAAATTGAGAAGTTGCTCACAATCAACGAGTTAATGTTTTATTGTATCCTTGCCTTGCTAATAGTGCCGCACCATAAGCAGCAGTAGTGTTGACTGCTTGCAGCATTGGGACTTGGAGGTGACGCCCGCGTAGAATTCTCCAAGCTAAATTTTTTGCCCCTCCACCCGCGCTATACACACTAGTTAGTGGAGTTGCACCTATCTGTTGCAATAAATGATATCCTTGTGCTTCAATCCTAGCCATGCTTTCCAGTAAACCGTGCAGAAAGTCTACTGACTCAGTTGGTCTTGGTTCAATGCACGGCGCTAAATAGGGGTCGTTGATCGGAAAGCGTTCACCTGGTTTGAGTAAGGGATAATAATTTAGTAAGCTTTCATTATTAACATCAATTTTACGGCTTAGGCTTTCTAATTCGGCATCCTTGAAGAAGTGGCGTAGTACTGCTCCACCGGTATTGGAAGCACCACCAACTAGCCATAAGTTTCCTAAACGATGACTATAAATTCCTGAGCGGGAGTCCTCGATACGAGTACGACTCAAAAGCTTTAGTACTAATGTAGAACCTAGGGAAGTTACAGCTTCACCAGGAGACTTAGCACCAGTAGCCAGAAAGGCTGCGATACTATCGGTTGTGCCAGCACAGACGATACAGTCTGGTGCTAAACCTAGCTGTTGAGCGATACGAGGTAGTAACGGAGCGATAGGAGTACCAGGAGCCAAAACTTTTGGCAGATGTACGGGTAGTTTTAGATTTTTAAGCCACTGAGGATAGCATAAATTTTCAACATCGTAACCAAGTTTTAGAGCATTGTGATAGTCACTAATACCCAAGTGACCATGCAGGATAAAAGCTAGCCAGTCAGCCTGATGTAAAAAATAATAGTTTGGAGTTTGGAGTTTTAAGTTTTGAATAAACCAGAGGAGTTTGGTAAGGCTAGAGGTTGCACTTAAGACAGTATGGTTAGCAGGTGCAATGCTTGTTAAGGTATCGAGTAGTTCTAGACCTCGGTCATCATTATAGATTAAGGGTTGAGCAACCAGTTCTCCTACAGCATCACATAAGAGTACGGTGGAGGAAGTGGCGTCAAGGGCAATTGCCCGAATAGCTGGGCGCAGTTTCTGAGGAATTTGCTCAATTAAGTGCAATAAAGCGAATTTCCAACTTTTAGCTAGGTTGGTCTTGGGAGTAATTTGCCAAGAATAGCTCAACTGGTTTTCAATGGCAGCAGCATCATCAATCAAAACAGCCCTTACTCCAGAAGTGCCGAAGTCAAAGCCTAGGTAGAGGTTCATCAGAAAGCGAAGAGAAAATCAAAAGCCAAACCCCTGTCTCTGGTTGAGAAAGGGGTTTAGTTTGTAGTAATAGACCTGGCATTGAGCTATTTTCCCGTGGGGCAACCCCCAAAGTATCTTCGCCGCA
>JBATUR010000084.1:0-8152 GCA_049671305.1 Coleofasciculaceae cyanobacterium
TGAGACTTTCTACACCAAGAATATTCTTTTAAATGAAGGTATTCGCGCTTGGATGGCGCCGGCTGATCAACCTCATGAGCGCTTTGAGTTTCCTGAAGAAGTTCTGCCTCGTGGTAACGCTCTGTAAGAATTAGCTAATTCCAAATAAAAGCTTCTTTTAGCAAAATATTTGACCCCTACCTGTCGGTGGGGGTATTTTTTTGGTCTGACAGTTCATAAATTTAGTCTTGTGTTATCTTTAGATACAGGTGAACTACACCTTGTACACAACGGTATATGAAACCGTTTCGGGTTTACAGGAGGTGATGCCCATGACAGATAGTAGTAAATTCATGGGTCATTTGATTGGAGTTAGCCGGCTGTGCGCCGGGGCTGTTCTCTAGTAGTTAGCTTGATTCTCTTCGGAGAATCGCTGTAGTTTAACTGCTGAAGCTGGCTCGGAGATTCCTCCCGGCAGCCTGGTTTCAATCAGAAGACCCGCTAGACCGCTCTCACATTTGGTGCGATGGCTTAAACCAAAACACTGCCCGTGAGAGCGGATAGTTTTTTGAGGGATGTTTTAAGCTATTTTGGTGGAAACACCATCAGGGACATCATGGCTCAATTATTGACCGATGCAGAAATTCAAGAGCAAGCCAAACTTTTGGCAGGTTGGACTGTAGAAGGCAAAGAGTTGCAGAGAACTTTTAAGTTTAAAGATTTTGTAGAAGCGATCGCCTTTATTAATAAAATAGTTGAACCTGCCGAAACTGCCGGACATCATCCTGATTTGGCAATTTCTTACAATAAGGTCAAAGTTACTCTAACCACCCATGATGCTGGCGGTTTGACCTCAAATGATTTTGAGCTAGCACAAGTTGTCTCAAAATTAAATTAAATTTGTTTACTTACCTAAAAATCTAGCGGATCTACTTATCTCCAACTAGATATGCTAAACACTAAGTCATTGCGGCAACAAATCAGCTCAAATATCTCCTAATTCTGACAATCAATCAAAACTTAATTAGCCGCTTCTAGGTATACGATGTAACATAGTCGAAGAAGGATAACATAACTCTTTCTGCAAAGGTGTGAGGACAAGAAAAATGGCAAAGATACTGTTAAAAGCTCTACTAGTTAGCCCAGCGGTACTAAGTGTAATACTCGTAGCTTTTTCCGGTGCAGCACGCGCCGCTACGGATACAAACAACTTGGTAAAAGACAGCCAAACCGCTACAGACTTGGCTGAAACTCCAGCGTACCAGGTTAAGTCAATTGCCATCGAAGCGCCGACAGAGGCAGTTTCGCCAACAACAAACAATACAGTTGTTGCAACCCCCGAACAATTAGCCGCTAACTCCGATCCAGTGGTGGCAACACCAGAGGCTGCCGTACTTGCCCCAGCGCCAGTCATGCCCACAGCAGCACCACAAGTTGCCCAAGCTGCCCCAGCCCCGGCAGATACCAACGTCATCAACCAGCTCAACCAAATCAACCGCTATGGCTCTGAAGGCAATAGCAACTCACAAGATCAAGTCACCAACGTCAGCCAACTACGGGACGTATCTCCGGGAGACTGGGCATTTGAAGCCCTACGGAGTTTGGTCGAGCGCTATGGTTGTATCGCAGGTTATCCAGATGGCACATATCGCGGCAACCGTGCCCTGAGTCGTTTTGAGTTTGCGGCTGGTTTGAATGCTTGCTTAAATCAAGTTGAGCGTTTGATTCAAACAAGTACAGCAGACTTTGTTAGAAAATCCGACTTAGAAACTCTTCAGCGTTTGGTTAGTGAATTCCGGACAGAATTGACAACCTTGGGCGCACGAGTTGATAAATTAGACGGTCGTGTTGGTTTCCTAGAAGCTCGTCAATTCTCCACAACCACCAAGCTGCAAGGTGAAGCAATCTTTGCCGTCACTGACGAATTTAATCAGTCAGTTACAAATAACACCGTCTTTCAAAACCGTGTACGTTTGAGACTGAACACCAGCTTTACGGGTAAAGACTTGTTGGTTACTCGTTTAGCGGCGGGTAATGCTCAAGCTTTTAGTAAGCCTGATATCAATGGTGTTCCCACAGTAGGTGGTACGGCTGAAGGCACTCAAACCTTTGAGTTTGGTGGTAACAGCGGCAATAGCGTTTCCTTAGACTGGTTAGCTTACTACGCAAACTTTGGCAGCTCGAAAGTCTACATAGCAGCAACCGGTGGTCTTCATGACGACTATGCTCCTACCCTCAATCCTTACTTTGATGATGGAGATGGTGGTAATGGTGCCCTTACTACCTTTGCGTCCAAGAATCCTATCTATCGCATCGGTGGTGGAGCAGGTGGAGCGATCAGTTTTGGTGTTGGACCTTTAACCAGCATCTTAGGACCTAGTACCCTTACCATTGGCTATCTGGCTGGGTCTGGAGGTACAGGAATAGGTGTTAATCCTCCACCTAATCGGTTTGGTGCCAATAACCCTGCTGAAAAAGCAGGACTATTTGACGGTGACTATGCGGCACTTGGGCAACTGAACTTTAACCTGGGCGACCGGATTGGTGTTGGTGCGACTTACGTCCATGCTTACAACAATGCTGGAACTGATATCTTCGATGCTGGCGGCTCTTTTGCTGCCGTTGGTACAGCATTAGGAAACCGTCCCTCCTTACTCGTCGCAGCAAGTGGGGGCGTAGAAGCTCCGACTGTCACGAACTCTTATGGAGGACAAGTAGCCTTCCGCTTCACTGACAACATTTCCATCAGTGGATTTGCCACCTATACCCAAGCAATTTTGCTGGGTCAGGGACGTGGTGACATCTGGACTTATGGTGCTGGTGTTGCCTTATCTGACGTGGGCAAAAAAGGTAACATCTTAGGTCTGTTTGCCGGTGTAGAACCAACTTTAAGAGGCGTAACACCTGGTCTTCGCGGTGCAGGCTTTTCCCGTGACAATGCATGGCACTTTGAAGGCTTCTACAAGTACCAGTTATCAGAAAATATCTCGGTTACTCCTGGTATTATTTGGCTAACTTCTCCTCAGCAAAACGCAGGTAACGACGATGTGGTAATTGGTACCCTCAGAACTACCTTTACTTTCTAGAACTTGAAAGCATAAGAATCACAACCTGATAGAGATAGCCTCGCTGCTTGGCGGGGCTATTTTTTATTGAGGTACTCAGCAGACAAGATCCCCGACTTCTGGATTAAACCCTCAGACTGAAGGAGAAATCTCCAAAAGAAGTCGGGGATCTCCAACAAGTTGTTGCTCCCAAACCCGTGAATCACCAGTGGTGAACCGGGGTATAATAAACACAGTTGCTTTTTACTTTAATTTCAATGGAACTTTCCTGCAAAACTGAGTATGCGCTTCTAGCACTTTTAGAGTTAACAGCTTATTACGATGAAGGAGAGCCGTTGCAAATTAGGCAAATTGCCGCGCAGCAAAGTATCCCTGATAGATATTTAGAACAGCTACTCGCCACATTAAGACGTGGAGGCTTGGTGCATAGCCAACGGGGAGCTAAAGGAGGCTACATATTAGGACGAGAACCTTGGCAGATTACACTTCTAGATGTGATTAATTGCTTAGAAGGCTCAGACTCAAAAGCCTCTAAAAATGATGAACTGGAAAAAACCGTAGAAAACGCTGTAGTCAGTGAAATTTGGCAAGAAGTCCACGAGCGTGCTAACGATGTCTTGCGCGGCTATACCCTGCAAGATTTGCGTGAGAAGCGGGACGCCAGAAAGCAATTAGACATTATGTATTACATCTAGTTCAGTAGCATCCATACAATAGTTTAAAGACGAATAACAACTAACCACTTTATAAATCATGCGAATTGCCCAAGATATAACAGAACTAATTGGTCGTACTCCTTTGGTACAACTAAACCGCATTCCCAAAGCAGAAGGCTGTGTGGCGCGTATTGTCGTCAAGCTAGAAGGAATGAACCCCTCGGCATCCGTCAAAGACCGCATCGGCGCTAGTATGATTAATGCTGCCGAAGAACAGGGACTAATTACCCCAGGCAAAACACTTTTAGTAGAACCAACTTCCGGTAATACAGGTATTGCTTTGGCAATGGCAGCGGCAGCTAAAGGCTATCAGTTGATTTTAACTATGCCTGACACCATGAGTACAGAGCGACGGGCGATGTTGCGGGCGTATGGTGCCCAGCTCGAACTAACTCCAGGCATTCAAGGCATGAGTGGCTGTATTCGTCGGGCGCAAGAAATTGTGGAATCAACAGCCGATGCTTATATGTTGCAACAATTTAATAATCCCGCTAACCCAGCCATTCATCGCCAGACAACTGCTGAAGAAATTTGGCAAGATACTGATGGAGAGGTAGATATTATGGTGGCAGGAATTGGTACCGGTGGCACAATTACGGGTGTTGCAGAAGTCATTAAACAACGCAAACCCAGCTTTCAAGTTGTTGCTGTTGAACCAAGTAGTAGCCCTGTGCTTTCTGGTGGACGCCCTGGACCTCATAAGATTCAAGGACTAGGTGCGGGTTTTATTCCAGAAGTTTTGAATGTGGAATTAATAGATCAAGTAATTGCCGTTAGCGATGAAGAAGCGATCGCTTATGGACGCCGCCTTGCCCGTGAAGAAGGACTACTATCAGGCATTTCTACTGGTGCTGCTCTTTATGCCGCCGTGCAAATAGCCAAACTTCCCGAAAATGAAGGCAAACTAATTGTCATGATTCAACCCAGCTTTGGTGAACGTTACCTAAGCACACCTCTATTCCAAGACCAAGAATTACGTGTGCCAGCAGTCATGAGTTAGGTAAGATTTTGAGAAAAGCAGAGACGTTTCATCGATAGCGTAGCGTTAGCGAGGCTTCGAGCGTCAACGTCTCTACAGTTTTTGGAACTTACTTACTCAGAAAGCCCTGAATTTGCTTTAAAGCAGCCGAACCAATGTTAAATGCTGCCCAGCCTGCTGCCAAAGCCAAAGGAGACAGAACTACTGCTATACGCCAATCAATGTCCATGTTTTTATTGTCCTCGCTCAACTATTGAAGTTTTTTGTACGTTTCTCATTTTTCTATTTTTAGGCAAAATGACACCTTTTACCATCAGACTTTGCCGCAAGGTAGAGTTTAGAGTTAATTCGGTGTCGTAAATCCTAAATCAGTACCTGTTCCAGCATGAACTAAAGCCAACTTTTCATAACGCCTTGCGTGTTCGATCAGCTCCTCAGCTTCAGCTTCAGCAAGCTCTCTTAAAAGTTTAGCCGGAACACCGACCACTAGCGACAACGGCGGCACATTTTTACTTACCACCGCACCAGCCCCAACTATACTACCAGCACCAACCCGCACACCATCCAAAACTACAGCACCAATGCCAATCAAACAGCCTCGTTCAATATAGGCTGAATGGATCACCGCCCGATGTCCAACAGTTACATGATCTTCTAAAATAGTTGGCTTCCCTGGATCACCATGTAAAATTGCTCCATCTTGAATATTGCTGCTTTCCCCAATCTCAATACGCTCCACATCACCCCGAACCACCGCACCATACCAAATACTCACCCCAGCCGCTAAGGAAACATTGCCCATAACGACAGCATTGGGAGCAACAAAGGCAGCCAAAGAAAAGTCAACGGGTGTCCAATATGCCGTAGTTAGGGAGAATTGCGAGTTAAAATTATTCACGATAAGAGTGTTAGTCCTCAATGTTCAAACTTCTGTGTCACTTTTCACTTCCCAAGGGATGGGTGCTAGTTGCGACATTTATAATAGATTCAAAGGTACTAGCACAATCACCGGCAAAGCGCCGATAACCATTTGATGATCAACTCAGGCTTGCAGTACCCGATATTTGGTTCAGAGATTCAGTGTCCCCACTGCCGTCAGTTAATTCCGGCACTGACTCTAACTGATACTTATTTGTGTCCGCGTCACGGGGCATTTGAGGCAGAACCAAAAACGGGGGAACTGGTTCATTTACAATCTGGGCGTCATTGGCGTCAGTGGAAAGATGAATGGTATCGCCAGCATACCCACCCTGACGGCATCCGTTTTGAAATTCATGAAGCGCTAGACAGACTTTATACTCAGGGTTTTCGCGCGACAAGAGTGATTATTGCCAATCGCTATAAAGAATTAGTCAGTTCTTATTTGGAACGTAGCACACCTTGGCGGGGACAATCTGAGCCAGCCCGTCCGCGACTTTATGGCTTACCTGTAGAGTTTAGCCCCGAACCTCAAGAAGATCCTTGTTGGGAAGTGATTAATTTTGATTTGGAAAAAGAACCAGGTGTTCCCGTGCGTTATCCTTACTTCCGGATTTTTGAGTAAAGGGTATTGACAAAAACGATGCATCATGCTTCAATACGGACGGCTAATATTAATCGTGCGATCGCCTTTTATGAGCAATTAGGCTTTAGTGTATGCGATCGCTTTACCGCAGGCATTACCCTAGCTTGTTGGATGGAAGGACTCGGCGGTAGGATTGAATTAATCCAAATACCCGAACCGAAACCGGCGCCAGATGCCTTTGGCGATGAGCATTATGTGGGTTATTATCACTTATCCTTTGACCTTACGGAAAAGTCAACGGACTTATCAACATGGTTAAGAGATTTAGAAGCGAAATTTGCTTTATTCTCGCAGAATAACCCAGATGAGTTGGGACCGTTAAAGATTTTACTAGAACCAACTCAACAAATGATCGGCGATCGCGTTTACGAAGTCGCCTTCATTGCCGATAGCGATCGCTTACCCCTAGAATTCTTAAGAGTTATGAGTCCGCAAACGCCATAAATTTCCTTAAAATAGCTCACATATAGAAGACTTTTCGCAAAAATTCACCGCAAAAACTGAAAGTCTGATTATTCCTTGTTAGTACCAAAAACCTTATGTATCTATTATCAATACTGCGGCGTCGCAGTTTTTTAATCATACTTTTCAGTAGCTGCTTAAGTGCCGTACTATTTGTGACAAACGCCACATCAGGCGTAGCAAATACCACTCCACCTCAAACAGAAAGCCCTACCCAAGCGATAAATCAAAATGTCCGTAAAACCGTTTTAGATAATGGTTTAACTGTGATCACCAAAGAAGTCCATACCGCACCCGTCGCCACCGTGCAAGTATGGTACAAAGTTGGTTCACGTCAAGAAGCACCTGGAGTTAACGGCATTGCCCACCAATTAGAGCATATGCTCTTTAGAGGCACAACTGATCGTCCCATCCAATTTGGGCGCTTATTTAGTGCATTAGGCAGCGCCTCCAACGCCTTCACCAGTCACGATAACACCGTCTACTTTGGCACAGTGCAAAGAGAAAAACTCAATGCTCTGCTAATCTTAGAAGCAGACCGGATGCAAAACTCAAGAATTGACGCCTCGCAACTAGAAACCGAAAAACGTGTCGTTATTTCCGAGATGCAAGGAGCTGAAAATAGTCCTGGTTATCGTCTCAACCGCGCCTTAATGCGTGTCGCCTTTCCCACACAAGCTTATGGTTTACCCGTCGGTGGTACAAAGGCAGATGTTCAGAAATTTACCCAACCCCAAGTACTAGATTACTATCGCCAGCATTATAGCCCTGATAATGCCACCTTAGTTGTGGTGGGTGACTTCCAAACTGATGTTGTCTTAAAAGCAATTAACGATAGCTTCGGTAAAGTGCCAAAAAGTAATCGCTCTGCGGCTGAAAGTAATAATAAACCCAAAACCACAGATAATCCTCAACCAACAGGCAATAAAACACCAATTGTTTTACGCGAAGCAGGCAGCGCCCGCTTTATGCAAGAAGTATATCCTTTGCCAGCAGTTAATCATCCTGATGTGCCGGCTTTGGATGTGATGGATTATATCTTGACAGGAGGGCGTAATTCTCGACTATATCAAGCTTTGGTAGATTCAGGACTTGCTAGCGGAATGTCAGGAGGTGCAGCTAATTTAATTGAAGCTGGTTGGTATAAATTATCAGCAACAGCGGCACCCGGTAAGAAACTTGAACCTATTGAGCAAGTTATTAGTTCAGAACTTAGTAAGTTAAGCAATCAAAGTGTTAGTGAGGAAGAACTAAATCGCGCTAAAACCCAACTATCAGCCAATGTTATTTTAGCGAATCGTGATATCACAAGCCAAGCGATGCGATTGGGTTCTGACCAGTCAGCGACGGGTGATTATCGTTATACAGAGCGTTATTTGGCAGCGGT
>JBATUR010000085.1:0-56041 GCA_049671305.1 Coleofasciculaceae cyanobacterium
ATCTAAAACTGATAACGAACATTAAAATAAAGCGCCTCATCCTGAGCATTATTACCCCGATCCTTAATCTTAATTAAAGGATAAGCATAATCAACTCGCAAGCTCAATTTTGGTACAGGCTCCCAAATTATCCCCAAACCAACACCCGCCAAAAACTGCTCTGATGGTAAGGGAAAATTGCGAGTATCATTATTCCAAACCACACCAGCATCCAAAAAAGGTGCCAGTTGAAAAATTGGATTTCCTGCCTCATTTCGCTCTAATGCAATACGATCTTCAAGCGAAAATCTCACCCCATTATCAGCAGCCCGAATATTTTGCCGATAGCCCCGCAAAGATTGACCACCACCAATTACAAATTGCTGAGAAGGTAATAAACGATTAGGCGTTAACTGCACATCCACACCTGCAATTAAAAAATTATTATTACCCAAAATTTGCACCCGCTGCACCTGACCAAGCCAACTAAAAAATTTGCCATCAGGTAGAGGCGGTTCATTCGTCGTGGCATCAAATAAGCCCGTACCAAAACTAAAAAGCGATCGCAAAGACCACGCGCCCTTAGCATCACGGCGTAAATAATCTTGCCCAAACTTAATCACACTCGTCCTCGTCCTGCCCTCCGCATCTGCCCCAGGACTAGGTGGACCCAAAAAGTCAATTAAATTATATGTAGACTTACTGTCTTGATAAGCAAAACCCAAAGATAAAGAAAACTCCTGACGAGGGCTGCGAATTAAAGGCTGCTGAAAACTAATTTCATAAAGTTCTGAATCACCTCGAAAACCAAGAGAACGAAATGCCGGATCAATAACCTTATTGCGAGTGAAAGAAGTCCTCAGTTGCAACGCCCCATTCATGGCATTAACAGGCAACCGATAATTCAAGTCCAAACTATCCGCACCACCCTGCGTCGTACGGTAAAAAGACCCCCCAAAGGCATCGCCGTTGCCCGTGACGTTGCGATAAAGCAAGTTTAGCCCAAAACGCTCGCTTCCCACACTCGGCGGCGAGTAGTTGTCCACACTAACACTACCTTGAAAGAAATTAGCCTCGGTAACCCGAACAATCAGAATGCTCTGCCCTATACCTGTTCCCGCCCGCAAGCTAGCTTCAACATTAGAAAATAAGGGATCAGCCCGCAACAAGCGCAATTGGTCTTCTAACTGCGCCGTATTCAGCGGTGTTTTTGCCCCTAGCTGCACCCGACTACGAACATAATTGTCATTAACTCGGCGTGCTCCTTCTATTTTAATTTTTTCGAGGCTGCCCTCCACAACTCGAATTTCCACGACACCGCTAGTAATAGCCTGACTAGCAAGAATTGCCCTAGAAGTGATATAACCCTGATTTAGGTAAAGCTGAGTAATAGCATCAGCGGCTTCGCGCAGTTGTTCAAAAGTTAAAGTTTTCCCTTCAAAACGCTGCACCACTGCCTGAATTTGCTCAGGACTCAAGATCGTGCTACCGCTAACATTAATCTTCTGTACCGGGAAAGCCGGAGTATCTTCAGGCGGTGAGGGTTGTGGGGTCGGTGAGGGCGTGGGAGATGGTTGAACCGGAGTTTCGGGTGTCAGGGGTGCCGGCGGTTGCAGAAAGCGGTCTTGATTAGGGTTAGGTTCGAGGTTTGGTAGTGGAACTGACGGACTCGGTGGCAGCACCGGAGGAGCTTGCGCTTGTAGAAATGCGGCGCAACTAATTAGTGGAGTTGGGCAATGAGTCGTGCCATTTTGGGACAAAGCTGGGAGAGTAGAAGCGATCGCCTGACCACTAAATAAATTACAACCAATAATTGCTAAACCACACGGTGCAAGCCAAGACGGATATTTTTTAATCAGAGATTTTTGGGGCGCGATCGCTACGCCCGTCTCATTTTTGGGCTGCTGTACGTCTTGGAACGTATTTTTAACTAAAGCCTCACTCCAAACCAATGGTTTCTGCAAGCGCATTGCCTCCTCTTTATGCTCCTTAAATCGATTCTTGGGGATGTCATAACCCACTTTAATCACTAAAATTTGCCCATGTTTAAAGTTCTGGGAGTTAAATGCCACCGTAAACCAATTGGTTACAACAAAGTATGGGTAGATAGGCATTGAATTGCTCAAGTCGAGAGAACCTGATTCTAATCCCATCATCCCATCATCCCATCACTCGCTCACTCAAGCTCATCCTTACTCGTTATACCAAAGACTTTCTAATCTTCGGCGCCAGGCGTTTAATACCTGTTCACGAGACTGGGCATCTTGATCTAAGTCGCCTAGCATTCCTTCTTGATAAAAACGATCGAGAGTTTGCAATGTTGATTCTAAAGTTTGCCCCTGTTGTTTTGCCGCTTGAATAATTTGACGAATGCGATTATCAACTAATTGGTCAAAGCTATTAGATAAGCCTTGCTGTTTGAGAGATACCAATCTTGCCACGGCTGCCGCAAAATCTTCAGTAGCAAGTCGTTCCCGGTTGTGTTGAAATACTCCCCAAAGCACATTTTGATTTATGGCATAACGGGTTTCTTGAGTATCATCAAAATTTGCCGCTAATAGCTGTTGAAAAAACGGTTCAGCTTCTTGAGCTTGGGCAATAGGTATGAGGATTCTGAGCCAAGATTCATCTTCCGAAAGTAATACTAACAGTCTTAGCTGTGAAGTTTCTACCTGCCAAGCACCAGGGCTAGATAGTTGAACTGTGGCAGGATCAAATAATTCTTGGAGCGAATTGGTGATTTCTTCAGGTTTCATTGTTTTCTAAAAAAAATCCCCCGGCTGCTGTCGGGGGCGGTTTTCAAAGTACCAACGCAATTATCATTTCCTTGATTTAATCAGAAAGTCTTTAGCAGAAATTTGATAATTTTGTCTTCCCATCAAGGCTGATTTTTTGCTCTATTTCTGGCTTGAGGTATACCCTAACTATTTCAGTTTAGGCAAACCATTCTGGAACGGCTTCTTCCTTTGTATTGGTATTGCGTGATGGAGTTTCACGCTCAAATTTCATCTGAATTGAGCGAGTTTGTTCACCATCAGCCGCAACTGCCTTGATCGGATAGTCAATTAAGCCGTCTTGGAAGGACATCTGAAAGCGGAAAGTCCCATCAGGATTGAGTTTAATGGGGCGTCCACCGATGGTAACATTGGCATCGGGTTCGGTTGCGCCGTAAACAATTAATTCAGCATCAGCAACTAACCAGAATTGGCGTGGGCGAATTGATGCACCCATTCCGATACCGGACATTCCAGCGCCGGACATGGTTAAGCCAGATGTGGTTGGGGCTGCCCACATTCCTACACCGGAGGGGAAGGCGTAAGAACTGAGTGCTTGTTCGTGAATTGGTGCTTGCTGCATGGAACCGTACAAGGAACCTGCAATTCGCTGTGCTTCGGTAGACTGTGCCATGCCAAAGATTTGGTCATAGATGGGGTTACCTGCGCTATCAAAATTAGCTGTGCCTTGTCCTTGTCCTTGTCTTTGTCCTTGCCCTTGCCCTTGGTAAGCTTTTTTGCTGGGGGGGACGAGCTCAAGGAAGGTCTTGCCTTGTAGTTCTTCTTCCCAATTAATGGTGATAAATTGGTCTTCCATCCAATCGGAGGGGTAGACGGGAGGCACGCGCACAGGTGCTGAACGGGCAAGTATTAACCAACGACCATCAGCACAACGGTAGCCAATATCGACAACGTAATCGCGATCGCTTACTGGCATCGGTAAGTACCATTCCCGCGCTAGTTCGTCACAAGGATATTCTTGGATGCTATGGGGATTTTGGTAGTTGATGTCGAGGTCGGTGACATCATAAATCCGCAGCGATAGCTGTTGTCCACCCTGGCGGCGCAAGTCTTCTTTATGATCATTAGAAATATCCCAATAAGTGTACGCCCATTGTGGATCGCGAGGCATCAAGACAATGCGGCTGTCGCCATAACCTGCGGGTAATTCGGCTAAATCTTCATCGACGCTTGCCAGCGTACCACCTGTACGATCATCTTGACCCAGTTCAAATTTTGCTGCTTCCACTTCTGGTTGTGCCTCCACTGTGCGAGATGGACTGATTGAGATTGTTGTGTGTTGAATTTTTTGAATTTCTGCCAATAGTTGCGATTTTCGCATCCGGCTGTAACGAGAGATACTGTATTCGCTGGCAACTTTTCGTAGCTGCCGTAGTGTCATCTCTTCTATAGGTGGGCGTTCTTTTGCCATGATTTCTGTTCTCCAATTAGTTAGGACTACAGGTATGCGACTCCTGAATAATTAAAAATTTGATTGGTTAAACTGTTTCAATTCTGAAGGTTCACCCGCTTTTTATTTTTTAGTTACTCTGGGGTTTTGATGAAGTTTCCCTGTGGGGGCGACGAGTATTAACCAGCTCATTAGAGATACTTAATACTGCTAATGACCACTCATTTTTTCGTCCCTACAGGTTTTTGAGTTCGATCGCAGTTACTGATTGATCTCAAAAATCCTAAAAATTAGATTTGCTTTGGGATCGCCTTCTTAAATATATGTAACAGCCTTGTCTGGGTTGAGGTCAAGGGGATCTTTTGCCTATTTATCAGGCTTTGACGCATTTATAGGCAACTTGGGGATCAAAAGGTCAGGGGATCATGACAAACACTGAAAATAGGGATCAAGTTGTATCAGGTTTTCTTAACATATTGATTGTGATCGATTATCTGTCGTGAGCAAAGCCGCCAGGCACAAGCACTCTACCCTGCCTGTATTCTGAGTAGAGTGCTGATGCTTGGCGCTTATTCCCCAAACAAAACTAACCAGCAAGGAATCATCAACAGCATAAGTACTGAGGTGATGATAATACTGCTAGCAAATAATTCTCGGTCAAGGTCATATTCTTCTGCCAAAATTAGGCTGGCAAACGCTGTAGGCATTCCTGACATCAAAACTAGTGCTAATCGCGAAGCGTTGGAAAAACCAGCAAGAGTTGTGCCAATACCAACTAACCCTGGCACAACGATCACTTTTAACAAGGCAGGAATTAATGCTAGTTGAAAACTCTTCCAGCCTTTAATTTGCCCTAATCGAATACCCATGAGTAGGAAAGCCGTAGGAATCACAAACAACACCGAGCTTTGCAGTCCTTTTTCCAGCAGGGGGGAAAATTCCAGGTTGCGAGTCAAAAAACCGATGCTAAATGCCCATAGAGAAGGCACAAATAAGACATCCCGCACCTGAAGCCACCAATGATTAGCTTGGCTAGACTGACGCCCATAGTAACTAGCTAGGAAAACGCCGATACCATAAGTACCGACTAAATTTTGGCTGATGCTGTAGAAGACAACTAAACTGAGGGCTTGGTCGCTGACTAATAAAGGTGCGATCGCTAATCCAATAAAGCCTGTATTGCCCAGCATTGCCGACAACACAAAACTACCTTGAGAAGAGCGCTCTTGTAATTGCAGCCAACTTGAATCACCTTTAAACCAACGTTTCAAACCCTGCAAACTCAGCCAAGTCAGGCTCAAACCCGCCAGCAGCACAGCAACTGTCACTAATAAGGCTAAAGCCGTACCTTTAGAAAAGTTGGTGCGCCTCGCTAGCCCCAAAATTTCCATTGGCACTCCCACCCAGTAAAGACTGCGCCCCAAAAGCCTTGGTATAAAATCTGGAAGCAACCGCACCAGAATTAATCCCAATAACGTCCAGAGGACTAAGGGAGTATAAGCATGAATTAAAGTTTCAGTCATTGGTCAATAGTCATTAATCATTAGTTCAAGACCAATGAGCGGCAAGCGCTAAATTAAAGGTTATTGATTATTTTACATAAGTTAACGGTTGATTATTTTACAACCGCCATATCTCTAATCAACCAACGCCCGTCCTTGCGTACCAAATCATATTGAACTCGCAGGTTGTCATTATAGGAAGCGCTTTGATTGAGCTGACCATTCTGAAAAAAATCTGCGACTTCATTAACAGCAGCATCGACTCTGGCTTGGTCTGGATTAGCCGCTTTGGTATCAACTGAATTGACTTTAACTGAATGTTTGTACTGCCAGTAAGAATTTTCTTGTTTTGCGGTTTGGGCGCGTTGCTGCCAAGAAGACAAGACTGGATCAGTCAAGATTTTTGGTAATTGCTCAATTTGATGCTCAGAACCGAGAGCCAAAGCTTTAGTTGAGAGCCAAGTTTGAATCGCTTGTTGGGCGGTTTCTTCCGTCAACGGACCTTCTGGCGCGATCATCTGACTACCTGCCGAAGGAGTTGGTACTGGCGGCTGGGCTAGCTGTACTAGGGGCTGTTCTCCTTCTAGGGCTGGCGTCCCTTGTAAGGATTTTTGCAGCCAACTCACGAGCGTAATTAAAAGAAAACCAAGGATAGCTACTCCCGCCACACTGGCAATTGCCATAAACGCCAACCGTCTTTTGGTTGTATTGGTTTTGTCTGAACGGCGCCCTAAGCGATGGGAGCCCCCGACACCTGCCGCCGGAGAGACTTCTTCTGGTAACTGGGTTGTTGCAACTTGATCACCATTTTGGGACATACGGCGACGTGATGACCTGCGATCGCTAGACCCATTAGCCTCTGTTGTACCTAAATGCGCTAAAGTTTCGCTGCTGGGTTCACCTGGAGCATTACCGCCACCTAAACTAGAAGCTGTTCTTTGAGGATTAGGTAATGTTGAAACATTCTTCTCCAAGGTTGCCCCCAGATTCGTCGGCGTTGTCGCTGGTTCTCGTCCCACCGTCCACTGGGAGCCATTTGCTGCCGAGTGGTATAGTACATCTCCAGCTTGCCCGTTACCCGACAAATTTTTACTAGCTTCCCGACGAAAGGTGACGGGTTCTTTGATGCCTGGTGACGCCGTAGCTGTAGCATAAGGAGCTTCCTGCCCTTGTACCACTGTCCACTCGTTGGGGGTTTCTGTAGAAGGTACAGGCATACTTTCTAAATACGCCTGTACCTGCTCATCGGCAAAGTATTCTTTTAAGGAAGCTTTTTGGTCACGCAAATCGGCAAAGTGAGGAAACACTGACTTTTGTAGCCAGCGTTCTCCATAAAGACATAATCCCGGCAATAAATCTGGTGCGCCTTGAGAATGTTCGCGAATAAATGCCAAGGGTTCGTACTCTTGGCTCAATTCCAGGGCTGAACTCGCTTCTTCGGTTTGACCCAAAAGTAAAGCACAAACAGCTTGTTCAAGATGCACATCCTGACGCTTACCCAAGCGCATCAACATCTGCTTGGCACGAGCAATTAAGGCTGGTTGTCGTCCCGCAAAACCTCGTGCTAGTAAAGCATAAACTGCTAAATAAGTGGCAACCGCTGAGGGGCGTCTGGCTTCGGCTTCAAATAAGGTTTGTTGTTCTGCCGCCGTTAAATAGCCCCGTAACTGCTGGATAAAACGCAAAAAGTCATCAATACTTAAGCCAGATTGGTCGTCGCCGGTGCCGTCAATGCCCATACGTTCCTGGAGCATTTCTTGTAGTAGCCGCAAGCCGTTGCGACGTTCATCAATATTTTCGGCTGGCAATGCTAGTAATTCTAAAATGCGGTATGGGCGCAGTTTGTAGAGGTCTGCTTGAATTTCGCCCCGTACTGCGGGAAATAAGCCTTCTCGTAGCAATGAATCTTGACCGCTAAGGAGTGAGGTGGCGGCGTTTTCGTACTGCCCTTGCTGCCACTGCTCTCGACCAAGTTCTAGGCAGGCGAGGGCGACGGTTAAAACTATATCAGCTCTCACTAGTTGGGGATCGCCCAATAGTCCTTTATCCAAGCTGATACTGTCTCTTGTCCCTAAATAAGGTTTCCCTAGTTTTAGAACAATTTCATATTCCCCAAGTTCTTGCAGAATCAGTAATGCACCAATAAATTGTTCATTTTTGATTTCAATGCTGGGGGTATGGGGTTCAACGGGGGCATCGCTTTTTTCTGCCGTTCCCAGACTAATGGTTTGCTCTCGTTCCTCGTAGGTGTTGGCAAGAAAGCTTGCATCATAAGCGGTGCACTGTTCTGGGTCTGACAGCACCGCGTAGGCTTCATCTAAAAGTTGTTTGCGTGATTTGATCGCCGCTTCGCTGTATTCCCGTCGGGGCAGTTGCAAAAGGCGATCGCGATACGCTTGGCTTCGTTGTTCAACAGTAGCCTGAATCGGTAATCCTAATATTCGGTAGTAATCGAGCGGAATTCGCACAGGCTTACTTCCTCTAAGCTCAGAGCAATATATTTTAACGCATAGTAACCAATAGCGCTCTCTTCTTGGCTTGCTGTAACTCTCAAATTTTTACCAAAAGGGTCAAAGTTGAGCGGTCTTGCCAAAGACGACAGAGTTGCTTTTATATGTTAGTAATTTTAGCAACGCCTACGGGTTATCCCACTAAATGAGACAGATTGATCTTAAACCAATGATGTTACTTTAACTCAAGGTGAGCATTGCTCAACCTTATTTTTAGCTTTATGAAAAAGCTGAACAATTGTTGAGAGAAAATTTAGCTTAGTGTTGCTGCAAGGATACTACAAACCAATGGTTCAGGAACGAGTTTTACCGAAATTTCAAGTTGAGTCAAGCAAAATCACCAAAGAAGAAGGCTTGCTTTTGTACGAGGATATGATTTTGGGGCGCTTTTTTGAGGATAAGTGCGCTGAAATGTACTACCGGGGCAAGATGTTTGGTTTTGTCCACCTTTACAACGGGCAAGAAGCAGTCTCCACGGGCGTGATCCGCTCCATGCGTCGCGGTCAAGATTATGTTGGCAGTACCTATCGCGACCATGTTCATGCTTTAAGTGCGGGTGTGCCAGCACGGGAAGTTATGGCTGAGTTGTATGGTAAGGAAACGGGTTGCAGCAAGGGTCGTGGCGGTTCGATGCATATGTTTTCTGCCGAACATAACCTGCTTGGTGGTTATGCTTTTATTGGTGAAGGAATTCCGGTTGCTTGTGGTGCAGCTTTCGCTAGCAAATACCGACGGGAAGCTTTAGGAGATGCTAGTGCAGACCACGTGACGGCTTCCTTTTTTGGCGACGGCACTTGCAATAATGGTCAGTTTTTTGAATGCTTGAATATGGCAGCATTGTGGAAATTGCCGATTTTGTTTGTGGTAGAAAATAATAAGTGGGCAATTGGTATGGCTCACGAGCGGGCAACTTCTCAACCAGAAATTTACAAAAAAGCTAGTGTATTTGGCATGGCAGGTGTGGAAGTTGATGGTATGGATGTTCTGGCGGTCAGGGAGGTGGCGCAAGAAGCCGTGGCGCGTGCCCGTGCCGGAGAAGGTCCAACCCTGATTGAAGCCCTTACCTACCGCTTCCGGGGTCACTCTCTGGCTGATCCTGATGAACTGCGCTCTAAGGAAGAAAAGGAGTTTTGGTTAGCTCGTGATCCAATTAAAAAGCTAGCTGCTGATTTAATTAAAAAGAAGTTGGCAAACCAAAAGGAACTGAAGGCGATCGAGCGTAAAATACAGGATGTCATTGATGATGCGGTAAAATTTGCCGAATCTAGCCCTGAACCAGACCCCAGTGAGCTACGTCGCTATATTTTTGCTGAAGATTAGAAGCAGTATTACTCACTTTAGCAATATGTCCTGGCATACCTAGATCCCCGACTTCTAAATTAAATTGATCGGCTTAGTAATCAGGTTTAAGTCAAGAAGTCGGGGATCTGCCACAAATACTCGAAAAGCAAAGAACAATTAAGTTCAGTTTTTTGGCAGCCTTAATTTCAATTAGTCCTTTTTTTTCATCTAGGTGTGAGTCCTATCAAACAAATTACCAGTCAAATTCACCTTCGTACTTTCTTAACGGCACTGTTCCTCTTGAGCAATGGTGCTGTTATTTTTCCTGCCCAGTCAAACCCAGCAGGTGCAACCTATTTGGCACAAACGCCTGTTGGTGCGGGCACTTTTTATGTTAATCCCACCACTGGTACAGATGCCGCTGGTGCTGGCACAACTGAAGCGACTGCTTATCGCACCATTACTTACGCCCTCCAACAGGCAGGGGCGGGTTCTGTGGTGCAGTTGGCACCAGGCAGTTATACCAACCAAACTGGTGAAGCTTTTCCTTTGGTTGTTAAGGAAGGAGTAACTTTACGCGGCGAGTCATCCACCAAAGGGCAGAGGATGGCGATTGTTGGTGGCGGTTCGTTTTCTAGCCCTACGGCGGCGGGTCAAAATATTACGATTCTTGCCCAAAATAATAGCGAAATTAATGGCATTACGATTACTAACCCCAATTCTCGCGGTACGGGGGTTTGGATAGAATCGACGAATCCGGCAATTAGGAATAATACGTTTTCTAACAGCAATCGTGAAGGGGTTTTTGTTACAGGTACAGGAAACCCCAAAATTGAGGATAATATTTTCAGCAAAAATTCTGGCAATGGTATTTCTGTTGCCCGTCAGTCTACTGGCGAAATTCGTAATAATTCAATTCAGGAAACAGGTACGGGTATTGCCCTGACTGAGACGGCTGCGCCTTTGATTACGGATAATCGTATTATTCAAAATAATGATGGAATTATTGCTAGTGGTTCGTCGGCGCCGTTAATTCGCAAAAATACCATCGAAAATAATAAGGCTAGTGGTGTGGTGGCAACTGGTGATGCCAAACCGAATTTAGGTACTGCTGATAGTGTTGGCGGTAACCGCATTCGCAATAATGGCACGGCTGATGTTTATAATGTGACTCGCACTAATACGATTGTGGCGGTTGGTAATGATATCGACCAAAAACGGATTATTGGGCGTGTTGATTTTGTGGCAGCATCAGTAGCGACTAGTTTTCCTGATGTACAAGGGCATTGGGCGCAAGCTTATATCCAGGCGCTGACGGGTAATGGTACACTGGCGGGCTTTCCTGATGGCACTTTTCGCCCTAATGATCCTGTAACTCGTGCTCAGTTTGCGGCTATTATTGCTAAAGCTTTTGCGCCAACTCCTCAAAAAGCAGCTAATGATTTTGTAGATGTACGCCGTGATTATTGGGCATATCAGGTGATTCAAACGGCTTATCAAGGTGCTTTTTTGGCTGGATATCCGGATCGGACTTTTCGGGCTGAGGAACGTATTCCGAGGGTTCAGGTTTTGGTTTCTCTTGCTAGTGGTCTGAATTTACGTTCTGATAATACGAGTGTTTTGTCAGTTTATGGTGATGGGGCGCAGATTCCTAATTATGCCCTAACTGCGATCGCCGGAGCAACTCAGAAAAATTTGGTGGTGAATTACCCAACTCTGGCGCGACTTAATCCTAACCAAAATGCTAGTCGTGCTGATGTGGCGGCTTTTGTTTATCAAGCGCTGGTGAATTCGGGAAGAGTGCCGCCTATTGCTTCTCCTTACTTGGTTAATATTCCTTAGCTAGCTGAGGCTTAAAATAACACAAAGCGCCAGTTTTCCTATAGGTGGAAGCTGGCGCTCTGCAAAAATTTCGGGGGTTTTATTATAAGTTTAAGGTCTTTATCTCGGCTGACCTCATTTGAACTTATGTATACTATGACACTATTTTCAGGAGTTTCTCATATTTATCATCTTTTCTTTATATTTCTTCTTATATTGGTTAAGTTTTGTAAAGTTTATCTCACAAATAAACTAATTCAGTAGCAAATAAAAATAGCTTTAAGCTACTTTTGTTCTCAAAATCTAAGGCTCTTTAAGCCATGAAAGCTAGTTACAAGAATTAAATCAGACACTTCCTGACGGATGCCAGACATAAAGGTAATGAAAAACGGATTTGCTTTTAGGCAACCGCCGTAAGGAAGTGATGACTGATGTCTGAATCTAGATTCAAACCAGATTGGTTGCAGAAAGAAGAGATTCAGAAGGTTCACTTTGATATTTAACAAGATTGGCAAGGTCCTGAAGTTGGTTAATTGCCTCTGCGCCTTCTAATTTCATCAATTCGCGGTCATCCCGCATTTCAGTCCAGGTAATGCCATAGTCTGACACCAAGAACCGAATGAGATGATTTTCGCCCAGGCTAACCATAAATGAAGCACTGTTCATCTGACCACCGCAAGTGTAGCAAGAAGCCAGATAGCCACGATTTTCAAGTACGATTGCCAAGGCTTGCAGGTTCATTACCAAGTCTTGAACAAATTGCCGATGTTGATCTGCTAGTCGTAAAAACACGTTTGTCCTCCAAACACCACTCCTAAGAGTTTAAAACTTTTAGACTTTTTTAATAATTTAACCATGAAAGGAGATACGGGAAAGTTTAAGAATCCGGAAAAACTAGTTCAAAGGTGAACTAATTTAAGAAATTAAGGCACTTTTCCCGGAGATTTCTCAAAGCGCGCCCCCTTAAGGAGCTAGTCGCATCTGCATAGTAGAGCCTGAAGAAATTGATCTTGTTCCCTCTACAGGTAGACTTATGTAGATTTACCTGTGGGATTAAGTCAAATCAGCAAGATTTAACCCTGATTGAAATTTGTCTTCCGCTTCAGCTTAACACTATCAGTTAAAGGAGCCAGTTAATTGACTTGCCAGAAACCGAAAGCAGGTCCAATAAATCGCACAGTCAGCCAGTAGGCAACCAAAAGACCGATACCCAGCCAAGCACCTGTGGTTGACCACTTGACAAACTGCTCGCTTTGTAGTTTAGAAATAGGAACCCAGGGTAAAATCCGGTTGTCTTGACCGTATTTATCGCCCAACAATTCTTTACGTCGTTTGGCTTCACCCATAATTGCTTACCTTTACTAAAGATTAAATATCGAATTCGATCATAGCGCTATAGAAGAAGAGTTAATTTAGAGACTGGTTAAGAAATAACTTGTCAGGCACGGAAGCGGTTGCCAGATTGTCAAGACCAGTGTTCTTTGGGGTATGGCGTATCTAGCCGAAACAAACTGCTATCTAGATAATTAATACGAGCAAAAGGATCTAAGGCGTTAAGAACTTGCTTGCCGTAGCTGCGATGATTAACACGGTTATCCAAAAGAGCAACCACACCTCTAGAAGCACGTACAGGAGCGATCGCTCTTTGTAATTCTCGCAAAGCCGTCGGCAAAAGATATAAACGAAACCAATCCAAGCGACGCTGCTTATAATAAGCCACCTGCCCAGCTACGAGAGGATTTTCCAAAGAAGGAATCGGTAAAGTGGCAATCATCAGCAGTTGCGGTGCCGGAATCGCGCTTTGATGTGTTCTCCAAAATTCCCAACCTGTCACCAAAATACCATTGTGATCCAGTTCAGTTTTTTCCACCTGGACTCGCGAACCAAATTCAGCAGCCAAAACAGCCCCCAACTGCGCCTTAAGAGGAACATCTCCCACCACCAAAACAGCCGGCGCCTGAAAATTAGCACTAAAAGCAAGCAAAGAGCGGACTTGTTGAATCAAAGCCTCTTGAAAGCGAGGCGTATTGGGCATCGGTAGCCCATCAGGCAGATAAAGTTGAATAAGTTCATTTTGGCGGTCTGGGGAGAACTTTAAGCAAGTCAAATCTCCCAAACCCAAGCTGGCGCGGTAAACAGAAGCCGAAGTCTCCAAATCCAAAGCTTCCCCAATTAAGACCACAGGTTGCTGAGTCCAAATCGACTCTAGTCTAGTTGCCACCTCAACAGGTTCACAGTACAAAGAAAACTGCCCTTGGGAGCGAGCAATAGTTGCCCACATAAGCTGTCCTGAGCGTTGCCAGCCCTGCCAAAACTGCTGCCAACGGGTGGGGAGATAGCGGTAGCTTTCTGCCTCGGCAACAGGCTCTAAGGCTTCAAACAGTTGCCACAACATCTGCTGTTCCTGGGATTCAATCAGACAGCACTCATAGGGGTTGGGGGGATGGTCAAAGACGGCTTTGGTTAGACGCACTCGCACATCCCGAATCAAGTCAGCTTGTTGGGGGCGTCCCAGCATCAGTTCGTCCCAGTCTCCTGGTTGGATGCAAGCTTGCAGTTGGTGACGCGCCAAAGCTTCTAGGTCATCGGCAGCATCAATGAGGGTGGGGATGCCTTGAGGGAAGCGCTGGTGACCGGACAAGCGGTCATTGAGCCAGGAACTAGGAGAGGTAATTAGTAAACCTCTAAAACGTTGATCGGGAAATCTGTCGCCAGTTTGAATTGGTTTATCAGTACCAATCCATTGTTGGAGACGAGGAATTTCGACTTGTAATAACCATTGCTGTACCGCAACAGGAGCAACCAAGATGGCTGGTTCTGACCAAATTAAGGCTGGAGCGAGGTAACTTAGGCGATAGTTCGGGTTAGAGGTGCCGGTTTGAATTAATGCCGATCGCCCTAGCCTGAGAGCCCTTGCTACCAACCGCGCCATCGTTAAATGATGAGGCCAAGTCAGTTGACCTTGCTCTCGCAAAAAGGCACGTAGAGAAGAATGGACTTCTACCTCAATCACTGGCTCAGTAGCGTTTGAACGCCTCAGAAATGAATATATGCGTACATTAGCCGATGCTTGTTGGTTCTGTTGACCGTTTTGCGGTTAATGATGCCATTTCTAATTATGCCAGGGTGATTGGTTGGGTAATCGGCGATCGGGTTTGCTCTGAGCTGAAGTAGAGTTGCTGCCAATATGCGATCGCATATTCCGAAACTGCTGGTGATGCTAGGTTATCCGGCATAATCAAAGGCTTTAATAAACTCAATCACAGTTGAGACTGGAGGTAGTGTTGATTCAGCGTCTGATGGGACTTTTTTATTAACAAATGGCTGACGCGATTGATTCATCAAATGCTTGCCAAAAGCTGGATGATAGTAAATGTTTAAACTTTGAGTGCTGGAATTGGTGGCTATTGTGTGAGTTGGCGCCAGAAAAAAGGAAACAGGCGACTTGATACTAGTCTGTAATACAGAACGGTCAAGAGCATCAATCTGAGCCATAGCAGCGCTGAGGCTGGTAATTAGTTGATGAATTTGCTTTTGTTCTGGGCTTGATAAAGTTTCTATAGCTTGTGATTGCAGCATTTTCACAAAGGCGATCAGATTTTTGTGAGTGGCGGCGGCATCATGGAAGGGCAAAATCGCCAAATAAGCGATGGTAAATAACTCGGCATTGCTATTGATGCGAAAAGTGAGAGCGGTTCTGCGAACACCAACTTCAATGCTAGGAGCTTTATTGAGGGCTGGGTAAACTTGAGCAATTTGATGATAAATTGATGCCAAGGCTAAGTTAGCATCCATATTTAAAGGCGCATCTACCATTAGGCGTACTGTTGGTAGGGTGTCATCAAAAAAGTTTTGCTCTTGATTAGAAAAGTCGTGAATCTGGGTTTGGTCGCCGTCCGGACTGAGGTCAACCCAAGCGCAGGTAACTCCTACGGTTTTTAGTCCAAACCGGGAAACGCCAAACAGTTTTGCGCCGGTGAGGATCGCGCCTGTCAAATCAGCGCCAATCCAATCTGCTTGGATCAGCCGCGCTTTGGAGAGGTCGGCATGGACTAAACTGGCATTGAGCAAGTGAGCATTGCTTAAATCTGCACCGACTAAGCTGGCGCCGCTTAATTTTGCTTCACTTAAGTCTGCCCAATGTAAGTTTGCTCCACTTAAGTCTGCCCAGCGTAGATTTGCTCCAGATAAGTCGGCGCCGCTGAGGTTGGCACAACTAAGATTAGCTTGTCTGAGTTCAGTTTCTCGCAGATTTGCCCCACTGAGGTCGGTGCGGCTCAAGTCAGCGCCGTTTAAGTTTGCTTGCTCTAAGTTTGCCCCGGTGAGATAAGCGCCTCGCAGGTTAGTTTCGCTGAGGTTTGCGCCTTTGATTTTGGTTTGTCTGAGAGCGGCTTCTCGCAAGTCGGCGCCGCTGAGATTGGCGTTATGGAGATTTGCACCGCTCAGTTCGGCACGAATCATTTCGGTGCGTATGAGGGCGGCTTGGGTAAGATTAGCTCCTCTTAAGTCGGCTCGAATCAGGTTGGCAACATTGAGGTTGGCGCGGCTGAGGTTGGCTTTACAAAGATTTGCGCCACTAAGTCTGGCAACGTTGAGTTTGGCGCGGCTGAGGTTGGCACCGCTGAGGTTGACGCCGCTGAGGTTGGCAACACTGAGGTTGGCTTCGCTGAGGTTGACGCCGCTGAGGTTGGCACCGCTGAGGTTAACTTCTGTGAGGTTTGCCCCACTAAAGTCTCTGACTCCTGCTGCATATTTTTTGAGAATTTCCTTGTCGTTCATGCAAGCTACTTTTGGACTGATAGGTGGATGAGGTGTAAATTAAAAGCGGGCTTTGAGTAGTGGAATTATTTGATGCTCAAAGCGGAGGTAAAAAGTTGATGGTAATGGCGAAAAATAGCGATTGACTGTGCTGAAATCTGGTTATGTTGAGATGATTTAGGGAAATTAACTATTCTAATGGCAATATGATCAGGATCGGAATTGTGGGGCTGGGGTTGATTGGTGGCTCGTTGGGGTTGGATTTGAGACGGTTGGGATTTGAGGTTTTGGGTGTTTCTCGTCAAACTAGTACTTGCGATCGCGCTCTTGAGTTGGGTGTGGTGAATCAAGCTAGTGTGGAGCTGAGTTTGCTGACTACGGCGGATTTGGTTTTTGTGTGTACGCCGATTGGTGCGATCGCTTCTACAATTGAGCGGTTGCTGCCATATCTTGCAAAAGAGGCGATTTTAACTGATGTTGGTTCGGTGAAAAGGGCGGTGGTTGAGCAAGTTGCACCGTTGTGGCAAAATTTTGTAGGTGGGCATCCGATGGCGGGAACTGCCGAAACTGGGATTGAGGCGGCGCAATTGGGTTTATTTGCGGGTAATCCTTATGTTTTAACGCCAATTGCCACGACGCCGCCCCAGGCGCTAAAGGTGGTTGAGGAAGTTGTGCGATCGCTAACTACTCGTGTTTATTTTTGCCGCCCAGAAGACCATGATCGAGCGGTAGCCTGGATTTCACATCTGCCAGTTATGGTAAGTGCTAATTTAATTACAGCTTGTTTGGCTGAAACTGATCCGCAAGTTTTGCAGTTGGCACAACAGTTGGCAAGTTCGGGTTTTCGGGATACCACACGGGTTGGTGGCGGTAATCCCGAATTGGGAATGATGATGGCGCGTTACAATCGCGATAGTTTGTTGCGATCGCTGATTTCCTATCGCCAAAATCTTGATCAGTTTATTGAACTGATTGAGCAGTCAGATTGGCAATCTTTAGAGCATAAACTGCATTTAACTCAAACCAACCGCCCTCTATTCTTCCCAAAAATAGATTAAGGTGAAAATGGTTTTTCCTGGTTTGTCGTTAGTTCTTGATTACAATTCCTACAAAGGTAATTGCTTTCACCCAGACGCAACATAGCTGTCACAAAGATGTCATAGCTCTGGGCTAAATTAATTAATAGAGAACTTCTCAGGAACTGAGATACCTTTAACGATTAGCAAAATCCCATCCCTAAATAAACAACTATTCCTAATACAAACTTATGAAATTAGACAGCAAAACCAATTCACCTAACCCCGCTTCAGCTTTTAAAAAAGCAGCAACCTACTTTTCTTTAGTGTTGTTAGGAGCAGGTGTTACTTTTTCCGGTAGTTATTTAGCTACTCGCAATACCAATAATCTTGGCACGTTTGGGGTAGCGGATAGTTCTAGAGTTTTGGCACAGCAGGCACCAACTAGCAATTTATTAAACAGTCAAAACGGCAACTTTGTAACCGCCGTTGTGGAAAAAGTCGGTCCTGCTGTCGTCAGAATTGATTCGTCTCGAACTGTGACTCGTCGGGTACCGGAAGCTTTTAATAATCCTTTGTTTCGACAGTTTTTTGGTGATCAGTTGCCAACGGGTCCACAAGAGCGAGTTGAGCGTGGTGAGGGGTCGGGTTTTTTGATCAGCAAGGACGGTCAAATTTTGACGAATGCTCACGTTGTCGATGGTTCTGATACGGTTAAGGTGACGCTGAAGGATGGGCGCAGCTTTCAGGGTAAGGTGATGGGTATTGATACGGTGACGGATGTGGCGGTGGTGAAAATTGAGGCGAGTAACCTGCCGACGGTGCCAATGGGCAATTCTGACCAACTAAAGCCTGGTGAATGGGCGATCGCGATCGGTAATCCACTAGGTTTGGACAATACTGTCACTACGGGTATTATCAGCGCTACGGGGCGTTCTAGCTCGTCTGTGGGGGTTCCAGATAAGCGGGTTCAGTTCATCCAAACTGATGCAGCGATTAATCCTGGTAATTCTGGCGGTCCTTTGCTGAATGCTTCTGGGCAGGTTATTGGCATGAATACGGCTATTTTGCAAGGGGCGCAAGGTTTAGGTTTTGCAATTCCTATTAATACGGCGCAACGCATTGCCAGTCAGTTAGTGTCTAATGGTAAGGTGCAACATCCTTACTTGGGTGTGCAGATGGTGACGTTGACGCCTGAATTGAAGAAGAATATTAATAGTGATCCCAATGCTGGTTTGAGTGTAGAGGAAGACAATGGCATTTTGATTGCCAAGGTAATGCCAAATTCACCCGCTGCTAAGGCTGGATTGCGTGCAGGTGACGTGATTCAGAAAATTAATGGTCAAACGGTCAAAGATGCTGAAGGCGTCCAGAAGGCTGTAGAAGGCTCTCAGGTTGGTAATAGTTTGCAAGTTGGGGTGCGCCGCAATCAAAAGGATGTAACTGTGGCGGTGCAGGCGGGTGCTTTCCCAACTCAGAGTCAGAGACGGTAATTGACAAAAAGCTGATCTGGTGTAGATGGGAAAATTCCCATCTTTTTTTTGTTTAAAACCGCTTGAAATAAGCAATCCTCAAGGATTTGTGAAGGGGAGACACTGATATTTTAGAGAAGTTGGGACTTACGAACTAGATTTTGGATTGCTATATTGGTTTTATCAAGCATCTATTCTCACTCAAATGGACGTTTTGAGATTTTGTAAAAAAATCAATAATTATTTTGAAAACAATCATAAAACTGTTTCTTTTGTATGGGGCTATTGCCTGCTCATACTGATTAGTTATTTAGATTATCAAATTGATCCACAAATTTCTTTGTCAGTTTTTTATTTATTTCCGATTTCCCTAATCACTTGGTTTATCAGTAGGGAAGCGGGATTTATTGTTAGTGGTTTAAGTTCTGTTGCGGGATTTTTAACTAAGTTTCGCGATGATACGCTAATTAATGGTATGTTCATTCCCTTTTGGAATGCGACTGTCATGTTAATTGTCTTTTTAACAGTATCTTCATTACTGATTAAATTGCGTGCCTCTCTCAAGCAAGAACGAATAGCAAGAAATGATAGCCTCACCGGAGTTGCTAACAAGCAGCTATTTTTGGAATTAGCAGGGATGGAAGTTAAGAAAGTGCATCGATATAGACATCCTTTAACCGTGGTTAATTTGGATATTGACGATTTTAAATTATTTAATCAAAATTTAGGGAGAAAATTGGGTGATAAACTGTTATATATAGTGGCTCAATCTCTCAAAAATAGTATTAGAGAAACTGACATCATTGGTAGAATTGGAGAAAATGAGTTTAGTATTATTCTACCCGGAATTGGTTATGAACTTGCACATTCGGTGATTTGTCGATTAAGAAATCAGCTTTTAGAGTCTATGGACAATCAATGGTCTGTTACTTTTAGTATTGCAGCAGTTACTTTTGTTGATCCTCCCAATTCAATAGATGAAATGTTACATCAGGCAGATCATTTGATGTATGTAGTCAAAAATAATGGCAAAAATTGTATTAAGCACAAAACAGCAACGGTTGCTTAGGAGTGCTGATTAGGAAAGAGATAAGTAATTGCCACAAAGCAGGTTAAGGTTACCACAACTACCCAAAAAATTGCGCTAATAAAGACTTGCATAAGCCAAGAAGATTTATAATCTTTTTCAGTTTGATATATTTTTAAGTTAACAAATAGCTATGACAAATTTATGACTGATTTGTGTCAATTTTGTTAAGGTTAATCAATGTTATCTTTAACTTTAAGTTGCATGGTCGATTTTTTTTCAGGTACTAGAGAAAAAATTAACCCAAAGGTAGATAAAATTTAAAGGTACTTCCTTTACAAAGTTGACTTTTTACTTCAATTTGACCACCTTGAAGTTCAATCAACCGCTTACTAATTGCTAAACCAATACCTGTACCCCCGGTATGCTGATTTCGGGATTTTTCGGCACGCCAAAAACGCTCAAAAACATGAGGCAAATCTTCTGGAGAAATGCCAATTCCGGTATCAGTTACAGATATCCATAGTCGAGATGAAGCATTACTTGTACTAACTAATTCTGACCAAGCTTTGATAGTAATTGCTCCTTTATTTGTATAAGTAAGAGCATTACCAATGAGGTTAACTAATACTTGTTCTACTCTGTCAATATCAGCACGTACAGTTGGCAGTTGCGCTGGACATTCTAAGTGTAAAAATGGACCATCTTCTAATAGTTGGTCAGAGAATTTTTGTACTAAAGAATCTAACAAAGGATGTAGATTAACTGATTGTAGTTTAATTGGTAAATAGCCAGCTTCTGCTTTAGAAAGTTCTTGTAAATCATTAATTAAACGTTCTAAACGTTTAGTTTCTTTAGAAAGTTGTTGATAAACTACTGGTGTTGCTTCAATTCGATCAGCAGCAAGTTCTTCTAAATAACCGCGCAGCACAGTTAAGGGTGTTCGCAGTTCGTGAGTGAGGTCACTTACTAATTCTCGGCGACGATGTTCGACATTTTCTAAGCTAGCTGCCATACGATTAAAGCTAGTAGCTAATTGGTTAATTTCTGGAATTTCACTCGGTGGTAATCTTGCCTCTAATTGACCTGCTGCAAACTTTTGAGTAATTTGTTTAATTTGAGTTAAAGGCTGCATAATACGCCTAGAAACCCAAAAACTTAGTACTCCTGCCGCCATTGCACCAACAATAACTGACCAAAAAGTACTGAGATTCCAGGCTGTTTCAAATCCATTAATTAGGTAGGCACGTGCATAACGTAAGCTAACATTTCTACCTTCTAATTGTTGTAGATGCAAAACAAATAAACGGGGAGAAGATAATTTGCCAATGATTACTAAAGAAGCTACCCCAACAATCATTACCAAAAGGTGAGATAAAAAGAGCCGTGAAGCTAAAGGCAAAGATTTGGTTCGACGGAAACTAGCTTTACTCATAACTTTAAACGATCGCTTTCGTCTTCAAATTTGTAACCAACACCAATTACCGTTTTTATATAAGTGGGATTTGCTGGATCTGGCTCAATCTTTTTCCGCAACCTTGCTACGTGAGTATCTACAACTCTTTCATCTCCAAAAAAGTTATCGCCCCAAAGTTTATCAATTAGCTGAGTGCGATTCCAAACTCTTCCTGGTTGACTAATAAATGTTGATAAAAGATTAAATTCTAAAGTTGTCAAATCCAATTCTTCTGACTCGCCGGCAGGGGAAAAACGAGACGCTGTATGCTGATCAACATCAACAGCAAAATGTTGAGTACGATAGACTAAAAATTGTCCGCCATGACGCAAGCTACGCCGCAATAATGCCCTAACTCTTGCTACTAATTCGGTAGGACTAAATGGCTTAACTAAATAGTCATCAGCACCAGTAGATAGACCAATCACCCGGTCAATTTCCTCACCTTTTGCTGTTAACATTAAAATGTAAGGGTCTTTAACTCCAGGCTTTTGTCTAATTCTGGCACATACTTCCAATCCATCTAAACCCGGAAGCATTAAATCTAAAAGAATTACATCCGGTTGTTGTTTAGCAAATACTTGTAAAGCGGCAAGTCCATCACGACACGACTGGCAAGAAAATCCTTCTCTTTCCAAAGTCATTTGAATTAATTTAGCGATTTCCGGCTCATCCTCTACAATTAAAATATCCATCAGTTATATATACGAAAAACACAACCATGAGAAATTATCAAGCTCGTCTGCGTTAACTTCATCGTACCATTACCTCAATTATGATAATGCCAGTCCTAACACTAATTATGAGGTCGCTAGATCAAATTGTAGTCTTTGGAGAGAAAGGATTTTTTCTTTGAACAATAAGATCTCCTTTTGGTTAATTCCTGGCAGGGAAGATCTGGCTTATTTCCAGGAAATAATTGATACTCTTGCACAAGAATACAATGCTCCAACTTTCACGCCTCATGTAACTATCTATTCTGGAGAATATGCACTTGAGCAATTGCCAAGTATTATTGAGCAAGCAACACAAGAAATTAAAAGCTTAAGCTTGAGTGTTGAGCAAGTTTTATATACAGAAGAATTCACAAAAAGTTTATTCGTGCAGTTTTACCAAAGCTCAACCCTAAGCCAAATTTCAGAAACTCTGCGTAGTTGTGCAAAAATACCATCAAAATTTACGCTTAATCCCCATTTAAGCCTGATTTATCAACATCTAACTGAAGACATCAAGAAAGAGTTAATCACCAAAATTAATTTGCCAAAATCGGAAGTATTTTTTAATGAAGTAAGAGTAATTTCGACTTCCCACAAGGTAGAAACACGAAAAGATGTGGAAATTTGGAAACTACTCTATACAAAGTCTCTTCAAAACTAAAGTTAGTGCATTGTTAGATCCCTAACTTTTCCAAAACCGATTTCGTTGACACAACGTGCCGATCTAAACCCAATTTCTCTGGACTAATTCCCAAAGCTAAAGATACTAATTGAGGCAAATGTAGCACGGGCAAACCCAACTGACGCCCAATTACCTTTTCTACTTCCGGTTGCCGAGAATCAAGATTGAGGTGGCATAATGGACAAGGCGTAACCAAACAATCAGCACCAGCATCAAGTGCTTCCTGAAGATGCGCCCCTGCCATTTTGAACGATTCCGTAGTTGCATAACTAGAAAGGGGCCAGCCACAGCACTGAGTCCGCCCTCGGTAATAGACAGGTGTGGCTCCAACCGCTTTAAATACATTTTCCATCGATTCTGGTCGCAAGGGGTCATCGTAAGGTATAGACTTCTGTGCCCTGAGCAGGTAGCAGCCATAAAACGCGGCACACTTTAAGCCACTCAGCTTACGAGTTACTTTTTCTTGTAGCGCTTCTATACCATAATCAGTTACCAATGCCCAGAGTAAATGCTTGACTTCTGTGCTGCCTTGATAAGGTGAGCAACCTTCTTTTTTGAGCAAACCATTAATCTGCTCCACATAAGCGCTATCAGTTTGTTGAAACTCTTTTAAGCGCTCATCCACATGACCGATCACACCTTGACAAGTACTGCAATGAGTCAAAAGTGGTAAATTCAGTTGCTCCGCTAAGGCAATGTTACGGGCATTAACGGTATCTTCTAGCAATTGGGAATCTTCTTTAAAAGTACCAGAACCACAACAGGCGGCTTTTTTCAGCTCCAGCAGTTCAATTCCCAGTGCTTGGGTAAGGGCGGCGGTAGACTGATAAAGTTCTCGGCAAGCGCCTTGAGCAACACAACCAGGAAAGTAAGCGTATTTTAAGGTAGGAGCCATATTGATCATCGATTGGGATATGGGCGGTAATTAGTTCTATCTTCGCTAATCAAGGTTACATTATTACTAATAAAAAATAGAGGCGTTGCTGAATAAGCCATTATTACTTGCTTTGCTGATTGGCAAGATGACTTATTCTAAAAATTCCTAAATTTTTGTTTTTCTCTCTAAAGCTTAAAGTGAGAATAGTCATTTCGTGAGTCAAAAGTTATAGACTAGATGAATTGTGTCTGTGACTAAGAATACAAACACTGAGGGAAGATCATCAAGCCAGATCACAATGTATCTCTAGTTGACGAAAACGCCCCATTCGACAAGGTTCAATCAAGAAATAGTAGTTGTGGTAGTTTAGTTATTTACTGATTTTGGCTCTTTTAGAAATGAAAATGCGATTTATTAGGTTATAGCTCATGCTGTTTATGCCCCTAAATTTCCTATTGATGTGGCTGATGGGATTTTTATCAATTGGTCTGTTGGGAGGAGGGCTGTATATTGTTTATGAATGGTATGAGGGAGTGCTGAAAATGTCCTATTTATACGGCGGGGCGGCACTTGTTCTCTGGTCATTTGCGGGTCATTTTTTGAGCTTACCTTTATTGCGTCGCCCAGGAAAAGATGAGCCGAAGTCTATGCGTACAGGGACTGTACAGCGTGTGAGCCGTCCAGATGGTAGTGTATTACAGGTTGAGTTTTATGGTCCTGAAGATGGTCAACCGTTGATTTTAGTTCATGGCTGGGGACCAAATAGTACGGTGTGGTATTATGCTAAACGTCAGTTAAGCGATCGCTTCCGTGTAATTGTTTGGGACTTGCCAGGACTGGGAAAATCAACTCCACCAACTAATAATGACTACTCTCTAGAAAAATTTGCCCGTGACTTGGAAGCAGTGCTTGACTTAGTTGGCGATCAGCCTGCTATCATAGCGGGACATAGTTTAGGCGGCATGAGTATCCTCACTTTTTGTCGGCTATTTCCAGAACATTTAGGACAGCGGGTAGCGGGTTTAATACTAGTTGATACTACCTATATTAATCCTGTTAAAACCTCGATTTTTAGCAAGTTTTTACGCACTGTCCAAAAACCACTGCTTGAACCTCTTTTACATTTAGCAATTTGGCTGGCTCCCGTCGTCTCGCTAATGAATTGGTTAAGCTATTTGAATGGAATGCTCTATTTCAGTACCGAATTATCTGGCTTTACGGGTAGCGAAACACGTGGTCAACTTCATTTTGCCACTTTATTATCAGCCAAGAGTTGGCCCGGTGTAGTGGCACGAGGAACTTTGGCAATGTTTGACTTTGATGAAACAGCAACACTTGCTAGTATTAATATTCCAGTATTACTGATTGTGGGTAATTGCGATCGCGCTACAATACCTGGTGCTAGTATTCGCATGAAAGCAGAATTAGATCAATCAGAATTATATATTTTAAAACCTGCCGGACATATGGGTTTAATGGAGCAGAATCAGCAATTTGCCGAAGCTGTCAATGCCTTTACTAATACTTTGAATAAAAGTAACACTATTTAATGAAAGAAAACCGTTTAAATGCTTTTCGTCAACTACCATTACGAGCACAACTGGCTTTAATTGCCTCAACTCGTGCCAATCCTATTTTAGCCAAAAACCAAGAGTATCTAAAAAGTTTAGAGGATATTCATTATGAGTGTCTGCAAGTTGCTACTCCAGAGCAAAAGCAAGCTTATGAAAAAGCTAAAGATAATCTTTAATTAGATTGAATAATATCTACCTTCAGATATTGTTGTTCATTCAAGATATTTATAAATTTAATAAAGTAACTGTATCCTTAACTACAGATTGTCGCGCATTTACCCAGTTTTAATAATCGCTAATTGCTATGACTAATCGCCTTGCCCAGTCTCAAAGTCTCTATCTTCGCAAACACGCAGAAAATCCGATTGATTGGTGGTCTTGGTGCGATGAGGCACTTGATAAGGCAAGAGAACATAATCTGCCAATTTTCTTATCTATTGGTTATTCTAGTTGCCACTGGTGTACGGTGATGGAAGGTGAGGCATTTTCTGACAGTGCGATCGCAAGCTACATGAATGCTAATTTCTTACCGATCAAGGTAGACCGGGAAGAACGCCCAGATGTTGATAGCATTTATATGCAAGCATTGCAGATGATGACCGGTCAAGGTGGCTGGCCTTTGAATGTTTTTCTAACTCCTGATGACCGAGTACCATTTTACGGCGGCACCTACTTTCCTGTCGAGCCTCGTTATGGGCGCCCTGGCTTTTTACAGGTATTACAAGCGGTGCGTCGTTTTTATGACGTTGATAAGACCAAGTTAGAATCTTTTAAAGCCGAAATTTTGGATAACTTACAGCAGGCAACAATGTTGTCAGCTTCCCTTGCTTTAAGTGATGATTTATTAGAGCAGGGAGTTGAGGCAAATACAGGCGTTGTCAGTTCCGGTAGTTATGGGCCAAGTTTCCCGATGATGCCTTATGCTGAGTTGGCATTGCGTGGTACTCGCTTCGATTTTGATTCCAATTATGATGCTAAACTTGCCGTCGCGCAACGAGGTTTAGATTTGGCAAGGGGAGGCATTTTTGATCATGTGGCGGGTGGTTTTCATCGCTATACAGTTGATGGTACTTGGACAGTCCCACACTTTGAAAAAATGCTTTATGATAATGGGCAAATTGTTGAATATTTAGCGAATTTGTGGAGTGCCGGAATACAAGAGCCCGTGTTTGAAAGAGCGATCGCTTTGACAGTGCAATGGCTAAAACGAGAAATGACTTCGCCTCAAGGTTTCTTTTATGCCGCACAAGACGCTGATAATTTTACCTCGCCAACGGCTGCGGAGCCAGAGGAAGGTGCTTTTTATGTTTGGAGTTACCAAGAGTTAGAGTCTATACTTACTCCGTCTCAATTAGCACAACTGCAAGCGGAATTTACTATTACACCCCAAGGTAATTTTGAAGGCAAAAATGTTTTACAGCGTCGTCATTCTGAAGCTTTAAATGAAGCCTTAGAAACGGCACTAGCTCAGTTATTTGCAGTGCGTTACGGTGCCGCGCCAAAAGACATAGAAACTTTCCAGCCTGCCATAGATAATTATCAAGCAAAAAGCCGCAATTGGCAAGGTCGAATTCCGCCAGTAACTGATACCAAAATGATTGTTGCCTGGAATAGTTTGATGATTTCTGGTTTAGCAAGAGCAAGTGCTGTTTTTCAAAAACCAACTTATGGGGAATTGGCAATAAAAGCTGCTAAGTTTATTTTAGATAATCAATGGGTAAATGGGCGTTTTCATCGGCTTAATTATGATGGACAACCATCAGTAATGGCACAGTCAGAAGATTATGCTTTGTTTATTAAGGCGTTGTTAGATTTGCATTCGGCAAGTTTGACAGAAGCTGAAACAACAAGTTATTGGCTCGAAAATGCTCTTAAAGTGCAAGCTGAATTTGATCAGCTTCTGTGGAGTCAAGAGTTAGGCGGATACTACAATGCAAAGAGTGATGGTAGTCAGGAATTGTTGGTTAAAGAGCGTAGTTATGCTGATAATGCTACACCTTCAGCTAATGGAATTGCGATCGCCAATTTAGTCCGTCTTGCCCTATTAACAGAAAACTTAGAACATTTTGACCGTGCTCAACAAGCATTACAAGCTTTTAGCAGTGTTATGAAATTTCCCCAAAGCTGCCCTAGTTTATTTACGGCTTTAGATTGGTATCAACATTGTACTCTAATTCGCTCTGAACATCATCAACTTAAAGCGTTAATTACTCAATATTTTCCTGCTAGTATCTATCAGTTAGAAACCCATCTTCCTGATGATACAATTGGCTTAGTTTGTCAAGGATTAAGTTGTTTAGAACCAGCAAAAAGTTTAGAAACATTATTGGAACAAGTACAACAAAGTCAAACTAGAAAGTCATTGGTGATTCGACAATTGTGATAATGAGAGTAAACTAGACGTGCCAAATCATATTGTTAGCTAAATGAACTTTGCCAGCGATAATGTCACCAATATTTCACCAGCAATTATGGCAGCGTTAACTACTGCTAATGAGGGAAACGCCATGCCTTATGGTGCAGATCAATATACTTTGCACTTAGAACAACAATTTAACGAATTATTTGAAACTGAAGTTACAATTTTTCCTGTGGCAACAGGTTCGGCTGCTAATGCCTTAGCTTTATCAGTAATGACGCCCCCATTTGGTGCTATTTACTGTCATGAACAATCACATATTAATGTTGATGAATGTGGCGCCCCAGAATTTTACACGGGCGGGGCGAAGTTGGTAACGCTTCCTGGTGCTGTTGGTAAAATTCAGGCGGAAGCCTTGACAAATGTATTAAATAATGCTGGCGCAGGAGTAGTGCATCATGTACAATCGGCAGTAGTCAGCATTACTCAGGCAAGTGAGGCAGGGACAGTTTACAGTTTAGAGGAAATTCAAGCGATCGCCAAAATTACACACGCCCATAATTTATTACTACACATGGATGGGGCGCGTTTTGCCAATGCAGTAGTAAGTTTAGGTTGTTCTCCTGCTGATCTTACCTGGCGTGCAGGCGTTGATGTGCTGTGTTTTGGCGCTACCAAAAATGGCGCAATGGCAGCAGAAGCGGTAGTCTTTTTCAATCAATCTTTAGCCAAAACTTTCGGTTATCGTCGTAAGCGTAGTGGACATTTGTTCTCAAAAATGCGCTTTTTGTCGGTACAATTATCGGCATATCTTCAAGATGATTTGTGGCTAACTAACGCCCGTCATGCTAACTTGATGGCACAGATGTTGGTGCAAGGTTTAGTCGGTTTGCCTGGGGTAAAATTATGCCATCAAGTTGAAGCAAATGAAATCTTTCTAGAGTTGCCAGAAACCCTTGTTGTAAGTCTGCTTGCAGATGGTTTTGTCTTTTATCGTTGGGAGTCAGCAGCTTCGTCTATGGTGCGCTTGGTAACTGCTTTTAATACAGAGTACGCGGATATTCAGGCGTTTATAGAAGCGGCACGGCGTCACTGCTTACAAAATTTGTCGCTTTTAGAGTCGTCAGTCTAAACCAGGATAGATGAAAATACTCAAAAATAAGTCATCTTGTCATAAGCTAGGGAGATCTAAGAACAAATCATTGGTTGCAGCTATAACGATAACTAATGCTAATTTATAGAGAATTTAGCCGCCTAGTTTACCGTGACGAAAAATTAATCATCCCTTGTCAAAACGTGACTTGAGAGCCATATTAAGCGAAAATTTGCCTGCATTCATGACCCAAGGGATATATAAGAATAACTAATTTAATATTCAGTTAAGCATTTCATTCCTAATCCTGCTCAACCTCCTGAACTTTTTCCCGTAGTATCAGAAATGAAGCGAACACTCGACTAAAGTACGCTCGTGTTTAAGTACGCTTGACTAGAGATTTTATACCTGCCGTTTTAATCAACAAAAGAGGACACCTATGGCAAGTTACAAGGTTACGTTAATAAACGAAGCCGAAGGTCTGAACACAACAATTGAAGTTCCAGACGACGAGTACATTCTTGACGCTGCTGAAGAACAAGGTATCGACTTGCCTTATTCTTGTCGTGCGGGCGCTTGCTCAACCTGTGCTGGTAAAATCACCGAAGGTGAAATTGATCAGTCTGATCAATCTTTCTTGGATGACGATCAAATTGAGGCAGGCTATGTCTTAACTTGTGTCGCCTACCCCAAATCTGATTGCACAATCATGACTCACCAAGAAGAAGAGTTGTACTAATCTTGGTTCATTAAATAACCATCTTTCGTCCTCAGTCAGCGTTAAATATTTTCGTTGAAAGGACTAGCAAAAAAAGCTTTTAAGCAGGAACATTGGTTATTTGTTCCTGCTTCATTATCAGGGTAGGTTGATCATTTAATGACAAACGGCTGATTTGCGACTACTGAAGGTTGTTTCCAAAACACAATTGAATTATTTAGCTGTTGAAGTTGAGTGCCGGGATAGTAAAAACTCAAAATCTTTTCTCCAGACCAACCAATTTTAGCTAAATTATGGGAACCGTATTGACTTAAACCAACGCCATGCCCAAAACCACCGCCAACGAAAGCATAGCCCTTGAGGACTTTGTTTTCTGTAATCGGTTCTAGGTAAAATAGTGTGCTCAAGGGCGGCTCAAAGGCGCTACGGACTTCGTTTTTATCAATTTCAATAACGCCTTTATCAGTTTGTACAGCGAGTTTTAGGATGCGTCCTGAAGGCGATCGCTGGGTGATCTGCATCTGCACAATTGAGCTAAAATTAGCTAGGTAAGGATGGTTTTTTTGCAGATAAGCTTGTAAAAATTTGGTAATCTGTGGCAAAGTACTCCCATAACGCCAACGGAAGTAATCTCTGCCTGTTTCATTAAAGCCTTGTTTGAGGTTAATAAATTGGCGGAAATTTTGCTCATCTGCCAAAGACTTTTGTGACAAATCCCAAACGGCATTTGGTGAGTCTAGCACGGCTTTTAGGTAAGGGCGCTCAGTTCCATTCCAGACATCCTCAAAAGGCGCCGTCACGCCCCCGGTAGTGGAAGAATAGAGGGCATCTACGAGCTCGTTATTGTAAGTCAACACCTTACCTTTGGTTGATGCGATCGCCTGATCCGCCATTGGCACAGTCCCCGTCAGTCCTTTATAAACCTGGCAATGAGTATCAGCACACAACTCATAGTTATCGGCAACAAAACGGCGCAGGTTCCTCAAGGCATAAGTTCGGGCAATAATTGTCTGTGCTTCTACCGCGCCATAAGGAGCATTTGCGCCAATTTCGTGAGGCACGACACCCCGCAAATAAGTTTCAATTGATACTTGATTAACTAAGGTATAAGTTCCGTAGGCATTGGGTTGTAGTCGCAAGCTACCGCCATAGAGGCGCGGGTTTTTGTCATCTTTGCCTAGACTCACCTGAATCAGATTTTTCTGAGAGGAAATCTCTAATTGCTGGCGATTATAGCGAAAACCGTTGGCTAAAAATGATACTCGTGGTTTTTGCTGTAAAACTTTTGTATCAAGATAAGCGGTTTGATCTCCTTTCGCCTGGAGATTTTGCAGCAATAAACGTCTAACTAATGGTGTAGCGTAGGCATCCCGTTTTGCCCAAACTTGCCAACGATCTGGTTGTGCGACTTCCACATCAATACCACGACTGCGCCACTGGTTGGCACTATCTTCGGCGGTTTCAAAAGTTGAGTGGGTGCTGAGGACAAGACGTTCCTCAACACTTGGTTCCGCTAGGGGTTGCATTGTCCTCTCCAGCTTTAAGCTTTCCGTGGAAAGCTTTTGAGGCTTCATATCGCCGGATAAAAAACTCACCGTTAAGCGATCGCCTGGAGTCGCTTTTAGGGTTAATTGATCCGTAGTGCCGGCACCAAAGCGCTGTACAACTCCGACCTTAATTTCTACCTCTTTAGCTGAAGCAGATGGTGAAGAGAGGATCGTCATCCCCAATAAAGACGCGGTTACAAACAAAACCAAACGTCGTCGCTCAATGCGTTTTTTTGTCAATGTCTGCCTCATACCTCAAGCATTACTAGTACTATTGCTGCCAAAAAGTACCTCACCTTTAATCATCCGTTGAGCCGCTTCTAGCAGCACTTCTTCCAGATAAGGCTTGGTGAAGTAGCCATTTGCACCCAATTGTGATGCCATTTGCCGATGTCGGTCAGCACCACGAGAAGTTAGCATCGCGATCGGTAAATTGCATAAAGTCTCGTCTTTTTGCAATCTTGACAGCAATTCTAAACCATCCATTCTGGGCATTTCAATGTCACAGAAGACGATATCACAAGGTAAACCCGATCGCAGTTTATCCCAGGCTTCTTGACCATCACGAGCTTGTTCAACTCGATAACCCGACTTATTAAAAGTCATTGAGAGTAATTCCCTAACTGTAATCGAGTCATCAACAATCAAAACCAGCGGTTCAGTTTTGGTAATATGTGGCTCTTCTGGAAGCCCATCTTGCTCGCCGTGTGACCATAGCGTATTGACATTATCTTTACGAATGCGTCCCATTGCCAAGTCAATCAGTTCCAAAACATCAGCAATGGGCATAATACGACCATCTCCCAAAACCGTTGCTCCGGCAATGCCGACCGGTTTTGGTGCTGGTCCTTCCAGTTGCTTGATCACGATTTCCTGTTCGCCTAATACTTGATCTACCTGAATGGCGATAAAGTTCCCGGCGCTGCGGAGCACGACAATGGAAATCATGTCATCTTCTCGTTTGCCGCCATAGACTGTGCCGCGACTGAGTTGACGATTGTATTTTAGTAACTGAGACAAAGATTGAAACGGCAATAGAGTCTCACGCCATTTGATGCAGGTTTGACCTTCCGAATTGAGTTGAACGCGATCGCTTGGGATATCCAACATATCTTCCACCCCATCCATCGGAAAAGCAATCCGCGCCCGGTCACTCAGGCAGCACAAGGCTTTACAAATACTCAACGTTAGAGGTAGACGAATCGTAAAAGTTGTACCTTTGCCCAGTGTCGAATCAACATGAACCGTGCCGCGAATTTCGCTCATGCTGGTCAGCACTACATCCATACCGACACCGCGCCCTGCGTACTCATCTTCTTTATCTTTAGTTGTAAAACCCGGATGGAATAAGAAGTTGTACAAATCTAGATTACTCAGGGTTTTGGCATCCTCGGCAGAAATCAGGCGGCGTTCTACAGCCTTCGCCCTGACTCGTTCTGGATCGATCCCCGCTCCATCATCAGAGACAGAAATCACGGTTTGGTTGCCTTGGTGGAAGGCTTTCAGGGTGATTTTGCCTGTGGCTGATTTCCCTGCAGCGCGACGAATATCTGGCGTCTCAATGCCATGAGTCAGGGCATTATTAATCAGGTGAGTCATCGGGTCAGAAAGGTGTTCTAGGATCATTTTGTCGATCAAAGTTTCCCGCCCTTCCACATACAACTGGGCTTCTTTGCGTAACTTCTGGGAAATGTCACGTACAGCACGGGGCAAGCGGTCAGCAGTTTGGGCAAAAGGAACCATGCGCGATCGCGTTAGTCCTTCTTGCAGTTGCGTTGTCACCTGCCGCAACATCCGCGCCACTTGGTCAGTTTCATCTACCAAAAACTCAATATCCGACGCCGACTCCCGCACCCGCACAATCAATTCAATCATCTCTTGGGACAGCAAGTGGAAGCCGGTAAAACGATCCATCTCCAAGGGATCATATTCTACGCTGTCGGAGTTGCTGCTCGATTCAAAGTTGCTGCTCGATGCGGATAAGAAATTATTTTGGATACGGTAGGGATGACGACTTGCCAACAGCGAACTTTCCAGCAAACTCCGCTCATACAAATCCTGCATCCTCGAACCCACATCGCTTAGGGCTAACACCTGATGGGATAAATTATCCAAAAACTGCCGCAGACGTTCTTGATCTTGCTCCAAGCTGTTACGGTTTACCACCAATTCCCCTACCAAATTGCTAAGGCTGTCTAGGTGTTTGACCGGCACACGCATCGTCTGCTCAAAAACCCTTGGACGCGGGCGACTCGTGGCTTTGGGCTGCCCCTGAACTGGTGCTGGTTTGGGGGGACCTCCCATTGTCTTATATGCCTGTTCTAGCAGTTGCTCCAGGTCACCAAAGTCGTCAACAGAAGCGGCTGGTAAATTACTCTGAGCCGCAGTCGGCGCTTTTGTGGATGCTGGTGTCTCTAGATTTAACAAGGCATCCAAGTCATCAAAGCCTTCTAAGTCGGTATTTGTTGATATGGCATTTTGACTGCTCTCTCCCAGTAATGCCTCTAAATCGTCAAATTCTGAAAAATTATCCTGATTACTGTGCATCGGTGCAGGTAATACCTGACTTTCTGCCAGTAAGTCCTCTAAATCATCAAATTCTGAATTTTGTGAAGCTGTTTCCTGATCGGACTCTAATTCCCAGTCGGCACTTGCCGCCGTTGCTTCATTTAACCAATCATCACTACTTTCTGTGGTGTCTGTAGTGTCCCAATTAAACAAATCATCTACATCATCTGCCCACTCTTCATCCACGGGGGTTTCCGTGGCGTCTGCCGTTTCCAACAAACTATCTAACTCATTCGTCGTCTCGGTATTTTCTACCTGTGGCGAGGCATCCTGAGCCAACAAATCATCTTCAAAATCCAGCTCCTCTGCTTCCAACAACGTATCTAGATCATCAACTGCCACTTGCTCTGTTTGTGCCGTGTCAGCGCTTTCAAACAAAAATTCTGATAAATCAATTTCCTCTTCAGTCGCTTCAACGTCCAATTCTGCTGATACTGAAGTTTCTTGCTGAGGTAATAATTCAGAATGTCCGTTTTCTGCTGTTACCTCTTCCTCACTATTTGTAGTTGCCTGATCAATTAGCGCAAAATCATCAAACTCTGACAAACTTTCCAAACTTGTCGGTTCGGCAGCCGCATCATCAAAGAAATTATTAAAGGCATCAAAATCTGAGATTTCTGTCTCTTCTAAAGACTCCAAATCGATACCTTCAAAAGTTAAAGCATCTAAATCTGTAGTTTCTGTTGTTTGTGGGAATAACTCGTCAAAATTGTTTTGGTCAAAGGTAGTTGTTTGTGCCGATAATTGAGGTGCCAACAAATCGTCAGTTGAGGCGTTATCTTCTTGCTCAAAATCGAACAAATCAGCCGAGCTATCTTCAACCTCAAAATTATCAATAAGTGCCTCTAAATCCTCCCCATTCGCTTCGCTAAACAGACTTTCTGGTTCTGCTAAACTCCATAATTCATCTATTTCTAAGTTTATGGCTGAGGTATCAGTTTCTGGCTCATCTTCAAAGAAAAGTGCCGACTCGGCATCATCAACAGTAGGTTGCGACTGAGTGTCTAACAAATCTTCTAGATTAAAATCATCGCTACTGCCAGACAAATCTAAGTTATCAGCATCATCAAAGCTCAATTCTTCTAGACTAAAATCAGCCGCTTCCTCACCCAACCATAGTTCTTCTTCTGGTGCTGTTGAGCTGGTTGAAAATTCTAGCAAATCGTTATTTAATTCTGACGGTGGCGTGATTTCAAGTGCTTCAAATAGGCTTTGCTCACTGCTAAAATCTTCTAATGCCACATCATTATCACTGTCTTGGTTGGTGAAGGCAAACAAATCATCTTGGTTTGTGTTATCTAAACCGTTGGAATGTGTTTCATCTATTCCAGTATCTGAAGATAGCAACATTCCTTGCTCATCAAATTCAAAATCTGCGAAAGTTTCAGCTTCTTGATTTTCTTCAAAGAAACTATCACCAAATAAGTTATTTAATTCATCCGCCTCTGTATTGCCAATAATTCGTTGCCCTGGACTATCTGACTCGAATAATAAGTCAGAAAAATCAGAATCTAAATTTTGTCTTGTGTTGTTTGTTGTGCTTGGCAGTGGCGGTGATGATTTTTGATTTGTTGTCTCATCTTCAACCCAGTTATTAAGGTCTTCATTGTTGGCTGTTTGGGTTGTGGTAAATTCAAAGTTATTCAAATCGCCTGAGTCATCTAAACTCAAGTCTTCGAGTGAGTTGTTGGCGTCTTGCTCATTGAGGTTAATAACTTCTTCTTCTTGCCAGGTTTGATCCAAATCGGGAGTTTGACCTTCAAAGATATCAGCTAAACTATTTAGTTCAGCAATGCCAACTTCCGGATCGCTCATTTCAGAGGCTTGGGATGTAGCGCCTTCAGCGTAAGTTGAGCGATTAGTATAATAATCGGGAGTCAGATCGATATCTTGGGCATAAGGAGCCTCCAAAACTGCTGATTCTGAGTTTTGGCTTGTCGCTGCCTGAAAATTGCCGTTGTTATTGCTTGCTGTGTCTTGCTCAATGTCTGTTGCGGATGATTCTAATTGCTCAATCGGTTCGTCGTCGTCGGGTACCATTGCTTTGAGTTGAGCACTAGGAGCGATTTCCACGCTTCGGTTAGCCAGTGCTAATTCTTGAGCTTGTTTGATTTCTTTAATCACCAAACCAGCTAATTTACGATAAGAATTATTAGAGGAAGCGATCGCTAAACGGGATGTTTCCAGCAACTCGCTCCAGCCCGGCAATACCGCCTCCCCAATAGACTCTAAACTACGACAATGGGCTTGTAGTTGTTCGCGGTGTTCGGGTAAGTCTTGTTGCTTAAATATTTGCAACATCTCCCGTAGCTGCAGTAAAACATCTCTTTTAAAGGTTGCTGGCAACACGTTGGCGTCTTTCCCAGAAGATTGAACGTTTACTGATTGTAAAACTGCTTCATCAAGTCCATGAGCTGCCTTTGGTGCTTTATTGCCTGAAACGGCAGCTCTTACGGTTTTTCTGATTAACTGTTCTAAATGTGTATTAAGTTGTTCAAAAACAGGCGTGGCATCGGACATCATGCCACTCGCTGTTTCCTCAGTCAAACCAAAGGGACTCTGAAGTTGTTCTACTAGTCCCTCAAGGGTATCAAATACTTGTAAAAATAGTGTTTCTAGTTTGGAGTCTACTTTGACTGGCGACTCTTGCAAAAATTTTAAGTAGTCTTCTAAGCGATGGGCAGTTTTATGGATACTATTAATTCCTAACATTCCTGCTCCACCTTTGACCGAGTGGGCAGCACGGAAGACTTCGTTCATCATTTCCGTGTCTTCGATGGTACTTTGCAGACTCAGCAAACCTTGCTCAATAGTATTGAGATGGTCTTTTGCCTCCTCAATAAAGTAACCCATGATTCGCTGTTGTTGTTCCGGCTGCATAGCGGTAGTCTCTCGAAGAGTTTGAGTAAGTGTGGAGGTGATGACTTTTTGTCCAATGGCAAGCAGCGAAGCGGCTCTTTAGTTACGGCTGCTCATGACTCATCTCTATAGCATTTTTGGCGATCATCGTTAGCCTTCAATGTAGCCAATATCTTGAGAATCGACATCTCAACTAATTCAGATAAATGATACTTATTTTGATCAGCATACCTGAATTTCACCATTCAGTTGGATTGCTGCTCATCCTAAATTCAAATACACGAAATAGGTTAATCTATATTTTATTTTTATATGGAGCTAAGCGGATTCGAACCGCTGACCCCCTCAATGCCATTGAGGTGCTCTACCAACTGAGCTATAACCCCTTACCGCGTTATCCATAATGCCTTGATCTGAATAGGAAGTCAAGTCATCATGGGATTATTTGGTCTACCAAGCAAGATTTCCTACCTATTCTCATAAGTTATGCTCAAAATGGGCGTTGAGCTTGGGTCATTTGACCAAGATAGCCGACATAACTACCCATTAAAAAATAGACAACTAACATGGCTGCTGCTGACATTGCCACCAGTGTGCCAGCTAGCATTAGGGAAAACTGTTGCGTATCGACAGATTGCTGCATCAAGTGCAGCGACCAAGCCACTAAAGCAACATCTAATATTAAAATAGCAATTAACATAAGTTACAAATTGTAATAGCAAGTCTATTCTAGCAACCGCTGTGATTGCTAGATATCGTTTATGCAAGCATCATTCCATCACGAAAATTAATGGTTTTGTTGAGGAAAAGTTAAGTTACCTTAAAACATTCGTACAGGAACTTGCTGCTTGGCTAGATAAGTTTTGATTTCTGCAACCGTTAATTCGCCATAATGTAACAGCGAGGCAAGCAATGCCGCTTCCGCTTTCCCTTCAGTTAATGCCTCGTAAATATGTTGACAATTGCCTGCGCCACCGGAAGCAATAACCGGAATTTGGACTTGTTCTGCAATAGCACGAGTTAGCTCTAAATCATATCCTGCCTTGGTTCCATCTGCATCCATACTTGTTAGCAAAAGTTCTCCCGCGCCACGCCCTGCCACTTCTTTTGCCCACTGTATGGCGTCTTTGCCGGTATTTTCCCGTCCCCCTCGCACAAAAACATCCCACCCAGGGTTAGTAAGATCTTGGCGTCGTCGTGCATCAATGGCAATGACGATACACTGGTTACCAAAGCGATCGCTTGCCTGATTAATTAAGTCGGGATTTCTTACCGCTGCTGAATTTAAACTGATTTTATCCGCACCAGCCCTTAACAATAATTTAATACTCTCTAAGGATTGGATGCCTCCACCAACAGTCAAAGGAATAAAGACTTGATCCGCAGTACGATAGACAACATCGACAATAATATCTCGGTCTTCGTGAGTTGCGGTAATATCCAAAAACACCAACTCATCAGCACCTGCCTCGTTATAAGCTTTTGCTAACTCCACAGGATCACCAGCATCCTGAAGGTTAACAAAATTGACACCCTTCACAACTCGCCCACTCTTCACATCCAGGCAAGGTAAAATTCGTTTAGCTAGCATTTATTTTTGTCCTTGGTCGTTAGTGCTGATAGTCTCCCCACCAAAGCGATGAGTATGACTAATAAAATTTATAGTTTATAACTCTTGAACAATAACCAATGTGACCAATGAGTAATCTTTAATTATGGCAATAGATAGAACACATTTTGAAAAACAAGCTCAAAAAAGCGGCAAGCTTGAAAAAGAGCAACTGACTGAAAAACCAACTCAAAAAGCTAAACAATCTAAAGGGCGTCGTGATAATTTTCGCAAAAAAGAGACGCCAGAAGAACTACTGCTAGCAACAGCTATGGCAGACGAGACGGGCAACCAGGAAGAAAACATCCGCCCGCAGCGTTTGGCAGATTATATTGGTCAAAAAGATTTAAAGGCGGTTTTGTCAATTGCCATTCAAGCGGCAAAAGTTCGTAATGAGTCGATGGATCATTTGTTATTATACGGTCCGCCAGGATTGGGCAAAACTACCATGTCGTTGATTTTGGCGACAGAAATGGGAGTTAATTGCAAAATTACTGCTGCACCTGCTTTGGAACGTCCACGAGATATTATGGGCATTTTGTGCAGTTTAAAAGAAGGAGATGTTTTATTTATTGATGAAATTCATCGGATGTCACGGATGACGGAAGAATTGTTATATCCGGCGATGGAAGATTATCGTTTGGATATTACGGTGGGAAAAGGGCAAACGGCAAAAATTCGCAGTATTCCTTTGCCGAAGTTTACTTTAGTCGGGGCAACGACTCGTGTGGGTTCTTTGACTTCACCTTTACGCGATCGCTTTGGTTTAATTCAACGTCTGCGGTTTTATGAACTTGACGAACTAACACAAATTGTGCATCGAACTTCTGAGGTTTTGCAAGTGCCAATTACTCCAGAAGGCGCCCAAGAAATTGCCCGTCGTGCTCGTGGCACACCTCGTATTGCTAACCGACTGCTAAAGCGGGTAAGAGATTATTCTCAGGTAAAAAATGTCTCGCCGATAACTCAAGAATTTGCGGATGAAGCCTTGGAAATCTTTAATGTAGACCGAATTGGTTTAGATTGGACAGACAGATTGGTGTTAAGTGTGATGATTGAACAGTTTAATGGTGGTCCTGTCGGTTTGGAGGCGGTAGCGGCGGCAACAGGTGAAGATTCTCAGACCATTGAAGATGTTTATGAGCCATATTTGCTACAAATTGGTTATTTGCATCGGACTCCTCGCGGTCGAGTTGCAACTGTAGCAGCACGAAAACATTTAGGCTATGAGTAGGTATTTGATTTTTCTAGATACTGGAGTTAATTCAGTTTTTTCTGATATTTAGTTATGAAACGCTTGATTTTAGGTTGGTTATGTGCATTGCTAATTGTGGTTAGTGGGGGTTGGTTGACGGCGGCACCTGTGATGGCGCAACAAATGCCAAATTTGACAGAAAGTCAGATGCAGCAGTTTAATATAATTCGCCAAGAAGCCTTTAGCAATACCCAAAAAGGTGACTTTCCCACAGCAGAAGGCAACTGGACAGAGTTGATTAAGATTTTGCCAGATAATCCAGTAGGTTGGAGTAATCGCGGTAATTCTCGTGTTAGTCAGAATAAATTAAAAGAAGCGATCGCTGATTTTAATCAAGCAATTGAATTAGCACCAAATGCGCCCGATCCTTATCTTAATCGCGGCACAGCCTTAGAAGGTTTGGGGCGCTGGGATGAAGCTATTGCTGACTACAAACAAGTGTTGGCAATCAATCCCGATGATGCAATGGCATATAATAACTTAGGAAATGCTGAAGCGGGTTTAGGAAAATGGACTCAAGCGATCGCAGATTATGAAAACGCCAGTAAGTTAGCACCAAATTTTGCCTTTGCCCGTGCCAACTTAGCCTTAGCACTATATCAAACAGGGCAAACCGAGGAAGCCATACGCACCATGCGTAATATTATCCGTAAATATCCCCAATTTCCCGATGTACGGGCAGCCTTAACAGCAGCACTGTGGGCAAAAGGACAAGTCGGAGAAGCAGAAAGTAATTGGGCGGCGGTTGTCGGTTTAGATGGACGTTATAGAAACCTAAACTGGGTAAAAACAACCCGCCGTTGGCCCCCCATGATGGTAGCAGCGTTAGAAAAGTTTCTGACCTTGAAATGACTAAAAGTTAGAAGTTACAACAATTTACCTTGTTAGTAAGCTGCTTTGTCTTGGCAATTACCATTTTAATTCTGAGATTCCTCAAAAAATCTAATATGTTCTTTGCCATCAGCAAGATCAGAACCTACAACATAAAAATCTTGAGGATAAATCCAATGTGAATTTAATGGTCCGTGTATTTGAATTCCGGTCATGACGGCATATTTAAATACAGATTGGTCAAGGGTATTGAGGAGATTTTCTACATCATTAGAAATAATTTTAGATGCCAATTTAGTAATTTCGATTAAATTAGGTTTATTTCCGTAGGTAATAGTAGAAAGAATTTTCTGCCGGATGATAGTTTGTTCAATATCCTGCATATCCATTTCTAGTTTAAGATGACCACGAGCTAATTCCTCTACAACTTTTTCTAGTGCCCCACAAGCATGAGAAGCGTTTTGAAGACCATCGCGATAAAGTTTACCAACCTCACCATATCTAGAAATAGCAACGTGAGGCATGGCATAGAAGGTAAAACGACGCAAACCATCAACAATTGGAGTATGATCAGTTGCCGCTGCTAAACCCGTTTTTCCCATCATCACAAAGCCAGCTAAACTGCAGCAATTAAAAGTTTTTCCCCAATAGCGAATTACTTCTATAAATAAAGCTTCAGCGATTTCATCACGACAAACAGCGATCATTCCCATCGTATTTTCGTCAGAAAAATCATAGGCACTCAACTTTTGAAAAGTCTTTCTCATATACTTATTCATCGGTATTGCCCCTGGAAAATAAGTATTCAATGCTTCCGAAAAAGCTGGGAACACATTTGGATCATAAGCATTGAGAGTTTGGGGGATAGCGTCGTTTCTTAACTGGGCTTGACTCTTCGGCATGGATTAATTTCTCCTGATTGGCTGGTAAAATGAGTTGTTGAGCAGTATGCTTGAATTTCCTTCCTGAGAGGATGCAGTGTAATACCATTGGTTTTAACACTCTTAGCCAATGACAAAACTCCTATTTTTGTCCTTTAACCCAGTAGTGCTCAAGATTTCTGACTGTTTGGGCTAAATTTTTTCGCTAATTCTAAACCTGTAAGCAATGGCATTACCTCTTTACATAGACTGAGCCATGCACCGATTAATTAGGCATTAGTTAGAGATTTTGCGCTTAAGTTGACATCAAGGCGGGATAGTTTAACCAACGCCCTGTTAAAGACTAATGTCAATCTGGCTTTTGTTGGTTTGTCTTGCCATTAAATAGCTTTTTGTTCCGTGGAAACCTTCTTCTTGCTAGCATGATCTGACATCTGATGATTTTAACTTCAAAGTATAAAAGACGCCGCCTGTGCCAAGAGTTAGACTTGCAGGAGGGGACATTTATACTGCTATCTACCTGGGGAACCTCAATCTCTATGTTGTAGGATACAGAACCATATAGTTGAACCGGTGACTAGCCCTTAGAATGTTAGTCGGGTGGTATTAGTGATGCGTCCTGATGTTGAAGCTGGTACAAGCATGAGCAAATTTGTGAGTGCCTCTAGGATCTGGTCAAACAGTATTCCTTTTATCAGGTTACAACCAGGGCGACCAGGCTGCTGCTGCTACCGATACAAAGTTGCTATATGCTATATGGACTCTTGACAAGACTAGACTAATTTGGGTGCGGGGAAAAGGTTCAGAGGCGATCCTGGCGATGCAACAACAGGGTGAACTTGCCAAAAAAGCCAAATTATGCTATTTATACGCTTCTTGTGGAACCTCTCCTCAAAAGCAACAGTCAGTACAATTAGAAATTGGTTTAGCTTTTTTGGTTGCTCTTGGTTAGTTATGGCTAACACAAAGAATAGCTGACATCTGAAACTTAATTGTCACTTTATCGGTTTAATAGTACAGGGGAAACTTTTTTCGATAGGTGCGATCGCAACCTTGAGTGGGAACAAACTACTGGAAGCTAGAGCAATGACTGAAGCTGAACCCTTGGGCGGACGCTACAAAATCATCAGCCAGCTAGGAGCAGGCGGGTTTGGTCAAACGTTTCTAGCAGAGGATTTGCATTTGCCAGATCATCCTCAATGTGTTGTTAAACATCTCAAACCTCAAACGAAAGAAGATGGCACACTTTCGATGGCAAGACGCCTTTTTGATACAGAAGCAAAAGTTTTGTATCAACTGGGAGATCATGACCAAATTCCTCGTTTATTGGCGCATTTTGAGCACAATCAAGAATTTTATTTGGCACAAGAATTAGTTGAAGGGGAACCCCTAACTCATGAACTGACAGGTGGTGTGATTTGGTCGGAAGGTCAGGTAATTGGACTTTTGCAAGATATCCTGGAAATCTTGGCTTTTGTCCATGAGCAACAGGTGATTCACCGCGATATCAAGCCGCCTAACTTGATGCGCCGTCGCTGTGATGGCAAAATTGTACTGATTGATTTTGGTGCTGTTAAGCTTAGTACCCAAATCGCTAATCCTGAACATCAGACGAATATAACTGTTTCTATTGGTACTCAGGGCTATATGCCCAACGAACAGCTTGCAGGTTCTCCTCGCTTTAGTAGTGATGTTTATGCGGTGGGGATGTTGGCAATTCAAGCTTTGGTAGGAGTTCACCCCAAGCGCCTCAAAGAAAACCTCAGTACGGGGGAAATTGAATGGCGTGAACAGGCGGACAATATTAGTTCAGAATTGGCAGATATTCTTGATCAAATGATTCGCTATGATTTTCGCGACCGCTATCCCACAGCTTCGGATGCACTCCTCGCAATTAATCATCTACCTCCAGAACTTTTGGAGTCTGTACCGCCATACCAACCTTTACCCTACGAAGTTAAAGATAAATATCAATACCAAACTGAAACAACTATAGATAGTGAAATATTAGTTACAAATCCTTGGACACCTGTAGATCCTTCGGCTGCAACTGAAATAGATGTTGAGGTGAACCCAACAGCTAATACTTCACCTTTGTCAGAGTCAGAACCGATCCAAACACCGACAAACCTAGAAGTAACTTCAGCTACTTCGGAGTTAAAAGAACGCAAGTTTGTATCTACTAAATTATGGATAGTTTCTGGGGTTTCGGGAGTTTTGGCGACGGGAGCAGCAATTTTGATTGGGAAAAACTTGTTACCTCAGCATTTTTTTGCTTCGATGGTAAATCCTGTGGAGATACCTGCCAAAAGTCCCATAGTTGCGACAACTCCTAGTCCGGTTGCTTCACCTCGTAAACTAAGCGCTACGGAACTTTTAGACGAAGCTGAAGGTTTTCGTAAAGCGGGAGATTTTAGCCAAGCACTTGCCAAATACGATCAAGCGATCGCTCTTAAACCCAAAGTGGCAAAGGCATATTGGGGTCGTTGTTACACTTTAAATAAGCTCAATAAGCCTGCGGAAGCGGTGGTTTCTTGTAATGATGCTCTTGATATTAATCCTGATTATGCAGAGGCATTGTGGAGTAAGGCGCAAGCTTTTGACAAGCAAAAACTGACCTTGCAAGCGCTACAACTTTACGAGGAAGTAACTCGCATCAAGCCAGATTTTATGGAAGGTTGGTTAAGTTATGGCATTTCACTTCAGGGTTATGGACGTTCTGAAGAAGCGTTAATTGCCTTGGAAAGGGCGATCGATCTTAATCGTAATTCGGCTGAAGCTTGGGCGGTTCGCGGTGAAGCTGAGTTGAATATGGGACGCATTGAGAAGGCGGTTTCTTCTTTAAATAAGTCGCTGCAACTGAAGCCAGATAACCCAAAAGTGATCAAGCTCCGCAAACAGGCACAGGAGCAGTTAGGACTCTAAAACATTGGTTGAATATTTAGTAAAAAAAATAGGAAGAAGGCAAATTTATATTTGGCTTTTTTCCTTCAAAAAGAAATGTTAGATTCGATTTACCAAGCCTAATTTAATTAAAAAAGACTGGCGCTTGTGAACTAAATATCAACTTTTGATTTAGCCAGACTCAGAATATGAAACGAAGAATCACGGCAAGTTTAGTTTTGATGATAGCATCACTATTTGTGACTAGGTTTGCTTTTGTAAAAATAAATAAGTTAGCATTGAATAAATCAAGTTGTCCACAAGAAATTGCTGTCAATCTAAATGAACAAGAAACTAAAATAACTCCTTATAAGCTCATAATAAAACCTTGGGAAGGACGGCATAATGTCCAGGGTGTTTTTATGTTACCGATGGAAGATTATACAGCAAAAATCATGGTATTAAGTATACCGGGACTAGGAACTTTTTGTGGCGGAGCTTATAGTGTGGGAACTAGTTTTGAAGGAATACAAGCGAAGCCAGGATATCATTTAGTTAAAACTAACTTGAGGACTCGAACTGCTATTTGGTTAATTACCAGAGGCTTTGGCAATCAGTTAAATGATTCTAATAATTGGCAATTAGTTAATTATTAAATTCTTGATATTATTTGCTCAAACTGTTAAATTTGTGTCTGCTAATGATGAGATGAATAAAGCCAAATTACGTCGATCGCTGCTCAAAACCAGACAGTCGTTGCCAGAAGAGATATGGCGCCAAAAAAGCGATCGCATTTGTGAGCATCTCCAAACCTCACTCCAATTTTGTCAAGCTCAAACTATTCTGGCTTATTTTAGTGTTAGACAAGAACCAGATCTGAGCTTGTTATTTAATGAGTCTCAAAAGCTTTGGGGCTTTCCTAGATGTGTTGCCAAATCTCTACTATGGCATAGCTGGAAGCCCGGTCAAGACTTGCAAAAGGGTGATTATGGCATTTTTGAACCTAAAGCTGATTCGACCCGATTGCAGCCTAATGATGTTGACTTAATTTTAGTTCCTGCTGTTGCCTGCGACAAATCAGGATATCGCTTAGGTTACGGGGGTGGTTTTTATGACAGAATGTTGAGTTTACCTGAATGGGCAGCGAAACCAACTATTGGTATTGTCTTTAAATTAGCTGATTTAGCTGAGTTACCTGTAGATAATTGGGATGTGAAATTGCACGGCGTTTGTACAGAAAGTGGCTTGAGGATGACACAATAAATTAGCAAGTAGAAGTAGCGACGGAGTAATAATTAGTGAATGAAATTCAAAATTGCCGAGCCAAGCTTTAATCAACAACCTGCGTGGCGAATTTTTGGGATGTATGTGCTGCTTTTGAGCATCGCCTTTGTGATGCTGTTTCCTTTATTATGGCTGATCAGCACTTCTTTCAAATCTCCTGCAGAAGACATCTTTCAATTCCCGCCGCAACTATTTCCAACCAAACCAACTGGGCAAAATTTTGTTACCGTCTGGAAAAATAATCCTTTCGGGCAGTATTTATTTAATAGTATTATTGTTGCTAGCCTTGCTGTTAGTTTAAATTTACTTTTTTGTTCTTTAGCAGCTTACCCTTTGGCGCGGTTAGATTTTCAAGGCAAAGAGTTGATTTTTGCTGCTGTGATTTCTACAATCATGATTCCTTTCCAAATCGTGATGATTCCTTTATATATTTTGATTGTACAGTTGGGTTTTAAAAATAGCTATCTTGGCGTTATTTTTCCGGACATTGCCTCAGCTTTTGGCATTTTTTTGCTGCGGCAAGCTTTCATGGGAGTGCCAAAAGAATTGGAAGAAGCAGCACGAATGGATGGTTGTTCTGAATTAGGTTTGTGGTGGAATATTATGTTACCTGCGATTCGTCCGGCTTTGGTAACCTTAGCAATTTTTGTTTTTATTGGTTCTTGGAGTGACTTTCTTTGGCCCCTGATTGTGTTAGATAGACCGGAATATTATACCTTACCTTTGGGTGTGGCTAATCTGGCTGGTACGTTTTCTTTAGATTGGCGTTTAATTGCGGCAGGTTCGGTAATTTCAATTGCTCCGATTTTGTTATTATTCTTATTTTTGCAACGGTATATTGTGCCCACGGATGCGGGGAGTGGAGTTAAAGGGTAGTAGGGTTTGGGATTAGTTGTCGTTTCAATATTAACAATGAAAAATAGCTAATGTCTAACAAAAGTTAGAGGATTTTTTAACTTTGTTTCAAGAAAATTAGAAAACAGATGACTTACTGATGATGATATGGCTAACACAGTATTAATTACAGGCGCTTCCCAAGGCATCGGTAGAGCAACAACTCTCTTATTTGCTGAAAAAGGCTACAATCTTGTTCTAGCAGCGCGACAAATTGCTCGTTTAGAAGCTTTAGCTGAAGAAGTTAGAGCACTCGGTTGTGATGCTATTGCTATCTCTACAGATGTAAAAGATCCGGATCAGGTAAATAACTTAATCGAAACTGCACTTGCTCATTATGGCTCTATCGATGTGCTGATTAATAATGCCGGAGTTTATCTTTTAGGGTCAGTAGAAGATTGTGATTTGAGCGATTGGCATCAAATTATTGATACTAATCTTTGGGGTTATATCCACACTATCAATGCTATCCTACCTCATTTCTTAAAAACTGGAAAAGGAACAATTGTTAATGTTGGTTCCATCGCAGGTAAAGTACCAATTTCTTACCAAGTTCCTTACACAACCAGCAAGTATGCTGTTACCGGACTAACAGAATCATTGCACGCAGAATTACATCCTAAAGGTATTCAAGTATGTGCAGTTCATCCCAGTTTTATCAAAAGTGACTTAATGGAAAGAGCCATCTTTCGGGGCAAAGATGAACAGGACGCTCAAAACCGTCGCGAATTATTAGAAAAAGCCGTTAAGATGCCCGTAATAGAAAAACCGGAGGATGTAGCTAAAGCAATTTGGAAGGCGGTGCAATATCAAAAATCTGAAGTAATGGTAGGTTCTGCAAATTTTTCAAAAACAGTTTATCGTTTATTTCCTGGCTTTCTGCAAGGAATCTTTCGCAAAACTTTTGCTACGAAAGAAAGCTAAACTACCCATCTTTCACTCTAAAGAGTGAGGAAATTCCTTACTTAATTTAACAAAATTATTAGAACAAACTATTATTTTGAATGTTCAATCACTTTTGTAAAACTAAAGACGATGATCAAAGCTTGGATGGTAATTGGAGCAGTAACATTATTAGTTGCTTTTGGCAGTTTTTTGATTAGACCGCGTGATATACCTTGGGTTGCACGTTTAGACAGACCAAACTGGCTATTTTTTGAACCAGCTATTCCTTTAATTTGGACGGTAGTTTTTACCTGCGGTGCTTGGTCAGCTAATTTGATTTGGGAACATGAACCAGGCAGTCTCAAAACTTGGTTACTATTAGCCGTTTATTTAATACTAGAAGTTGTTACAGTTGCCTATATTCCAGCAACAGTAAGATTGCATAGTTTGACAATTGGTACTATTTTAGGTGGTCTAGGTGTAATTTTAGGAATTATTCTAACTTTGATAGTTTCAACTATTTCTGGTCAAGCTGCTCTTTTATTACTGCCTTATTTGCTTTGGTCACCAGTGGGTACATATACTACCAAGCAAATGATTGACCTCAACCCCAAAGCTAGCTAATTAGTTGCTTGCTGTTAACATTTTTGCTTAATTCAATCTTAAGAATTATTTACTAACAAGATAAATACCTATTGAATAAGAATTAGATTGGCAATTATTTTAGCTACCTCTAAAGATAGAGGTTATAATTTCATGAGAGGTTATTTTATATTTAGTCTGACATCAATCAGACTAACTTTAAACTATTTTTGGAGGTAAAAAAGCTCAAAAAATATCAACATTATGTTATGAAAAGCACAATTTATATTAAAACCTGTACAGTTACCAACCTACTCAAATGAGTTTTAGCGTTGCTAACTACAAGTGTAAATATCAAAAGATTTATAAGGAGTAATAATCATGCCTGAAATTTTACATTTGGCTATATCTGACGAAGAATATTTACAGCGTATTGCCCAAGATAGAAACCCCATTCAAGAATACATTTGTGAACGTAATTTGATTCGGGCAGGCGTACTACCCGAAACAGCACGTAAAGTAGCGCCTTTGCTAAAAAAGCCTCACAATTCTGCTGACGAAGAAGCTTTAGTGAAAAGTGTTTGGAAGCGGGTACTGGGATAAAGCCAACTAATAGTCTTTAATTCCATGCCCAAAAGTTCGAGGCAAATTTTTACAATTATATTTATTCTTTTTGCCATATTATAGTTTCTGGTAAAAGAATATTTTGAGTTTCCAAATTTAAACCAGGAGGAAACACAAAAAGCTCTTTACCTCGCTGCAAAGCCTTGCGATATAAAGCAATTGCTTCACTCAAACCGAAACAATTAATAGGAATCCAAAAATCACTATGAAAGTAAACCACAACCTGGCGAGTTGTATGGTCATCTATAGGTAGCGGATTTTGCCAGGGTGAATTCATGTTTAATAAACTTTACTCAGAAGGGCTTGTTATTATATGTATTGACTTTGACTGTCATACATCTGTAATAAAATCTATCTTTAGTTATAAGTTATTTACCCTAATCTTAATCAAAAGATTTGCTTAAGATTAGCCCTAAGAGTTATCTCTTTTGATTGAGCTGTAATACAGTCGTAATCAGGCTTACCGATTTTCTTGACCGCAGTTAAAGTGACCTAATTAATAACACCAAACTGTAATACAGCCGTATTTCGTCTTACCGATTTTCTGCCTTTCTTTGATTCACCAATTGAGCGCCTAATTGTATCGCCGCTTTCATACTAATGGCATTAGCAACGCCTTTGCCTGCAATATCAAAGGCAGTGCCGTGATCAGGAGAAGTCCGCACAAAAGGTAAACCAATAGTTGTATTAATAGCTCGATCAAACGCCATCAATTTAACAGGAATCAAGCCTTGGTCGTGATACAGTGCCAAATAAGCATCATGAGCCTCAATTTTTGGCACGTTGCCATACCAAGCTTGAGCTGGTTTAACCCAAAGTGTATCAGGCGGCACCGGACCTGTTAGCTGCAACTGCGGACGTTTCAGACGTTCTGCTTCTAACCAAGGAATTAGCCAGTCTTGTTCTTCATGACCGAGTTGACCTTGTTCGCCGCTGTGAGGATTTAAGCCAGAGATGGCAATTCGTGGCGTTAAGAGTCCAAAATCACTCTCCAAGCATTCTACCAACAACTCAAGCTTTGCCGTCATCAACTCAGGCGTCAGCGCATCTGGGACTTGACGTAAGGGAATATGTGTGGTAGCCAAAAGAGTTCGCAGCAACCAACCGCTATGAGGCGACTGTGCGACAAATAACATCCCAAATTTCTCCACGCCGCCAGCTTCTGCCAAGACTTCCGTTTGACCAGGATAATTATGCCCTGCCGCTTTCCATAATGATTTGGCAATAGGTGCGGTGACGATGCCATCAAACTCACCATTTAATGTACAAGCGATCGCTTTTTGCAAATAAGCAAAACTCGCTTCCCCACTTGCCGCATTTCCCGATCCTGTGGTAATTTGACGCACCACAGAGGAATCTAACTCAACATCAAGCAGCGAGAAACTATCAACAGCAGCTATTTGATCACTTCCAAGAACCTGCCGCAACTGAGTATAAGCCGCATCCAAAAGCGAAGCCGAGCCGATCACCGTAATTTCACAATCATCCCCTGCCGACGCCAAAGCCTTAAGAACCACCTCCGGACCAATTCCCGCCGGATCACCCAACGTTAGCGCTAACCGAGGACGACGCGGTAGAGATTTGATTTGTGTAAAGAAACTTGTGTTGGTCTTCATTTTTGGCGACTTCCCCCGACTTGGTATCCCTACAACTATTGGTAACGTTTTTTGCAAAGATTGAGTAAAAAGAGACTAAAGGCTAATCTTAGATTGATTAACATTTTTAGCAATTGCCCCAAGGCGATCGCACTCACGCATTTCAAAGAGACAAAACCATGAACCCAGAAATACTGACACCCGCCATTTTATGCTTTACCCTAATACCCGTAGGTTTGGTATTAGGTTTCTTATTGCTGAAAATCCAAGGCGGCGAAGAAGAAGAAATCTAATATCGTGATTTTGGTAACGACAGAGGACTGGGAAAGCAAAAAGAAATTATTTTTTTCTACTCCCCGTCCCCTCTACCAAAAACCCGCCTCTGAGACATTTTCAGGCAATTGCCACGGAAGAGAGGCAACCCGTTTTACTCATAAATCGGCAGGTTTATTTACTTTTCTTTTAGATTGACACCAGATTTCTGATAAGATCTTGTAGAAAGTTTAAGATTCTTTACTAAAAATCCTTGATGAACTTGTTGGTCGTTGGTGCAACTGGCACCCTAGGAAGGCAGGTGGTCCGTCGCGCCATAGACGAGGGCCATCAAGTACGTTGTTTAGTCCGCAATGCTAGAAAAGCAACCTTTTTAAAAGAATGGGGCGCTGAAATCGTCCAAGGCGACCTCTGTGCGCCAGAAACCCTACCGCGCGTCCTTGAAGGCATTACAGCCGTCATCGATGCTGCTACATCTCGACCCACAGATTCTCTAACCATCAAACAGGTGGACTGGGATGGCAAAGTCGCGCTAATTCAAGCAGCGGTAAAGGCAGGTGTGGAGCGGTTTGTTTTCTTTTCAATTTTGGATGCTGAAAATTTCCCCAATGTGCCGTTGATGGAAATCAAGCGGTGTACAGAAATTTTCTTGGCAGAATCGGGATTAAACTACACGATTTTAAAGCCCTGCGGTTTTCTGCAAGGCTTAATTGGTCAGTATGCAATTCCCATTTTAGACGGGCAGGCGGTTTGGCTAACTGGAGACACTTCTCCTATTGCCTATATGGACACTCAAGACGTTGCCAAATTTGCCGTCCGTGCCGTTGAAGTTTCCGAAACTCAAAACAAAAGCTTTCCCATTGTCGGCACTCGTGCCTGGGGAGGTTATGAAATCATCCGCTTGTGTGAGCGCTTGTCAGGGAAAGATGCTAAAATTGCCCGACTACCCCTTGGCTTCTTGCGGGGAGTGCGTCGCGTCGTGCGCTTTTTTCAATGGGGTTGGAATGTTTCCGACCGGCTTGCCTTTACCGAAGTATTGGCAACGGGTAAAGCAATGGATGCCCCAATGGAGGAGGTTTACGAAATCTTTGGCTTAGACTCCAAAGAAACCACAACCTTAGAATCCTACCTACAAGAATACTTTGGTCGGATTATGAAAAAGCTCAAAGAAATCGACTTTGAGAAAAACAAAGCCAAAAAATCCTCTAAGAAAAGAACACCATTTAAAAGCAAGTCTTAGCCAGGCTTTTTGGCAGAGTCAGAGCGATGTAGGGTATATAACGCTAAAATTATCTGATAAGCAAAAATACTGGCATTCTTGTTCAAGGCATTTTTATCAAGAGAAGGTACAGCTAACTTGAAGAGAGTGACTACCCTTGGTACTTTTAACCAGTAGTTAGGCAGTGCAAGAATGTGTGAAGTTAGTTAGGCGATTCTTATTCTTTACTTCAGACAAGACACTAATTGTTCCAGATCATTTGAGCCCAAGGCGGACTGGTGAGCGTGCCCAAAATCGGCATCATATACAACGACATGAAACCGGCAGCTTGTCGGATCGCTACTGAGTTGCAAGACAAACTGAGTAGTTCAGGTTGGGAAGTCTGCATGGCGACTGGCGAGGGCGGAATTCTTGGTTATTCCCGTCCCGACTCGCCAATTTGTCATACACCAATAGATAAGCTTGCACCTCCAGGTTTTGATGAGCAGATGCAATTTGCAATCGTCCTGGGGGGCGATGGTACGGTTTTGGCGGCTTTTCGCCAAGTCGCGCCTTTTGGCATCCCCTTGCTGACGGTGAATACTGGTCACATGGGTTTTTTGACCGAGGCTTACACGAATGAACTTCCTTATGCCTTAGAACAGGTGATGGCGGGAGAGTATCAAGTTGAAGACCGCACGATGCTTTCAGTGCAGGTAATTCGCAACGGCAGTATTTGGTGGGAAGCGTTGGGTTTAAATGAGATGGTGATCCACCGCGAACCATTGACCTGTATGTGTCATTTTGAAATAACCGTTGGTAATCATGCGCCAGTGGATATTGCTGCTGATGGGATTATTGTTTCTACGCCAACAGGTTCGACCGCTTATTCTTTGAGTGCTGGGGGACCTGTGGTGACACCTGGGGTACCTGTGTTGCAATTGGTGCCAATTTGCCCTCATTCATTGGCATCACGGGCGTTGGTTTTTTCTGATCGTGAAGTCTTGAAGATTTTTCCGGCAACTCCTAATCAATTGGTGATGGTAGTTGATGGGAATGCCGCTTGTTATGTGTTGCCAGATGATCAAATACAGATGGCGCGATCGCCTTATGTTGCCCGTTTTATTCGTCTCAAACGACCAGAATATTTCCGAATTTTGCGAGAAAAGCTGGGTTGGGGCTTGCCCCACATCGCTAAACCAACATCGGTTGAGCTACCGTAGGCGCTGCTAGTGGGGAGTTGACATTGAAAGCCTAACTATATACAACTCCCCTGCTTGTTAATTAGCGCTGGGGTTGAGCGGAAGGACTAGGCTGACTTTGTTCAATTTGCTGCTTTTGTTCAGCGGTGAGGATGTCGCCAATTTTTGAGTTAAAAGCCTGGAGAATTCCCATAATTTTATTTTTTTGGGAATCTGAGAGATTTTGAACCGCTCCCAAACCTTCTCCATTTTCTCTACCTGCGGCAAACTGTTTCTTTTGATCACCATTAAGAACTGCATCAATTTCACCAACCGTTTGGGTTTTGATGCTTTCAAATTTGCTTTGTTGTTCTTGAGTGAAAACAATACGAGGTCTGTTTTGAGCTGGAGCTGGTGCTTGAGCCGGGGCTGGAGCTGGTGGTGCTTGCGCGAAAGCTGGTGAAGAAGTCGCAGCGACGGCGGCTGTGGCAATTATTCCAGCGAATATTGACAAGAATTTAACTTTCATAGACTCTTTCCTCAGTGTTAGATTTTGCAATAGTTACAAGGCTCTCTTGCCTAACTAACTCTTGCCCTCCCTCGATCGGTATAGATAGTATGCCCCTGTCTATTGCTTTTTTGTTTGGGAGGTATCTGGTTGATTATACAAAATCAGCGAATTAAATAAGTGGGATCACTGAAGTGTGATAACCAAATAGGGAGGATTGGCGATCGCTTTTGGGGTAAATAAGCCTGAGAAGTTGATTGGCAATAGGACGGGGTGTTGAGCATGGAAAAAACGCCGTAATATTTTTTGGCGATCGCGTCCCAAGTCAATTTAAACGCTGACGACTGAAGTCGCGGCTACACAAATAAAGCCTGACGAGAGCAGGCTGACTTCTTTATTGCTTACGGTGGAGACACAACGCCTTTAATACTTACGGCTACTGTGCCATCTGGTCGGCGAGTCACTACATCAGTCCGGGTTTTTACTAAGTATTGTCCTACCTCTTGGGCTGAGGAATCAATCAATGAGGATAATCCTGATATCATTTTTTGATTGCGGTTGCTGTAAGCTTTCAACAGCTCATATTGTTTACGAACATCTTCTTTGTAAGTAAACTCAAGCGCATTAAACAAGAGAGCATTAACAGCATCTGCTTTGTCGGCAAATGTCCGAACGGCTTGTTTTCCTGGAGCTATAAACGCCAAAGCTGAGGTGATAAGTTTAACAGCAGAAGAAACTTGGGCTGTAGTTAGAAAGGTTTTATCAAAGCCATCTAGGACTTCTGTTAATTGAGATTGCTGTAGGAACATTATTTCGATCTATTAGGTTCATTGCTTCAGAGCGAATTGCTATTGCTTCAGCCGTACGAATTAATTTTGGGTCTTGTGAATCAATTAATTTTATAGTCTCACTAGCTATTTCAAGATTAATGTCATTAACTTTTTCCTGATTACCTTTCAAGAACTCCTCTTTAAACTTACCTAACTTTTCTTTTACAGTGGAAACATATTGGAATGATTCAGGCTTAATCAGTTCAGGCAAATTGAGAAGCTTAACTAATCCTCCTAAGTCTGTAAAGACAGAAGCTAGTTTTCCTCCTGTCTGAAATCCTCCTGTAATTAAGTTCATATTCGATATACGAGTTTCTTCAATGGCATAAGGTAAGGCTCGGACTATACTTTCTAGTGATAAAGATGGTTTTTTGTTCTGTTCACTTACTCGATTAAAGTATTCGTTAAAGTTGGAACTGATTCTTTGGGATACTTCTCTTCCACCTTGTCGATTATCTTTGTTTAGCTTATTATTGTATGGCTCTATTGCTTTAACAATATTTATACCCTCATTCCATGATTTTTCTTGTGCCTTTAACTTCAACTTCAGTTTTAGATAATCTGCATAACTAACATCATTTCTTTTCCCTAAAAATGTTCCAGGTGATTCGGCTACATCTGTAAATTTATCTTCCAAAAAATCTGATTTGGGAATTTCAACTATGTCATACTGTTGTTTTCCTACACGTTGTAATTTCTCTTGAGCAGATATCAATTCTTGCTTTCCCTGCAAAAACTGTGCCATACCTAATGCTCTGGTATCTGTGTAAGTTTGTACAGGAGAAGGCGATCGCGCTGTGGTAGTCTGTTGACCTGAAGAAGGCGATCGCCCTGTTGCAATCTGACCAGCTTCTAGAATTTGGGATAGTTGTTGATTTGATACAGCACTTGATTTCAGACAAACTGTCCCATAGCAAACCATTCCGTCATCTCTGATAAAAGCACGATCCTTGGGAATTGAACGTAGATAGGGAAGCGATCCATTAGTAGGCGTCAGCCATGTAATCATTAATGCTTGACCGCGAGCAGTCAAATCATCAAACTGCTTTGACTGCTCATTGCTAAAACTTGGTGCGCCGCCAAGGCTAAACTGACCATCTGTAAGTGTGACACTAGGTTGAATTCCATCCTTTAAAACATACGCAACATCTATAGCATTGTTGTCTTGAAAGAATATGCAACCTTGCTTAAAACCATTAGGAAGCTCATTAAAAGTTCGATATGGGCCACCTCTCCTATTTATTCCTAAGCTTTGGCTAAAAGTTGACCATCTCACACATCGGGTCGATTGTTGCGATCGCCCTGCTGCAATCTGAGAACTTTGTGGCAGAGAAGCGGTACAACCAGCAGCCTTAAATTGTTGAATAATTTTAGATCTAGTTGTTTGAGGTACCACAGACCAAAAAAAGATTGGTCTGTGGGTGACTTTAGAGGTCTTGGAAACTCAAAAGCAGAAATACTAGGAGCGTTCTTGTAAATACCTGCTAACCCCAGGCGATTTCCCTGTTTAATAATTATTGCACGACCGAAATTACCGCTCGTGCGGATTTCACCATTAGATAGAGAGCCTATACTGAAAATCTCATAAGGTTCGCTTAAGAAACTATTAATAATACATACGCGACCTCTAACGTTGGAAGGAAAAATATGTAGTGATTCCTCTAATCCCAACCACTTACCAAAGAAAGGCGCTATTGCTGGCTCTATCCTTGACCAATCTCTTGCGAAAGAGGCTATGGCTTGGATGTTAGATAAAGGTCGTTTATCTATTGTCCTCCCCCCAAAGCCCGACGACACTCGATGGAAACTTCTTGTTAATTGCCGCATTTCTGTATCTGTTGGGTATCTTTGAGACTGAGCGGAAACTGGTAATGAACCAACGCCCAAAACTGCTAAACTCACCATCAATCCAAAAAGTGATGTGTTTTTCATAAACATTGTCCTTCCTATTTTGATTACCTAGTACTTTTAATTAGAGGTTCATTAGCCATTGAAGTTGCAATGTTAATAATTAGCTGCTTGTTTTGAGCTACACTTAACCCAGGGCTGAATGGTAAACTTACCAAGTAACTGAGATTATTTTGATTCCATATAACTAATGCGTAAGGAGTAGTTGAAGCGCCTCTTATATCAACATAAACGTATACTCCACTAACGTTTTTTCTTAAAGTAATTGGAACACCACGACTGCGTAAACCAAGGTGGTAATTATTTGAATTTTGCTGGAAAGCCGCAATGTACCCAAATTGACAAGAGTGGGCTTGACAATTAGGTGTGGTGTTTAAAGAAATTCTGAGTTCACCTCTTCTAGAAGGTTCCAAAGTTGGATAAATAGTTATTCTCTTGCCCTGGAAGTTAATAAGCTCTAAAGAAGCTGGCAAACGCATTGCCATCCCTCTAGGAAGCTGATTTTGAATATCTCTGAGAATTGGTTTAAATATCGGTGCTGGTTCAGCAATTGTCGATTGCGGTTTGGCTAATACTCCAGCCCCGAAAATTCCTAAACTCATCATCAATCCAAAAAGCGATCGCCCTTTCATTACCTATTTACTCCAACAATTAATTCTCTGTAATCAAGCCTTTAATCAAAAACCCTCAAGGCTTGAGGGTTTGATTGCAGCAAGTTTACCAGTCAACTGTGAATAATTTGTGAATTGGCAATGTGATATACGCGATCGCCAACAGCCTCAATTTACTGACTTCCATACAGGCAACGCCGCGACTTTAG
>JBATUR010000086.1:0-23192 GCA_049671305.1 Coleofasciculaceae cyanobacterium
CTGGAACACAAAGAAGACCTGTTTACTGCCAGTTGTGCTTGTGCTAAGGGTGGCGTTACGTCGTTTTTGGAGATGCCCAACACACGCCCTCTTACGATTACACAAGCGGCGTTAGATGACAAGTTACGCCGTGGGGCAGACAAATGTTTGGTCAATTATGGCTTTTTTATCGGCGCAACACCTGAAAATTTGCCAGATATTTTGGACGCTAACCCAACTTGTGGAATTAAAATTTTTATGGGTTCGGCACATGGTCATTTATTAGTAAACAATGAGGCACAATTAGAGCCAATTTTTGCCAAAGGTAAGCGTTTAATTGCGGTTCATGCCGAAGACCAAGCCCGAATTAATCAGCGCAAGCAGGAATTTGTTGGTATTACTGACCCGGCGATTCATTCAACAATTCAAGACAATCAAGCGGCTCTTAATGCCACTATTTTAGCCTTAAAGTTATCGAAAAAGTATCAAAGGCGACTGCACATTCTGCATTTATCTACTGCCGAAGAAGCAGAATTACTGCGAGTCGATAAGCCGAGTTGGGTGACGGCGGAGGTGACACCTCAACACTTACTTCTTAATACTGGTGCTTATGAAAAGATTGGTACATTAGCGCAGATGAATCCACCATTGCGATCGCCTCATGATAACGAAGTTCTCTGGCAAGCTTTGCTAGATGGTGTGATTGATTTTATCGCCACAGATCATGCACCTCATACTTTGGAAGAAAAAGCCAAAGGCTATCCCAATACACCATCAGGAATGCCTGGGGTAGAGACTTCTTTACCATTGATGTTGACTCAAGCAATGCAAGGGCGTTGCAGTGTGGCGCAGGTGGCAAATTGGATGTCTACGGCGGTAGCGAAGGCGTATAAAATTCCCAACAAAGGCTTAATTGAGCCTGGATATGATGCGGATTTGGTATTAGTAGATTTGGAAAATTATCACCCAGTTTTACGGGAAGAAGTTGTCTCTAAATGTGGTTGGAGTCCGTTTGAAGGCTGGAATTTAACGGGATATCCGGTAATAACTATTGTGGGGGGTCAAGTGGTTTATGAAAAGGGACAGTTACAGAAAGAAGTGCGTGGACAAGCATTGAGTTTTGAGGCGGGTTGAGAAGGCAGAAAATGTGCTAGTACAAACTGCACTAACTAGCAATAAAAAAGAGTCTTGCAACTCAAATCTTGTAATACCTTTCAATTGATCATCTACAGAGTATAGTAGGGCGTACTGCTGTGCGCCCCTACAAATGCAGATGCTTGGTATGTTTCGTGAAAAGGTGTGTTAAATTGTTGCAGAAACTTGACAGGATTGCAATGTTTAGCGCCTCAGATTCAGTATCAAAATCAGGATTTTGAGGACTTGCCAGATATCGCTTGCCCTAAGCTTGTCGAAGTGGTGCAGGCAATGCAGCAATTGGTGAGTCAGCGTTGGCAGGAATTACAGAAATTTGCAGTTTGAAGAAATAATGGCGTTGCTGAATTGACGATTATTTTGGGAGTAATTCTTACTTATCAGTAAAACTCTTTTTTATCTGCTTGCTTGTTGTAAATAAACTTCTTCGTAAGGCTGTAAAATAACCCAACCAGTACCTTGAAACTTTAATTGAATAGTTTCTCCACTACCACGACCTAAAAAAGTGCCAATAGTAAAGTTAGTAACAACTTCGGGTTCTAGCGAACCTGACCAAGCTACAGTTGCATTAGGATCAGAAAATAAGGGCAGATCTGGTTTAACTTCCAACGCTAAGGGTTCGTAATGTGTTGTAATTGCAACCATTCCTGAACCCGACAAACGCATATTAAATAGTCCACCAGCTAACATCGCCGCGACACGTCGCATTAGCTTGATTTCCCATTGAATTGAGTCTTCCATTGCCAAAACATCGTTACCGTTGACATAGATTGTCTCATTATTGAGATTGAGAATATGGATACGCTTACCGGTGTCAGCCAAATAAACTCGTCCCCTACCATCCATTTTCATCAGGGACATTCCTTCACCAGAAACCATCTTTTTCATCAAGTTTCCTAACCCCTGTTCAAGGATGCCTTCTCGCTTAAACGTCACACTACCTAAGTAGCCAATCATCGCTCCTACTTTTGCCCAAATTCTGCCGTTTAGGTTCACTTCCAACAAGTGGGGACTTTCTAGTTCAAAGATACCTTGTCCACGGTCTTGTTGCGCTGTGTGCTTAAGGAATTCATGAATTGAGTACCGAGACATAGGAGTTGCTGTAAGTAAGGGATATTTGGTTGAAGATTTAATCTAATGATTGTTTAAGTCTTCTATATATAACTCTTCAATAGTAAATAATTGAATTCCAGAATTTAGAGATTATTTTTGTTTTGGCAATTACAAACACTTTCAAAAATCGCAACCTTGCCAGTTATATCTACATTCAACAACACCATAAGAAAATACAGGGCACCCCAAAGGATGCCCTAACTAAAGACATCTGCCGTAAAGAGTTAGAAGTCCGATAAACTGCCGATACTCAGGGGAACCATATCCCCAGTTGCTGTCAACCCCAATAACATCGGCTCGCTCGGTCGAATAAATTTGCCTGTGAGTACGCAACGCTCTTCTTGCTGTGCGGTTGCTTCAATGCTGGCTCTGATATCCGAAGCTGAAAACTCAGAGCGATAGTCCCCTGATTTTTGCTGCACATAATTCCAAAGGACATCTCGAATCAATGCTTGATATCCTTGGTTGCCGGAAAGTTCTTTGAGCTTTTCTTTCAAGTCTCTCTCCAGGCGGATGCTGGTGACTTCCATATCAGTAGTTGCAGTCCGGGTAATGGTACGCATCATTTTTTTTCCTCAAATATGTGGACAGGTTTGTAATACCAGTGTAGTATTTAAAAGTCAGCAATAAAATCCATCTTCAAAAAATTACCAGTTGTGAGCCTTCATATAATCACCTCCACCACACATCCTGCCGCCGTCAACCTCCGAGGTTGGCAAAGAGCCGGAATGTCGGTGGAATTTTTGTATGAGGGCAGTTGTGGCTCAATAGAACTAGGAGCATCTGAGATCAGAAATCACTTTAATAAAGATAGTGGTAATTTAACGGCGATTCGTCGCACGGGACGAGATAACGTCTCACAACCAGATAAATGCAGCGGGAGGTATAGGCAAAACAACGCCGTACCAATATAGGACGAGAAAACTTTAAAAGTTTTTCCAACTCCCGCTCTTAACGAAAAAGAAGCGGGAGTTTTTGTATGAGGAATCAAACCGTGACGAGTACAACTGAAGTGTTAAGGCAGTCGGTGGTGGTGTTCTCTAAGAATTACTTGCCAGTTAGTCGAGTTAATATCCGCCGAGCGATCGCTCTTTTGGTGACAGGGAAAGCTGAACCGCTTGACTTTAGTGGCAAAAACTACCATGTACATTCACCGAGTATTGTGCTTATTGTCCCGGAACATATTCGTTTGACAATAACGGATGCCGAACGAGTTTGGAAACTGCCTCCGGTAAATCGCCGGGAAGTGTTAAGACGGGATAAGTACGCTTGCCAATACTGCGGTAGTACAAAAAAGTTAACACTCGATCACGTAATTCCCCGTTCAAAAGGCGGAAAACACAGTTGGGACAATGTAGTTATCGCCTGCTCTGGGTGTAATAGTCGCAAAGGCGATCGCACTCCCGCTCAAGCAGGATTAGTCCTACATACCAAGCCCAAAACCCCAATTCACCCGGCTGTTGCCTTTGCCGAACAGTTCTGGCGTGAACAGCAAGTAAACCTGGCTTCAGGAGATCAAAGCTGATGCTGAAACTCACATATACCGAAAATGGCTTTTACTTGGAGCATTTAACTCAACCGCTTGAGGATTGGGTGACGGCACGGGTGATGCTGGCGCTGAGGGCGGGTACAAATCTCTGCGTCGAACCCAGTACTGCATCGTTTTTGTTGCCAGCAGATTTGCCACAGTTGCGTCATTTGGAACGGCATAAGGAGGGTGAAGAAGCGATCGCTCTTTCTCTATGCGATGCGGAATTCATCGAAGTCAGTCTTCAAGGCACCTGGATGACATCCAACACAGATGGAGCCGAAGGCGTCTTTGTAACATCAATGAATTACGCGGCGGAATTCTTTCTGCTCAAGCTGTGGGAAGAATCCCAAACTCGCACTCGTTGCCTCCCTTAAGTTAGTTAGTTGAAGTTACAAACTTACGATGTTTAGAACCCTGACTTCTTGGAGAAGTCGGGGTTCTGAGTATAGAGGCAAGCTGCATGATTAATACTCTTTTTATATAAAGAGAAATAATTCCCTTTCTCATTTCCATACTACAGAATTCATCATTCCTGAAACTCCCTCTACATAAGCTATTGACACCCTCAAAAAAAAGTTTTACAAAACCCTTGACAACTTGTGTAGTATTTATGTAGTATGTATGTAATGAAGCAAAGGAAGGAAGCTAAAAACTCCCAACCACAAGAATCATGTTGATACTATTCATTCGATTGATTGGTCATTCCAGACCACGAAAACAGTCAAATCAACCTCCGTCCAGAAAACCGAACGGAGAGCAAAAACAAAAAACATCTGCACAGCTAAATCAAATACAAACCAACGTTCGCTATCACAATATCGGACAAATATATCACCTAGAACGTCGGTTTATCCATTAAATAACTTCAATCTTTAACTGAACCTTGAAAACTGAATAATTAATCACCCATTTATTTGATAATCTGTGCTGAAAGCCAATATGCACAGAAAACTTGAAAGGGAAATGGAGCGCAATTAGTAATAAGAAAAATTATGTAAACCTATTTTTCTTATTAAAAAGACCTGCTACATTTCCCTTGCATCAAGACAATAAAAGGTGGGAAAATTGCTGCTTGATTTCTGGGACTGTAGCTCAGTGGTAAGAGCGTTCCCCTGTCGAGGGAAGGGTCGCCAGTTCAAATCTGGTCAGTCTCGTTCAAGTAGCAATAAATAGAGATTAAACACTCCTTATTCCACCACCTGGCTCCATAGGCGAATGGTTTAAGCCGTCACTCTTTCAAAGTGAAGATTACGGGTTCGACTCCCGTTGGAGCTATGAGATTGAGCAACAAGGTCGAGTATCCAAGAGGCTGAAGGGCGCGGTCTGCAAAACCGCTATTCGTGGGTTCAAATCCCACCTCGACCTCTCAATCTGGCAATTAGCTGGCATCTGGGAGTATAGCTCAACTGGCAGAGCAGACGGCTCTTAACCGTATGGTTGCAGGTTCAATCCCTGCTACTCCCACTTACAGTTGTTTTCGATTCAGGAATATTGTCAAGGGCGCACAGCCGTGCGCCCCTACCAGTAATCTGTACTTTATTAACTCGATCAAACGCTCTCCAGGACAAGGGAGTATAGCTCAGTGGTAGAGCAGTCTTCTCATAAGAGACTAGTCACAGGTTCGAGTCCTGTTACTCCTACTGATACACAAAGCCTCATCGTCTAGTTGATTAAGGACGCCGCCCTCTCAAGGCGGAGACAGGAGTTTGAATCTCCTTGGGGCTATCTGGAGAGGTGGCTGAATGGTAAAAGCGCTCGTTTGCTAAATGAGTTTGGGTTATTCCATTGCAGGTTCGAGTCCTGTCCTCTCCGTGATTGGGTCGGCTCCTATTGGTGCAGGTAAAGGTCTGTAAAACCGGAGCTTTCAGCGTTGTAGGTTCAATTCCTACCCGACCCATTGAACTTTGAAATACCAAGTTCAAACCAGATGTGGGGATGGTGTAATTGGCAACATCTCGATCTCCAAAATCGATGTTCTAAGTTCAAATCTTAGTCCCCGCGCCAAATATTGAGAGCGTAGTTTAACTGGATAAAACATCAGTCTACGAAATTGAAGATCTGAAGGTTCAAATCCTTCCGCTCTCGTTGGGTTGGAGAGGTTTAAATCTCTCGTGCTCAAGTTGAAATTTCCCCCGGTAGCTCAGTTGGTAGTTAGCGCCTGTTTGAAGCACAGGAGGTCGTCAGTTCGATTCTGACCTGGGGGACTGCGTTGCCTTGTAGCTCAGTGGCAGAGCGATCGCCTGTTAAGCGAATGGTCGTAGGTTCAATCCCTACCAAGGCAGCCATTTAATCTCATTGCCGGGTGGACGAATTGGCAAGTCGCATCGCTCTGAACGATGAAATTGCAGGTTCAAACCCTGCCCCGGCATCCATTTACTCATCAATATTGGGGAGTCGCCTAATTAGGTATGGCACCACTCTTTGAAAGTGGAAAAATGCAGGTTCGATCCCTGCCTCCCCAGTTTTGTGTGACTTTGATAGAGCAGTTTAGTTATGCTCCTGTAGCCCAATTGGAACGAGGCACCGAACTTAAAATTCGGGTGTTGCGAGTTCGAGTCTCGCCGGGAGCATTAACGGGATGTGGCGCAGTGGTAGCGCAGCGGTTTTGGGAACCGAAGGTCGCAGGTTCAAATCCTGTCATCCCGACTTTGCCCTTGTAGCCCAATTGGAAGAGGCGCTTCGCTTAGAACGAAGAGGTTACTGGTTCGAGTCCAGTTAGGGGCATTGGTGATGATGCGGGGATAAAGCAAGAGTGGCTTGCCAGGTTCATATTCTGGAAATCAGTGAGTGCAATCACCCCCGCCACCAAAATGCAGGCGTGATGTAATTGGCAACATGAAGCTTTCGTACAGCTTTCTTGCAGGTTCAATTCCTGTCGCCTGCTTGGGTGCAGATGTTGCTTGGGTGCAGATGTGGTGTAACTGGCAACACAAGGGCATGGTAAGTCCTAATTTTGGGTTCAATTCCCGACTTCTGCTCTTTAATAATGCAGGTGTAATGTAACTGGCAACATGAGGCTCTTGTAAAGCCTTCTTGCGAGTTCAAATCTCGCCACCTGCTTTGAGCGCGGATATGGTGTAACGGTAGCATCTAAGTCTTCCAAACTTTCGGTACGAGTTCAAATCTCGTTATCCGCTCTTGCAATTATGGGAGTGTAACTCAACTGGATAGAGTGTCGAGCTTCTACCTCGAATGTTGTGGGTTCGAGTCCTACCACTCCTGTTAGTAAATACAAAATGTAAGGAGGTTGCTTTCTTTTGAATTTAATTGAATTAAACAAACAAATTGCTTTTTGCGTGACCTAATTTCTATGAGCTTACATACTAGTACGAGAGGAAAAGTGACGCTGTTCTAATATAGTGGGCGTTTGTGAATAAGGAGTGCGAAGAACCCGATAGGTTGGCTTAAAGGTAGCCATCCTTTAAAGAGTGTGTAGTAACTCATCGGCGGAGTTCCTTTAGTAACTAAGAAAACGCAAAATGCTCTGGTAACTTTCACGCTAAAAAGTAATTTTATGGGTCTGTAGCTTAATTGGTAAAGCGTCTACCTTGCAAGTAGAAAGATGTCGGTTCAAGTCTGACCAGTATCCACCAATTTTATGGGGTCATAGCTCAATTGGCTAGAGCGCTTGTTTTGCACACAAGAGGTTAGGAGTTCGATTCTCCTTGATTCCATTATGGTATCTGAAGCCAAAGTGGTCGCGGCGCTGGTTTGTGGAACCAGTCATAGCGGGTTCGAGTCCCGTCAGATACCCTATGGAAGATGCCGCCGAATGGACGGCAAGCAGTCTTGAAAACTGTGGTACGGCAGCGATGTTGTAAGGGTTCGATTCCTTCATCTTCCTTTTGACCACCAGAAGCCGAGAAGCGAGGCACTGTGCTGATAACACAGAGATAGGAGGGGCGGTACCTTCCTGGTGGATTTATTTATATAACGGTGGTTGGCATAGCGGCTGTGCAGCAGACTTTTAATCTGCCTCAGACAGGTTCGACTCCTGTACCACCGATTTACCTTTATCAGTCGCCTGCAGGGTCTGTGTCGGGGTCATAGCTGGCTGTCGGTAGTAGTTTGGTCATTAGCTGTCTGAGCAAAAAGGCATTTTTGTTCCAAGCGGTGTAAAGGTTGTCCCCTCTTCCCCTACGCATCATGATTTGTTGGGCTTTGTCGTGGCAGATCGTTGCTAGGAGGCTGACAACGGAAACTAAGCCCAGTTCGTTGACCAGGGCTTCTAGTTCATCTTGATTCATTGCTCAAAATTTCCAGGATTGAATATTCCTGAAAGATACCACGAGTAGTCATTAGTAGTCAAAAGTAGTCAAAGACAATGCTACCCTAGTCAGGGTATCCTTTTGGGATGGCAACTAAGATGACACTCAGCATTAAGCTAGACCCGGAAGTAAAGAGGCAACTGGAGGCGATCGCTAAACAGCAAAACACCAGTTTGAATAGGTTGGTGCTGAGGTATATTTCACAAGGTATTGAAGCTGATATAGGGGAACCCGATAGGCTAGCGGTTATTGAAGCTAGGTTGGATGCGATCGAGCTTCGGTTGAAGGAGGAGTTTAAATAATAGCTCCCATTAGACTTATCCGAAAAATTTAAACCCAATTCTATCCGGCTTAGTAACTGTTTTTGTTTAGCCAGTATCATGGTTAGAGCCATTTGTTGTTAGTAACTCCCGGAAAAGTATTACCTAATTCACAAAGTTCCGGATATAGCCAAAATCTATTTTAATTAGCAATGACATTTACATATATATATTAAGGAAAATAGTAAAAGATGAATAAGCAAATAACAAGCAATCAACACTATGTACCTCAGAGCCTTCTCTGTCATTTTGGTTGGAAGTCAAAAAAAAATAAAAAAAGAAACGACAGAATCAATATATTTGATATTGCTAGATTGACTGTTAGATACAACCAGGCAATCGCAGGGGCTTTTTCACAAAACTATTTTTATGACAAGGATAATTTAATTGAAGATTTTTTGGGTACAAAAATTGAAGATCCAGCTTCAATAGTCATCAATGAAATTGTCAATGGCAACGATGACATAATAGAAATAGAAGACAATCAATCAATTCTTCTCAAATTTATTTCATCTCTCTTGTGCCGAACACCTGAGGCAAGGAAGAAAGTAATAGCATTGGTAAATACTCAAGTTGAGTCAATAGTCCGAGAAGGATTGAGGCTGAATGGGTTTGATCCAGAGGAGGCTAGTAAAGGGCATTTTGAATTCCAAGATTATAGAAATTTAGCATCTTATATTACCCTGAATGGAGTGATAGACTCTGTAATTCTAAAGGATTTAAATTTTCATCTTATAAACAATGAAACTGAATTAGAGTTTTGTATATCTGATCATCCTGTCTTCACATACAACTGGCTGTATAGAAATTTAAAACATCCAGGAGTTACGGGTTTGACGGCAAGAGGATTGCAGATTTTCCTGCCATTATCAACAAGTAAAACACTTTGTCTATATGATCCGGAGATATATAAATATGGACAAAAAAACTTGGTAACTCATGTCTCCAGTATTGCTGACATCGAAATACTAAACTCATACCAGATTATAAATTCAAAAGCGACAATTGGATTTAACGCAAGAAAAAATGAACCTGAATTAAGGAAGTTATTTGAGAAGCATAAAAATATTAAACTTCATCAACATGAAAGCACTATTTTAGAAGTAAGAGAAAATGAAGAAGGAGAAATCAAACAAACACATCTTGCTTTTACACGGCAAACTAATCTAAAAAAGATGCCTTCATTTGTAAAAATAAAGAGGAAAGCTAGAAAAGATTCTACTTCATTCCAGGAAAGAAATCCCGACCTTTCTGCTATTCATTATGAATTGAAGAGGTCATTAACTGAAAGATAAAATTTAGTGCGATTATCCCTTCACTTAGCCTAGACTGAAGCCAGGAAAGGCAACAGATACTTTCGGTCAGCATCTATGTCACTTGGAGCGATCGCATTTCCCCTCAATCAACTTGATGCCATTGTTACTCAAAATCTATTTATACCGATGATTTTAGCCGCTAGCATTCCAAAATAAGCGATCGCTTTTCCCTCCCATACTTTACAGAAAAACATTACCCTACTCCTAATTTCTCATCTTTTTCGGAATCACATATCTAATTCCGCCTTTCTTCCCAACAGCATCATCTTTGTATCGAGGGATAACATGAATACTCGTGTGCATCATCTTTTGCCCAGCTTCTTTATTAATATTTATGCCCACGTTAAAACCATCCGGCGCAAACTTTTTACTTAAAATTTCTTGTACTTTATTCGCCATCAACCAGCAAGCAGATTGTTCCTTAAATGGCAGTTCAAAATAATTAGCTATATGACGTTTTGGTATAATCAATACATGACCTTTACTCATTGGATAACCATCGAACATCGCATAAGCCGTGGCTGATTCTGTTAATATCTTGAGGTTTTTGTAAGGATTACAGAATATACAGTTATCAGAGGTGTTGCGTTGATTATTATAATGAACATACTCGTAAATCTCACAAGATTCATCTAAATGAACTGATTTAAAGGGAAGTTTTACATTGCACTGATAAGTTGGCTTTTTGTGAACGTAATGCTCACGGAATCCTTCTCTTTTTAAGTCTCTTCTTACAGCATAATAAACTTTGCCGCCTGGTTTCAATAAATGAGCAACTTCCATAAGCACATTAGCTTGATCTTCAGCAAACAAAACATTTAAAACATAAAAGCAAATGATTGTATCAAATTTCTCATTAGGATATTCAGGAAAATAATGAGGATCATAACCTGTAATATCAAATCTTTTTTTATTCAGTAATTTAACATCATTTCCTAATCCACAACCGAAGTCGAGAATTTTGCCTTGCAAGAGATTGTTATTCAATAAAAACTGTGCAGGGAATGATAGATAATTTCTTTCTATCGCCGTGAGATGACTGAATTTATTTAGTAAGTCTTGCATTGAGATATAAATTTTATGCGTTTAGATACAACTAAAATATTTAGCACGGAACGTTGCCGTAAAATACACGTTATCGCCTGACAATCACAAGTCCACATTACCAAATATTCTGCTGCTCAAATTCCGCAAATCTACTGAAATACAATGTTTAAGTTATTGAGGCACTTCCTGTATTTTCAAGCAATATCTTTTCTATGTAAGGAATAACCTAAACTTCAAAATAACTAAGTTTTGGGAGGGGTATTTTGAAGACAGCGCTTTAACTCAATATATATATAGCCCAAATGTAGTCGCTAGCTAGGCAAAAATTCTTTTCTCAACTCCCTTGACAACTGTGTAGTATGAATGTAGTATTAAATCAAGGCAAACAAATCAAACCTGTTCACAACGTGCCTAGTAGCTTTAAGGAGGTGTCTGGCAATGGTTCACATTCGATTTGAAGGACGTTCTTACGACATCGCAGAAACGCAGCTAGGTGTCACAGCGGGAATGAATGATACTACAGTTAAGTCACGACTTGCCCAGCATTTTGATGTAAAAGGCGATCGCTTTGAGTCTTATGTAGTTGATAGGCGTCCCAGTGGCGACTTAATCATACGTCCAGAAGCGGTTTACGGTTAAAACAAAACACTCGTTCCGTGCCCAGACAGAAGAAGCTTACACTCTTTTCGTAACTATAACGGCTCTAAGGTAGCGATGTTCGAGCAATCGAATTAGTGAAGCATTCCCAATCTCCTGTTAGATGAAGAATGCGCGTCCACTGCCATAATTTGATGGTAAGAACAGCAGAGATCAAACAGCTTTTTCGACTTGTACGGAGCAACCCTCAAATCATTAGTAATAGTTTAGCTTTGTGTAATAGCGAACGCGCCCTAACCCAAGAAGCATACAAACTGGTAACGTTCGAGAAATCGAATAGTAGGTTCGACTCCTACCCTCTCCGCTTACATGGAGAGGGGTAAAAAAAGCCTCTTTAACTTGCGCGTTTCGCCTCCCGATCATCAGTAGCAAAAAGCCTTTTGTTGTTAGCTAAAACTTTTTTCTAACAACTAATAATGTTCCGCGCCCTAACCTGTAAAGCCTACACACATTCGGCTATTAACCGGGGGGTTGTGGGTTCGATTCCCACCAGTTCCATTTACTAAGGGACTGTAGCTCAAAGGTAGAGCACCAAGTGATAAATTGCTTTATTAACTTGCGCGGAACATCTATTATTTTTAACTAAAAAATCACCACTTCGCGCCCTGATCTAAAAAGCTTACATACTAGCCAAATGGTATAGGCGCTTGACTTAAGATCAAGATTATGCAAGTTCAATTCTTGCGTATGAAACAACAGCTTTTTTAACTTGCGCGGAGTGACTTTTATTAAAATTATATGATTACCAACACAAGTGTAAAAGCATGGACATTTGAAGAGATAGTAAATCTTATCAAGGCATTTGAAAACTGTACATTGCCAAGAGATGAGTGGACTCATCAAGCACATTTAATTGTTGCCTTATGGTATCTCACTCATTCCTCGCAGTTAGAAGCGATAAAAGGCATCAGAGAACGCATTCAAAACTATAATAATGCGATCGGTATCAAAACAACAAAAGATAGTGGCTATCACGAAACTATAACCCTATTTTGGATAAATATTGTGTGCCAATATCTAATAGTTGAAGAGAAAAATCTGCCTGTTGTAGACTTAGTAAATGGCTTGAATTCCCATTACAACAACCCTCGTTTACCACTAGAATATTACAGTTGCGATCGCTTAATGTCTTGGCAAGCACGCCGAAGCTGGATCGAACCTGATTTAAAGTCTTTTGACCGAGTGGTTGAACATTGATTTTTAGATTATAATGGCAGTTGTCCGCGCCCTTACCGAGAAAGCTTACATACCTACTTTTGCGAAAGTATAAACCACAGCTTTCTCAACTTGCGCGGCACTTTAATCTTTCGTGTGAAAAAGTGTGACAACTGCCTCCAAAACATTCCCAAATTGAATGGAGGTAGTGATGAATATTGTAGAACTTGATTTACGTTTGGAAATGCTTAATAGTCTGCTTACCACGCCACACCGCGAACTAGGGTTAGTAGCAGAGTTGCATAAAATAATAGTCGAACTTGACCCAATTTTTTACGGACATTTAGCAGTATGGTATCAACATTATGGTGATGTCCGCGACCATAAAGAAGTTTTTGTTGGCAACTTGCTTAATAGCAACTTGAACGAACATCGAGGTGCGGGTTTCATGATGTTGCAAGAGTTTCCGCCTTATCAAGTGGCACGAATTGTCGATTTCATGAAGCAGCATCAGCACAAATTGCCCCGTTCAACTCGTACTGCAGTACGGCGTTATTTGCAGGAACGTGAGAAGAATTCAGAATTTTTTGACCGCGCGGCAATGCGAGGAAAAAAAGCGATGAAGCATCTCTATGCAAGTTTGCATATTAAGCCAAATGCAAGGGCAAATGCTGTACTGTTTAAGGATTCACCACCAAAAGATAGTCTTGCTTTTACGCTAAAACTATTAGCAAAGGCAGAGACACCAGAAGTGCAAGCGCAGCTAATTACACAACATAAAATCCCTTATACTATTGCCATTGGTGCAATACGCAAAGTAACGCCGGAAGTGTTGGTGGCGCTAGTTAATTCTATGTCTCCACAAGAGGTAATTAATAACCTCAAATCACTTCAGAAACGGGGTGCAATGGACAATGCTGAGGTGAAAGCCTTGATTGAGAAAAAACTAGCACAAGCCGCAACTTCTAACCGTGTTTCTGCTTACAAAGCTACTGTAGCAGCGCAAGTTGCTAACGTTAATCAGGCAACTATTGCTCAACTTGAAAAAGTTGTTGATCAACAGGTAAAGCAGAAGGGTAAGATTACTAAATCTACTGCTTTGTTTGTAGATAAAAGCCCTAGTATGACTGAAGCTTTGGAAGTCGGAAAGCAAATTGCTGCTTTGATTTCTGGTATTAGTGAGGGTAAGTTGTTTGTTTATGCTTTCGATTCTTACTCATTTCCAGTTATTGCAAAAGGTAAAGCATTATCTGATTGGGAAAAAGCCTTTAAACCGCTTCGTATTTCTGGTGGTACTAGTATCGGTGTGGCGTTGGAAACAATGCGACAAAAAAAGCAAGCCGTTGAGCAAATTATCATTGTTACTGATGAAGGTGAAAATACTCGTCCTTACTTCACTGAAGTATATCCGCGCTACTGCGAAGAGTTGAAGGTTTCACCGAATGTGATTATCGTCAAAGTTGGACATCATTGCACCTATTTGGAAGGGAAGTTGCAGCAGTTACAAGTAGCATTTGATACGTTGATTTTTGCAGGTGATTACTACTCATTGCCGAATCTTGTACCGTTGCTTTCTCGTCCTTCAAGATTGGAGTTATTGATGGAGATTTTGGAGACACCTCTACCAGTAAGGGATGATAATTAAGTTCTAAGTTATTAAATAGGGGCGTTCTTCGGAATGCTCCTATTTGACGTTATACAGCTTTTTTTTACCTAACTTTTATTAAAAGCTGGGATACATAATCTTTGCTGTACTTGAAGGCTTTCCCTGCCAGCATCAACGATACTTTTTGAAAAAAGCTTGACAGAAGTGGCGCAGCAGTAGATCAATTTTCAATTTTGTAATCCAGCTTTGACGCCAAGATTAACACTATGTTTGCACTGACCAATTTATTTTGTGCCCAACCGGATAGAATAATTCCTCAGTCATGCAAGCGGAGTGAGAATCAACTATAAAATTGGCACTCCCCGCTCATGCCTGCAAAAGTGCTTGCTACATGGTGCTAGTTGAAAGGATTAGAGAATGAAAGCCCAAGATTTGAAAGGAAAAACCATTGGATTTGCTGGCTCTGGTGGTTTAGATAGCTGCACAATCACTCGTTGGTTGGCAGACCAGGGTGTTCGGGTAGTCTGCTTTACAGCCGATTTGGGGCAGCCTGATGAGGATGATACGGAGGCGATCAAAGAGCGAATGCTGATGGCAGGCGCCGAAGATTTTGTTTTGTTGCCAGTCAGAGAAGCGATCGCCAAAATCGGTCTGAGTGTCATCCAAACCCAAGCCTGCTATGAAGGACGCTACTGGAACACCACCGGCATCGCTCGTTGTGTCTTGGTTAAAGACATGATTCTTGAAATGCAAAAAAGGGACTTGACAATATTAAGTCATGGTGCTACCGGACGCGGCAACGATCAAGTGCGTTTTCAACTAATTACCAATATGTTGGCGCCAGATTTTGAAGTATACGCGCCCTGGCGTGATGAGGAATTTTTGGCGCGTTTCCCTGGTCGCAGCGAAATGATCGACTATTGTCAAGAGAAAGGACTCTCGGTTTCAGCAACCAAAGAGAAACCCTATTCCACCGATGCCAATCTCTTAGGCTTAACTCACGAATCAGGACTTTTAGAAGCATTAACCACACCTGCCCATTTTGTCAAGCCAATTATGGGTTGCTATCCTGCCGACGCCCCAGATCAAGCTGAGGAATTTACGGTACACTTTGAGCAAGGTTGTCCAGTTTCAATTAATGGCAATTCTGTCAGCTTACTAGAAGCAATTTCTCAGGCAAATACCATTGGTGGCAAGCATGGCATTGGTATTGGCACTCACTTAGTTGAAAATCGTTTTGTTGGCATTAAATCACGAGGCATTTATGAAAGTCCTGGTGTGGAAATCCTAGGCAGTTGTTATGGCTTATTATTACAATTAGTTTTGGATCGTCGCGCCCGTGAATTTTTTGAACAGATATCTCAACTAATTGCCAAGCAAATTTATCAAGGTTATTGGTATGATTTGGCAACTCAAATGGCACTGCAAGCAATTCAATGCACCACTGAGTTAGCTACAGGCACGATTAAAGTTTCCTTATATAAAGGCAACATTTCTTTTGTCTCAGCAACCAATACCCCTCATTCCTTATATTCTGAAGAAAATGCTTCAATGGAAGGCGTCGGCAGTTATAATCATGCCGACTCTGAAGGATTACTACGGGTATTTAGTGTGAGTGCGCGGGTACTGGCGACAAGCGGTCAAATTAAAGGTTAAATCAGCAGAGAAATTAGAAGTTAAAAATTAGAAATAGTGGTTTTTTAATTCTACATTTCTAATTTTTAATTTTCTCCATTTCTTACTCTGCCGGTGGTGATGGTTGCTCTTCAATCGCAGACGATTTTAATTTCCGAGACTCTAACCACTTGGGAATAAAAAATGCCGCAATGACAATTAGTAGAGCAACAATTCCCAACTTAGCAATCCAAGACAGTAATTGTTCGAGTGGCACTATACGTCCAAAAAAGAACGATAGCGTTACCATTACTGATGCCCAGACTGTACCACCTGCTAAGTTGGAAAGCATAAATTGAGGGAAAGGCATTTCAGCAATTCCTGCCATTGGGCTGGCAAAAACCCGCAAAAAAGCGACAAAACGCCCGAAAAATACAGCACGTCCAGCGTTTTCACTAAATTGCTGCTTAATTTCCGTCAGTTCTTTCTCACTAACGCGAAAAAAGCTCCCAACTCGCAGTAATAAGTCCCAGCCTCCTAGTTTACCAATTCCATAGCCGCAAGTTCCTCCTAAGACAGCTCCGGCGATCGCACTTCCCAACACTAACCAATAACTTAATTCTCCACTGCCAGCTAAGAAACCGCCGACAATGGTAATTGTTTCTCCCGGTATGGGAACTCCGATACTTTCCAGGGCAATGCCTAAAAAAACAGCCCAATACCCGTATTGTCTAGCAATTTCCTGGATTGTCTCCAGTGACAGAAACTCAAAAGACATCCAGCCAGCCTTTACAAAAATTCATCACCTTTTTAATCTTGGCGCGATTCAGCGAATAGTGTCAACATAACATTGCTCTGTTCTATTCTTCCCTTCTTACATTTTAAGTTGGGACTAACTCGCCGGGACGTAATTTTGCCCATTTCCCAGTTTCTTGTTTAAAACTAAGACAGCCCACCACATCCCATTCCATTTCAACATAATCTTGTTGAGGACGGATATTAACATTAATCGTTGGTTCAGTTGCCTCAAAATCTGGGTTTTCAGTTAGATGAGGCACTTCATGCTGTATTTCTACGGCATGATATGTGGAACAACGGTCTACATAGTGGCAGTTGACGCAAATACACATTGCACAAACTCCAAGTCTTTCTTGTAACTTTAGCGTTTTCAGACAGTTTGTTCACTAGCATTAGGGTTGATTTTTGTATAGCTTGGATTAATTGTGGTTAATACTTCCAACCCTAAGTATTTGTTATAACATCAAAATCCGATGTACGCTTCCAATTTTAAGATTACGGCTTCAGTTGATCCAAATACCTGGCCCCTTAGTCTAGACTTGCTGCCGAAAGAAGCATATCTAGTTGGTGGTGCTGTGCGAGATGCTTTACTCAAAAGACGCTCTGATTATTTGGATCTAGATTTTGTATTACCTGGTGATGCCATACAAATAGCACGAAATTTGGCAAATTATTACAGTGCAGGTTTTGTAGTATTAGATGCAGAGAGACAAATTGCTAGAGTTGTCTTTGATCGGGCAACTGTTGATTTGGCAAAACAAGAAGGAGATAGTTTAGAGACAGACTTACAGAGGCGAGATTTTACAATAAATGCGATCGCCTATAACCCCCACACAGAAAAATTTATCGACCCATTCCAAGGCATTAGCGACCTCCAGAATCGTATCATCAGAATGGTCAAAGCGGCTAACCTTGAAGATGACCCCTTAAGGCTGCTCAGAGGCTACCGACAAGCGGCACAGCTAAATTTTACCATCGAACCAGAAACTAAGTCCGTCATGCGCCAGCTAGCGGGTTTACTGGGAACAATTGCCGCCGAACGAGTGCAAGTAGAATTAGGCTATCTGCTCAAGTCATCTCAAGGCACACCCTGGCTGACAGAAGCATGGCAAGATAAATTATTACAATCCTGGTTTCCTGATGCTAATCAAGGTTTAGCGCAAATTGCCGCAATTGATCGCGCCGCCGTTGTGCTAGAAGCCAATTGGCAAGAACTTGGCATAAAATTACATTCTGCACCCAAAATCCCAACGTCGCCTCTTAGCAAATCAGCCTCATTACTTAGTCTGGCAAAACTAGCGAGTTTGTTGCCATCAGAGCCAGAAGCCGCCGCAGAGCAGTTACAGCGTTTAAAATACTCTCGTGCTGAAATTCAAGCTGTAGTAACTGTACTCAAATACTTGCCTCAATTAATAATCCATGAAAGCTCCGAAATGTCAATTAGAGAGCAGTTTTTTTTCTTTAAAAACGTTGGTGTAGTTTTCCCCGCCTTAGTAGTATCGGCAGTTGCGGCAGGAATGCCAGTAGAATCTCTCACAACTTTGATTGAGCGTTATCTTAATCCAGATGATCAAGTAGCTTATCCGAAAGCACTAATTACAGGGCATGACTTAATGCAAAGACTTAATATCCCTGCCGGACAACAAATTGGTAAACTTTTAGGTGAAATTCAACTGGCAACAGCAGAGGGCAAAATTGCTACTCAAGAACAAGCATTAGAGTTAGCCGCCAAGTTGATGACTAATCACTAATGAACCCTTTACCATAGTTGGACATACCTGAGCTGAGGAGAGGCGTGCAGTGGGCTTAATAGACGATCTAAATCGGTTTCTCGAAAACCGTCTTGAGGAATTTATCCGCAATAACCCCCATCTAGAGTTACAAGCACTTTTAGAGCAGCTACAGGAACAAGAAAAAGATACACTACGGCTGATTATTGACTTACAGAATCAGCAAAAAAACTTACAAGACGAAATTCTTGCTATTGCCCAAGACATCCAGCGTTGGCATGAGCGAGCAGGCAAGGCACAGGCGGCAGGGCGACAAGATTTAGCTCAAGCGGCAAGTCAGCGCGAGTCAGAGCTTTTACGCCAGGGAAATCAGCTTTGGGGGCAGATGGAAGGGATAAAGCAGCGGATGAGCAAAGCTCAAGATCTACAGCGTCAAGTTAGCTTACGTCGGCAGGAAGTGCAAGTCAAAGCCAAGGAGGCAGAAGCAGCTCGTGCCAGCCAAAAAACTCAACAACGCTCAGAGACGGCTTATTGGAACCAGACTAACACCCGCAATATTAGAAGTGGTCCAGACCCGCTAGAAGACAAGTTTCGGCGTTGGGAGACGGATGATGAGTTGGAGCAGCTAAAGCGCAATCTAGGGCGTTAGCAGGGCAAAACCAGAGGCTTTATTTAGTGGGACTGGGTAATGGAGTTGCTGTAGCTGCTAGGTTTTATTGTCGTTTAATAATTCTGTTTCGACGGTACGGATTTTGAAGGAGATTGGTTTAGTTGGTTTTGGCAGTGCTGTTGCTGAATTAGCTGGCTGCGTTTCTGGGTTTGGTGTCGTTTGTGCTGATTTGGTGCCGATTGCTGGCTTTTGGAATGACCAGCCAGCGTATTTGTCATAGTTAGAAGCGATCGCTAAAACTGCCCCTGCCAAGATAAATGCTGGTAGCGGCAAGCTGAATTGCTTCATCCACTGATAAATTTCGACCATGCCATACAAGACAAGAACACAGGTGATCCAAATTTTCATAACTTTACCCAACGCTTTAAGTATTGCTCTGTTCTATCAAAACAAATCGCGAGAGCAGTTTGATGATCTCTCGCGACTTAATTTAAGTTATTTGCAGCTTAGACGAATGACTACACTTTAGCCGTCAGTTGAGACTTACTAGCAGCCTCAGCCATCAAGCGGTCATAAGTAGCACGCATTTTTAGACCAACCAAAACTTGGAATAATCCTGAACCATTATTAGAACCAGGATAATCTGGATGCTTGAGCATCAACTCGGTCATCTCGCCATAAATCTTGGTAGAAGTATTGCTGAGGTGACTTTCGATGTAGATCATTTCTTCCAAATTGTCAAACTGACCATCAACTTCTAAAACGGACACATCATGACCGAAATAGGTATCTGGACCATAGAACATTTTGATTCCAGGATAGCCGCAGGTCAGCTTGCGCCCACAAGGTCTCCAGTCAATGGTTGAGCCTTCATCAAACAGATAAACTGGATCAAAGCCTTCCACACCATCGCGTTGAATCAGGCGCACACGTAAGATTTTAGCTTCCTTATCTTCCTTAAGAAGCTGCGTCGGCAAAATTTGAATGACGACATCAGCAAATTCTTTTTGGGGTTCAATATAAGCCGAAAAATCTGGGCGTCTGGAATTAATGGCAGCCAAGACATCCTCATAACGGTGACCCCGCTCTGCCATGTCCCGCTGGATTTTCCAGTTAATTTTAACTTCATCGCTGATATCCAGGTAGACACTAAAGTCAAGAAGCTTTCGCACTCGCTCATCATAAAGCGGGTGTAACCCTTCAATCACGATCACTTTATTGGGCTCAACCCGCTCTGGTGGGTCAAGTTCTCCGGTTTCGTGGTTATAAATTGGCTTATCAATTGCCTGACCATTTTTGAGCGCTTGAATTTGCTCTGCCATCAGATCAAAGTTATTAGCTTTAGGATTGAGCGCAGTTATGGCTTGCTCTTTTCGTTGCTTACGATCCAGACTGTGATAGTCATCCAAGCAGATCACGGTCATAAACTCTTCGCCAAACAAATCAGTCAAGCGGCGCAAGAATGTTGATTTCCCGCATCCAGAGTCGCCGGCAACACCAATTAATACCACGCGGTCAAGCTGAGTGGTCATATCTTCCCTCTAACGTAAAACATATTCTCAAAAGAATTTTCAGCAAGCCAACTCCTTAGACTCTGGTCAACCCGTTTATTCATTAGGCGGCGCATTAACACATTACGAAGGCGTGATGTGCTGAAGTGGTACCCTTTAGGGAAGACTCAAAGCTTGGCACGGCGTAAGTATTTACTACTAGTTGCTGAGAGTGAATTTTACCAAAATAAAATTGCCACTACAAGACTTAGTGTCAAGAGTATTGTCATCACTTAAATATTTATGCTACGGTAGCCGGTGCATTTTGTGTGAAGAAAAAGTGAAATTGACTCAATCTTTACAGCTTTTGAGTCGATGACAAGGATAACTTGGGTAAGGAAGTGTTCAAACAGGCTCTTCTTTAAATCAGGATCAAACAAGACTGGGCGTAGCTTGAAGATGTTACGCTAATAATGCTTTTTCGGCTTTATAGGGTCTTCCCTCCGGCATCTATGTCGGGATGTAGGAACAGCACATTTTAGCAACATCTTAAAGTTTGTGGAGATATTCAAACCATGTACAGTCCCAGCGCGGCGGCTAATTCTGGTAATACGACTGAATTTGGTAATCGTATGTTTGTTTACGAGGTGGTTGGTCTACGTCAGAACCAAGAAACTGACCAAGCAGACTACCAGATTCGCCAGAGTGGCAGTATTTTTATCACAGTGCCCTACAGCCGCATGAATCAAGAAATGCAGCGTATCACCCGTATGGGTGGCAAAATTGTCAGCATTCAACCTCTAACGAGTGCAGACAATGGCGCAAATGGCGGCACCGTGATAGCAGAAAAAGAAAAGTCAGCCCCGGCACCAGCACAGCCAACCCAGGCAGTAAAGCAAAATAAGCCTACTATGACTCAAGCCAAATCGAAAACTGATATTCCCGTCAATATCTATCGTCCTAATGCACCTTTTGTCGGTCACTGTGTATCGAATGAAGAGTTAGTCAAAGAAGGTGGCATTGGCACTTGCCGTCACTTGACTTTTGACATCTCAGCCGGAGATTTGCGATACCTCGAAGGTCAAAGTATCGGCATTATTCCAGCAGGAACCGATGACAAAGGTAAACCCCATAAGCTACGGCTTTACTCAATTGCCTCAACTCGTCACGGCGACCATCTGGATGATAAAACCGTGTCTTTGTGCGTTAGAAAGCTAGAGTACAAGCATCCTGAATCTGGCGAAACCATTTTTGGTGTTTGTTCTACCTACCTATCTAACCTCAAACCAGGTGATGAACTAAAAATCACGGGTCCTGTTGGTAAGGAAATGCTGCTTCCTGATGACCCAGAAGCTAATGTAATTATGATGGCGACGGGTACAGGAATTGCCCCATTCCGGGCTTTCTTGTGGCGAATGTTTAAGGAACAGCACGAAGATTACAAGTTCAAAGGTTTTGCTTGGCTAATCTTTGGTGTTGCTACAACTCCCAATGTTCTTTACCAAGAACAGCTTGAGGAATTGCAGAAAGAATTTCCTGACAACTTCCGTGTCACCTATGCCATTAGCCGCGAACAAAAAAATCCTGAAGGCGGCAGAATGTACATCCAGCACCGAGTTGCAGAACACGCTGAGGAATTGTGGAACCTGATTCAGAAGGATAATACCCACACTTACATCTGCGGTTTGAAGGGTATGGAAGGCGGCATTGATGAAGCTATCTCGGCAGTCTCATCAAAGCAAGATATCACTTGGTCTGAATATCAGCGGACGATCAAAAAAGCTGGTCGCTGGCACGTTGAAACCTACTAACCCCGGCGTCGGTCTGAACTGAAGCGATATCGCCATTATTTTTAACCAATGCGCCTGCTTCTAGCTTCTAGTTGGCAAGTGGGCGCAAATTTTTGCGTATTATATCTAAATGCGGCAACAGCAAAGATACACAATCGGTTTTATTCACTCTTGAGAGCAAGTCGGTTGCTTAGATCATGAGAATTAAGTTAAATTTAGTTAAGATAACGTTACAACTGATTGTCTTCACCTTTACATGGCTCAAGATCCACTGGTTTTGACCAAAGGATGGATAGAGGGTATCGCTATTTATCAGTTCATTCAATTTTTAAGCTGGGTTTAGTTTTGCTCACAAGGCTTCCGCTAGTGCGGATTCCAGCAGATATGACCAGTATTTAGAGGCTATTAACAGATGAAAATTTCTTGGCGAATAATATTACTTTGGACACTACCTGCCCTTGTAATCGGCTTTTTCTTATGGCAGGGAGCGTTTTCGACCGCTGCTGGAGATATGAGTCGAAATACAGCTAGTACTCGCATGACATATGGTCGCTTTTTAGAGTATCTAGACGCTGGGAGAGTAACCAGTGTTGATCTCTATGATGCTGGTCGGACGGCAATTGTGGAAGCAACTGATCCGGAACTAGATGACCGGGTACAACGCCTGCGCGTCGATTTGCCTACTAGCGCCCCTGAACTTATTACTAGACTCAGAGAGTCTAATATCTCCTTAGATGCTCATCCTGCGCGGAATGATGGGGCAATTTGGGGACTATTGGGTAATTTGATTTTCCCGATTCTTTTGATTGGTGGGCTATTTTTCTTGTTCCGCCGCAGTAATAACATGGGTGGTGGTCCTGGTCAAGCAATGAACTTTGGTAAGTCCAAGGCACGTTTCCAAATGGAAGCCAAAACAGGCATCTTATTTGACGACGTAGCAGGCATTGAAGAAGCCAAAGAAGAACTACAAGAAGTCGTAACTTTCCTCAAACAGCCAGAACGTTTTACCGCAGTTG
>JBATUR010000087.1:0-7402 GCA_049671305.1 Coleofasciculaceae cyanobacterium
GAAAAAGTCCAAAATGGTACAACTTCTTATCTAAAAGCTCAAGAATTATTGTTGCAAGCAAAGAGTAAGCTTAATCAATTATCAAGTCAGCTTACTCAATAAAGCTTTATAACAATTATCAAGGAAAATCCCCGACTTCTCCAAGAAGTCGGGGATTTGAGATGCGCCCCCTACAGGTGTACCGCTAAAATCAAAGTAGGTGTTTAAAATGAGCGATCGCTAATGCTGCCCCGTGAAGATTTACTCAAAGGTGTCGAAAATCGAGATACTATTGCTCGTGTGATTGATTTGGCTGATCAAGCAATCAAAACATGGGAAGTTGTTTGTACTGATTTTTTGTCGCCGCCAGAGTTGGTAGAAGTTCAGCAACAATTTAAACGCTTGACAGAAGTACAATTAGTGGCGTGGGGTGGCTATCCGCAAGCTGAACGACAACGAATTGCGATCGCACGTTCCGAATTGCCTCTAGAACCGGATCAAGTCGAGGTTGCTGCCTTTGACATCGCTGGAAACTTCCTTTTTGATCCGGCAAACCACCGCGACTTTTTGGGTTCTATGTTGGGCTGTGGCGTGGTTAGAGACAAGACAGGCGACATTATTGTTTTGGGTGAACGTGGTGCTCAAGCGATCGTTGTGCCAGAACTGATAGAGTATATGGAAACTCACTTAACACAAGTACGTTCGGTGCCTGTGCAGATTCGACGCATTGAACTAAGTGAGCTCAAAATTCGAGAACCGAAGAAGAAAGAGATGACAACCGTTGAGGCATCGATGCGTTTAGATGCGATTGCTTCTGCTGGTTTTGGCGTCTCTCGCAGCAAAATGACTGACTTTATTAGTGCCGGCGATGTGCGAGTTAATTGGAAAGATATTAGTCAAGCTAGTTATCAAGTGAAAACTGGAGATTTAATTGCGGTTAGTGGTAAAGGGCGCCTAGAAATTGGGGAAGTTATGGTTACTAAAAAAGAGCGTTATCGTATTCAGTTGACGCGATTTATGTAGTCCTTGATAGCCAAGCAAGATCCTATTCAAGCCTGACTTAGGATTTCTAAAAATTCCTCTACAACTTGCTCTGGTGCACTCCAACATCGAGTTGCATCAAAACGTTCAATTACTCTAATACCATGTCGCTTAAAAAGTCTATCGCGTTCATGGTCATCTGCTGCTATCTGATGGTAATCTCTGCCATCAACTTCCAGTATGCCAAATTTTCCCTTGTAAAAAACCAGAAAATCACTTTCTTTATTTACTCGAAGTTCTGCTTTGTTTAATCTGGCTTTGCTGTTGGGATAAAATAAAACACCTGTACGGTCTAAAGCTTCGGCAATCTTCATTTCAGTCTTGGAACGAAAGTAAAAATTATTCCATTTGTAACGTCCATTAATGCCTTGATTACTAGCTGTATTTAAATCTTGTGTCTGTTTTTGTTTTGCTAATTTTTCTTCCAAAAGTTTGACTTTTTCTGTTAATGTTTGATTCTCTTGTTGTAATTGTTCGGCAATCTTTTGATAAGCCAGAATAGTTCCATCAAGTTTTGCTCCTGTTAACGTGGCATTAGTGAAGTTGGTTAGATACAAATTTGCATAACTAAGGTCGGCATTAGTCAGGTTGGTATTAGTGAGGTCGGCATAAACCAGATTGACACCAGCCAGCTCTGAATCACACAAATTGGCGTCACGCAGGTTGACATCGAGCAGGCAGGCACAAAACAGTTTGGCACCAAAAAGGTTGCTAGCACTCAGGTCAGCATTACTCAGGTATGCGCCACTCAGGTAGGCAGCTCTCAGATCTGTATTACTCAGATCGGCAAAAAACAGGTTGGTACCACTCAGCTTTGCAGCACTTAGATTTGCACCACGCAGGTTGCTATGACTTAGGTCTGCACCACACAGGTCAGCATAACTCAGGTCAGCACCACTGAGGTTGATTTCACAAAAATCTCTCTCTCCTGCTTCATAACGTGCAAGAAGTTCCTTAACATCCATATTCTTTCATATCTAAAATCATGCTGCTTACAAACTAACTTACTTTATTTTCCATAAAAATAGTTTATTAGTTTCGTTTAGCCAATAGCAAATCAAACTGATAATAAAATATAAGCAAAATAGTAAACATTGCAAAACAATAGTATTGGCATTTCAATTCACATTTTGCATTAGTAGCATAATCCGCCAGGGGTTTAAACCCTGTCTCATAGCCAAAGTCCACTTAAGTGGACTAAAGACAAACGCCCATAAATATTACAGTCCTCTTCAGAGGACTTAAGCTATTAGCCAGGGAATTAATTCCCTGGCAGACTGTGCAGTTTACCAACAAAATTGTAAAACTTGAATCTAACCAAACCTTCCTACTCCCTCGGCACACCCTGAATAACCGGACGAGTTTCAGTATTATCAAAAACCCCAGGATTTCCACTCCAATTAAAGTCACTAATCCGGAAACTAATCGAGCCCAATTGCTGCACCGGATTATAACGTAGCTGAATATTATAAGTACGTCGGCTATATTCCAAAAGGTAATCCGTACTAATTTCCTGCCCATTATTTAAGCTAATTGCTGTCTGAATTCCTAGGCGAAATGGTCCGTATATTTGTTGAGTAATACCCGCAGAAAGCACACTTGTATCGGCAATTCTGTCAAACAAAAATGGTGATGCTCCACCTTGTACAACCTGAGTGAAGCCAAGGTTAAATCCTGTATAATCTAAATACGGTCGCGAAAAATTTCCAAACTGCCCGCTTAGTCCAATTGTGCCGCTTAATGATGTTTGAGAATCACCGTTAGTATAAGCACTGGCAACACCTGTAACGCTTGCACCGAATACTAAGTTGGGAACTACTGGTGATGGTGTATAACGCAAACCTTCAGTTGGTGTTGCAGGCAAACCTTGACCTTGCCAAAGTAACCAACCTCTACTTAAACTTGCACTAGTTTGAAAGCGCCCTAAACTAATACGATTATTGCTTCTAACTGCATCAAGTAAATCTAGTCGGTCTGTATCTGCATTAATATATTGTGCACCGACTTGATAATTTAAATTGACGCCTGTGTTACCTAAAGGAATATTGGGTGAAGTGAGTACGGCACCAAGACTACTTTGTACGGTTTGAAAGCCGAGGGAACCATTGAATAAGCGATCGCGATAACTATACCTCAAATTCAAAGTATGAGGATATTTCGTACCAATAATCTGCTGTAGTTGCAAACTTGCCCTGGTTTTGTTTTCTAAATCTGTCGGATCAAGCGTCGTAAAAACTGCCCTACCATCAACCGTTGTCCGTGGACCCAGGATAGCATTTAGTTGCGCCTTAACACCAAAATCAGCAGGCGTAATAAATGTGCCTTCGGTAATCGCTTTTTGAATTAAGTATTGAGGCGTTACACTAAATTGCAAATTTGGCTGGTTAATAATACCAAAGCGACGCTCAATAAATAAGCCACCGCGATCAGTTCCGTCGTATCCTATATTAAATAAACCCGGTTCCCGTGGACGACGGTCAATAGTAATACGGTTGCGGAATGTGGGAATTTCTACCCGTTGATCAAATACCAAACGGGGACGAGTTGCCACAATTTCATCAACTAACGGTTCAACTCGTGTAAATCTAGCAGTATCTGCTCGTAATTCTAACTCTGGTGGCGAAAATGGGTCATTGCTAATGCGAATATTAGTGGCAACGGCACCTTTACCATCAAAATCAACGCGGTCAGCTTCGTAGCGGAATCGATTAATCGTACCGCCTGAAACCGGTGTTTGCAAGTTTTGCGCTGTCGTACCTGCGCCTAAAATGAAAGAATAACCACCGGCACTAGTGACGTTTTGTAGCGGTTGGTTACTGGTAATGCGATCGCTTACTGGTGTTCCAGGACTATTTGGCGATAAAATATCCAAATCTGTGCCAGATGTGGGCGTATAAAGTTCACCCTTGGCATTTAAAATTACACCACTATCTTGAACAAATAAATACTGAAATCGATCGCCTCGCAACACTTGCTGCCCTCTTGTCAAGGCAACGTTACCTTCTGCAACCAAGACGCGATTTGGTAAGTTTACCTCAACGCGATCGGCATTTAATAACGCTTCTCGAAACCGCAAGACGACATTACCAACCGCTGTCACTACTTTTTGTTGATCATCATACTCCTGTCTGTCTGCAGTGAGCTCAACTACACCACCAATTGCAAAAGGCGTCGTCGTAGGAATTGTGGCGGGTTGAGGCGCTGCGGGAGTTGGAGCTTCAGACGGTATAATTAATTCTTGTGCAGGTTTATCTTCCTGTTCAGGAATACTCAACTCAAATTCTCTACTTGCTCCCCCTCGTTCTTGAGTTATTATACGCTTGACATTTGGCACAACAAATGTATTGGGAGTGGTGCTAGGCTCAGGTACCGTTGCTAGAGAATTATCTGCCTGCGCTGTCGTCGCTTCCTCAGAAAAAGCCGCACTATGATAAGTTGCTAACTGCGGTTGTGTCGTCGTGCTTTCTGCAGGTGAAGAGGGCTGTAACTGAGTTGGAGAATTGGCTTCAACAGCTTTTTTGTCACTCTCAACTGAAATAGGTGGACCTAGAAGAGCTGCACTTTTAGCAATAGTTAAATCTGGAGCAAAGCTTTCTGGCGGTGTCGGTGTAGCCAGTAATGTGCTGTGCAGTGTTTGAATTGATGCAGATTTACTTGATGTTTGAGATTGATCTACACTTGCGGAATCCTGAGCGGATACAGATTGAACAATAGCAGGAATTTTAGGCGTTTGAACGGGTTGAGGCATCTTTGTGCAGTAATCGAAGTGACAGCTTTTAAGGGCGACTTTTTACCCGCACTGAATACTGCCAGGGCGAGACACACCTCGCCCTTTTCCAAATCAGAAATGAAGCGATTTTAAATTACTCCATATCACGGCGATTAGGGTTGCGGGCGGGGTCGTTTGACAAAAAGCCAAAGACAAACAAGCCAACAAAGATACTAACAACGATATAGACAGCTATTTTGAGGGTCACCATATTGATATCTTCCAGCGTATGAACAGTTAAATGTAGTAAGGTCGTTGGCGTTGCAATACGCAACAACTTTACATATCATACCCAAAGTAGGATGCCTTTTTGTGTGGAAGATAGAGGTAAATGCGACTGACTTACAAAATTCTGGCTAATTAGTCAGCTTGGCTTCGGTTAGCTATGACGCTTTTTGTGACCAGACGTTCCAATTTTGTCTATGTGGGGTCAAAAAAGCGGTATCTTTTGCTTAAATCAACTGTCAAGTGGAATTAGACGATATTTCAAGTAGTCAAGCCTTACTGAGTGTATTGTTGAGCAACCGCTTGAATCAAAATCGGCACAATTTGAACAACTGGAAAACAGACAAGACTAATCAAAACAGCCCGAAACATGGTGATGTTCATCGCTTGGGAAACTGCTACGGTTATGGCTAATGCTGTCCAGGCAGATAGTATTAGCTCGATCGGTCTTCCAAGTAAGGGAATGATCGTAATAAAATTAAGCACTTGGGGAGCATAAGCAAACCCAATCGGATAACGTAGCTCACTATAAGTCGGTGGGTTGAAATTTAACCACTGTCCAACTTTCCAGATGGTGAATGACCAGAAGTAGTAGCCAACAATAACACTAAAAATACCAAGCAAGATAGTGATGATCAATACGGGCAATGTGACTCGGTTGAGTAATGAGATGATCAAACTTGCGACTGCACGTGAGAGTGCTGCTAGAATTACGATTGTCAAAGCGATGCGACGAGTTCTGCGATCGCTTTGTGCAGATTGATAAAACTGAGCATTCAGCGTTAACGCCTTCCAAATCGTTTGCCAAATGTTCGCCCGACTCGAAGCATTTTGCTTCATAGTAACTACCTTACAAATAATCTATTTTTCCTAAAATCGATATTGTTCCTTTTTACTCCTCTTCTGGTAGAGGCTAGATTCTGCTTAACTTTATAAGCTAACGCTGTTTAGCGTTACAGTATTATGCTTCAAATCTTGGGCTTTTTAACTTTAAGTTGCCTGAGTAGGAAATTGTCCTAATTTGAAACAAAATGGCTGGCGTCAAGCCCAAGAAACTACAATCATTACCAATCTCGGAGAACTAAAATGCAAAGATGGTTCAGCCGCACCTTTAGTCGATTGAGTGGAACAACTGCAAAGCTTATCCTTTTAATGGCTGGGTTTCTGGTACTTTGGGGGATGCTGGCACCGATCACGACAATTGTCTGGTGGCTGAATCAAAGTGCCGAAAGTTTAGGCTTAAAGTTAGATGACGAGTCAAAAAAATCTGCTGTTTCTCGGCAAGCTACTGTTAAGGCATCACCCAAGATTAATTGCTATATCGTTTTTCTACCAGGTATCGGGAACTTTTCGCCCAATGAAATCACTGAAGGTGAACGATATTTTATTGATCAGCTTGCTGCACGTCATTCTAACTGTATAGCAGTCAAAGATGTTTTTCCTTACTCGGTACGCAATAAAGACCTCGGCAGTCAAGTTTTGGCTCCTTTTTGGCAAGCTGCAGAAAAAAGTGAGGGATTTCCAGGATATGTATTTATTCAAATTCGTAACCTCTGGCGATTTGCTATTTCTGCCGACGATCGCTATGGTCCTGTTTATAACTTGAGTATTGCTCGTACGATTGTTGCTCGTATGAAGGCGGCGCATCCAATTCCTTCAGATCAACGTGTTAACTTAATTTTGATCAGTACTAGTGGTGGCACTCAGGTTGCTCTGGGTGCAACGGCTCATCTGCGAGAATGGATTAATGCTCGTATTAGTGTGGTTTCAATTGGCGGCACTTTCGAGGGCAGAGCAGGATTTAATAATGTTGATCATGTTTATCATTTGTATGGCGATCGCGATTGGGTGACGCAGCTTCCCCGTTTGGTTTTTCCAGCAAGATGGAGTTTGGTGGTTGGATCTCCTGTCAATCAAGCGAGGCAGCAAGGTCGATATACTGTGTGCAATGTGGGGAATCAAAAACATGATGGATCGCAAGGCTATTTTGGAGATGCGATCGCTTTTAATCAGACTTCTTATGTGCAGCAGACTCTGGAGCAGGTCACTCAGTTGCCCTTGTGGTCACTCGATCAGCCCCTTAAGTCTGTGTGTCCGCCTCAAAAAGCTGCCCTTAAATAGATGTAGGGAGGAGAGGATATGCGATCGCTAAGATGTCGTTGAGACGTTCCGACGGAACGTCTCTACAAGGTCTAGGTGGACAGTTGCCGCTTGATTGATGGTAGTAATAAAATTCTGTCGTTGAGACGTTCCGACGGAACGTCTCTACAAGGTCTAGATGGACAATTGCCGCTTGATTGATGGTAGTTTATAACCATGATTTAACGGTTGTTTTAGTAATAAAATTCTCTCGTTGAGACGTTCCGCCGGAACGTCTCTACAAGGTCT
>JBATUR010000088.1:0-74269 GCA_049671305.1 Coleofasciculaceae cyanobacterium
ACTCAACTTATTGATTCAACATTTAAGCGAATGCTTAACTATCTTTCATAATAGATAAGCATTCGCTTAATTGTCAAGTGGTGTTTGACACTGTTTATCGTATTTTTCCAATCAATGTAGGGGCGTACGGCTGTGCGCCCTTATTTGTACTGCTATTGTGAGTGGCTAAAACGTCACAACGCTACGGATCGACTCACCTTTATGCATCAAATCGAAAGCATTATTAATTTGTTCTACAGGCATAACATGAGTAATCAAATCATCAATATTAATCTTGCCTTCCATATACCAATCAACAATTTTTGGCACATCTGTACGCCCTCTGGCGCCACCGAAAGCTGAACCTTTCCAAACACGCCCGGTAACTAATTGAAAGGGGCGAGTGCTGATTTCTTCACCCGCACCTGCGACACCAATAATTACACTGACGCCCCAACCTTTATGACAACATTCCAACGCTTGACGCATGACATTAACATTACCAATACACTCAAAACTATAGTCTGCACCACCCTTAGTTAAATCAACCAAATAAGGAACTAAATCTCCTTCAACTTCTTTAGGATTAACAAAGTCAGTCATGCCAAATTTTTCTGCTAATTCACGTTTTGCCGGATTAAGATCTACGCCAACAATTTGACTAGCACCAACCATTTTTGCTCCTTGGATCACATTAAGTCCAATGCCGCCTAAGCCAAAAACAACCACTTTTGAACCCGGTTCAACTTTTGCAGTATTAATAACAGCACCGATGCCAGTTGTCACACCACAACCGATATAACAAACCTTCTCAAAAGGGGCATCTTTACGAATTTTGGCAACAGCAATTTCTGGTAATACTGTATAGTTGGCAAATGTTGATGTTCCCATATAGTGATGCAGCATTTTGCCATCAATTGAAAAGCGACTCGTGCCATCAGGCATTAAACCGCGTCCTTGGGTAGTACGAATTGCTTGGCAAAGGTTGGTTTTTTGACTAAGACAGTATTCACACTGACGGCATTCTGGTGTGTATAAAGGGATAACATGATCACCTGGTTTGAGGCTTTTTACATCTTTACCAACTTCGACAACAATGCCGGCACCTTCATGTCCTAAAATTGTCGGAAATATACCTTCTGGATCTTTGCCGGAAAGTGTGTAAGCATCAGTATGGCAGATGCCTGTTGCCTTAATTTCTATTAGTACTTCACCTGCTTTTGGTGTATCTAACTGAACTGTTTCTATGGTTAACGGTTTGCCTGCCTCGAAAGCGACTGCTGCTTTAATGTCCAAGATGTTCTCCTTTTTTTATCTGCTGAAATTATTTCAGTTTAACTTAGTTTTGTTTGTTAAAAAAATATTAATATGCTTTTATTTTGGTTGAGTTAAAATTAAAGTGTTACTTTGTTATAGTTTCTTTAATTAAACTTAGTTGTTGATTGACAGGAAGTAATTTTTAATTTATGGGCAATTACTTTTAGTTTTATTTAAAAAATCCAAGAAATCATTTATGCTTTTTGTATGTAGCACTTATGATAAGTTTAAATATGAGGAATATTTTGGCTGAATAACTAGTTAAGTATTGTGCTTGTGTGATGAGCATTTTAGTTTAGGTTTGTATGGAGAGTTGGAAAAGTATGGCGTTTGAACTTTGAGCAAATCATCAAGTAGGCTACAATCAAGCTACAAGTACAGGCAAGTTCTACTCAAATAAGTGTTTTTGCTTTTGCTTATGCCACAGCACTAAACTTGCTGCCCAAAATCTTTGTTGTGTCATCTTTGCCAAATTTGGCGCTCATATCATCGCATTCGGTATTTAAATTACACACAACATGGGCAAATGCTGAGGCAATCAAAGTAAAGTTAATTAATATAGATAGACCTCCTCATCAGTTGAGGACATTGTTGGATCAAAAATTCATGGCAAGCGAAACTATTGTTCTTTTATCAAGCCGAGAAATTGAAAAAATGCGTCAGGCAGGGCGTTTGGCATCTGCACTCCTCAACCACCTAGAACCAATGGTGAAACCTGGAGTTAGCACTTTACAGCTAAATGATGAAGCAGAGCGCTGGACAAAAGCGCATGGTGCAACGAGTGGTCCTCTCAACTATCATGGCTTTCCTAAGTCTATCTGTACGAGTGTGAATGAGGTTGTTTGCCACGGTATTCCTAATGCCAAGCAAATTCTCAAGGATGGCGATATTATTAATATCGATGTGACACCAATTCTTGAAGGTTATTACGGCGATACATCGAAAACTTTTTTTGTAGGAACACCTTCTCCTATTGCTAAAAAATTGGTAGAAGTAACAGAAGAATGTTTAATGCGGGGTATTGCGGCAGTTAAGCCCGATGCCCGTATTGGCGATATCGGGGCAGCAATTCAGGAATATGCAGAAGCTCAAGGTTTTTCTGTAGTTAGAGATTTTGTAGGTCATGGAGTTAGCAATATTTTTCATACTGCACCTCAAATTCCTCACTATGGCACAAAAGGCAAGGGAAAACGGATGCGTCCTGGTATGGTTTTCACGATTGAACCGATGATTAATGAAGGTACTTGGGAAGTCAAAGTTTTGGCTGATAAGTGGACGGCAATTACAAAAGATCGCAAACTTTCAGCTCAGTTTGAACATACTGTTGTAGTAACTAAAGATGGTGTAGAAATTTTAACAATACCCCAACCAGCTCAGGTTAAGTTGGCTTAATGATGTGGAAAGTGAAGAGTGAAAAAACTTACAGGCACTCTTCACTTTTTGAAGCTGAATAAAAAGTTGCAGAGGTTTTTTGGGAAGTTTTCCGGAAGTTAAGAGCTTACTCGTGATTCTAAAGGTAGTTAAGCAAATTTAAACTCTGAATTCGGTGTGAGAAAGGGAAAACTGCTAGTTGAAGAGCGAATTTAAATCGCAAAACATATAGGTTTTCCTGAATAAGTTTAGTCAGATCTAGATTGAGTTTAAACTACAGGCTGAATTTTACTAATCAATCAGTCAAACGAGACAAAGCCATGAGTTCAGAAAGTCCCACAAAAATCGTACTATTCCCGAAACCAGGCAAGGGCATCATCGAAGAGATTATCACCGAATCTCAACCAGGAAGGGTGAATTTTCAAGCAACTTACTGGCCCGCTCGGTTATATAATTCTGAGCAAAAAGTTACTTTGCTTCCTAATACTTCGGTGAATATAATTGGCAGAGAGGGTATTACTTTGCTAGTGGTTCCTGTTAGTGAAGTCGAAGAAAGTGATTTAGAAGCTAAGAGTAGGAATGAGAAAACAACTAATAATTATCAGCGTTCAGCATGGACGCAAAAATTTGGATTTTTGTGGGGATTTCGGCTAAATTAAGCAAATACGACGGTGCGGTTACCATAAACTAAGACTTGATGTCGCAAGTGTAAGCGTACTGCACGAGCTAAAACGACTCGTTCTAAGTCCTTACCCTTGCGAATTAAATCAGTAACTTTGTCGCGATGGGTAACTCGCACTACATCTTGTTCAATAATTGGACCAGCATCAAGATCTGGGGTGACGTAGTGAGCTGTCGCGCCAATAGTTTTAACACCTCTTTGATAAGCCTGATGGTAAGGTTTTGCGCCAGCAAAGGCAGGTAAAAATGAGTGGTGAATATTAATAACAGTGGGAAATTGATTAAGAAATTCTGCGCTGAGAACTTGCATATATTTGGCAAGAATTACTAATTCTATGTTGTATTGTCGTAGTAATTCTAATTGCTTGTTTTCCTGGTCTATTTTGTTATCTTTAGTAATAGGAATGTAGTGAAAATCAATACCAAATTGTTCAGCGATAACTTGAAGATGGGGATGATTGCTAATAATTAAAGGTATTTGTCCTAAAAATTCTTTTGCTTGCTGTCGCCATAACAGGTCTAAGAGACAGTGGTCTTGCTGACTTACCCAGATGGCAATGCGGGGGATCACGTCAGAAAAGTGCAGGGAAAAGGTTGCTTGCAGGGGTTGTGCGATCGCATTAAATGCCGGTTCAATCAAATCACGTGGTAAGTTAAACCCTTCTAGCTGCCATTGAATTCGGGTCAAAAATAACCCTGTTGCAAAGTCTGTATGCTGATCGGCATCAATAATATTACCGCCGTTGGAGTAGATGAAATTAGCAATTTTCGCGACTAGTCCTCGTTGATCTGGGCAAGAAACTAATAGCGTGGCAGTGGAGAGTTTCATGCTTTAATTATTTGTTGCTCAGTTACTACTTATAATAATAAAATAGAAAAACTAAGAAATTTTTAGCTATGTTAATTTAACAATGTTTTATTCATTGAGTTGTTTCAAAAATTCTTGATATCTCATTTCTACTATTCAGAAGTAAACTAGCATTAAAGATTTTACTCCCATATTTTATGGTTCTTTAAAAAATTTATCAAGCTTGTTTTGCATTTCTACACTCAAATTTTGAAGACGTTGTTGAAAACTTTTACTAAACTCTTCTCTATTTTTTAATTTATGATAAACAATATTACTCAAACTATCAATCTCCTTTTGAATAACTTCAACAGAATTTATGACTGGTTGCTTATGCAATTGTTTAGAGTTGGCTTTCTTAGTATTATTTAAAAGTTCTTCTCGTACGGATTGAGCCATTTGACTAAATTCTTGCTGTATAATTTGATAAGAACGCTCAAAATTTTTACCTATCAATGAATTGAGAAGATTTGGTGCTTCCTTGTTTATAATCTCTTTTTGTTTTGCACTTTGCTTTAATTCTTCTAGGGCTTTTTGAATTGTTTTGCTATACTCTTTTACTACTTGATAAACATCTCGATTCAAGTCAAATGTTTCAATTTTTATTTTTTTTATTTCAGTTTTAGAATCATTTAAAATTACCTTATTATGGTGACTTAGTAAGTCAGGTTTAGCAATATTTGGATTGTATGTCTGTAAAATAGTTCCTGGCAAAAACTTTTCTCCGAAAATATATGGAACCAAATCAAGAGGATTGACATAATGAAATATCTTAATGTTACTTTTATACTTTTTCCATTCTGCTTCAGAAATTCCAATCGAATTAAAAGTAACCAAAGAATGTATACATTCTGGTACTTCTATAGCAAGTTGCTGTGCAACTTTTCCTCCTAAACTTTGACCCACTAAATCAGGTTTTTTTCCTAGACTCGCTTGTTTCTCTAGCCATGTAAGTACTCCCAGTTTTTTAGAAGCCTGATAATGTTCATTTGATCCATTAATAATTACGTCAGGAATATCTTTGTATGGTAAAAATTCTCTGGGAAAATCTTTAAAGTCTCCCCAGTTACCACAACCACGAATTACTAAAGCCGGATGTGTTTTTCTTGATTTTGATACTAAGCCCAAAGCATAAAAACCAGAAGCTTTATCCTGAAAAATCTCTACAACTAAATATCTCTTTAAAATTACTTCTCCTTGATAATGTTGATTGCTATAAACTGAATACTGATTTCCTGGCTTGGCAATTTGCTCATAGTTTTCATGACAGGTATTTCTAAAAACTAGCTGATTGAAAAAAAACAATAACTATATCTCCTGGATTATCAACGATTTTAATAAAGCAACTGATAGTTAATTTTTTATAATTATTAATCTTGTTCAATTAAGTTTAACAATAAGCTTTAGCTCAACAATCACTGATAAATAAAAGATTTATTCTCGATGATTGGAGGTTGGTTTTCGACCTGTGTTTCTAACATTCATAATTTTATCAAGAACTTCAAACCAAAAAGGTGCACCCATAGCAATTGCCAAACCACTTATTAACCAACCGAGGCAGCTTTTCAGAAGAGAAAAAGCTTTTTTTGTTTCGCCTACCTTTTGCGGTTGTGTAGAGGATGAGTCAAAATTCCAACCAATAGGTAGAGTAAGTGGATCTAAGGTTTTGTCTACTTGCTCACGAATACAATCTAATTTAGACTGTTGCAAATCAGAATTTGTACAAATTGAATCTGAAGCTAACTGTCCAGCATTTTGAGTAATTGCATTACGCAAAGGAGTATCTTTTGATAATCTGCTAATTATATACAATGTATCAGTGTTAGTTACAAAAGCTATAAATAAACCAATCAAAACGGCGATTCCTTTAGCATTACGTTTATATACACCAGATGCCCGATCCATCGATCGATCAAACCAAGTTTGTATTTCTTTTTTGAATTGATTAAGTTCTTCTTCTGTTGAATTTGTTTGATTTTGAGTTCTTTGTGCTAATACAGCAAGACTAGCTTTCAGAGATTGTGGTAATTTATCAATTACTTGTTCAATTTCTACTTTAATTTCTTGATAAGCTTTATAACTTTCGCTATTTGGGTCTTGTACTATAGTTGCACGCCTTTGAAAAGCAGTATGACCATTTTCAAAGATATTAATAATTTCTGTTAAACCAGGTCTTAATCGTTGTATTAATGCTTCAGGATTATCCTGATTAACAAAAATATCTTGCTTTAAATATATAATATTTTCAATAAACTCTTTCTTGCTGTTAATCTCAACTTCACTAAAATAGCTTTGAGAGTTTTCTAGATATTTATCTAATTCTTCAATCGACCTCTTCAGACTATTAAACAAAGTAAGTTTATCATTTTGAAAATATGTAAAAATTTTATCAAGATTTTTTTCAAGCTTACTTAATTCAGCTTTCAAACCCGATTTAGTTACTTCATCTACTGTCAAACTATCAATAATTTCTCTTATTTTTAATGTTATTTCTTGTTCTTTAAAGCTTATTAAATTAACCAAGCTTAATTTTTTAATTAAAGTTGCTAGATTTAATCTTGTCAGCAAAGTAGTTGCAAAGGTTTCTGAAGGAATGTAAGAGGGTCCGCTATGTCTAGTTTTTGTTTCGCCGTTTTGCTCAATCTCTTCTCCAAAAACGGTAGTTTTCTTATTTATCAGTTGACGATAAACACGACCAACTAACCACAACAACTGACGAAACCAAACCGCTATACCTTCTTTAGATTCTTGATTTAGACTTTTAATTAAAGGATTACTATAAAGCTGATCTACAATTTCTTTAACCCTTTCAGCTTCGCCTGTATCTTCACCGCCAGTTAACAGAATTTCAATTGATTTTCTAAGATGAACCGCTCTCCACTGTAAGATAGTAGCCAGAAGTTCCTGAATTTCTGAAGCAAGCAAGCCTAAAATTAAGTAGATAAAAATTACGCCAAGGGCAATATCAAGAACTAAAGGCAAATTCATATTTTCAAATCACTAACTATTGTGTATTAGCTCAATCTTTGAAACTAGATTATCTGTTAAAAGATATTTATAGACAACTATACAAATAACAGTATCCTTAAAATCGATGGCTTGATTTGTTTAGGAAAACTTTTGCTTAAACTAAGTAAAATTCTTGAAGTGCCGGGAAAAAATTTCTGTTTTCGTGGCTAGAACGACTTAATTTAATTAAAGCAAAACGTTGCTCAGGTTTCAGTGCTGCCCATTGTTGTAAAGTAATTAATCTTTCAAATTCTTGAGCTTTTTTTTGAACACTATCAGGAATTGTTTGTGAATCTAGCCAAGCCGGGTTGTTGTCAATTGGAAGTTCAGATGCAGGAGTGTCAGTATGACTAATAACTAATTGTTGAACATATTCTCCATAAACTTCAACTTCGTCGTCTGTCAAACAAGGCATTTCTACCAATGCTTGACGTTCTTGTTGACTAAATTGATGCCAATGTGTCAATTTTAATTTAACACCGCAAGTATCTAACTTCATCCGAACTTGCATAGGAATACAACGTAATGATTCCACAAAATCGGCTTCAAATTTAAAAAAATTTTTCATATAGCGCTTTTCAATTGATGGTGCTTGATGTTTATTTACCAGATCATGAGGTTCAATTTTTATTTGTCGTATTAGCCAGTAACTAATTGCTAAAGCCAGAATTGCTGCCGCTAAACCGATTAATTGATCTCCTGTTGTTTTTGCTAAGTCTAAGATGATAATCTTACGAGCACCAGCGATTAAAGCTGTAATAAAAACAAGTTCAACCTGAACGACGTGTTTACGCAAATAAGCGGTAATATTTTCTAACAATTCTAAAGCAATCAAAATATTCAGGAATAACCCAAATACTTCGATAACAAAAACTTTTTCAGAGCGAAAGTCAGATGATAGAGACAGTGCGGAAAATAAAAATATTCCTAAGTCAAATACCGTAAAAGCCAGCACTATCACCATTGCTAATGATAGCAGCACTGCCACAAGACCTTCTGATCTATCTAAGAAATCCAGAAAAGTTTCAACGCGAGTAATCTTCTGAATCTTTTTCAAGAGTTTCCGTAACCTGCCCATCTCTTCTACTTACTTTCATTGAAGGGATGCTGTGAGAATACTAGATTGTGTGCCTTGAAGTAAATTATCTGTAACATTACGCTCAACATTAACCACTGCTAACTGCACAGCACAAGCTTTTAATTCCGGTTGCCCAGAGTCAGGGCAAGCTTCAGGGTGCGTTAGGGTATTGGCTTCAGCTTGATCCGCCCACAGTGATCCCCAGTGCATGGGCACGAATACAGTACCAGGTGCGATCGCCTTTGTCACCTTTGCCGGAAAACGACTCATCCCCCGACGCGACTTCACTTCCACCAAACTATCATCCGTAATCCCCAACTGCTTGGCATCACGAGGATGAATTTCTATAAAAGGATTGGGGTACATCTTCTCAATCTTCGGAATACGCCCCGTGCGAGTTTGAGTATGCCAGTGACCATAAAGCCGTCCATTTGTCAAGACAAATGGGTAATCTGGATCAGGCGGTTCCGCCAAGCCCCGCGAGTGATAAGCCCCAAACCGCGCCTTGCCATCAGGAGTGGGAAAGCGCCAATCTGTATAAAGCCGCTGGGAATTGCTGAAGTTTCCTTCTTTCGGGCAGGGCCACTGTATCGGTCCTTCTGCCAAGAGGCGCTGATGACTTAAACCCGTCATGTCACACAGACGCCCCTTGGTCAGTTGCACAAATTCGTCATAGACTGCCGCCGCTGTTGGAAACTCAAACTTATCAGCAAAACCCATTCTGCGCCCAACTTCAGCAAAGATTTCCCAATCAGATTTAGCTTCTGCCACAGATTGAGAAAAAGCTTGACAAAGAGTCACCATACGCTCCGAATTGGTCATTGTCCCCGTCTTTTCGCCCCACTGGGTTGAAGGCAACAAAAGATGAGCAAAATCAGCAGTTTCTGTCGGGTAATAAGCTTCTTGATAAACCGTAAAAGGCGATTGCTTCAATGCCGCCTTAGTTCGCTCCAAATCCGGTAAACTAACAGCCGGATTGGTTGCCGCAATCCACAAAAACTGCACATCCCCAGTTTCCAAACCCGTAATCATCTCCCAAGCTGTCAGCCCAGGATCAGCCGGAATTCTACCTGCGGGCACTTTCCAAAACTCCTCAACTTCGGCTCGGTCTTGGGCATTCTTGACCAAACGATAACCAGGTAAAATATGACTTAAGCCGCCCGTTTCCCGTCCTCCCATCGCATTCGGTTGCCCTGTCAGCGAAAACGGTCCACACCCTGGTTTACCAATCTGACCGGTCATCAGATGCAAATTAATAATCGTCCGTACCTTTGCTGTGCCTTCTGACGATTGATTAACACCCATCGACCACATAGAAAGCACACGCTGAGACTGACTCCAATATTGCGCCGCTGTTTCCAAATCACTAACGCTAATGCCACAACGTTCAGCCACAACTTCTGGGCGATAATACTTGATCACCTCAGCAAAAGCCGAAAAATTATTGGTACACTCATCAATAAATTCATGATCAATCTTGCCCCAAAGCATTAGCAAGTAAGCAATACCGTTGAGCAAATCGATATCAGTCCCCGGTCGAATTGCCAAGTGCAAATCAGCCGCCTCAGCCGTTGGCGTCCGTCGAGGATCAACCACAATCATTTTGACTTGGCGGTTTTTTTTGTGGTGTTTTGCCAGTCGATTAAAAACAATTGGATGACACTCAGCGGTATTTGTACCAATTAAAAAAGCACAATCTGTTTGTTCCAAGTCATCATAGCAACAAGGCGGACCATCGGAACCAAGACTTTGAGTATAACCAGCAACAGCAGAAGACATACAAAGTCGAGAATTGGAGTCAAAGTTATTTGTCCCCAAGCAGCCTCTGAGCAGCTTTTGTGCTACATAATAATCTTCCGTTTGCAACTGACCAGAGCCATACATACAAACTGACTCAGCGCCAGCAGTGGCAAGTGTTTCCTGCAAGCGACTCACTAGGCGTTGGTAAGCTTCTTCCCAAGAAACGCGCCGGAAGGGCTGATCTAAAGAATCACGCAGCATTGGATAGCGTAAACGACTTTTTTGGGTTGATTCTGTTACCGTCGCCCCTTTGACACAGACCATCCCTTGACTAGAAGGATGAGCTCTATTGCCCCGCACTTTCCAAATTGGTGTTCCCTCACTATCTCGATTAATTTCTTTACCCCGTTGTGCTGGAGGTGTTACTTCTAACCCACAGCCAACGCCGCAGTAAGGACAAAGTGTTGTCAATGTTTCAGTCATAACGTGATAGCAGTTAACACCTGATATGTGGTTTTAGACGAGGCAAACTTATCTATTTGTACTCCCAAGCTTGCGCCGCATTTTTGAAATGATTATATATGATTTATTTGTTTTTTCAGTTTTTCACTGACAATTGTTTGGGTATATCCCAATTATTTAGTCCTACTTATCGAGCCTAGAGCAGTTTACTTTAATAATTTTGCTAGTAACTAATTTTTTGTTAAAAATTTAATTTTTGATTAACTGCCTTGTTGTTGAAAAATTAGTTTTTTTCAATCTATTTGATCTTGATAATTCTTACTTGGTTTTGTAGATGCTCCATTGTAACTGTTTGAGAAACACAAACTTATTTGTTTCCATAACTACAATATGAGAAATTAGCCCTAAAAAGTAGTATATTTAGATACAAAAATAATTTTCTTTGAATAAAATGAATTAATTTAATGCATTTTTTACATAAAGCCAGTCAAGCAAAGAGTTTTAGCCCTCGTGAACAAAAAACTATAAGATTACCTAAAAAATCTTATTAGTAATAATGGGAAATGTAACTTTTCTCAACTAAAATACCTAACTTCTGACCGCAACCAAAAGTCAGGTATTTTTAGTAATTGTTCAGTCACAAACCAAAGCTCTAATAATTAAGCCGCATCATCATGTGCATAACGGTTGAACAAGAAGTCCAAAGCATAGTTACGCAATTCATAATAAGTAGGATCTTCCATGATCCGGGCGCGGTTGCGGGGGCGCTTGAAGGGAATATCCATTACTTCACCAATTTTAGCAGCAGGACCATTGGTCATCATTACCAAACGGTCAGCAAGGAAGAGTGCTTCATCAATGTCGTGAGTAATCATCAAAACAGTAACTTTATGTTCACGCCAAATTTGTAGTAATTCTTCTTGCAATTCCTCTTTGGTAATGGCATCCAAAGCACCAAAAGGTTCATCCAAAATTAAGACTTCCGGACGAATTGATAAAGCCCGTGCAATTGCTACCCGTTGCTTCATACCACCAGAAATTTGAGAAGGCTTTTTGTTAGCAGCTTCTGTCAATCCTACCATTTCCAAATGATGTTGAACGATCGCTTTTTTCTCACCATTGGGTTTGTTGGGATAAACTGAATCAACGCCCAAATAAACGTTTTCATACGCCGTCAACCAAGGCAGCAAGGCGTAGTTTTGGAACACCATCATTCTGTCGGGACCTGGTTCACCAACTGGTTTACCTTGCAGACGAACTTCACCATCAGTCGGTTGAGAAAAACCTGCCACCATATTAAGCAGAGTTGACTTACCGCAGCCAGAGTGACCGATTAAACAAATAAACTCGCCTTCAGAAACCGAGAGATTGACACCATCAAGAACTGTGTATGGTTCTGTTTTAGTTTGATAAACTTTCGAGACGCCTTCGATTTCCAGAAAAGGAGTACTTGTTAGAGCTTTAGTGTCTTGAATCACGGCACTGTTACGGATATTAGTGTTGAGAGTAGTCATGGTAGTTAGCGGAAAAGTAGGAAATTGTTTAGGATAAGAATGATTGTTGGGGATTGGAAAACTCAGGTCATGAAGAGGAAGAGGACAGCACCATTATAATTTTTTAATAATTTCCAATCCCTGTTTATATTGTCTCAGATTTTATGCCAAAGAAATGGCAGCATCGATATTAACTTCTTCAATCCGAAGTTGACGCTTAATATCGAGACTGTTGAGGTAACTAATTGGGTCGTCTGGATTAAAGACCTTACCATCAAATAAAAGAATGGGATGGCGATCGCGTTCTAGATCCAAAAGTTCTAATTCTCGTGCCGCTTCTCCAAAAATATCGACGCGCCAAACCCTTTCGGTAATAGTCATCCAATCTTTCGGGAAGGGTAAAATACCCCAGCGTGCCATTTCCGCCATAATCCATAACGCTTCTCCACGATCAGGACAATTAGTTTTATTGACATAAAACTGATTAAAGCGGGGCAGCATTCTGGGAGCAGCGCTAGTTCCCCAATCATAAGGGTCGATGAAACCAGGGCGAATATCTTCAGCAACCGAACCAACATATTCGTCTTTGCTGAGTAATTGGACAATTTCTTCCCGGTTACGCATATCGTCGCAATATTCGCAGGCTTCCAACAAAGCTTTCACTAATGCTAAGTGTGTTTGCGGATACTTGTTTGCCCACTCTTCAGTTACACCAAGCACTTTTTCGATGTGTCCTGGGAAAATATCTAAATCTGTGGCAATGGCAAAACCATGTCCTTCATTAACGGCGCGAGAGTTCCAAGGTTCACCAACACAATAGCCGTCAATATTTCCGGCTTTGAGGTTAGATACCATTTGCGGCGGTGGAATTACCGTTAAACCAACATCCTGATCCGGATCGATGCCTCCGCTTGCCAACCAGTAGCGTAAAAGTAGGTTGTGCATGGAAGAAGGATAAACCATGCCCAAAGTTGGGACTTTATCGGGAGATTTGGCGATCGCTCGTTTCAAATCGCCGAGATTACGCACCCCCTGGTCATAGAAGCGCTTGCTGAGGGTAATGGCGTTCCCACCTCGTGACAAGGTTATGGCGCTGATCACGGGGACGGAGGACTTGTTTCCTGGACCAATTGTCAGGCTGACGGGCATTCCAGCCAGCATTTGTGCTCCATCAAGGCGTCCGGTAACGATGCCACTAGCGATCGCTTTCCAGCTTGGTTCTCGGTTTAAGGTAACTTCTTCTAAGCCATGCTTCTCAAAAAAGCCTTTTTCTTTTGCCACCACCAAAGGCGCACAATCAGTTAAAGGAATAAATCCTAGTTCCAAATTGACTTTTTCCAAACCATTACGAGAGATAACCTGCGGCTTTTTGGTTTGACGCTGCTTGGCTTTCTTTTGTTGGTTGAGGAAATAAATAATCTCGTTGCGATAGCCATAGTAGCTAGGATGATTGACAACTTCCATGCGCTGACGGGGGCGAGGAATGTCAACATCAATAATTTGCCCAATATGTGACTCTGGTCCATTTGTCAACATCACGATCCGGTCAGAAAGCAACAAAGCTTCATCCACGTCGTGAGTTACCATCAGACAAGTTGCCTTGGTTTCTTCGCAGATTTTCATCAACTGCTCTTGCAAACCGCCGCGTGTCAAGGCATCTAGCGCACCAAAGGGTTCATCTAAAAGCAAGACTTTTGGGCGTAAAGCGAGTGCTCGTGCGATCGCAACTCGTTGTTTCATCCCTCCACTCAGTTCACCTGGTCGTTTGTGTGCCGCGTGTCGCAGTCCGACCATATCGATATGATGTTCAATAATGCCTTTGCGCTCACCCTTGGGGCGGTTTGCCATCACTTCATCTACACCCAAGGCGATGTTTTCACGCACAGTTAGCCAAGGTAAAAGCGAGTAATTTTGAAATACTACCATGCGTTCGGGTCCAGGACCTGTGACTTGCCGTCCTTCTAAGATGACGCCACCGTGAGTTGGTTGATCTAGTCCGGCGATCATATTTAGCAAAGTAGATTTGCCGCAACCAGAGTGTCCTAGTAAAGTAACAAACTCGCCTTCTTGAATTTTTAGTTCAATATTTTTCAGGGCAACATAAGTGCCACCATTGGGCAGAGGAAATACGCGGTCAATATGGTCAACTTCAACAAATGCAGACATAGTTATTAGTATTTTGTTGCTGAGTTATCAGTTTTTGGTTTATGCCAACGCCAACTTGAGATTAGGAGAATTCTGGTTTCCCGCCAGATTTATGGTGGGGCAAACCGTTAGAATCGCAATATCAATTATTTCTTGTCTTCTGGGACAACTTTGGAAGCAATGAAAGCAACTGCCCTGTCTAGTACAAGACCAACTACACCAACATAAATTAGAGCAAGAATAATTTCACTCATTTTGGAACTGTTGTAGGAGTCCCAGATGAAGAAACCAATACCCACACCACCTACTAACATTTCTGCTGCAATAATTGCTAGCCAAGATAAACCAATACCGATTCTTAAGCCAGTGAAAATGTAAGGAACTGCAGAAGGAAAGAGAACTTTAAAGAAATACTTTTGCTTAGAAAGACGCAAAACACGGGCAACGTTTTTGTAATCTTGAGGAATTTGTTGAACGCCAACCGTAGTATTAATAATAATGGGCCAAATTGCTGTGATGAAGATTACAAAAATTGCCGAAGGGTCAGATTGTTTGAGTGCTGCTAGAGAAATTGGCAGCCATGCTAGAGGTGGAATTGTCCGTAAAACTTGGAAAATTGGGTCTAGTGCATCGTACATGAATTGATTGCTACCAACCAAAATTCCTAGAGCAATTCCTACTACTGCTGAAAGAGTAAAACCGATGGCAACTCTTCCTAAACTCGCAGAAATTTGTAACCCTAAGCCTTTATCTGTTCCACCGTTATCGTAAAAAGGATTAGCAATATAAACCCAGGTATCTTGAAAAACTTTCAGCGGACTTGGCAAGTTTGAGGTAGGACTCGCACAGAGGATTTGCCAAATTGCTAATAAAATTGCCAGTGCCACTAAGGGACGGATAACTTTTTGAGAGTTTTTCTGAATGAAATCAACGACTGGATTCTTTTGCTTGCGTTGAGAACGGTCAAGATTTGTTGTCATTTGATGTCTTGGTTATGGTGTTCTAAAGCTAAAAATTATCGGGATTTTAAATAAATTTGCAGTTATCTAAAATCCCAAATTGGCAAAAAACTAGGCTTTCTTAATCTTGAGACTATTGAGGTATTCTTCGGGTTTTTCTGGGTCAAACTTGACACCATCAAAGAAGGTTTCCACACCACGAGAATCGCTAGTGGGAATTTGATTTTCTGGAATACCTAATGCTTTAGCTGCTTCTTTCCACATATCGGAACGGTTAACTTGATCAACCAATTCCTTAGCATTTAGATCAGCCGGCATATAGCCCCAACGCTTGTTTTCAGTAATGAACCAAATGTCATGACTCTTGTAAGGATAAGAAGCATTATCTGCCCAGAATTTCATGGCAACTGGGCTACTTTCTACAACCTTTTCATTGCCATAATCAATTTTGCCTTTAGAACGCTCAATAATGTCTTTTTCAGGAACCTTCAACCACCTGTTGCCTGCAATAATCTTGACCATCTCATCTTTGTTTTCGGCTTTATCGCACCACTGCTGGGCTTCCAACACGGCAACTAGAAGAGCTTTGGCTGCTTTGGGGTTTTTATCAACCCAATCTTTACGCATCGAGAAGGCTTTTTCGGGATGGTCTTTCCAGAGTTCCCCGGTAATCATGGCACTATAACCGATTTGTTGATTAACTAACTGTGCATTCCAAGGTTCTCCTACACAGAAAGCTTCCATACCCTGAACTTTCATATTCGCCACCATTTGGGCAGGTGGGACGGGGATCACGGAAATATCTTGATCTGGATCAATACCACCCGCCGCTAACCAATAGCGCAGCCATAAGTCGTGAGTACCACCAGGAAAGGTCATAGCAGCTTTTAGCCCTTTGTTGGCAGACTTGGTAAAAGCTTCTTTGAGTCCTTTGCTATCTGTGCCAACTTTCAAATCTTTGTAGGTATTAGAAACTGAAATTCCCTGCCCGTTCACATTCAACCGCGCCAGAATGTACATGGGTACTGGCTGCTTGGTAATTTTGCCTGTGGTCATCAGGTAAGGCATTGGGGTTAAAATATGCGCCCCGTCAATACCGCCGCCGCCGGAACCAAGTTCTAAGTTATCGCGGGTAACGGGCCAGGAAGCTTGTTTGACGACTTCCACCTCGTCCATGCCGTACTTTTTGAAGTAGCCTTTTTCCAGAGCAATAATCAACGGTGCAGCATCTGTAAGGGCGATAAAGCCTAACTTTGCTTTTTTGACTTCCGGGGGGTCAAGTTTGGCAATGGGGGCATTATCAGCGGCGGCAGAAGTGCTAGCGGCTGGTTTTTGACCCGTTGATTTGTCGATTGCTCCGGTGCTGCAACCATGTGCCAGTAAGGAGGTTGCAGTTGCTGCGCCAGCGATGGAGATGAATTGCCGTCTAGAATATTTGCTCATTGTTGCTTGGTTTTTATGCTCAATATGAGGTTTTGGTGTTTCCCAATTTGGGAAGTGAAATGCAATGTAGATCAGGAAGCTGTTGCTTCTTGCTTTGGCTTGGCGCCGTTACTTCTTGCTTTGGCTTGGCACCATTACTTATTGCTTTGGCTTGGCGCCAAATTGTTCAATTAGTATGCTTTTCAACACAGGTTCTAAGTCATCGCAAGCAATGCCTTTTTGGACGCAGCTTCCAAGATGAGCGTCTTTCCCAACTTTTCCACCCATATAAAGGTCAACTCCTTCTGCCGCCTTGCCATCTTTACGGACTTTTGTCCCCATTAAACCGATATCTGCAACTTGTGGCTGTCCGCAGGAGTTGGGGCAACCTGTCCAGTGGATACGCACTGGGCGAGATAGGGTAAGTTCTGCTTCTAATGCTTTAATTGTTGCTACTGCGCGATTTTTGGTTTCAATTAAGGCAAAGTTGCAGAATTGACTGCCGGTGCAAGAGACTAAGGCGCGTTTTAAGGGTTCGGGGTTGGGGGAAAATTTCTCTAGTAGGGGTTCTGCTAAGAAAGCATCTAGGCGAGAGTCGGGAATGTTGGGGATAATTACGTTTTGTTCTAGGGTAAGGCGAATTTCACCACTACCGTAAACTTCCGCAATTCTTGCCAAATCAAACATATCCTGGGCGTTGAGGCGTCCGACAGGGACATTCAACCCAACGTAGTTTAGTCCGGCTTGTTTTTGGGGGTAGATGCCGATATGGTCGCGCTTTTCCCAGTCTATGGCGTCTGTTTCGGCTGCGGTTAAAAGAGTTTGTCCTAACTGTTTTTCAACTTCAGCGCGAAACTGCTCAATGCCCCATTCGTCAATTAGCCACATTAAGCGGGCTTTTTGGCGATTTGCGCGTAGTCCGTGGTCGCGGTAAACTTCTAAAACGGCTCGGCAAACTGCCACGACATCATCGGGTTTTACCCAAGCGTTTAGAGGGATAGCGGGTTCGCAACGTTTGGCAGAAAAGAAGCCGCCGACGACGACGTTAAAGCCTAGAGTAGCGTTGTTGTAAGCAGGGACAAAGGCGAGGTCATTAATTTCGGCATGGATACAGTTGTCGCGTCCACCAGCGATCGCTATATTGAATTTCCGGGGTAGGTTGCTAAATTCGGAATTGCCGGCACCGCTGTTGGTGAGCATATCCTGAACTTGCTGCACTAGTTCCCTGGTATCAATTAGTTCGTCGGCGTTAATGCCGGCAACGGGTGCACCGGTGATGTTACGAACATTATCCATGCCTGACTGCACTGAGGTTAAACCGACTGCTTCAAAGCGGTTGAAGATATCTTCAACGTCTTCTAGTCGTATACCTCTTAGTTGCAGGTTTTGACGGGTGGTGATGTCGCCGTTGCCGTCTTCGCCGTAGCGCTGCACTACTTCTGCTAATACTCGCATTTGAGTAGTCGTTAGAATACCATTCGGAATACGCATCCGCACCATAAACTTGCCAGGAGTGACAGGGCGAAAGAATACTCCCAACCACTTGAGGCGATGTTCTCTGTCTGTTGCGTCTATTTCTTCCCAGCCAAGTTGGGCAAATTGATTGAGTTGCGACTTTACCGCTAGTCCGTCTTTTTCGGCTTTGAGTTTTTCAAATTTGTTCAAACTTGCTGGCTTAGTTGCACTTATCATAATTTGTTCCTGTGGGCTTGACGTGACACCTGAAACTTCGTCGGTCGCCGTGATGTAATTGTTGTTGTTGATAAGCTTATTTAAGCTAGTCAGAAGAATTTGTATTTTAAGTTACAAAATGTTTCGCTTTATGAATAAGGTGCATGATGGTTATGCATTTAATTCATAAAGTTAAAAAACCTTCACTCTTTGGGATGAGGTGGTCAAAGCTCAGGCGATAAGTGGTTCCTGTTATTAGGCTGTTATGATTGGCAAACTCGCTGCACGGTTTGAGCAGAGGACTGTTTATTAATTTATGTAAAGAAAGAGGGTATAGGTGTCAGGTTATGCATAGAGGTTGATTTGACTCACGGGGTTGTGTTGGTTTTGGTGAGCCTTGTATTATGCCTCAATGCGATCGCTGCATTTTGAGAGTGATAGGGTTGTGGAGATTTGGCACAAGGTTGGGGCTTTAGGATGTGGGGTGTAACAATTTCTCGAACCAGGTGCCTAGAATTGGTTGAGGTACTGCACCAACGAGAGTTTTGATGACTGTGCGATCGTGCAGCGGAACCGAGGGTTCATCGCTTTTTATAAAGAAGAATTGGGGGACGCCTTTGACTTGATATTGCTGTATTTGTTGCTGTACTTGAGGTTCGTCAACATTGAGCATGACAAAGTTGATTTGGGAACCATACTTTTCATGAAATTGGCTAATGCTGGGCGCTAATGCCTGACAACTGGTACACCAATCGGCATAAAATTCGATTAGTGTGGGCTTGTTGTTGCTTAATGCGGTTTGGTAAGGAGTAGCCTGAGCTGACATTTGTCTTAATGCTGCGATTCCGAGGGATGATGAGTTGGCAGCAGCGCTATCGAGGCGGATGAAGAAGAAACAAGCACTACAAAATAGGATTACTAGTCCGGTTAGGAGATAAATGGGAAGTTTTGGCTTGGTGTCCATGAAGTCAAGGCGGTTTCTTCTTTAATGATACGCTTGCTGTTCAATCCCTGAAAGGGATTAATTACGATTCAGAGTCCCAGTTGTATTGTTACCTACATTCATTCTCCAAGGCGAAACGTTTCAATCCCTGAAAGGGATTAATTACGATTCAGAGTATTTCAAGCATTGTTATCAAATCCAATGAGATGAACATTAAAAGAGTTGTTTCAATCCCTGAAAGGGATTAATTACGATTCAGAGAACTCCGGTAGGATTGGTTAAGTGTACTAGCCGGTTTCAATCCCTGAAAGGGATTAATTACGATTCAGAGTTTGCAAGAGCTTGCTGAAGCTACTACCGGATACTATCGTTTCAATCCCTGAAAGGGATTAATTACGATTCAGAGAGCGGGGCTCCGAAACCCATACTCTATTTAATTTTCAAGGTGCCTTTGCGCTAACCTCTTTAAAAATATCATTACAGCCATCGATCTGGCAAGAGGCAACCTTCACACAAACCCTCAAAGCCATTCCCAGTAAGCATTACAGCCTTTGCGCCAACCTCCTTCAAGACCAAAAAGGCTGCATCCCCCAACAGATAAGGAATACAGCCTCAAAAATCACACTCTTCAAAAAAACACCTATAGGTAGGCGCAACTAAGCAAAGAAAATCGAATCATCACGCACTTGCTCACCGCCAATCCGTTCTACCTTACCTTGGCAACAAGCACAAAGGAAATAGAAACGTATGCTGTCCTCATCAGGCTTAATTACCTTAGCCAAACGCGATCGCAATTTTGCATAATCAGTCTTAGTCAAATCACACTCAAACACACTGTACTGCATCCACTGCCCATAAGACTTCAGCATTTTATGAATCTTAGTACGGCGCTTATCTTCAGAAATATCATAAGACACAACAACAAACATAAACTACCTCAACACTAAAGGTGGATACTGCTCCGTTTCACCCATCAGATACTTACCCATAAGTCGCGCTTGAATTTCAAAAATTTCTTGATAAGTATATTTTTTTCCTAATACCGGATGTGCAATTTGCGATTGTTTCTTCTGTGCGTACAACTGCAAAAACATCTTACGCCCCTCTTTAGACAAAAGCACCGCATTACTGAGAGGTTCTACCGTAAAATCAGCAGGTGTAATTTGCTTTAAATTAATCGCACTCAACACCATTGCATCAACAATCAAAGGGCGAAACTCCTCCATCAAATCTAGCGCCAAACCTGGACGACCATAATGCTGAAAATGAAGATATCCTAAATATGGATCAAAGCCGACAATATTAACCGCACTTTGGATATCATGACGCAGCAAAGAGTAACCAAAGCTCAAAAGCGCATTCACAGGATCGGTAGGAGGGCGGCGGCGTCGGGCTTTAAAGCTAAATCCCTCAACACGAATTAGATGATTAAATGCTCCAAAATAAGCAGCACTTCCCGCACCTTCCAAACCTCTTAAAGAGTTAATATTGTCTGTTTTGTCAATAGGTAAAATTGCCCTTTCCAGAGATAATATAGCAGATTCTAAGGGAATTTCTGGATAGTTACGATGGGTTCGCTGTAGCATTTTGCGATAATTTTTCAGCTTACCTCGCACAAAACCTCGTACTAGGTGAACAGCTTTCTCTGATTCTCCGGCAGCTTGCCATTGAGCAGCACGAAGAAAGATATTCTTAGTTAATTCCGGCTCAAGTTTCCCTAAATATTTACCAGTTTCAGTCATAAAAGTTAGAGGAATTTTGCGCTCCAAAAGTTCTATAGCAGCGGCAGGAGAAATAGTTGCCCGCCCCATAACAACAACACCATCTAATTTAATTAACGGTACATCTTGCAGTGTTTTTTTATTACTTGTGACGTGCAAGCGTTCATCAATTTTGCCGATAAAAGCATCATTTTGAATTATGTAAAGTGAACCCATTTTTTGACCTCGTAAATAGTTAGTAAGATTCTTCAGTTAAGAAGTTAGAAAGGCAAAACTTATCGTTTATTCGCTAACTTCTTGATAACGGCTCAGTTTTTTGGTAGTTTGGGGCAGGCATTGCGACTTGAGGCTGCATCCTTTACAACGGTTGCTGTATAAAGGTTTGGGCATAATTCCTGTCTGAAAAAGTGAGATAATAGACTGGATAATGGCGATCGCATTTTTTCGCAATTCATCATTAATTTCGACAACTTGACGCCCATGAGAATGAGCATAATAAACATAGCCAGTAGTGATAGTTTTCCCTGTCATTTCTTCCAAGCACAATGCCTGGGCACAAACTTGCAATTGATCATTATCCCATTCACCTTTTCTCCCTCGTTTGTATTCAATAGGATAAATTTGTCCCGATTCTGATTCAATTAAATCAGATTTTCCAATTAGTTTATGTTGTTCTGATTTCAGCCAAATTGCTCTAACTTGCCAAGTTTCATCACGATATATTTCTGAAGTAGTATGAACGCGATCATGCAAACTTGTACCTTCAATTGTGTATTGATTATCCACAAATTCCCCCGCACAAAACATCCGCCAGCAGCGGTGAGGGCAGTAAGAATATTGGTTTAAAGCCGCAATAGGAATGTAATCAAGATTGTCCATATTTTTGGTGAGAGTTAAGTTTGTATTTTGATTTAGCCATTAATTACTAACCATTCAAACGCCGAATCATGCCCATTCCCATCGGAGTTTTTCTCCCAACACCACAGTAGAGAGCAAAGTCTGCTAAAGTGTTCAATTGCTTAATATTGAGAGCATCAACATCACCGAAAATACGATAGCTAACTTCTCCTACACAGCCAATAAATTTACTACGAGAGTCAGTAACTATTTCGGTTTGAATGTCAAAGAAACTGGGGAAAATAGACTCTGTTGAAAAGTTAGATAATTCAACGCCGCTGTATTTATTCCAGCGATTTAGGAGACTATTAAAGATACAATCTCTAGTAGGGAGTGCAGTATCAAATTTGCCTTGACGGAAGGCAGCAGGAGTGGCAAAAGTAAAGGTGAGAATGCGCTCATTTTCCGATGCTTGCTCATACAATTGGCTATAGCTACAAGCATTTGCCCAAGGTTGCGTAAACTGAGGAGTGCCAAGAATACTAGTAATTTGCAAATTAGCCGAGCCCAGATGCCAGGGTTGTTTGGGGTTGAGGTTAAGCCAAAGTTGCGTTAATGAGCTAAATAAACTGTCATCTAAAAGGGTTACTCGCCACCAACAGGGAGTGCCAGCAGGGATGTTTTGGAGGTGTTGCCATTGCAATTTGTAGTCTTTGTTTTTCGGAGTTTGTGTTTGTAATGGGCTGACAGTGAAGGCTTTTTCAGACTTTTCATTATGAAGGCGTGAGCCTAATTCTTGATCTACGTGACTGACGAGGCTGAAAAATAGTGCATGGAGGTGTCTTCCTGTTAGGAATTGGGGATAAATTGGCGAGGTTGGAGTGATATTGAGGATGAGACTGTGGGGCATTTGGGGATGATAGTTTGGTTTACTAGATAGCTACGATTGCCTAAAATATTTACAAATTAAAACTTATATTTTAGGTAAAAAAAGTCCTAATTTATCCAGCGATAAAAGGCTCATCATCGGGAAGACGTAGTTGTTTACTTTTCATTGCTATAGCTAAAATTCCTGCTAATCCCGGTAAAAATTTGTATTCTTTCTCAAAATCATCACAAGCAATGACAATCGGATATGACACAATTCCTTGCTTTCGTAATTGGAAAATAGCAGCAGCATTTGTGATTCCACAAACTATTACTCCTGGTAGCAAGTGTTTTTCCAAGACTTTTAACAAAGGGGTGGGTACGATCGCACCTCCTAATCTCCGCTCTATTCTACAGTTTGCAAAAGCTGTTAGTTTGTTGAGTTCTTTGTTGACAAAAGCTTGGGAACTATCGCGATAACGCATCCTAAAACTTAATTCATAAGTAACTTTAGCGCGGGCTGTTACTATCACAAATTCGTCATCTTCAGCAAATTCGTAATAACGTAAAAGATGCAGAGGATCTAAAATTGTTTCTTCGGAGTCATCTAGCAATAAGCCTTGAGGGTCGCGGATTGGGAGACTTTCAAACAAGCTGGAGCGAAATTGAAACAAAGGTGCATAGCTAGCCCTCCAAATCTCAGCAAAGTCTTTTAATTCTTTCCCAGCTTCAACATCTTCTTGAAACAATTTTTCAAATTCTTCGATGCTGGCTATTTTTGATTTCAGTTCCTCAAATTCAAACGGATAATGAACCTCTAAAAACTTTTTAACAAGAGCTTGACCGCCTTTAATATACTTCCATTGGCTTTTGAGAGTGAGTTTTTTCGCAGAGACTTTGACAATCTCTTGTGCCCCGCGCAAGGTTCGCATTCGGTGGCGGTAATATTCCCAGTCGCGATTTCCTCCAAGTGTTTCTTTGAGGGTATTAAAAAGTTGCGGTATTAATTCGCTACCGGGTAAATTTTCAAATTTTTCTTCAAGTTCTAACAGAGGACGGGCAATTTCTAGGAATGCTTCGGAACGCCAATAAACATCTAAAAAAGGTTTATCAAGACAGGGAATACTATCAAGCATTTGTTTGAGTGCGGCGCGTCCTCCTGCACAATCTAGAGTGGATAAACCTTGCTCCCAAGCGGTATCTGGTAAATAGGCGATCGCTTCTGAATCAATGTTAGTTTCAGATTTGCCCAATACTCGTCCAACTCGTCCTAGTCGTTGCCAAAATGAAAAGCGATCGCGACTAGAAAAAATCAACCAATCCAAGTTTTGTCGCGTTGGTGCAGGATTTCTTTCAAAGTTAAATCCGACATCTACAGTGCTTGTTGCTAAAATAATTGGGCATTGCATTGCCCGTTTCCTGTCTGCCTTGGGTGCAGGACCAGTAATTCGCCCGATGACATTAACAAGTCCTCTTTGTTTCAGCAAGTGGTGTAGATCGTTAATGTTAATAAGAGCATCCAAAATCACAGCACCATTTTGATCAGGATTCTCTTGAAAACGTTTAGTCACTTCATCTGCTAATTCTCTCAACCACTCGTCTCTTTCAGGTTGCGATCGCAATTCTAGATTAACTGCTGTTTGCGATGGTAAAAGATGAGAATTGCCAGTTTCTTCATTAATCCAGGCTATTTTGACACCCTTAAACTCTAAACTTTTTAGTGCTAACTCACAAGCTGGTTCCGGTGTTGCTGTTAGTAAAACTACTCGCCGTCCGTATTCAAAAAACCCGAAAATATGAGAATAAGCTAGATAAAACAGCAAGCTAACTAACTGTTTAGCGTCATATAGATGAAATTCATCAAAAATGACCGTACCAAACTTTTGGTAAAAAGCACTAGCGATATTAGTGCGATCGTTCTTGTTGTAGGCAAAAAAAGTCGCGTAGTAAAAAATATCAGGGTTTGTTACCAAAATAATTGGTCGATTAGCCCCAACATCTGAAAAAATAGTAGCCGGATTTCGCAGTACATTGTACAGTTTCTCGCCCGGACGATTGCCAACTTTATCATTAGGCCATTCTCTAACTTCTCTAGCAGAAGCAGATTTCACCACATGACGCAAACCAGCTTCCTGGACAAACTTTTCTAAAGCTTCCCGCTGTTGTTCTACTAACGCATTAGTCGGGGCAATATAGACAGCACTTTGAGTAGGATTGTGCAGTAATACTGTCGCTCCAGCGCTCGTTTTTCCCGTACCAGTTGGTGATGAATCGAGAACAATATCAGCATTCCGAGACTGTTCAAATACATCAACTTGATGCTGAAGTGCATTCTTTATAAATGCCAACTGATCTGGTAGCGATGCACAAGCGGAAATACTTCGAGGTTCTAGCTTAATAACTAACTTTTCATTAGCCATTTTGTCTGCCTCCGCAACAGAAATATAAATTAGCTGGAACAATCATTTCACCAACCTGCCAAGCAGCCCCTCGGAAGGAAAGATTTTTCAACAATGGTGCTGGTGGCATGGAAATTAAATCAAATGACAAAAGCTCTAAATTTGGCGGTAAATCAGCTACACTTAAATAAGCCTGACTTTGATAATTGTCGCTCGGCAAAAGAGCTATTTCAACTTCAGATAAAACATTCACCTTAACTTTACTCATGAATTTACCCACGCGAATGTAATCCGGTAATTCGCAATTTCCAAAGACTACAGTTTGAAACTTATTGCCGCGTTCAATCATCCGCAACCTTCCGGTTTGAGGAAAATTACTAGCTCGAAATGAACTAGGTTTTTTACCTTGTCTTTGAATTGGTAAATCTTCACGGGCTGTAGCGACGCGGTTATTAGTCATGGCGTACCAATAAGCATCAGAAAGTGCATTAAACCGCTCTAATCTAAATGTTACTCTGCCGTTGATTGGCGAAGCTGGCAATACATAACAAGCTTGTGCAATTGGTTCTAAATCTTCTTTGTAGGTTGGTCGTCCTGTTGCCTCACCTTGAAGGCGATAGGGGGAATGTACCCAGCCAAAAGCATAGGCAAGAGCATAGTTCCCGATCGCACCTTCAGTGTAATAGGTATCAGACAACTCCCTAGAGGTAAAAAAGACTGGTTCTGCACACCACAGTTCGATTATTTTTGCCTTTTGAAAAGGAAGTGTTGACATACATTAACTCTCTGTTTCTACAGGTGTCTTTTTACTTTTGCCTTTGCTCTTTTTCTCAGCAGGAGGCTGACGGAAAGGCTCATAAGATTTATTCAATCGCTTCAGAAATTCATCGCGTTCTGTTTCTGACCAATGGCGGTCTATATCTGCAATTAAACTATCTAATTCATCTTCAGAAAGCTGCATCGAAACTCCCCGTTTGTTAGTCCAAGTTGCAATGACTTGCTTGATTGCTGCACTCAAATCATCAGTATCAAAAGGATGTTCTAAAGGCTTTGGCAAAGCATCATAAGTCGCTTGTACCAATTCCAGAGAACTAGGTAATTCTGCAATACTGCCAAATACTCCTAATATCTGATTTTCCATCCGTCCGACGCGGCTGGAAACTGCGCCATAGCGACTTGTTAACAGAATGTTGCCGATGACATAACGCAACTCATCAGCCGTAACATCTTTGAGGGTGACGACATCAATAAAATGGACTCCAGGTTTGATATATTCACTGGTATTTAAAGCGGTTGATGCTTTACCATTTTCATCGCGCATTGTGCCGTTTTCGTAGATAGCATTGATCGTGCGATCGCCCACAGCTTGACCCGCAGTCAAAATACTAAAAGCATCTTCAGTCCAAACTCGACTTTTTTGAGCGCCACCGCCTCCAGCAGCAAAACCGTATAGAAAACAATCCACACACATTTCGCAAGGTGCATTGGTGTTTAGCGAACAAAGAGCACCTTCTTTTGGACTTGTATAAAGAAGTTCGTGAGATCTTAAGAATTCGCGTCCCTTTCGTCTTTCTGGTGCTACCTGTTTGCGTTTAGTCATCACCAAACGCTGCACAATTGTCTTTTTATCTTCTAAACCAGCAGGCACAAATTCGCTACACATTGGTTCGCCTGAACCTTCGGTGCGAAAAATAGTTTCAGAATGAGTTGTCCTAAGAACAATTAAACTGACAATTCGCCCTTTGGGAAAATTTTCGTAAGCAGGAGCAAGAACAGGATTAAGCTTGTTAATTGACATGAGAAACTCCTAATTAATTAAACAGATGTGGTGGTTTCAACAGAATCATCAGAGTTATCTTCAGACTTTCTTTTGGGAAGCTGCTGATATGCTTCCTGCCAGAAAAACAAATATGCAGCTTCAAGTTTGTCTTTATCGGAGAGAAGTTTCTCTGGACGCGCTTGGTAAACTTCCTCGTAGAGTTTTCGCAAAATGTCGTAATATTGCTTGATTTGTTCGCGCTTAGTTGCACCTACAACGTGATCGCGAATTCGATCTAGCCGAGTGTGGTACTGCTGCATTAGAGAGGCAAACATAAACTCTAAATCCATGTAAGGCTTTTGAGAGCGCACTGCTGCTGTAAAAGCAGTAAAAGGTTCTGCTAAAGATGTGCGTTTGAAAGAACTTCCCTTGAGGTTAGCAGCCGCCGCAATTTGAGCTGCTTCTTTAAGGTATTTCGTTAAAAGTGCATTTTCATTGGGCATAAGACTCTCCAGTAAACTATTCAAAGGTTCGCGAATGCGACTCCAAATTACACTCAGATTCGGTTCATCTTGTTCTCGTAAAGTCCAGCGCAGCAGAACATAATAAAGGTCAAAAGGTTGTGCTGCTGCACGGGCTAAATCGTACAAACAATCATCGGCTTTCTGAATGCTGGCAACTGCGATCGCTAATTGACCGATACAGCGCATCCGCATCAGAATTTCCTCGGCTTCTTGACGGCTGTATTGTCCGCTTCCTAGCAAAGTTTGGAGTGCCGCCGGAATTCCCTCTACTCGCCCGTAAATATCTGATGATATTTCTACTTCTAAGTTGCCACTGAGGGTAAAGGGAAAGCCAAACTCTAAGGACAAGGATAATTCTAAAGCCAGTCGCAGTGATTTGAGCAAGGCAACAGAAGCATTAGCATCTCCCCAAACTAGGGCTTCGGTAACAGTTGCATGGATAAATTCTGGACGTTTGGGAAAAGCAATTCCTACAACTTTGTTAGGCTTAAATTCGAGAATGTTGTCTTTGTACAGCTTAAACTCGTCAACTGTTACAGCACCGCCTTCAGCATTTGTAGCAGCAAGTTGTTTTAAATATTCTCGCCAAATTCTGAGTAATTCTGGAGAAGAACCTTTCGGTAATGCTAGGTGCAAATAAAGGGGGTCTTTTTTATTAGCAGCCGGAAAGTTTGCCCCGATCGCCATTAGCTGATAAGCTAAAGCAGCCATTGAGTCTGCTTGCCTTTTTGGTTCTGCACTGCTTCCACCCGGTAAGCGATTTGAGAAAACTTGAACTTTTGTACCGGGGGGCATATTGCCCGAAACTAATTCATCTGTTTCGCTGAAAGTAGACCCAAAAGAACACCGTTTGCGAGGATTTGCTTCCACGTAAGCATTCAGTTCGTCAATTCCGTTCCATTGAATAGCAATAGGTAAACTTAAAGTTCTAGCAACTGTTGCTATGATTTCTTCTGAAGCCTCTGATGCCTCTAGTTTTTGCGTGCTTTCTTGTCTCAGTTGGAAAGATTCACGCAGTGCTTCGAGAATGCCTTCTAATCCTTTTTCGGCGGCTTTGGCTGCAAATAAAGGTCGCCCGTATTGTCCGTTAAATGGTTCAATTGCTGCTCTTTGCTGTTGTGAAATACCAACCCGCTCGGCAATTTTGTCCCAAACTTCTTTAGGGCTGATTCCTGCTTCTCTATAACTGAGATAAGCCGCTTTCAATCCTTCTGCGATCGCAAATTCTTCTGCATTACTAACGGCTAGCAAACCAAATGCTGCGGCATTTTGGACGGCATCTGCACCAGCAGTATCGCCCCATTTGGCAATATCTTTGCTGATTTTATCTGCCTTGAATCCAGCTTTTTTCTTTTCCAATAAAGCCTGTACGTTCAGCAGCACTTCCTCAACATTTTGCTGAATGGCTGATTGAGCAATTTTAATTCCATCTTTAGTAGCTCTTACCAATCGTTGAATATTATTGCCAAAAACTAGGTCAATTTTTTTTTGCCAACAAGCGGCTATCTCTGTTGTTAAATCAACTGTTGGCAAAGTTTCTCCCTCAAACAGTTCTCCATCTGGAAAAATTGCTAAAGGAGTCAATCCGTATTTTTGCAAAACTTCTTCGCAAGCACCCAACAACAAAGCTGTGATGTAACCTCTATCTTCAGATACGCGCACTCGAAACAGTTTGCTGGGACGATCGAAGGCGACGATTAATTGTGTTTGAACTTTCCGAAAACGTTCAGATTCAGGAATTCCTAAATCGAATAAATCCGCCCCTGTTAACATTGCTGCCCAGCGATCAATCGCCGGCTCTTCTGGTAAAAATATTGCCGCATCACTGCGGTTGTGACCTGAGTGCCGTTCTATTAATTTTCTGGCTAATTCAAAGTCATTTTCTGTAACAACAAAGCTGAGTACGCAAGCTTTTTCTAACTGTTCTTGCAAGAAAGTTCGATTTCTGGCTAAAGTTTTGACATTCCGTTCTTGGGAATCTAATTTGTTGAGGTCGTGAACAGCCGTTGCTGCTAAAAGTACCGGTCGCTTGTCTTCCGGGACTCCCGCGATCCGGCTGACTGTCAACATGAACTGACAGGCAGAGTCAAGATGTTCTGCAAGGGTTGTCCCTTTCCTGACTCCGTACTGATGGTGGGCTGCGTGACGTTCGTAAAGCTGGGGTCGAATTTCGCTGAAATACTTTTCTTCTATAGTTTTGGGAGGACGGTTCAAAAGCCGACGGGGGTTTTGCATAAGAAGATACTTTGATTAAGTTAGATTCGGACATATCCTTGAACAGTGTCCGTAACTTGTTGTTGTTTCCCATATTGCCACCCAAAATAGAGAATAGCAAGAAGTATCAAGATAAAGTGTCCGTATAAATTAGATGAGTCGAAAAGGTCAATCCATCACCCTATCCATATCCGATCGCGATAAAGCCGAACTAGAAGCGATCGCACTTGAACTCGGTATGATGTGGGGCGATCGCCCAAACATCTCCAAACTGGTAGAAGCGATCGCCCGTCGCCAACTGTTAGTCTTCCTAAACAACAACTGGTCAGAAGCCCGGATCAGAGCACTAGAACGCTCTATCTACTCTTTGACCGACATCGGACAGATCGAACAAGCCAAAATCATTGCTCAATTACTCCTCGAACGTAGCGAACTCTCATTACCTCTACGCGCCGAAATCGAGCGCTTTGTAGCAAATCTGCCTCCAGCTTGGCGTTTAGCAATTGACCGCTATATCCTGCGCCAGCAACCGTTTCAGCTTTCCTATCAAGATGCCGCCAATCGTTTATTCAACTTCACCGTACGCCATGCCAAAATCACTCCTCACGAAAAACGACAATATCTTGATTGTTGGTGCGAAGAAACAGAAGGCAACCAAGACATCCCAGAACTAATACACAACTGGTGCTTGCGTTTAGATCGCATCCAAGATGCGGCAATATCACCCATAGAAGGGACATGGCTCCCTGATTTGACTCAAATTGAGGTAGAAATGCACCTATTAAGAGGTCTCGCTTTTGCATATCACGCCAAACCTGAAGATGTAGCAAATGATTGGCTAGAAGATACAGCAAGAGTGCGTCGAGTCGTGAGAAAAGTCTCTAATACCTTCTGGTTTCTCAGAGAAATCATGCAATACACACCAGATTGCATAATAGTGTCGCCAGAAAGTGTCCGTGAAAAAGTCAAGCAAAAACTGCGACTGCAGTGCCAAGCCTACAATATGGAAATTCAAGAATAATGCGATCGCATCTTCACTCTTAGCCCTTCTCCCACACTCTTGAGAAGGGTTGGGATGAGGGGAATTTCTTAACTTAATACTACAGTGCCAAGCCTACAACATGGAAATTCAAGAATAATGTTGATCGCATCTTCACTCTTAGCCCTTCTCCCCTTGTCGGAGAAGGGTTGGGATGAGGGGAATTTCTCAACTTAATACTGCTGAGTTGCCAACAACGGCGCCGCATTTAATAACGTCTTAGTATAAGGATGCTGAGGATTTGTAAATAAATCGTGAGTTAAACCAATTTCCACCATCTGACCACTATTCATTACTGCAATGCGATCGCATAAAAACCGCGCTAACCACAAATCATGGGTAATAAACAAATAAGTCAAATTAAACTCATCCTTCAACTCCAACATCAAATCCAACACCTGCGTCTGCACACTGGCATCCAACATACTGACGGGTTCATCACAAATTAGCAAACTCGGACGAGTAATCAACGCCCGTGCGATCGCAACTCGTTGTTGTTGCCCACCTGACAAATCCGCCGGATAACGATTGTAATACTCTTCAGTTGGAACCAACCCCACTCGCTCCAACATCTGCATTACTTGACTTTTTGCATCACTTGTGCTGCTAGCAAGTTTATGAATAAATAACGGATCAGCGATACTCTGCCCCACCGTCATCAAAGGATTTAAGCAAGCATGGGGGTCTTGAAAAACCATCTGAATCTGGCGCCGTAACGTCCGCAACGCCTCACCTTGAAGCTGCGCCAAATTTTGTCCCTGAAACTCAACACTGCCCGAAGTTGGACGAATTAGCTGCAAAATCGTACGAGAAAGCGTACTTTTGCCACAACCCGACTCGCCAACTAATCCGAGAATTTCCCCTTGATAGAGGTCAAAGCTAACATTATCAACGGCTTTAATGGCGCGACTTTCCTTAGATTTAGAAAATAATTGTCCAATAAAATTACTTTCTAAAGTGTAATACTGCTTTAAATCTTTAACTCGCAACAGAGGTGTGTTGGGATGCTTTACTAGAGAATCTTGACTCGTCGCCTCATCTTCATTAACTGCCTGAATATGCAAAGCCGCTTCTAAAAGCGATCGCGTATACTCATGTTGTGGCTGTTGTAAAATCTTCCCCACCGCCCCAGCTTCCACAACTTTGCCACGGTACATCACGGCAATTTTGTCACAATATTCCCCAACCATCGCTAAATCGTGAGAAATCAGCAATAGCGCCATATCTCGTTCCTTACACAGTCGCGTCAACTCCTGTAAAATTTGCGCTGCCACCGTCACATCTAAGCTCGTCGTCGGTTCATCAGCGACAATTAACTTAGGATTAAGTAACAGAGAAAGAGCGATCGCCACCCGTTGCCGCATTCCCCCACTAAACTCATGAGGATATTGCGCCCAACGTGTACTGGGAATCTTCACCGCCTCCAACGTCTCCAGTGCCCTTGCCTTACACTGCCTGCGACTCAGTTGAGGTTGATGCGCCCGCAGCGTTTCAATACAATGTTCCCCAATCGTCATCAAAGGATCAAGTCGAGTCATCGGATCTTGAAAAATCAGCGCCACCGCCTCCCCGCGAAACTGACGCAACTGAGGAGGCGTTAAATCAAAAACCGACTTTCCGGCAAACCTCACCTGTCCCTCAACTTGTGTCGATGCAGGTAGTAAGCGCATTGCTGCCCTGCCTAGCGTTGACTTGCCGCAGCCAGACTCCCCCACCAAACCCATCTTTTCCCCGGCTTCTAGGGTAAATGAGACATCATCCACTGCCCATTGCGTGCTGCCTGACTTCGGATAAGCAACCCGCAAATTTTCTACACAAAATAAGGCTTCACTGGTCATTTGGAGGTTTGGGTGATAACGAGTAACTGGTCATGCTTACAAACAATAAGCCATTACATAATCACTGTCTCACTCTTGACGCCTAAGATCTACTGATGGGGTTTTCCCAGAAACACGCCGCATTAAATAAGCCACACCAAAATCTCCATTAGGATGCTTCTCCAAAACATCCGCTAAGGCAAATACCTGCGAGGCTAAATCCAGCCCTAGTTTATCAATAGTAGCGCGACGTTCTTGTTCAGAAAACTTCTGTTCCCGTGTTTTCGTTTGCCATTCGTTAGAAAATAATTCTTCAATAGTCGTATGCAGTCCCAGTTTTTTGAGAACATCCCACTCGCCATAATCGCACCAAATACCGCGACATTGCATACAGCGTTCTACATAAAATGGTGTTGTTAGGTTAACCTTAGCGCGAGATAAGTAGCGACGACACTCTGGGCATAATGCCGCTTTGGTGTCGAAGGGAGATTGTACAAAATTTACATTAAGAGATTTAGATTGTAAATCTGGCACTTCTGGATTATACGGCTGACGCGACGCCCAAGCTTCGTATTCACTTGCTGGTATCCAAGTGCCTTTGCACTCAGGACAATGTTGCACAGCGAAATCGTTATCCAATGCACCATTTAATAAATCTACCGTTTTACATTTCGGACACTGCACAGATTTTTTTCCTTACACAGTCCAATTTACTTCAATCTACAGGAATTCGGGAAATGTGAATATGGCTATTGCAGCAACACTTGGCAATATTGAATTAATGTCTTGATTCGATCGCATATTCCTGCTATCCGTGTCTCCAAAGTTGCCTGACGACGTGCCGCCTGCAATAACATTACATCGGTTTCCAGTAATCGCATCTGCCGCAAAAACTCCGTTTGCACAGATTGCCAGCGTCCGGCATACTCAGAATCTAGGTCATCTGCACTGAGTGTGGCGATTTCACTTTTAAATATCTGTTGTAAATTTTGCAAGGTTTCTGGCAGTTTCGTCTTCTCCAAATCTATATCTACTCTGCTTTCTAGGATTTGCTCCAAAATTTGCTTAAATTTTTTATAAGGTTCTTGATGTGTTAATGGCAACATTCTGGCTTTTGTTGGTTTAAAATCAGTGTAAAGAAATTTGTCTTTGGAACCAAAGCGCTCGATAGTTGAAGGCTATTCTTAAAGGATTAAACCTAAAAGTCATCTTTCATTACTAGGGAGCGATGAGATATGGCGGCATTCTCAGACATACTCGATAGCAAATCCGCAATTTTTACTGTGAAGATAGCTTGCTCATCTTTGCATGATCTTCGCATCAATATTTGAAGAGTGATTCAGAATTACCACCAACAAGTTGATAATTACCGATCTGATTACCTAATCCTTCTGGTAGACTCTTTTGTTATTTTATTTATTACCAAAGAAATATGGACGCCATAGCCACAACTCGCACTTTTGACGTTACAGTACCCGATTGGTTACAGGAATGTCTCGCCTCAACTACAGAGGAACCTGTATCTGACGACATGGACTTAATCTGTCGGGCATTTCGCTTTGCCTACGAACTCCATCAAGGTCAATATCGTGCCTCTGGAGAACCCTATATTGCCCATCCCATTGCTGTTGCGGGTTTATTGAAGGATTTAGGCGGTAGTAGTGTGATGATTGCTGCAGGCTTTTTACACGATGTTGTAGAAGATACAGACATCACAGTTGAAGAAATTGAGTCTCGCTTCGGCGTCGAGGTACGCTGCTTGGTAGAAGGTGTCACCAAACTCTCTAAATTTAGCTTTTCTAGCAAAACCGAGCGTCTTGCTGAAAACTTCCGCCGAATGTTTTTGGCAATGGCATCAGATATTCGGGTAATTGTGGTCAAATTGGCAGACCGACTGCATAATATGAGGACACTGGAACATTTGGCGCCAGAAAAACAACGCCGTATTGCTTTAGAAACACGAGAAATTTTTGCACCTTTAGCTAATCGTTTGGGTATTGGTCGTTTTAAGTGGGAATTAGAAGATTTATCGTTTAAATATCTAGAGCCAGAAGCTTATCGCGAAACTCAGAAGCTAGTAGCAGAAAGGCGTTCAGACAGGGAAGAGCGATTAACAAAAGTCTCTGATATTTTGCGCTCAAGTATGGACGATACTGGCATTAAATGCTTGGAAATTAGTGGACGCCCTAAACATCTTTACGGTATTTATCAGAAGATGCAGCGTCAGAAAAAAGAATTTCACGAAATTTATGACATCGCAGCAATGCGCTTAATTGTTGAGACAAAAGAAGAGTGTTACCGCGCCTTAGCTGTTGTCCATGATGCCTTTCGCCCCATTCCTGGCAGGTTTAAAGATTACATTGGTTTACCGAAGCCAAACCGTTACCAGTCATTGCATACAGGTGTTATTGGCTTTACCGGGCGTCCGATAGAAGTGCAAATTCGGACTTTAGAAATGCACCAAGTTGCAGAATTAGGCATTGCTGCCCATTGGAAGTATAAAGAATCCGGTGGCTCAAATAATACCCGCATTACTGCCGAAGATGAAAAGCTGACTTGGCTGAGGCAGTTGCTGGAATGGCAAAATGACCTCAAAGATGCTCAAGAATATATGGAGAGCATTAAGGATAATTTATTTGATGATGATGTTTATGTCTTTACTCCCAGTGGTGATGTAATTCCTTTAAGTCGGGGCGCAACGGCAGTCGATTTTGCTTACCGAATTCATACCCAAGTTGGTAACCACTGCGCCGGAGTGCGAATTAATGAACGTTGGGCGGTGTTGGATAGTCAGCTAAATAATGGCGATATTGTTGAGATTTTGACTAAAGAAAATAGTCATCCTAGTTTAGATTGGCTGAATTTTGTAGTGACGCCAAGTGCTAGGAATCGTATACGACAATGGTATAAGCGATCGCATCGTGATCAAAATGTCGCACGTGGCAAGGAACTTCTAGAAAAGGGACTTGGCAAAAAAGGTTTTGAAGCTTTGCTAAAATCTGAACCGATGCAAACTGTTGCCGAAAAATGTAACTACCATAGCGTTGATGATTTACTTGCTGCCCTCGGTTATGGTGAAGTTACGCTCAACAACGTGGTTAATCGACTCCGAGAAATCATTAAAGCCAAGCAACCCGTAGAAACTGAGATTCCGCTACCACCTGTTGCACCGCCTCCTTCAGCTAAAGTCTTAGCTAATTTTACTAAAGGTGAAGCAATTGCAGGTGTTGAAGGATTATTGCACCACCTAGCCGGTTGTTGTAATCCAATTCCTGGAGAAGCGATTATTGGTGTGGTAACACGCTTGCGGGGTATTTCTATTCATCGCCAAGGTTGTGTAAATGTCGAGAATGTACCAGGTGAGCGCATTGTTCCAGTTAGTTGGAATCCCACTGATCCAAACAGCGGCAGACCACAAACTTATCCGGTTAATATTCAATTGGAAGTACTCGACCGAGTGGGTGTATTTAAGGATATTTTATCTCGTTTGAGTGACCAGAATATTAATGTTCGTAATGCACAAGTGAAAACCCAAGAAGGAAGTCCGGCAATTATCGACTTGTGTATTGATATCCGTGACCACAAACAACTAGAAAGTAGCTTTTGCCAAATTAAGAAAATGAGCGATATTTTGAATATACGCCGCCTCAGTCAAGTTGAGGAATAGCGCAGTAGATGACACTCCTAGGTTTAAAAATAAAGGATTTCTAGTTAGAAATTGACTCAGTGCAGAAAACATTTTTCACGATGCTACTTCTTGGAAGGAGGGCAAATGTTTTTGGTGCGGCTTTTCCAAACCCATCCTGATTCAGGCGAGCTAATTTCCATCCAACCAGATTCTTCTTTGCCAGTGGCGGTTAATTTGGTTCCTTGAGGGATAACTTTCCCAGTTCTACTACGTCCAGAACCTGTGCGTAGGTTGGTTGGACTAGTAACTTGAAAACAAGCCTTTTTTGGTTCAGGTTTCGGTTTAGATGGTGTGGCTGCCGTTTTGTTTTGCGTAATTACAGCAGTGGGGGTTTGTTGACGATTAATCACGGTAATTCCGATCGCCAAAATAACTGCACCGGACCCAATTACCAAGGGCAATTTACTTGCCGATTGAGGAGCAGGATTATGGTTATATTGTGGACTAGTTGGCGATCGCCAAGGGTTGGCAGGAGCAACGCTGATGGTATTTTCACTAGCATCAGGTTGGGGTATGGGAATGGTTGATGCTCCCGGATCTCCAGGATCTGAGGTTCTATTCAACGGCGGGACGAGGGGTTGAGCTGATGGATCAATCGTCCGCAGTAGCATCGTTGCCGAGCGATACTGAGCCTCCCGCAGTGACCTAACGACAGACCAATAACTGCTTCTAAAAAAGCCACTAACTTTTTGGCTAACCATAGCCGCTAAGACAGCAGGTTTGGAGAAATTAGTGGAAGAAGCGATCGCTTGTAGTGCCTCAGTTGCTGATTGGTAACGGTTTTTGAAGTAGTGGCGCACCATCTGATTGAGGATATTTGCTGTGGTTTCACTGACTTGAACATGAGTCCGCCAAATGATTTCTCCCGTATCAGGTTCCTCTAATAACTGCCTAGGATTCAGTCCAGTCAAAGCCTGGATACCAATCATCCCTAAAGCATAAATATCACTGCTAGGGCGTGGTCTGCCTTGTCCTTGCTCACTAGGCATATAGCCTGGAGTACCAATAGCAACAGTCTCATTCACTGCTTGTTGAGTAAAAAGTGAATGCAACTGCACTTGCTTAACAGCACCAAAATCCACTAAAACGATTTTATGATCGGAGGCGCGGCGGATCAGATTATCTGGTTTGAGATCGCGATGGATCACCCCATTATTGTGAACAAATTCTAGAATTGATAAGATTTCTTGCAGCAGTTGCATCACCTGGCTTTCAGTCCAGCGTTTACCAGGCGGTAGTTCCACACTCAGAGGATGTCCATCAATAAATTCCTCCACCAAATAAAACTCTTCATCTTCTTCAAAATAAGCTAAAAGTCGTGGAATCTGGTCATGGTCGCCCAGCTTTTCCAGAGTTTCGGCTTCACTATTAAATAAGCGTCTGGCAGTTTGCAAAAATTCAGGATCACTAGTAGCTGGCTTCAGGTGTTTTACAACGCAAGTCGGATTACCTGGTCGGCGAGTATCTTGAGCTATATAAGTATGACCAAATCCGCCCTCACCGAGTACTTTGACCACCTGATAACGTTGGTCGAGTAATTTGCTTAACATCATCTCGCTTCCCGAAGGTAAATCGTATTACCAGCTTTTCCAGGAAGAAGTAATCTCTTCCGGATCTTTGAGAATACATGAGCTATAAAAGAGACTTAGCACACACATCAGGGTATTATCACTGACGCATAAGATGGGGTATTTGCGCTACAGCCTCCCCATCAACCCAGAGATTTGAGATAAGAATTTCATCTCAAATCTTTAGTTCATAAAACTTTTTAAATTTAGCTGCAAATGGAGGTAGTTAAAACTCATGGGTTCAACAATATTTTGGGGAATTATCGTATTTATTGCTTTGATGCTTATACTGTTTTTCGGCTATAAGATATGGCGACGCACTAAGCCTACTAAATCCAGAAGACGCTCTCACAACCGAACAACAGCCGATGCTTACAGACAAAATGAGCAGCCTGAACCGGGAAATTCAGCAGATGCGGCAACACAGCTTGGACATTCCTTAAAGAGAAATTCTACAGACGCTCGCACCATATCTAGACCATCTCAAAACCCGCATTTAGAAGATGCTCAAACAAAAATTAGACAGGATCAAAAAGACGAGCAACCACAGCTAGAACCCCCGCCTAACCTTAATTCAGCCGACGCACCAACGCAAATTGGACGTCAGCAAAATAACAACATAGATCCAGAAGATAACCGCACGAAAATTTGAGGGGAAGGGGAAAGATGATTAAAATCAGAGTGATTCATTACCAAACAGGCGAGTCTCAAGAAAAAACCTTGTCCTCAGAAACAATGATTCAAGGAGGGGGTCTTATTGGTCGAAACCCCCAATGTGACTTAGTTCTGAATAGTCCTGAAGTGAGCCGTGTACATGGCAGGATTTTTTATAAGGAGGGGGATTATTACTTTACAGATCTTGGTAGTACAGATGGTTCCCAAGTTAATAGTGAAGATGCTAAGACTAATCAAAATTTTCTGCTGACGACGAATGATATCATCCGTATTGGTGATTTTATTTTGCTCATTGATCAAGTATTTAATGATATTAGTCCAGTATCTGAGTTCAAAAATGACTCGGTTGTACAGGCACCAACTCAGCTAGAGCAGCGGCAAGATGATTGTATTACAGATCCACTTCAGATTCAGGAGTTAATCTTTAAGGCAGAGGAATTAAAAGCTCAAGGCATACTTAAGCAAGGCATTCCTGAGCTGGTTTTTCAAGACAAACGCCTAGTGGAAGATTTATCCCTCTCCAAACGCTTCCATCAAAAAGCTCTGGAGCTGTGTCAATCGGAACTAAATATTGGTAAATTTTGTATATTAGTGGAATATTGTGACCACTTTACTATTTGGCAGCAAAAGATAGAAAATGTAACTTGAATCACACTATTAAATTAAGGATATCGACTCAATGCGTTCTGCCTGCCTAATTTTTAATCCTGTTGCCGGTCAAAGCGATCCAGAAGAAGATTTGTCGCAAATACGAACACTTCTGGAACCAGAATTTGATTTGGATATTCGCGTCACTACGCCAGAAATTGATGCTAATCAATTGGCTCATGAAGCAGTTAAAAGAGGTGTTAATTTAATTATTGCTTCTGGAGGTGATGGCACGCTCTCAGCAACGGCAGAAGCCTTGGTGAGGACGGATATTCCAATGGGGGTAATCTCACGAGGAACGGCAAATGCTTTTGCCTCGGCTTTGGGAATTCCTGACACAATTGAAGCAGCTTGTCAAACAATTTTGGACGGTAAAACTAGAAAGGTTGACGCGGCATTGTGTAATGGTAAACCGATGGTTTTATTAGTTGGGGTTGGCTTTGAAGCAGAAGTAGTTGAAAAAGCAGATCGAGAGACTAAAAATCGTCTGGGAATGATGGCTTATGTGTTGGCTGGGGTAAAACAATTGCGGGAGCTTGAGAAGTTTGAAGTCACAATTGAGACTGCTGACAAAGTGATTACGGTAATGGCAGCAGCAGTAACAATTGCTAATGCCGCACCATCAACTTCAATTCTTGCTCAAGGACCTGCGGGAATTGCTTTTGATGATGGGTTGTTAGATTTAACGGTGGTAGCACCCTCAAGTCCTGCCGGTGCGATCGCTTCTGCATATCATTTATTACAAACTGCCTTAAGTGGCGAGGCAGCAGATCGAGATGATATTGGTTATCTACGGACAAGCCACTTAAAGATAGACGCAAATCCTCCTCAAAAAGTTGTTTTGGATGGTGAAATTGTTGGTACAACACCAATTGATGTTGAATGTATTCCTGGAGGTTTAACAATTTGTGTACCGTCGGTAGCAGAGGTACAATTAACAGAAAAGCTGGAGGGATTGCCTGAGTTAACAATTGAAGAAAAGCTTTAATTTGAGTTAATTCAAAATCTTTCTACTGCCTCAAATTGCTTGACATTTTGAGCATTTGCTGCTTCTCCACAAGTCTTTGGTGTCGGGAAAATCTTACCAGGATTTGCTAAACCTTTGGGATTAAAAACCTGCCTTACCCATTGCATTGTTTGCAAGTCAGTTTCGCTAAACATATCAGGCATAAAGCATTTTTTATCGGAACCAATGCCATGTTCACCTGATATACTACCACCCACTTTTACACAAAGTCGCAGAATTTCGCCGCCCAATTCTTCGACTTTTTCTAAAGCACCAGGAATGGCATTATCATAAAGAATAAGTGGATGAAGATTGCCATCGCCGGCATGAAAGACGTTGGCTATTTTATAACCATATTCTTTACTTAAATTTTCCATTTCTTGGAGGACACCGACTAATTGAGTTCGCGGAATAACGCCATCTTGAACAAAATAATCGGGGCTAATATGACCTGCTGCGGCAAAGGCTGCTTTACGTCCTTTCCACAATTTTAAGCGGGTTTCAGTGTCACTAGCTGTGGTAATATTTCTGGCATTATTCTTCTTGCAAATTGCAGCAACAAGCTGTTTATTTGTTGCCACTTCCACCTCTAAACCATCAAGTTCTACTAATAAGATAGATCCAGCATCTCTGGGATAGCAACCAGTAGCTACCACATCTTCTACCATGTTGATGCTGAGGTTGTCCATTATTTCCATGCCACCAGGAATTATGCCAGCACTAATAATATCAGCAACTGCCCCTCCAGCTTCTTCAATTGTGCTAAAGTCTGCTAAGAGAACACAAATTGATTCTGGTGTTTTGAGTATTCTTAAAGTAATTTCTGTGGCGATACCTAAAGTGCCTTCAGAACCGACAAATAGTCCTGTCAAGTCATAACCTGGACTTTCTTGAACTTTCCCCCCAACATCGACAATAGAACCATTTGGAAGAACTAATTTTAAGCCGATAACATGGTTAGTAGTGACTCCATATTTCAGGCAATGTACGCCACCAGAATTTTCAGCTACATTACCACCAATTGAACAAATAATTTGACTGGAAGGGTCTGGGGCATAATAGAAACCTGCACCACTAACTGCTTGAGTAACCCAGTTATTAATTACACCTGGTTGCACAACAATTTGCTGATTTTCTAAGTCAATGTCAATGATTTGTTTCATCAAAGCAGTGACAATTAAAACGCAATTTTCTAAAGGTAAAGCACCTCCTGATAAACCAGTCCCAGCACCCCGCGCCACCCAGGGAATTTGGTTTTGGTCACAGATTTTTACGGCTTCTGCCACTTGTTGAGTGTTTCGTGGCAATACTACTAATGCGGGACGTTGACGGTAACTAGTTAAACCATCACATTCGTAGGTTAGTAATTCTTCACGACGTTGGACGACACCATTTTTACCCACGGCGGCTTCAAATTGCTTAATAATGGGTTTCCAGTTACGTTGTTTTTCTTGAGTTAGCATAGATGGCTTTTTGGAAGTGGGGGTGTAGATTTTTTTATATAGCGATCGCTTTTATTGTTCAGTAACCTTTGATAACTCGTTTTACATTCATGATTTAGCGACTACCTATTTTTAATTTACTACATATTTTTCAATTATGTCTTTCCAGACTAAATATCCTCGCCCATTTAAATGTACTCCATCTGAGGTATATTGCATATCTAATTGATTTTCCTTATCTAAAAAAGCCGGAAATAAGTTTACATATTGAAAACATAAAACTTGAGTTAATCCTCTTATTTTATCATTCAAAACCACAATTTTTTGATTAATATCATTATTTCTTAATTGATTATTTATAGGTAAAAGGCTTTGAATAAATACTTGTTCTTTTGGAATTTTATTTTGCAAACTTTCTAAAATTAGTTGATAATTATTTGCTACATCTTCTACTGAAATTCCTTGATTTAAATCGTTAATACCAATCATCAAAAAAAGCTTGGCAGGCTTAGATTCAATAATATGACTAATCCGGTTTAATATTCCGTCTGTTGTATCTCCACAAATTCCCCGGTTTTTGATATTTTCATTCATAAATATTTCTGACCATTCACATAGATCAGTAAGACTATCACCCAGAAAAACGATTGCTGATTCAGAATTAGATAGTGTTTCAAAGTGACTTTTTTTGTCCCAGTAGAAAGGATTATCGTACATGGAAATTTGCCTTATTTTATAAAGTCCAAAAGGAAACTTACGTCTCAAATAGAGTAAGCCACCTCTTTTCATTATAAAATTAATTACCAATCCAATCAATAATATATTTAGGCAGATTGAAGTAATTAAAGTAATTTGAGTAATGATGTCCATTTATAACTGTTTGAAATATTAGTCTTGCTCACTGATACAACTAGTAATGATATATTTATAATAGGCAAGGTTTTTGATAAAAAGAGGCGCAGGACAATAGACCTTTAAATTATTAGATAGGGTGTTATCCCAAGGATAATTTTTATAACATCTTTCAGTGGGTGCTAAATTAATTAGTTGGGAACTGATGAACACTTTTAATCAACTTCTGCATCACTCAAATCCTAATTGAATAAACAACAGCCTTTACACTAATAAATTGTCGTACGTCTTACTGCACAATACATTAGCAAGCAATTTTAGTAAACAAATTTCTGGTTTAGTCGAAGTACCTTAAAAACAATTAAAAATTTTGACTGTTGATCCAGCACTTACTTAAGTTCAATAAACTGCTGCACTTGCTGCCAAACCTGCTCTAATAAATCAGGATCATCTGCATTAAACCAGATGATTTCTGGAACCGCACGAAACCAAGTCCTTTGTCGTTTAGCAAATTGGCGAGTATGCAAAACCGTTAATTCTTTGGCTTGAATAAGAGAAATATCACCTAATAAGTATTGCTTCATTTCTTGATAACCCAAAGTATTCAACAAAGGCAAATCAAAGCCATATTTTTCACCAAGATATCTTACCTCAGCTTCCCAACCTAGCTCCAACATTTGCTCAGTACGTTGTTGAATTCGATGATTAAGAATGCTAGTATCGCTACACTCCAAACCAATTTGCAAAATCGGATAATGGGGTGGATTTTCACCTTGTTGCTCAGAAATAGGACATCCAGTCACATAAAATACTTCTAAAGCCCGTAATGTCCTCACATTATCATTAGCATGAATCTTCATTGCGGCAGTCGGATCAACTTGTTGTAGAAAAGCATAAAGTTGAGTTTGACCAAGCTGAGAAAGTTGTTTTCGTAATTCTATCTGTGGGGCAACTCGCGGAATTTTTAGCCCTTTTACCACCGCACGAATGTATAATCCAGTACCTCCAACTAATAAAGGCAAAGAAGTTTTGCAAGGTAATTCTTTTGAGGTAGACTCGTGGCAAGGCAGATGAAAATGACGAACTAAAGCTTGTGCTTGTAGTTGGTAATCTGCTAAGGTCATGGTTTCCGTGGGTTCACAGATATCTAATAAGTAATGAGGAACTTTTCTTTGTTCAGCGACTGACGGTTTGGCAGTACCGATATTAAACTCACGATAAACCTGACGAGAATCTGCACTAATAATTACACAACCCAGCCGCTGTGCTAATGCTAACGCTAATCCTGACTTACCAGTTGCCGTTGCTCCGCAAATTGTGATCAAACCCTGTCTTTCAAAGTTAAAAAGCATTATCCTCTCTTGTAGACATCAACTCAGAGTTACCCTAGCCCCCACTCATTTAAAAGCGGCAATTTTTTCACTTACAATTGACAAAAAACCAGGAATTTATCTAAAGGTTAATCCCATCTATAAATTCCCCTTCTAGCAGCCCTGTGGTAGCCTTCAAGGCTTTTGTGTTAGAATTCATGAGTGTTTTCTCATTTTGAAGCATCACAACGGCTTACAGCTTTTACTGGAGAATCCCTGACATGACGAGTAGTTACAGTGCCGATCAGATTCAAGTTCTAGAAGGGCTTGAAGCAGTGCGAAAGCGCCCAGGGATGTATATTGGTTCTACTGGACCTAGAGGACTACATCATCTAGTTTACGAGGCAGTAGACAATTCCATTGATGAGGCTCTGGCAGGTCATTGTACCAATATAGAAATTGATATTAATGCTGATGGTTCCGTCAGCGTTACAGACGACGGACGAGGTATTCCCACTGGCATAGTTGCCAAAACTGGCAAGTCAGGAATAGAAACAGTCATGACAGTGCTGCACGCTGGCGGCAAATTTGGCGGCGGCGGTTATAAAGTATCTGGGGGACTACACGGCGTTGGTATTTCGGTGGTTAACGCCCTCTCTGAGTGGGTAGAAGTAACAGTTTGGCTCGATAATAAAATTCATACCCAGCGGTTTGAACGAGGCATCCCCAAAACCGATTTAATTGTCAAACCTTATCATGAAGCACGAACTGGCACATCAGTTGCTTTCTTGCCAGATACACAAGTATTCACTACAGGCATTGAGTTTGACTACACGACGATCGCAGGGCGACTGCGGGAATTGGCATATTTAAATGCTGGTGTCAAAATTACCTTTAGCGATCGCCGACTGGAAGAACCACGTATTGAAACTTACTATTACGAAGGCGGCATTCAAGAATATGTCGCCTACATGAACCGTGAAAAAGAACCTCTACACGAAGAAATTATCTATGTTCAAGGAGAGCGTAACAACGTTCAACTCGAAGTATCTTTGCAGTGGTGCGTTGATGCCTACAGTGATAACTTGCTGGGTTTTGCCAACAACATTCGTACCATTGATGGTGGCACCCACTTAGAAGGACTAAAAGCTGTATTAACGCGGACGATGAATGCGATCGCCCGTAAGCGCAATAAAATTAAAGACTCGGAAGCCAACCTCGGTGGCGAAAACGTCCGGGAAGGCTTAACCGGCGTCATTTCCGTCAAAGTCCCTGATCCAGAATTTGAAGGACAAACCAAAACCAAGCTGGGTAATACCGAAGTCCGTGGTATCGTAGAATCCCTAGTTGGCGAAGTCTTAACCGAGTATCTAGAATTCCGCCCCGGTGTCGCTGATGCCATCTTAGACAAAGCGATCCAGGCATTTAAAGCTGCAGAAGCTGCCCGTCGTGCCCGTGACTTGGTGCGTCGTAAGTCAGTACTAGAATCATCTCCCTTACCTGGTAAGCTAGCAGATTGTAGTTCTCGCGACCCTTCAGAATCAGAAATCTTTATCGTGGAAGGCGACTCAGCGGGCGGCTGTTTTTTGGGAGATACACTTGTTGCACTAGCTGATGGACGTTCTTTGAGCTTCAAAGAAATTGTTGCTGAACAAGCAGCAGGAAAAGAGCATTTTTGCTATACCATTCGCAATAATGGCACTGTTGGGTTAGAGCGCATCATCAACCCACGCATGACCAAAGCAAATGCTGAAGTAATTAAAGTGACACTTGATAACGGCGAAACCATAATCTGTACGCCCGATCACCGCTTTATGTTGCGCGATGGAACTTATAAGCCAGCCGCATTACTTACTGCTGATGATGCACTAATGCCGCTGTATCGTAAGCTATCTGATCACGGTGAACCAGGAATAACAATTGATGGTTATGAGTTGGTTTGGAATCCTGGTTCCGATAGCTGGCTGTTTACTCATGTTTTAGCAGATTGGCATAACCGTTGGCAGGGTATCTACCAACAGGCAGATGGCAACCACTGCCATCATCTCGATTTTAACAAGCGTAATAATAACCCCACCAACATCCGCCGTCTGCCTGCCGAGGAACACTTGGCTTTGCACAGAGCCCATCTTGAGCAAACCTTGCATCGTCCAGATGTAATTGATAAATGCAGGGAGATTCGTCGTACAGAAGAATTCCGTGCCAAGATGCGACAACCCCAGACGCAGCAAATTCTTTCAGAACAAGCTAAGGCACAGTGGGAAGATGAAGCTTACAAAGCTTACATGAAGGCTAAATGGCATGAGTTTTATCAAAGCAATGATGCCTACCAGCAACAAAATCGCCAACAATTGAACCAAGCGCAGCAAGACTACTGGAGTGATAAAGCCAACCGTTTAGCTCAAGCAGAGCAGGTTCGTGATTATTTCGCCAATAATCCTCAAGCACGTGAGGCTCTTTCCTTCCTTGCCAAACAACAGTGGCTAGATCAAGATTTGCTGCAATGGCGTCGAGAAAAGACACAGGAGCAATGGACGCCTGAATTCCGCGCCAAGCGTCATTCAGCGCTAAATCAAACCTACTATCGCAAAACCCTTGCTGCCTTAAAACAAATCGAAATTGAGCAAGGTAAACTGGATGTCAATGCTTATAACGCTTACCGTATCGAAACACGTGACAAATCGATGTTGCGTTTTGATACCTTCTGCAAACGTTACTTTGAGAGTGATGAGGTTCTGGCTCGCGAAGCTGTTGCTAACTACAACCATCGCATCGTTTCTATTGAACGTCTAGAAGAACAGTTTGATGTTTACGACATTGAAGTTCCCCACACCCATAACTTTGCTCTAGCAAGTGGAGTCTTTGTCCATAACAGTGCCAAACAAGGACGCGATCGCCAATTCCAAGCGATCCTACCTCTGCGGGGCAAAATTCTCAACATTGAGAAAACCGACGACGCTAAAATCTACAAAAATACCGAAATTCAATCCTTAATTACTGCCCTCGGTTTGGGCATTAAGGGTGAAGAATTTGACCCTAATGGTTTACGATATCACCGTATTGTGATTATGACTGACGCGGACGTAGATGGCGCCCACATCCGTACTTTGTTGTTAACATTCTTTTATCGTTATCAACGCGCACTGGTGGATCAAGGCTACATTTATATTGCTTGCCCTCCACTTTATAAGGTAGAGCGGGGACGTAATCATTATTATTGTTATAGTGAGCGCGAACTCAGTAATCTTGTCCGCAATGAGTTCCCAGCGAATGCTAATTACACGATCCAACGCTTTAAGGGTTTGGGTGAAATGATGCCGACGCAACTTTGGGATACTACTATGAATCCTGACAGTCGGACTTTGAAACGGGTAGAGATTGAGGATGCTGCTGAAGCCGATCGCGTGTTTACAGTGCTGATGGGCGATCGCGTTGCCCCACGTCGCGAATTCATCGAAACCTACGGCTCTAAACTTAATTTAACTGATTTGGACATCTAACAATTTCGGTAATTTTTTAAATCCCTGACTTTTTGAAGAAGTCAGGGATTTTTTGATTTAAGGAATGCGATCGCCAGGGCACAGCTTATCGATACACTGAGGACGAATCGACTGCACTAAGCGCTTAAATTCAGGAATTTTTCTACCATTAAGGTCAAGAACTGGAATTGATACCGTAGAAGAACGATCTCGATCATAAATCACCGTTGACTCTGGTCTTCCCAGTCCAAAAGTCTTCACAGCATTTTGAGCCATTGCACAACTAATATAAAGCTGCCCCATAAAGACTTTGCCATTATTAGCCTCGTAACTATAGTAAACGCCTTGATAATTCGGACGCGGCTCACACCATTCAAAATGGGTAATCTCAATCATCTTGGCAATGTGAACATCATAGCGAGACAACGCCCCACCATAAGCAGATAAAGAAGTATCTTGGTCAGGAACCACAAAAATGCCATAGCGCTGAGTGAAGTTTCCTCCCGCCCCAGCAAAGGAAATACGAGTAATTGGCACAGCCGTTTCTGCCGTCGCCCGAATACTCCCTAAAAATGTCGCCATCATTGTTAAGGTAGCAACCCAAATGAATCGTCGCATATACAGATATTTTGTCTTAGGAATGAATAATGAAATGTATCTTACAAACCAAAGCGTTGTAAAATTTTCCGGTGTCCATTTGGCACCAGCAACCTAGCCTGATTTAGTTCTTGTGGGCTGAAGCTGGTTTGAACTTGAGATGGCACACCATCAGTGAGAATAGCTTGCAGACGCCCATTTTGGAAAAACCAAACTTCTCCAGAATGGAAAAACTGTACCGCCCTAATTTGATCGCCGCGCAACCAATAACCTAAACCATCTCCAAATTCCGTCAAAGCTTCTGAAACTTGCAAAATTTGACCATTGTTGCGACGACACAAGCTATAAGTCATCGATTTATCGGTTCTCCTGGCAATTGTGCACTCTTCAAGCTGTTTCTGCATCGCCTTCCATTCTGAGCGTATCACCTCAGCAGAGACGGGTTCAGTTCGTCTCTCTACCTGTATTTCTTGGGCTTGAGAGTTGCCAGCTTGGCTACCCAGGAGACATCGATCTGGGATACCATCACCGTCATCATCAATCCTGGCATCATTTTGTTTGCCATCGCCATCACAATCAATTGCCGGACCAATCATGGTTGAGGCAATTTTCTCTGTTTTTTCTAATCCTATCGGAGAAGCCACATTTTGATGAAAAGCTTCTACAGCGATCGCAGGGGATGCCTGAGTCAAGACTGGCAACTGACCACAAACCGACACTAGCAGTCCTAATGCCATCAATCTTAGTGAATTTGGCTGTAATTGCTTCATTTTCAAGGTGAAGGGACGATTCTTCAAGGATGGCTAATTTTGACGGTGTTGTCAAAATTTTGGGGCTTTAAGTGCAAACTACCTGTCCCCATTTCGGCTTATTGCCAATGCCAGGTTCTATACACTCAAATGGCTGAATCTTGCCATTAGGCATTAATCCATAAGTATGAAACCAACCGCTATTCCAATAACCAAATGTAATGGCAGACAAACTCGTACATCCTGTGATGATTTGAGTGGCAACATTTTCCTGTAGACGAAAAGAATTCATGAGCGTTTCGGCGGCTGGTCCTTTAAACCCAAAGGTATAAGACATGGGGCGACCTTTTGGATAATCACTTCTAAATTTGGACTGGTCATCGACTCTGGTGATGATGTCAACGTTGAGAGTACCTTGTAATCTTTGTTGGGCATCGGCAATTGCTGATAAACATTGTTGTTCAGTGCTGGCTTGGGCGGGCACAATAGGAATGAGTGTTATTAAGGAAATCAATGCCAAGCTGAGGGGAAGTTTTTGCATTTTGCTAATGCTAGTGAATGACGACTTTATTAACCGCTACCCTCGCGAGGGAGGGTACATAATAAGATTTTAGGTATCCTTGTCTTGAAATGTCTCCCCTAGAAACTCGACTTAGTTTCCAGCCAATTTCTGGACAAGAAGACCTGAGCAAAGCCAGTTTTGTTAACAAACACCCTGAGCTTCGTCAGAAGCCTCTTTGCGTAAGAATTCTTAACAGCAATTCTCAGAAAATCAGTTTAATCTAACACTTTGGGCACATTTTCGCTCTTTTGTAAGTAGAAACACAAATAGCCATCAATTTTAGGGAAAGAAATTTAGCATGAGTAGCAATTTAGCCACCAAGTTGCGTGAAGGCACGAAAAAAGCTCACACAATGGCGGAAAATGTTGGGTTTATCAAATGCTTCTTAAAGGGCGTTGTTGAGAAAACCTCTTACCGCAAGCTAGTATCAAACCTCTACTTCGTCTACTCGGCGATGGAAGAAGAGATGGAGCGTCTCCAGACTCATCCCATCATCTCAAAAATCTACTTCCCACAGTTAAACCGCACAAAGAGTCTGGAGCAGGACTTAACTTACTACTATGGTTCAAACTGGCGCGAGTCAGTTGCACCTTCTGCTGCTACGAAAGAGTATGTACAGCGTATTCGCTCTATTGCTGCAACGCAACCAGAATTGTTGATTGCTCATTCCTACACGCGCTATATCGGTGATTTATCTGGTGGGCAAATTCTCAAAAAGATTGCTCAGAAAGGCATGAATTTAGCAGAAGGCGGCGAGGGTACTGCTTTCTATGAGTTTAATGATATTCCTGATGAGAAGGCGTTTAAGGCTAACTACCGGGCAGCTTTGAATGAGCTTCCTATTGATGAAGCAGCAGCAGATCAAATTGTCGAGGAAGCAAATGCCACCTTTGGCATGAATATGAAGCTGTTCCAGGAACTTGAAGGCAATCTAATTAAAGCTGTTGGTCGGATGTTATTTAACTCGATTACACGTCGTCGGGCTCGCGGCAGCACGGAACTTGCTACAGCCGAATAAACTACCTTACTACTTTAAGTTTAAAAGGCATCCTTTATGGATGTCTTTTTTTTTGCTTATTAATCGTCAGGTTAGATAAAAGATTAATAAAAATAAGTATTGTTGATAGCGCTAGCTGCAAGTTTTGTAGAGTTTTATATTCGAGAATTGCTGGAAGCTTTACAACTGCTTACTATCAGCATTACTTACCGTTACTATTCATAATTCTTTACCTAGCAAAATTGAAATTAACAACTGCTAATGAAATAATATATAAGGTGTGTAATACAAGTCATACACCTGTATGACGATTCAATAATTAACTTTTTTCTTAAAGCGATGATTACCGCACTAAGAAGCGAAGTTTTTACCGAAATTATCAACATTCTCGGTAAATAGTTGTTCTTTTCTTTCAAGGTTTACCAAAAGTTATGTTCAAGAAAGATTTACATACAAAAACATAGAATACTTAGGTGCTATACCCATGCAAGCATTACCGTATAACAGTTTGAGAGATCGTCTTACATTTTATTTCAGAAATTTAATATGTTGTTTTAGTGAAGAATCTGATAAAACACTGGCAATCTTTTACAAAGCAGTGCAAATATTAAAGAAAGATTTAGTCAGATTGCAAAAACTCATAAATTAGGATGAAATCAATGTTAGGCAAACATACCTAGAAGTTTTCTTAAAGATTGAATTTCACGATAAACCTGCTTTGTTGGCGCGAAGCTATGTATCTTGCTCTGTATCGCCTATCAACTTCCGATTATCACCATTATCAACCTCAAGTTTTTTAAGGAGCTTTAATCTATGTCTCAATTTATGCCCAAAACACTAACCGCCACCGTAGACGCTACTGCATTCACAAATGCTCATAGCTTGACTTTGTTCGGCAAGGGCGGCAACATCCCTGATGGTTTCGGCAGTTTTCAGGATGACATTATCGTTACGGAAAATTTCCAGCTTAACGATGTGATGGTTACGCTCAAAGGCATGGAACACACTTGGGTAGGCGATCTCGTTGTTCGCTTGCATCACGTAGAAACTGAAACGATCATTGATCTGTTTCGGCGTCCTGGTCAACCTCACTTTTCTTCTAGTGGTTATAGCAACGACCTGCGAGGAGATTATAGCTTTAGCGATCGCGTTGATGGCAATTCCCATAACTTTGACTCAGCAGCAGCGTCAAATGCAGTTATCCCCAGCGGCAGCTACACCTCACTTCAACCTCTTGCCAAGTTTAACGGTTTGTCCTCAACAGGCACTTGGCGGCTGATCATTAATGACTGCTCGGCAGGTGACTCTGGCTTTCTCGACTCCTGGAGTTTAAATCTTGAGCGCGGCTAATTACAGTTTGCCCGTGGAATTAGCTTTATTAGTACGCTATACAAAACTAAAATACACAGGAGAGTAAATCATAAATCTCCTGTGTTTTCTAATTGAGCCAGTGCTTGAGCTTTTAGCATTTCGTTTTACCTATATTTCAATAAACTGATAATTAATTTTGATGATTTAGGTCTTTGCTAAAGAAAGAGCAAAAAGCAATTGAATAATACTAAGTAGTTTCTTGGTATTACTTCAATACAGTTATTCTAAATAGAAAAGAACAGCATTTGCACTCAGTAACTTCTAGAATTTTTAATCAATCTTGCCGTCTTTTGGGGCAGCGCCATCATTAATTTGAGAAGCACTCATTCACTCAAGTTAGATAAAAATATAAGTTACAACTTTGTAGATCCATCTGCTCATAGTTTATTATGCTTTGAAGACAATTGCTGGATCGACACGAGTCGCTTTTACAATTAATAAAGGAACTGTACTACCTTACGCCCAACTTGACATTTCATAAATGTTAAATAAACAGTTGTCAGGCAATAGCATTAACCAGGGTGGAATGGAAGGAATGCTACGCCAATTAATGCTAAATGAAATTTATTAAAAATCAAGCTTTCACTAATACAATCTTGCTTTATAATAAAATTTTTTGCCCATTGCATCGTTGGGTCAGTACTGTTTCTCTTCAACCAAATTTAAATTAAAGCAATCTATTTATGACGACCATTGTATATATTTAAATAAGTTGCTTTGTGGATTAGATGCTATTAAAAAAATGTCAAATTCCTTTAAATCCCACACCAGTTTCCGCATCTTCCAGCTTAATAGTAGCGCGTATCTTACGTCGAATTCCCAATTGACTTATAACAATACCCGCCAGAACCACACTACCACCAATATATTGAGGTAAAGTTGGTACTTCGTTCAAAATTAAATAGGCGGCAATAATTCCTGCAATTGGACTAAAAGAGCTTGCTAAAGAAACTTTAGACGGCGTAGAATTCTTTAGACCAATAAACCAGCATGACTGACCCAAAGCAACAATTACCCCGCCGTAAACTAACATCCACTGCCACAAAAAAGGTGACCAAGCATCAGCAAAATGCTCGTTACCATAAAGATATAAAGCGGCAACAAAAAATATTAAAGTTCCTAATGCTGTACGAAAAACTGTAAAAATCCCTAAAGGAATTTGGTTGAGTCCAAGTTTACTAAAAATAGTAGAAACAGCTAAGGCAATTGCTCCTAATGCTGCCAATATTTCACCACCTCCTACATTACTTAAACTTTGTACACTGCTTGTATCTTCCCACAAAACTTGCAAAAATAAAGTGATAGCAACGCCAGCTAAAGAAACAAGCGCACCTGCAACTTGCAAAAAATTAACTCGTTCTTTTAAAAAGATTACAGATAAAGCCAAAACCAGAGGTGGTTCAATTCGTCCAACTAAAATTACGTTAGTAACCATTGAACGAGAAAGCGCTGTAAATATTAAAGCAGGTGCTAAAGCGCCGGACAAAATTGCTATTATTATTAAACTAAGCCAAGATTTTTTAGAAAGCTGACTTATTGAGGATAGATTTAATTGTTGCCGATAAATTAAAATTAATGCCATTAAGGCGCAAAGATTGCCGACAAATAAAAGATTACAAAAAGAAATAGGATTTCTGCCCTCAATTAAGTTTTGAGCCCCAATTTCTGTTATACGCCGCGTCACTGCACCAGAAGCACCAAAGATAATGATCGCTAACCAGAGATACAATTGTCCTGGAACATAGCTAAAGAAATTAGAAACACTATTCACTAGTTTGGTCATGATTTTCTGTAAGTTAAATCAGTCCACAACAAATTAAAGCATATTTTCTCATCTCACACCAGTAGCATCACTGTATACTTACTTTTTATAGAGCAAGACTGCACAGTAAAATTATGAATGAAATAGGGTTGCTACTAACTGTTTTATCCTTGATAATTTGGATTATCTTACTCTGTTTTCGCGGTCAATTTTGGCAAGCTGATCAGAAATTAGAGGCATCAACAACTGAACTAGAAACTTTACCATCTGTTTGTGTAGTTATTCCAGCACGCAATGAAGCAGAGTTATTACCAACAACATTGCGATCGCTTTTTCATCAAGACTACAAAGGCACTTTCTCAATCATCTTAGTAGACGATCATAGTACTGATGACACAGCTATGGTTGCCCAAAAGATTGCCGAAGATTTAAATAAAACCGAGCAATTAAATCTGATTTCTGCTCAACCCTTACCTCCCAGTTGGACAGGCAAACTTTGGGCAATAGAAGAAGGTATTCAGTATAGTAAAACTTTAACGCCACAACCTGATTATTTTCTGCTAACCGATGCTGATATCGAGCATGATCCTGCTAATCTTCGCCAATTAATTACCAAAGCACAGCAAGAAGATTTAGACTTAGTTTCATTAATGGTTTTACTAAGATGTCAAAGTTTTTGGGAGAAATTATTAATTCCAGCTTTTGTCTTTTTCTTTCAGAAACTTTACCCTTTTCGTTGGGTTAATGATCCTGATAATTCTACCGCTGCTGCTGCTGGTGGTTGTATTTTAATACATCGCGAAGCTTTAAAACGTATTGGTGGTATTTCATCAATTTGTGATGATTTAATAGATGATTGTGCCCTAGCTAAGGCGGTAAAATATAGTAATATTGATAAAGGAATTCTTAGTAGGCTAACTTCACCAATAATCCAAGACAAAAAAGCTAAAATTTGGCTAGGATTGAGTAGTTCAAATCGTAGCCTTAGAGCTTATCCTAGCCTATCAAGTATTTGGAAAATGGTGGCTCGTACTGCTTTTAATCAACTCAATTATTCACGATCGCTTTTACTGGTGACTTTCCTAGGAATGACGATTATTTATATTATTCCTAGCTTTAGTGTCATTTTTGGATTAATCACTGAAAATTGGTTAATGACAACTACTGGTTTAATGGCTTGGATACTAATGGCGATCGCCTATTATCCCACACTCCGCCTCTATCAAAGCTCACCGTTATTGGCATTTTGCTTGCCTGCGATCGCCTTTTTCTATACACTAATGATATTAGACTCAGCCTGGCGCTACTGGCGAGGACAAGGCGGTGCATGGAAAGGACGAGTTTATTCACCAACAACCAACAGTCATTCCTAAATCTAGTGCGCCCAATTTTAGCTATTTCCTTTAAAGTGTTATTAAGATAGCCGTTCTTCGCTGGAATTACTAGAATTAAAATCAAAATCAAAACGCCCTAATTTTCCAGCCTTCAGAATGAGGTTATAAAAGATTTAGAACCATAACACTAAATATAAACTCAATGCTTTCTCGGATTAAAGACTTAGCTGAAGCCCTCAAACCTCGCTTAATAGAAATTCGCCGCCATATCCATTCTCATCCAGAACTTAGTGGTCAAGAATATCAAACTGCTGCTTATGTGGCAGGCGTCTTGTCTTCTTGCGGTATGGTTGTGCAAAAAGAGATTGGCAAAACAGGCGTAATTGGCGAACTTGTTGGGCGCACCGATGACCGTTTAGTTGCCATTCGTACAGACATGGATGCCTTGCCCATTACCGAACGTACTAAACTAGAATTTGCCTCATGCCAACCTGGAATCATGCACGCTTGTGGTCATGATGTCCATACAACAGTCGGCTTGGGTACGGCAATGCTGTTATCGCAATTAGGCGAAGTTTTGCCAGGTAATATCCGCTTCTTGTTCCAACCTGCCGAAGAAATTGCCCAGGGTGCAAGCTGGATGGTTCAAGACGGCGCGATGAATGACGTTAGTGCGATTTTTAGCCTCCATGTCTTCCCGTCCATTCCAGCGGGTTCTGTGGGGATTCGCTATGGTGCCCTGACGGCGGCGGCAGATGATTTGGAGATTACTATTATGGGAGAATCTGGTCATGGTGCGCGTCCCCATGAAGCAATTGATGCAATTTGGATTGCCTCGCAGGTAATTACGACACTCCAGCAAGCGATTAGTCGTACCCAAAATCCATTACGTCCGATGGTTTTGACAATCGGACAAATTAGCGGCGGACGTGCTCCAAATGTGATTGCTGATCAGGTAAAGTTATCAGGAACAGTGCGATCGCTTCATCCTGAAACTCACGCTAATCTACCAGCTTGGATTGAAAAAATTGTCGGCAATATTTGCCAAACCTACGGCGCAACTTATCAAATGAATTATCGGCGCGGAGTACCATCAGTGCAGAATGATTTGGCACTAACTCAGCTATTAGAAGCATCGGCAAAAGAAGCTTGGGGAAGCGATCGCCTGCAAATTTTACCAGAACCATCCCTAGGTGCAGAAGACTTTTCAGTATACCTACAACAAGCCCCCGGCACAATGTTTCGCCTCGGTGTTGGCTTTAAAGATAAACCAAATTATCCCCTACACCATCCACAATTTGAAGTCGATGAAGCGGCAATTATTACAGGTGTCGTAACTTTGGCTTATACCATCTATCAATACTGGCAAAAGCGTACTTAATTAGCTTAACTATTTAAGCTGATTTGTTGAAGAGATAGATAAGCTTTAAACCTCAATCTACTTTGACTTTCTAGGTGATTAATATCTAGCTAAAATTGAAACACAAGGTATAACTATCATGAGCCAAACTATTGAGCAAGTACGCTGGACAGTTTACGATTTAGAGGTGATGCCTCAAAATGAACTGACACGTTATGAAATTATTGATGGAGAATTATTTGTGACTCGTTCCCCCCATCGCCGCCATCAACAAGCTTGTGGTAAAATTGCTCGACAACTTGATGTTTGGTCAGAATCAACTGGTTTAGGAGAAACAATTATTGCGCCTGGTGTAATATTTTCAGAAGAAGATAGTGTGATACCCGATGTAGTTTGGGTAAGCAAAGAAAGACTTGCTCAAATTGAAGATGAAGCCGGACATTTAACAGGCGCACCAGAGTTAATAGTAGAAGTTTTATCTCCTGGAAAACAAAATGAACGTCGAGATAAAGAAGCAAAACTTAAACTTTATTCAATTCAAGGTGTGCAAGAATATTGGATTACTAATCGCTTAACTAAACAAGTCGAGGTTTATCGAAGAGAAAATGCTCGATTAGTTTTAATCGCAACTTTATTAGGCAATGATCAAATAATCTCACCACTTTTACCGGGATTTTGTTGTTCTATTAGCTGCTTTTTCGCTGAATAGTAAGTTATCCAACAACTTTCTACCCACTGACAGATAATCCTCAGCAACATATCGTTTAAGCTACAACTATATTAAACTCGCAAACATTAAATATGGCATCCCCCACCCCCCTCAAAGGTCTAGAATTAGTCGATTGTGCTAGAGCTAACGCTAAACAAGGTATTGAAACAGCGGCTGAATTGTCTGGCTATGGTAGTGATCTCAATACTTTCAGCCAAGAACTCAAGCTAGCTTGTGACGATATGGGTGTTAAAATTAGTGAGCTAACCGATTTAATTACTGACCAAGATGCACTAATTAAGACGGAGGGGGAAATAGTTGCTCCAGAGTCGGAAAGTGTACTTTAGATTGATAATAAATACCAGAATACCAGGCTTTTAGGTTTGAACTAAAGATTCTTGCTCTAGTTCCCAAATCTTACGCTCAAATTGATATTCTAATAAAGTAATCGCCTGTTTTAAACGTTCAACTTGTTGGGCGTTTTCAGTTAATTGTGCCATTGAATCTGCTACTTGTTCCTTAAATTCCCTAGCTAAAGGTGTCTGATTATAAACAGAAAATACATTGAGAGATTGTTGAAGCTCCTCAGTTTTCACTGAGAGGTTCTCAATTTTTTCTAGCTCAGGACGGTTACCGAATTGATAGATTAATAAGTCAATAGTCTTTTTCACGTCTTCGACTGATTCTGAATTTTCTGGCAATTCAGTTATTGGCGGCGGTAATTGATCAATTGACTGTTTAAGTGCCTCAATCACAATTGCCAAACTCTCAATTTCCTGTAATTCAGGACGACTATTAAATTGTTGAATTAAATCATCCAAACGTGATTGTAAGGGCACAAGAGACAGCCGTAAACCTTCTTGTTGTTCGTGTAATTCTTCAATTCTAGTAATACTAGGAGTTAGCTCTTGTTGTTGTTGTGATAAATTTTGTAAGTCTTGAGTAACTTTTTCGTTAGTCGTACCCAATAAGGTCACATCACGCCTTAACTGCTGAACTTCCGTCGTAACATCAGCATTTTGGTCTAAAAAAGCTTCCAAGCGGCGACGATTAATCAAGTTTAGCACCAGAGACAAAGAGACGGGTGCCAAACCAAAAATTGCTTCTTTTGCGAAATAAGCAATCACTGAACCGATAACACTTCCACCAACAGAGATAGCTTCTAACGTTCCCAACCCACCGCTACTATTGGACATAGGATTTTCCTTAATCACATTGCCAAGCTCTCATCCTACCATCCAAGCTGCCGTTAAAGGGAGTTGGTAAGTTTAAAAAAGAAACAGTTGACATTGTGAACTTGTTATGGATTTATTTAAAGAATTTATCAAAATGGCTTGATAAGGGCAATATTTTACGATCTTACCTGCCCAATCGAGCCAGAATCATACCAAGCTGAACGCTAACTAGTCCGAGTACTGCACTACCTAACCAATAAAAACTAAAGCCTGAAAAGTTACGATTACGCAGCAAGAGTTCGCTTTCTAAAGCATAAGTTGAAAATGTCGTGTAAGCACCTAAAAATCCCGTGGTTACCATAAGTCGAATTTCTGGAGGAATTGTTGTGACTCTCTCTAAAGCAACAGTCACAAAAAACCCCATCGCCAAGCAACCAGTGAGATTAATAAAAAAAGTGCCATAAGGGAAAGTTGTCCCACGTTGCACAAACCATAAAGTTAGATAGTAGCGACTAAGTGCACCTGCGACGGCACCGAGACTAATAGCGATCGCATTACGAAAAGTTGGTTGCAGCATCCTCAAAAAAATTCATAAATATACTTTTCTCTTTCTGCATAATTTGCAGAACCTTGAGGGATAGATAGGTATGCCAGGAAAAGATATCATTTTGCACTTACCGCTTTCCTCGCAGAACACCACAGTAGTCCTTTAGTTACAAAAAAGCATCAAATATATGTCTACTATCAAAAGAAACCGCATTTTACCTTTACTAGCTGGCGCATCTTGTCTGTTGTCTTTTAATGGCATAACACCAATAGTGCCAGTAACAGCTCAAGGTACAACACCTCAAGGCGTCTTATCACCCAATGATCCAGCCGCCAAGCTTTCTCCTAACCTCGTCAATGTCCCCAGCGTGGTTGCACCAACTCCCAGTAGCACCGAGTCAACTAACCTATCTGCCGCTACAGCAGGACAAGCCGTCGGTTATAATCCAGCAACTGGTACAAGCCAAATTATCCCCAAAAATTCTAACGAACTCAGTCCTAGTTTTAATTACCCGAATTTTGGTAGTCGTGGACTATTGGGTTCAGAGTCAAGAGCAAGAGCAGGATCTTCACAAGAAAGCGTCATTGGTCCAGATAATCGTATTTTCATTAACAGTACAACCATCTATCCCTGGCGTGCTCAAGCCAAATTATTCATAACCTTTCCTGATGGCATCACTCGTGGCTGTTCGGGTACATTAATCCAGGCAAAGTATTTATTAACAGCAGGTCATTGTGTTCATAACAAAGATTACGGTGGATGGTACACCAAAATAGAGGTAGTTCCAGGACTTAACAACACCTACAAACCTTATGGTTCGGCTTTTGCTAGCTATGCACGTTCTTACAACGGTTGGATTAATAGTAAAAACCGTAACTACGACATGGCTTTAGTTACTCTAGATCGTAATATTGGCAGCACTACTGGTTGGTTGGGATACAAATATTACTCCACAATCAATGGTGTAACGGGTAATATTGCAGGCTACCCTGGAGATAAAGGCGGTCTAAAACTTTATTATCATAGTGGTCCAATTGCCAGCTCAACAAGTAAGCGTGTTTCTTACTCAATAGATACTAACAAAGGTCAAAGCGGTAGCGGAGTTTATCGAATTACTGATGGCAAACGTTATGTCTTTGCTGTCCACACCAACGGAACAAGCCCAAGCGTAACAACTAATAGCGGTACTCGCCTTGACTCTGCAAAGGTTGGCAATATCAGCAGTTGGATTGCTACTGGTTTCTAGCCCCGTTTCTGTCAGGTTCCGAAAGCCTCATGAAACTAGGAAACCGTTAGCAAAACTGACTTTAAGTTATAGCAAGGGTTGAATGAATAATACTTTTTCCCAGAACATTCTTCCCTTGTTAAGAACTCTGAAGCTGGAACAAGGATCAATTGATTTAGTCTTTATCTCTAGCTAGATTATTATTGTGATTGAGTTAGGAATTTTTATGAACTACTCCATCAATAAATTGTGGATTTTACCTATAATCATAGGTACTTCTCTTAGCCTATTTCTGGTAGTCACAACCCAAACACCGCCACAAAGTGGACTCGCTCAACGTTCTACTCCACTATCACCAAACGATCCTGATGCGAAGCTTGACCCTAATCTTGTGAATGTTCCAGCTATGCCCGAAGAAAATACAGACAGTTCTCAACGCTATCCCCTGTCACCGAATGATCCCGATGCGAAACTTGATCCCAGTTTAATCAATGTTCCATCTATGCCGGAACAAACTACACAGCCCTCTGGAATACGCCCAACCCAGACGCCGGATCAAGAAGTTAATTATGACTCTCGTACTGGTACTACTGGAGTTGGTGAGGCAAGTTCCGTGAAACCTTCTCCTCAACCGACAGGGCTTAATTCTCCTAATCAAGGGGCTGATTCTCAATAGTTTAGTTAGAGGCTTCGGAAATCAACAATAAAGTTGAGTTGCTGTCAAGAAACTATTTGCTTTAAACTGCCAATTAAATCTACTAATTCGCTGGGTTTATTAATTAAAAAGTCGGGATTTTGCTTGGCTAAAGCTTCCTCTGAATTAAAGCCCCAGCTTACAGCAACTACCTTAACATTAATCTTTTTAGATGCCTCAATATCCCTGGTTTCATCTCCTACATAAATAACTTGTTCAGCAATCAAGTTATTGCGCTTCATAAATTTCATTAAAGCTTTATCTTTACCAAAAAGAGTCCGTTCTGAATAAATAAAACTAAATAAATCTTTCATGTCGTTCTTTTGTAAAAAAGCCTTGACATTTTCTTCAGAATTAGATGTTATAATGCCTAAAATTATTCCTTGATTTTTTAACCTCCTCAGCGATTCTTGCATTCCTGCTATCGGCTTAATTTGTTGAATATCATCTTGTAATTCTAATTTGATTCTTCTTAAGAGAAAAGGCAACTTAAAAACAGAAATATTTGATTGCCGAACAATTTCACGAGAACTCATGTTTCTAATTTGAACAAGTTCTTCAGGAGCAGTTCCCTTATATCCGTAGGTTTTAGCTAAACGATTAGTAATATTAACAATGGCATCAAGCGTATCAGCAAGTGTGCCATCAAAATCAAAAATAATTACTTTTACACTCATTATGTAGCTCAAGCTGTCTGTTAATAATAATCAGCCAGATGCTTCAGATTCCTCAAGATTAGCTTGAGCATTTCGCCGCAACATTTCTGGCTTAATTCGTCGTAGGGCTGATGCCGGAAAGCGCTGATTCCATTCTTGTTCTGAAAGGTTTGCTAATTCAGTTAGTTTTGGGGCGATGTTCCAAGGATAAGGTTGAAACTCTGTTACATCTGTTGTTTTAGCAAAACGTTGATTCCAAGGGCAAACATCCTGGCAGATATCACAACCGGCAACCCAACCTTCTAATTTTGGTTTAATAGCATCTGGTAATGACTCGGCGCGATTTTCGATGGTATGGTAAGCGATACACCGATTGGCATCAACAACGAAAGGTTTGACAATCGCACTTGTAGGACAAGCATCAAGACAACGAGTACAGTTACCGCAGTGTTGAGTATGGGGACGATCGGGAACTAATTCTAGGTTAGTTAAAATTTCGCCCAAAAAAACCCAACTACCATACTCTCTTGTAATTAGATTACCATTTTTGGCAATCCAACCAATGCCTGCTTGCTGTGCCCAAACTTTATCTGACACAGGTCCTGTATCGGCATAATAACGTACTTGGATACTTTTATCTTGTTCCTCTAACCAAGTGGTAAATGCCTTGAGCTTTTTGTGCATTACTTTGTGATAATCTCGCCCCCAACCGTAACGAGATATTTTGCCATACTCCTGTCCTTCTGGACGTTGCTCAGGCGTGTAGTAGTTGAGTGCCACACAAATGAGCGATCGCACATCTGGCATACAAGCACGAATATCTAAGCGCTTGGGGTTTGTCATCCATGCCAGATCTGCCTGATATCCCAACGCTAGCCAAGCTTTCAGGTTTCGCGCCGTCAACTCATCCGTATCAGCATCTACAGTGGCAATACCACATTTATGAAAGCCAAAAGCGATCGCCTGTTCCTTCAACTGGCTACTCGTGATAGGTATATTCACTTGCTCAATACTTTATACACAAATAGTACATAATAGCAATTTGAATTTACTTACTGAAATATTTGTAATATTTATTTGCAATTTTTCACAAAGTGCCGCAAGATTAAATATGAGAAAGCAATTAACAAAGCTTTGCATCTCAGACTATTAGTATTCAAACACTAAAGGGTTTCTTGAATATGAGTTATACAATCGAGTCGGCTCAAAGCATCTTCCCTACCACTCAAATTGCTGATACAGTTCCAGCAACCTCAGAAGCATTCTACAAGCTTAGTGTTGAGGATCAATTAGCATTACTCTGGTTTGCCTATACCGAAATGGGTATCTCGATTACCCCCGCCGCCACTGGTGCCGCCAGCATGGTATTGGCAGAAGGTTTATTAAACGAAATCTCGGCAATGGAGCCACAGGCTCAGTCGCAAGCCATGTATGACTTGGCTAGCAACGCTGATAAAGCTATTGGTCGTACATATTCTTCCTTCCGTGTCAATACCAAACTAGGATTTTGGTATGAATTAGGGCAATTAATGAAGCAAGGCAAAGTTGCACCAATCCCCCCTGGTTACAAAATGGGTGATGATGGCGTTGCCGTTTTAGAAACCATCAAAAAACTTGACCCAGGTCAACAAATCACCGTTTTGCGTAACACCGTAGTCCACATGGGATACGACCCAGACATGAGTGAAGACTACGCCAAACGTGAAGCACCCAAAAGCACCCCAACCGCATTATCAGAGCGTGTTCAAACCCAAATTGAAGGCATCAACAACTACACTGTGTTGAACTACATCGACTTCATGAACGCCTATGACTTCACACCAGCAGTCAATTTATTTGCCGAAGAAGGCGCCTTGCAACCCCCCTTCCAAAAGCCAATTGTTGGCAGGCAAGCGATCCTCACCTATATGCGTGAAGAATGCATCGGTTTAAAAATGATGCCTGAGCGTGGCGTCTCCGAAAGCATTGAAAATGGTTTCACACAAGTTAAAGTTACAGGCAAAGTCCAAACCCCTTGGTTCGGTGCAGACGTTGGCATGAACATTGCTTGGCGCTTTTTGCTAGACGCCCAAGGAAAGATTTTCTTTGTGGCAATTGACTTACTGGCTTCTCCTAAAGAACTCCTCAACTTGATGCGTAAATAAAATGCTGAGGTTTGGTTAGCTTTGGCAGTCATGTCAAATAAATCTGACTTTAGACAGAAACTAATTTTGAGCAAACAGTCATAAAAATCAATCTTAAAGGGCAGGTTTACACCTGCTTTTTTGTTGGATAATTGTTTTTTTAGTTTAGGAAAATCTAATGACAATTGCTCAAGAATCCACGTCAACTGTTCCAGACACTAATCAAGAGTTGGTAATTGAAGGAATTAGCGAATCAGTAATTTTAGACTATTTTGCCACGATGAATAGCGGCGATTTTGAAGCAACAGCAGCATTATTTGCGGAAACTGGGACTATGCAGCCACCGTTTGCCGAGCCAGTTATGGGACAAGAGGCGATCGCTAATTACCTCAAAACCGAAGCCCAAGGAATGCAGCTTGCTCCTAGACAAGGACAATCTGAAATACTCGAAGAAGAAATACAGATACAAGTAAGCGGAAAAGTGCAAACTTCAGTTTTTGGCGTCAATGTTTCTTGGATCTTTATACTAAATCCCCAGCAAGAAATCTTGTTTACCAAAATTAAACTCTTAGCTTCTCCCCAAGAACTCTTAAACCTGCGTCGCTAGAAAGTCTGTTTATGATCAGAAAATATAGCTAAAGAACTTTAAGACTAATAAAAAGTTAAAGGGCGCTTTGTGATCGCACCCCCAATATATCTATTGTGTTTAAGTTAATCGACTTTTTCCGACTTTTCTGCCTTCGGCAAATTAGCCTCTAACTTCAAGCAGTTTCGCCCATTAACTTGCAAACGATATTCCACCCGATCCATCAACCGATTCATAATCAGCCAGCCATAGCCACTTTCTTGTTTATCAGTAGGATCAGGAGGCAGATAGGTCGCTAAATCAAATCCCTCACCATGATCCCAAATTTCTAGTGCCAAATCCCGCTCTTTTAGCTCCAAACGGATTAAGACAGGCAGATTGGGTTGATCGCGATGAGCATGGCGCACCACATTAGAATAGGCTTCTACTAACGCCAGTCGCAAGCGATTTGATTGGCGCGACCAATCAACAGAATCACCTAATTCCACTTCTAAAGTGCCTAGCAGCCAACTCTCTACGATGTTTAGAAACCTCAAATCGCTTGGTACGTGCAGCTCCGTTTTCATCGACTACAGAACCTCCAAAGAGAGTACAGTTTGGTCATCTTCTTGAACATTGTTCGTCTGTTCTCGAATGTGAGCTAATAAATTCCCCAACTCAAAAGGCGCCGGTTCCTGAAGTAACAGTTGCCAAAGACCTGATTGATTAAGCATTGAATTTGGATTTGAGCTGTTTGGTGTGCTGCACAGGTTGGCAGCGAGGGTTGCTTCTGTAATTCCATCACTAATTAAAAGAACAATTTCTCCAGCATTCAAAGTTAAAACCCCAGCAGGCGCTTTCCATATTGGTAAAATCCCCAAAGGTACACCGCGAACTTTTAGATAAGTTGGCTCAATGGTGTCTAAATTTTCTGGCGTTGCCTGTTGTTGAACTACCATCTGATGCGACCACAGCATCGGATAGACATGACCTGCACTAGCATAAGCGAGTTGACGTGAGCTTGGGGTATAACGAGCCAGCACCATTGTGATAAAACAGTTGGTACTAACCAGATTATCCGACATTGAGCTGTTTAAGTTTCGCATCACCACCTCCGGCTCTGGCGAAATTTCTTGAGTAAGTTCTCGCCTCAACAGTGAAATGGCACTTGCCATAAATAATGCCGCTGGCACACCCTTGCCGGAAACATCTCCAACCGCAAGCCAAATGTCTCCTTGAGGATGAACGTAAACTTCAAAAAAATCGCCCCCCACTTCTCTAGCTGGGTAGCAATAAGCTTGCACCCGCACACCTTCTACTTCAGGCAAACTTTGACGCAGCAGGTTATTTTGAATTTGACGAGCCACATCCAACTCCTCACGCATCTGCTGGGCTTGCAGTTGAGTTTGTTGATAAAGTTTTGCTTGAGCAATTGCCAAAGCTGCCTGCTCAGAAACAGCTTCAATTAACTGCACATCTTCAGGCGTCCAAAAGCCATCGCTAGCTTGTTGATAAAGAGATAAAACCCCCAAAATCTGCTGCTGGCAAATCAGAGGCACAACCAGAATTAAATGATTACCAGTGGTTTGATCATTGAAAAGCTCAGTCTTGCGTTGTTTCAAGACATTTTCAAAGATGGCATCAGCATTAGGTAAAAGTGGTGTTTCCGTAATGCCTTCAATTTGGTAAGCAAAAGTTTCTAGCCTCAGTTGATCGCCATCTACAGGTCGTAAAATACAACCCGTAGCCTCAAAGGTTCGACCAATTGTGTTGACCACCGTTTGCAACATACTGCTATAGTCCAAAGACTCACGAATCGCTGTAGTTACCTCATTGAATAGCTCTTCTCGTCGCAAGGCACGGCGTAATTCGGCGGTTCTTTGGGTAAGTACTTTATATGTATCAGCAGCTTGTTGAACGACGGCTTTTAGCTGTTCTGGGTTCCAGGGTTTGGTGATGTATTTAAAAACTTTTCCAGAGTTAATTGCTTCTACCAAGTCTTCGACATCAGTGTAGCCTGTTAACAAGATACGGATTGTTTCTGGGAAACGCTCAACTGTCTTACTCAAGAACTCTGTGCCATTCATTAGAGGCATCCGTTGATCAGAAATAATCACAGCCATTGCCCCTTCTTTATCGAGCAATTCTAAAGCTTTGATGGCTCCGTCAGCTTTGAAGACACGAAATTCTCGCCGAAAGGTTCTGTACAGCAAATCCAAATTGTCAGGCTCATCGTCCACTACCATTAGTTTGAGCTTGCTTTTATCTGCCTGACTCATGTACTCTCTCCGGTTCTCTGGTTGGTTAGAGACGACAGCTCGATAATCATTATCTAATGGTTCAATCAGTGACACTGCTGCCTACAACTAACTGGATAAATTTCTTGAAGCATTCTTTTTACTTGAAATGACCCTGGTATTTAATCAAGAGGGATAATTGGAAATATCTGGCTGGCGCGACCATTAGTCAAGAATTCTTTACTCCTTGCTTTTCCAATCTCCATCTCCTGTTACTTGAGATATAAAGAGTGCTAACCTTGAGTGCCAGATGTTCTGGCTAAAGTTTAAAAACGCTGTCTGTCTTCAATTTTTAAACTCTTGATCGGCAATTTCTATCTAATCCTACTCTTGATCGCCAAATTTCTTAAGGCACGTTATATTATTTCATTTAAAATTAACTTGACATTTATATATTTAAACATTCTCATAACTTTTGACTATTCTCAGTTTATACCTCTGGAATTAGTGTATGAGATTTTTAATACCGATTATCAGACAAGCTTATATAATAAGCCAGCCGTATTCAACTACTGCTGGCTATTATTTAGTTAATTAATCGCAGACGACAGTTTGATAGTCACGTTGACGACTCAAGTCATACCAGTTTAAGTGGTAGAACTTCCCAGGAAAAGTACTCTGAGTTAACCTACCAAACCGGAACGTAAAGCCCGCACAGCCGCTTGAGTACGATCATCAGCACATAGCTTATTCAAAATATTACGCACGTGAGTTTTGACAGTTCCCACCGTAATATAGAGCTTTTCAGCAATTGCGGCATTACTACAGCCTTCGACAATGAGCTGCAAAACTTCTAATTCTCGCTCGGTCAAAGGATAAGCTTCAATAAGCTGGCTATACTCTGGTTCGGCAGCACTAATTGCTACCGTCTTAGTTGTAATGGCGACATCTCCTACTGATTCAGTTACCTTGGTTTGCTTGAGTACAATTCTGGCAATTGCGGGATCAATCCAAGCGTTACCTTCATTGGTGACTTGAATCGCTTCGAGCAAATTATCAAAACTGATATTTTTCATGCAGTAAGAGTCTGCACCTGCGGCAAAAGCTGCCATTACCGATTCTTCGTTATCCTGCAACGTCAAAACCAGAATCTTAGTTTGAGGTGATTCTTGGGCAGCAGCTTGGGATTCTTTGAATCGTTTCGTCAGCTCAATGCCATCCATATCAGGCAAACCGATATCAACAATGCCAATATCTGGACTAGCTGTTTCTAATAACTTCAGCCCTTCAGTGGCATTAGCCGCCTCACCTACAAATTCTATTTCACTACGCTGTTGTAGCGCCGTGCGGATACCAACCCGTGTCAGGTCATGATCTTCAATAAGAGCAACGCGGATTTTACTCATCGTCAACGTCCAAAGTCGTGGATTTTTTAGCTTTTACACCAGAAGTTTATAGTTTTTGGTGCTTGTAAGAGTGATGTCCCCCCATCGGTAGGGGTAGGGATTCCTGTACTTGAGGTAGATTTTAGCTATTACAAATTTTTGAAAAACGTCCTTTATTGTTAGCACAAATTAAGGCATCAATCTCAACCGTTTTTGTGTTGAGTCTGACTTAATGCTTTTAAAAAGAACCGATAATGAACACATCCTTTCATAGTACTCAAAATTTACCACCCTCCGACTGCAATTGTGAAGCAGAAAAACTCAGGTTACTTCGGCAACGTTTAAAGACTACAGAAGCAAGAAATCGCCAACTTTTGGCAAGCCTACCGCAAATTGTTTGGTTTGCACAAGTCAACGGTGAAGTTACTGAATTTAATCCCAGATGGTATGAGTATACAGGGCTAACGGCTCTTAAGTCACTGGGTTGGGAATTTCTTAAGGCGTTGCATCCGGAAGACCAAGATCGCTTTGTTGCCTTATACAATTTAGCTGCCCAAATGCCCCAGCCTTACGAATTTGAATGCCGTATTTTGGGGACAGACAACGATTATCAGTGGTTTTGGGCACAAGTAACGCCGATAACCGCAGCAGATGGACAAATTTGTGAGTGGATGGGGACTTACACCCTACTCGAGGCAAAAAACTTTAATCCTGGTTTGAGTAATGACAATCATAGCTTGCGGGAACTAAACACGCCTTCAAAATCAACAGCCACCACACCACAAAACATCGAGAAACAACGCTCGGTACGGACACCTGCGAAAAATACAGATGAGCTAGCAAAAGAGCGACTCCGCAACCTTACCAAAGAATTAGCGCAGACTATAGTTTGGGAAGCCTCAGCAACCACGGCTGAATATACTTTTGTTAGTCAAAATGCCGAAAAAGTTTTAGGCTATCCTGTGGAGAAGTGGTTAACTCCAGATTTTTGGGTCAATCTGATTCATCCAGAAGATCGACAATGGACAGTTGCCCTTTCTCACAAAGCAATTAAATATAGTCGCGATTATGAACTAGAGTATCGCTGTCTGACTGCTGATCAGCGAGTTGTTTGGTTACGCGATCGCGCTTTTGTGATTCGAGATGAGCATGGTAACGTCTACAAGCGCCGTGGCATGATGGTAGACATTACTTTAGCAAAACTTGCACAAGCTGAACTCCACGTCCAGAAACGTCAGCAAACAGCAATTGTTCAACTGGGACAAAAAGCCGTTTCTGGCAGCATTTCGGCATTAATGGAGGAAAGCGTTGCTTTGGTTTCTCAAGCTTTGGCGGTAGAATATTGCCAAGTTCTAGAATACCAACCTCATGAGCAAAACTTACACCTCAGAGCAGGAGTAGGCTGGCAAGAAGGTGAGGTGGGACAAGCAACGATAGAAGCAAGCCCCCATACCCATGCAGGTTATACCTTATACTGCGGTCAACCAATTGTCTTTCAAGACTTGCGCCGCGAAAGACGGTTTCGGGGTTCGGAATTACTTCACGATCATGGCGTAGTCAGTGGCATGAGCGTAGTAATTGAGGCAAAACCAGACCCCACCTCAACACAACCTTTAAAACGTCCCTTTGGCATATTAGGCGCACACAGCAGCAAGCGGCGCAAATTTAGCCGTAGTGATATTGACTTTTTGCAAGCAGTTGCTTATGTATTAGGGACAGCCATTACCGAGCAACAGTCAGATCAAGCACTTGCCGAGGCAAGAAGGAAATTAGCACAAACCCAAGCTGCTTTAGAAAAACGTAATCAAGAATTTGAGCAATTTACATATATAACTTCTCATGATTTAAGAGCACCTTTAAGAGCAATTGCCAATTTATCCCAATGGATAGAAGAAGATCTTGGCGAACAACTTGATCAAGAAAATCAGTATCAAATGCAGCTACTGCGGGGACGAGTTTTTCGCCTAGAAGCCATGTTTGAAGGGCTTTTAGAATATTCTCGCGCTGGACGAGTGAAAACTCAACCAGAATGGGTAGATGTTGGCGCCTTGTTGCAAGAAATAATTGAGACAGCGCCTCCTACCGATTTGACAATTGAAATCGCCTCAACTATGCCGAGATTGTATACAAATCGCTGTCAACTTCAGCAGGTATTTAGCCATCTAATTAAAAATGCCATATTACATCTCCCTTCATCAACAGGAGTTGTAAAAATTAGCACCAAGCAGAAGTTAGATGGTTATCAATTTACAGTCAGTGATAATGGTGAGGGTATTGCGCCTCAATTTCAAGAGCGAGTTTTTCAGATTTTTCAGACTCTACAAGCGCGGGATACTGTAGAGAATGTTGGTATGGGTTTAGCTATTGTCAAAAAGATTGTCGAAAGCCAAGGTGGCACAATTTGCCTAGACTCACAGACTGGTAGAGGTGCCCAGTTTTCTTTTACCTGGCGCGACGAGCTAGGAACGGAGAATTGACATCTATTTTTAGGAGAAAGATTAAACTTAAAAGTTGCAAAAAAATTTCATTTTAGAGCTTTAGTCTTTTGCCAACTAATTTGATGTTGTTAATTGGAGAAAAACCAGTGAGAGCAATGGCAACTTCGCTGTCTCGGCGTAAACTACAATCTGATTTTTCAGTTCGTTGGCAGGGTACGTTAATTATTGCGATTCCAGTTTTTTGTTTGTTGGCTTCAGTTTTAATGATAACTGCCTTGCGTGCCAAAACTATTGAGGGAATTAAACGACAAGATCAAAGTCGGCGCTTGCTTTTGGAAACACAACTTTTATCATTGGCTCTAAGTAATGCTCGTATGAGTGTAAGAGGTTATGCTCTTACCGAACAACAAGAATTTCTCAATCCATATTTTCAAGCTAAAAAAACTTTACCAACATTGCTGCAATCTTTACAGCAACAGGTCAAATCTAATTCATTACAAGATCAACAACTGCAAAAAATTATTAGGAAATCACAGCAACAAGTCCAAAATATAGACAAACTAAAAATCATAAATGAACGTCAAAATAAATCGGCTTTAATAATTCAGCTCAGGGAAAACGAGTTGCTGATGAATCAGCTAAATCAAGAAATAAATAAATTTACTGAGCAGGAACAACAGCGATACAACCTTGTTAAAAAACAAGTTGAACAATCACGTGAGTTAACGAACTTAGTGCAGTGGTCAACATTAGCTATAAGTATACTTAGCTCTGTTGCCGCATTATATCTTTTTAACAAGTTAGACAAAAAATTAGTTGAAAGAGCAATTGATCTTAGAGACAGCAAGCTTTATCTACAAGAAGTTTTTGATAATGTTGTAGATGGCATTATTATCCTCAACGAACGGGGTTATATTCAATCTACAAATAGGGCTGCTGAGTCAATTTTTGGTTATGATTCTCAAGAAATTCCTGGAAAACATTTACAACGATTAATTGCTGAATCTTTTACTGAGGATAGTGGCAGAGTAATCGGTTTTTTGGTAGGTAATAATCAAAATAAATTACATCTTCAACAAGAAGCAATCGGGCTTCGTAAAGATGGTACAACTTTTCCAATGGAGTTTGCCATGAGCAAAATGCAGTTAGATGATCAGTCTTGCTTTATTGCGATTGTACGAGATATTACTAGTCGTAAACAAGCTCAAGAAACACTGCTCAAACAAGCTCAACTTTTAGATTTAGCCAATGACACAATTATGGTGCGTGACCTCAATGATACGATACTCTATTGGAATCAGGGTGCAGAAAGATTGTATGGTTTTACGACGTCAGAAGCACTAAATCAATCTGTTCATGTCTTGCTAAAAACCGAATTTTCCCAATCACCGGAAGTAATTAAACAGATTTTATTGCAGGAGGGACATTGGAATGGTGAACTAATTCATTATCGCCAAGATGGCACGGCGGTTACAGTTGCTAGTAGCTTAACTTTACAATGTAATGAATTTGATGAACCCCTGGCTTACCTGGAAATTAATCAAGATATTACTCAACGCAAAAAATCGGAAGCTGCTTTACAAAAAAGTGAGGAACAATATCGTACTTTAGTTAAGAATTTCCCTAATGGTGCTGTATTTTTGTTTGATGAACAATTACGCTATAGCATTGCTGAAGGGACAGGGTTAGCAACAGCTAATCTGACAAGTGAGGCATTAACTGGAAAGACAATTTGGGAATTGTTACCGACTGAAACTGTTGCCATTATCGAACCAATTTATCGCGCTGCCCTACAGGGCGAGGTAAATGTTACCGAGATTACTTTTGGCAATCGATTTTATCTACTTTATGCTTTACCTATCACTAATAGTGAAGGAAAAATTACATCTGGTATGGCGATGTATCAGGATATTACTGCCAATAAACAAGCGGAAGTTGCTTTGAAAATCCGTGCTGAAGAGTTAGCACAGATGACGAATGTTTTGGAACAAACTACCACTATCTTAGAGAAACGTAACTCAGAACTTGACCAATTTGCTTATATTGTTTCACACGATCTTAAAGCTCCCTTGAGAGCGGTTGCTAATTTATGTCAATGGATAGAAGAGGATATTGACCCACACTTAACTACAGACACCCGTCATCAATTGGAGTTGATGCGTAACCGAGTACAGCGGATGGAAGCTTTAATTAGTGGTCTATTACAATATTCCCGCATTGGGCGAATACAAACTGAATTAGAAACTGTGGATGTTGGCGAGTTACTAATAGAAATTATTGATTCTATAGGTGTAACATATAATGCAGTTACCATCATGCCAGGGATGCCCAAACTGCGAACTGAACGCTTACTTTTGCAACAAGTATTTACTAATTTAATTAGCAATGCCATTAAACACAATAAAAGCGACGATCCACAAGTGGTAATTTCGGCAAAAGAGCAACAAAAATCTTATGAATTTGCTGTTACAGACAATGGTAAAGGTATTGCCCCAGAATTACATGATAAAGTCTTTATTATATTTCAAATAGGAAATCAAAATCAAGCAGAAAATACAGGTATTGGTTTAGCCATTGTCAAAAAAATTGTCGAAGATAGAGGCGGTACAATTTCCCTAGAATCTCAACTAGGAAAAGGAGCCACATTTCGCTTTACTTGGTTAAAACAAATTTTTCAAGAAGGAAGTTTAGAGTAATGGAACCAGAACATAAAATAACTAGTCTTTTATTGATTGACGACGATGAAGTTGATGTCATGACTGTCAAACGTGCTTTCAAAAAAAATAACATTACCAATCCACTTTATATCGCCAATAATGGTTTAGAAGCTTTAACAATGTTGCGCGGCACAGAAATGCCCAAACTATTATTAGGGCAGCGGCGCCTGATTTTGCTAGATTTAAATATGCCAAAAATGAGCGGGATTGAATTTCTGCGCGAATTGCGGACAGATCCGGAACTGAAATCTATGCCTGTGATTGTTCTAACTACGTCAAATGAGGAGCAAGATAAAGTCGAGGCTTACAATCTCAATGTGGCTGGCTATATTATTAAACCTGTAACATTTTCCAAATTTGTCGAAGCAGTGGCAACACTTAATAAATATTGGACACTAAGTGAAATGCCATAATTGACAGCGGTTTTTTGTACTACTCTGAGCAAGAAAGACACACAAACAACTATAAAAAAATTTGATACTAAATCAAGAATTTTGCTAAAACCCTCGGAAACAGAACCTGTCGATATGTAGAGATAATAAGACCAAGAATTTTCACACAATAGATAGATAAGAGCAATCTGCCTGCCCATTTAAAAAAATTATGAAAGAAGCGATAAAAATACTACTAGTGGAGGATGATGAAGTAGATCGTATGGCAGTAAGCCGAGCGCTCAAAACCACAGGCTTATCCGCCGAGATCGTAGCTGCTATTGACTGCCAAAGTGCGATCGCCACTTTAAACCAACAAAGCTTTGACTGCGTACTCATGGACTATCGCCTGCCAGATGGCGATGGATTACAGCTAGTACAGCAAATTCGCGATTTAGGTTTAAAACTACCTTTAATCGTCTTAACAGGTCAAGGAGACGAACAAATTGCCGTTCAACTGATGAAATTAGGAGCATCAGACTATCTGCCCAAAAGCAAACTTTCCCCAGAAATGCTCACCCGCAGCTTGCGTAATGCTGTCCGCATTTACCGCGCCGAAAACCAAGCAGCACAGGCAAACTCGCTATTACGTGAAAGTGAAGAACGCTATCGTTTAGTTTTAGAAGGTTCCAACGATGGTATTTGGGACTGGGACATAAATACTCATGATATTTATTGCAATGACCGTCTCTATGAAATCACAGGTTTGTCATCTACCAAAGTTAAGGCAAATTACGACTTATTTTGTCGTTTGCTGCATCCAGATGATCGCTTAAGAATTAGTCAGGCAATTGGCTCACACCTACAAAACAACACAGAATTAGATGTAGAGTTTCGGCTATTACACACTTCTGGAGAATACCGCTACTGCATAGCCAGAGGTAAAGCTTGGCGGAATGCAGAGGGGCGTCCCTTTCGGATGTCTGGTATTGTTAGCGATATTACAGAACGCAAAAATGCTGAGGAGTCAATTCGATTTTTGGCAGAAGCGAGTGCTTCACTTTCGGCATCACTTGATTATGAAAAAACCTTAGAAACTCTTGCTAATTTAACCGTTCCTTTTCTGGCTGACTTATGTGTAGTTGATATCGTCGAAAATGACACCGTACGCCGCATGGGCATAGCTTATGCAGGAACAGCAAATGCAGAGCAAGTACGCTCATTTCTGAGTAAACCGCCGCAACTTAACGGACAACATCCAGCGATGAAAGTAGTACGTTCAGGTACTCCGATCTTAATTCCAGAAGTTACAGATCCGATGTTAGTTGAGGCAGCTTATGACCAGGCACAATTAGAATTTCTGCGTGAACTACAATTGCAATCTGGTATTGTTGTACCGCTTTTGGTACGGGGCAAAACACTGGGAGCAATTTCTTTATTATCTACCAAAAGCGATCGCCTTTATGGTGCATCACATTTAGCCTTAGCAGAAGATATTGCCCGTCGTGCTGTATTATCAGTCGAAAATGGTCAGCTATATCAAGAAACCCAAAAGACTAGCGAGAACTTACGTCAAGCAATTTTAGTTTTAGGCGAACAGCAACAACAGCTACGGACACTGCAACAGCTTACTAATTTACTTAACCAACGCTTGACAAACTTGCCAGGTTTGTTGCGAGAAATGGTTAGCGCTGTCGCCCAAGCTGTTGCTGATGCTCAGTTTTGTTTTATTA
>JBATUR010000089.1:0-18470 GCA_049671305.1 Coleofasciculaceae cyanobacterium
CAAAGTACTAGCTAACGCTTGATTTGACTCAGGAATTTGTTTAATAAGCTGAAAAATTAGTTTGGCATGAGCTGACAAAGCTGCTTGATAAAGTTCTTGCCGCCATTGCTCAGACATTACTGCTAAACTATCAATTTTTAGCTCTTCTGGGTTAGATTTTAGCTGCGGTAAATTAGAATTAATTGGTTCATAAATATAACGCACACCCAAGTGTTGAGCCAACTTTTCAAAAAGTACTGAAGTTTGGAAAGGCTTTCGCATAAAATCGTCACAACCTGCTGACAAAACAATTGATCGCTCTTCTTCCAAAGCACTAGCAGTCAAGGCAATAATTACCGTAGCTTGACCTTTCAATTGGGATTTAATCTGTTTAGTTGCTTCATAGCCATCCATAACAGGCATCCGCATATCCATCCAAATCAAATGAGGTTCCCAACTCTTCCACAAAGCCACCCCTTCTAGACCATTTTCGGCGGCTTGAACTTCAAACCCCAAAGGAGTCAGCAGCTTAATTAATAACTGGCGATTTTCCCAGCGATCTTCAACTACGAGAATACGATATGAAGGTTGACCTGGTTCTAAACCAACTACTTTTTGTCTTGGCTGTTCAGTTTCAATATCAACAGCTTCAGCAAGCTTAATAGGAATCTCAACCTTGAATGTTGTCCCCTGGTTTAAAATACTATTAACAGTTATTTTTCCTCCCATTAATTCTACAAATTGTTTACTAATAGGTAAACCTAAGCCTGTTCCTTCCTGAGATTGTCGCCCACTTTGAGTTTGCACAAAAGCCTTAAATAAAGCATTCATTTCTTCTGGTGCAATACCAAAACCAGTGTCTTCTACTTCCAAATTAATTTTTAGAGGTTCGTTGCTGCTAGCAGTCGCACTGACCTCCATTTGCCCTGGTTTTGATAAAAATGCAGATAGTTTCACACTACCTTCTTGCGTAAATTTGATCGCATTACCCAAAAGATTAATTAAAATTTGACGCAATTTTCCTTGATCAGTTTGCACATATTGGGGGACATCTGAGCAACATTCAAAGATTAGCTGTAAATTTTTAGATTTAGCTTTGAGCTGCAACATCTCTTCTATCGAGTCTAGCAGACTATATAAATCAAAACTCGTTTCATTAAAAGAAACTCGACCAGATTCAATTTTGGACATATCCAAAACGTCATTAATTAAATTCAACAAATGTTCACCGCTTCTATTAATAACGGATAAATGCTCTTGCTGCTCCAAATTAAGAGCATCATCACGAATTAGCACTTGTGTAAATCCTAAAATTGCATTTAAGGGAGTACGCAATTCATGGCTCATCTTAGAGAGAAATTCACTTTTGGTACGGTTGGCAACTTCCGCCGCTTCTTTTGCCTTTTGCAGTACTATTTCTGTTTGCTTACGCTCTGCTATTTCGGTTTCTAACTGTGCTGTGGCAGCTTCTAACTCAGAAGATTTTTGCTCCAATTTCCAGCTATATTGTATTTCTTGGGTAACTTCAGCCAGCATATCCATAACTACGGCTGAACGACTAAATTCAACTTCTTCGACACCCAACCAAGGCAAAGGTTTAATTAGAGCATCACTGCCAAAAACAACTTTAAATTGTCCGTTTGGCAAAATCTGTCCAATCTTACACTCTTTCCAAACATTATGATTTTCCTCAATTTTAATCAATCCTCCAGGCGCTTCAAAAACTTGACTATATGCTGCTAAACGCACTTTCTCTACCTCAAAAGACTGCGCTTTTTCTACAGCTTGCTTCCACAAGTAAACCTGAGAATAAGCGGCTTCAATGGGATCAGAAGTAACTCTGTTTTTTCCGTATCTGCGCTGAAAATCCTCAACAAAAGTACGATTCTTCGGCGTATCTAAACTTTGAAAATAAGTCCAACAAGCATAATGATCAACTGCCGCATCTCCCATACGCTGAAGTTCAGCTTCTGCCACGCTAACTGCCATTATCGGTAGCTCACTTGCTCTAATTCCAGCATCTTTAAATTGACGATAAAAGGCGAGATTGCTATCACCATTTAGGGTATTAAAAATAACATCAGCTTGGGTTCGTTGAATTTTAGCGATCGCTTCTCGAAAATCTTGAACACCCAAAGCAACATAGTCTTCACCAACAACAATAGCCTTTTGCTCTTGGCTTCCCTGCTGTTTAAGTTGCGCTTTAATCAGTTTGTTGGCAGTACGTGGAAAAACATAATCACTACCTAAAAGATAAAACCTAGTCTTGTTATTTTGCCGCAACCAAGTAACTGCCGGTTCTACTTGTTGATTTGGACAACATCCCGTATAAAAAATATTGGGAGAACACTCTAAACCCTCGTACTGCACAGGATACCAAAGCAGAGCATTTAACTCTTCCAGCACTGGCTTTACGGCTTTACGTGTCGCCGAAGTCCAACAGCCAAAAATGTTATTAATACCACTAGTAATTAATAATTTAGCTTTGCGTTCAAATTCAGCCGGACTAGATGCACCATCTTCAATTACAGGCTCAATCAGCTTACCAAGGACGCCCCCAGTTTGATTGATTTGGTCAATTGCCATCAGTTCAGCATCCACTAAAGATGCTTCACTAATCGCCATTGTTCCACTTAAAGAATGTAGAATGCCAACTTGCACACTAGGCATAGTAGATTAATAGTTGATTTGACTTGTATTAATGATTTCGAGCAAAAGTTAGACTTAACCCACGATGCACCTAGGGGACAATTGTTCTTACTCAGTTCTTGATGATCCTAACAGCAGCGATGATTACGACCAAAGTTAAGAACAAGTCTAATCTGATACTACAAGGCGTTAGATTTGTCGGGAAGGAGATGCACAAAAAAATTTAGCCCGTGTTTGATTCTTATTTTATTCTCCTAAGCCGTGACAAGCAGCCCTTGCGGCTGAATACTCCAAACGAACCAGGCAATTCTGAGCTAAAGTTAGGGATTAGTGACTAACAACCCAAGATTTGGAGCAAAAATCATGCCAATCGCAACTTTAGTTTAGGTGCTTCGTCCAGGTTCATAGGTTAATTGTGAACAACTCTTTCTAGAATTAACAATAAAAAACATCAAACTGTATCCCAGTTATGAACTTGTTAGTCGGTAAAACCTTGCAGGGCGGCAAATATACTCTCCTAGAGGAACTAGGGCGAGGTGGCTTTGGCGTTACATTTAAAGCCACGCATCACTATTTAAATCAGCCTGTGGTGATCAAAACTCTCAATGAGTCTTTGCGTCAGCACCCAAACCTGGCGAAGTTTCAACAGCAGTTTCAAGACGAAGCACGACGTTTGGCTTTGTGCCTACATCCTAATATTGTTCGGGTTAGTGACTTTTTTGTGGAAGCTGACTGGCCCTATATGGTGATGGACTATGTGCCGGGGCAGACTTTGCAAGCAGTGGTGTTTCCGGGAAAACCTCTGAGTGAAGCGACGGCAATTCACTACATTCAGCAAGTTGGCGAAGCTTTAAAGGTTGTTCATCAAAACGGCTTATTGCATCGCGATATTAAACCAGACAATATTATGTTGCGTACGGCTTTAACTCATACTTCTCCTTTTTCTGGGGGTGAAGTGGTGTTAATTGATTTTGGGATTTCGCGGGAGTTTAGCGCTGACTCAACTCAGACTCATACTAGTATGGTTTCGGAAGGTTATGCGCCGATTGAACAGTATTTAAGTAAGGAAAAGCGCACACCGGCATCAGATGTTTATGGTTTGGCAGCAACATTATATGCCTTGTTGACGGCACAAGTACCCACACCAGCCGTCATACGCGATCGCCAACCGATGCCTGCCCCCCGTGATTTGCAACCCCAAGTTAGTGCTGCCGTCAATCAAGCTGTGATGCGTGGTATGGCAGTAGAGGCGCGTTATCGTCCCGCTACGGTGGATGAATGGCTCTCATTATTACATCCTCAATCAGAGCCGATGAATACTACGGCAACGGTAGCTATTCCCCAGCAAACCAAAACCACTCCTCCTATTACTCAACCGCCTCAAGGTAAGCAAATTTTACCGCCGACTCAAGGTAAGCAAATTTTGCCGCCGACTGAGCATCCGCTCCAGAAGTTTTGGGGTCTGCCTGGTATTATTTTGGGAGTATCAGTTGCGATCGCTTTAGGTTTAATTGCCTTAGCCTTCAACCGTCCTCAATCTAAGCCAACTACACCTACAGCCTCCCCGACACCCCTTCTCACTCCTTCTGTTTCACCCGTGGTATTGCCCAGTAGTGAGGTGAAAACGCCAACTGAGCCAGTTGAGCCAGTAGAACAAAGCAACCCCGCCCCACCCATAGAGGAAGCACCACCTGTTGAGCCTGAAGTTAGAAACGATGACACTCCGGCACGTAACTCCTCACCGCCTCCAGCATCACCACCACGAGAAAGCAAACCCGCCCCAACAGCCTCACCAACCCCTGTATCTAGCCCCAAGGAGGTAACTCCAGTAGATCCCCTACCAGCCTCACCCATACCCACGCCCTCAACGCCACCAGCCGAGGTTAAGCCAATCGAGCAATTACAAAAGCTACCCCCTCCAGAAGAAATTCAACCTAAAAAACCCAGTAGTAATAAAAATAATCAATCTAACCAATCTCCCGACCCTGTATTATAATAGAAGAATCAACACCTGGGGCCTTAATGGTTTCGACGTGTTGGCGAACACTGCCCCGTGATTCAGGTCGAGAGTGAGTCTTCTCTCGATAATACCGGACTCAAAACAAACGTAACTGCGAACAACATCGTTCCTTTTGCTCGTAAGGCTGCAACTGTAGCTGCATAAAAACCTCTAGTTAGGTTCGAGCGTTTATAGTTTGACTCCGTTAAGGACTATAAACCAACCCCCAACGGATGCTCTAGTTAGATTCCTTTGGTTTGCAAACTAGCTAAGACTTAACCAAAGCATCCTGTCATCCGGGATAATGGATGGTTCCCGCTCTGAGGATTAGAAGAGCTATACCTGTGAATGAGCGATAAGTTAATACCCAAGGCGGACACGGGTTCAATTCCCGTAGGCTCCACTTTCCACTCTCTCTCAGAAGCCATCTCCTACTTTATGTAAGAGGTGGCTTTTGAGTTTTGGGCTAGCGCTACTGATACTTTGAGCCTAACTATCCGGATTATTTTCAGAGCTGGTAGAAAAGGTTACTGATGTAGTCCAAGGAACTGTAATACAGCCCCTTCATCGTCAGCGATAGTTTGAGTACATGACTATTTTAAGGTTTATGTGGCTCATTTAAAACAGTTTTATGCAAGCAAAGAAATTAGAGGAAGCTATGGTGTTCCAGCCGACGTATACTAATGGTGTTGAGACAACTATTGAAATGTCTCAGGATGGATTACGGTCTATCCTTAATCAAATTGAATCAGAACTTCTAGATAGCGAAGTTTATCGCCGCACAATGGCTGGCTTACAAACCATGTTAGGAGAAGCCACCAACACAGCTCAAATTTTGGTGAAAGCTGTGGGGCGAGAAGCAGTGAGGTTGACTTTCCAAGAGTTTGCCAGACAATACAAAGTTGTACCTGTGTCGGCAGAAAAGCTCAATACAGCACCAAAAGAGTTTACACCCCAAACGCCAGAAACATCTCTACCTCAAGAAGAGCCAACCCAAAGCCACAATCTGGTATTAGAAGAAGATATTCTTGAGCAAGAAGAAACTTACAACACCAAGCTTGTAGACCGCTTAATTGGTGAGACAAAACCCCGCAAAAAACTCACCAAAACCAAATTGTCAGCGCAAAAAGTGCTACAACAACGAGACGAATTATTGCGTCAAGTTGGTCAAGAATTACGAAGAGCACGGGAAGCGCGATCGCTAAGTACAGAACAGCTATATCGTCAAACCCTTGTCCCACTTCATCACATAGAAGCCCTAGAAGCTGGTCATGTAGAACATTTACCAGAAGATGTTTATATTCGGGGTTTTATCCGTAGACTTGGACAGGCATTAGGCATAAATGGCATTGCGATCGCAGCTTCACTTCCAGAACCCGATCCAGTAAAATCTGTAGTTCCTTCCTGGTATCGTGAATCTACAGCCGCAACTATCGGCGGATTTCAACTTAGTTCAGTTCACCTCTATCTTGGCTATACTGCCTTAATTGCTGGTGCTGTCGGTGGACTTAGCTGGATGTCTACCAACAAATCAACGCCAGGAGTAACCATCAAACCTGAACCGGGTAAGTCATCTCAATCAATTTCGCCCAAAGCAAATCTAGAACAAACAACTAAGCCAGGAGTGAAATCTAGCACAATTGGTATGAAAGCTGGTACTGATATTGCACCACCCGAAGCCTTACCGTTGTAATCATAGAGGCACGATAGCCAATTTTCTAATTAAGAACTGCGATATCGTGTCCCTATGTTAAAACCAAGTTGTCTCGATGCACAACCGTTTCTGCACCCGAATAGCCCAAAATCTGGGAAATTTCCTCAGACCGGCGTCCCCTAATCTGCTGAAGCTCATGGCGGCTATAATTAACCAGCCCTCTTGCTACTTCTAGCCCACTGCCATCGCACAACTGTACAGCATCGGAGCTGCGAAAATCGCCTTCAATATTGGTGATGCCGGCTGCCAACAAAGACTTACCAGATTTAACGATGGCTGCGATCGCACCTTGATCCAAATAAAGCTTACCAACAGGCACTAAACTATGAGCAATCCAACGTTTACGGGCATTGTCAGTCCGAGGTTGGGGTTGAAACTGAGTTCCCAAAGGTTCGCCTTGTAGGATTTTTTCGATAGTTTCCGGGCGTCGTCCTTCGGTAATGACTGTCCTCACCCCGGCGCCTGTGGCAATACGGGCGGCGGCAATTTTGGTCACCATGCCGCCTGTACCCCATTGAGAGCCAGATTGACCTGTTTGTACTTGTAGTTCGTCTAATTCCTCTATACGGTTGACGAGGGTAATGGGTTGGGCATCGGGAAAGGTGCGAGGATCGGCGGAATAAAGCCGATCCACATCGGTGAGGATAAATAACCAGTCGGCTTCGATTAAACTGGCTACTAAGGCACTCAGGGTGTCATTATCGCCAAATTTTAGTTCTTCGACGGCTACGGTATCGTTTTCATTAACAACGGGGATAACGCCTAGTTGTAACAATTCCTGAAAGGTGGCGAAAGCATTGACATAGCAGCTTCGTTGCATGAAGTCGCGGCGACTGAGGAGGATTTGAGCGATCGGTTGCGATAAGCTGGTGAAAAAATCATCATACACTCGCATCAGTCGCCCTTGACCAACGGCAGCTACAGCTTGTTTTAGTGCCATTGTTTGGGGACGCGATTTTAGTCCTAGTCGCGCACAGCCAATGCCGACTGCGCCAGAGGTGACAAGTACGACGCGATGTCCTGACAGGCGCAGTTGTGTTAGTGTTTCCACTAGTTTGGCAATAGTTGAGATGGCTAGTTGCCCTGTTGTGGTTTGGCTAAGGCTGGATGTGCCAACTTTGACAACAATTGTTTGATTGGTCACATTGGGCATTGGTCATTAGTAGCAGCGTTGCTTGATTAACTATCAAAAATTATAGAGCGCCCAGTCCCTATATTTGGAACCAAGCGCTCTACAGAAGTTATTTGCTTTATATAGTTAGGGTCTTTATATTGGCTGACCCCATTTGAACCATAATTAATTTTCCCAGAAATTTTGCAGATAGCTGATTTTCATAATGTTTTCTTTATATTTCACTTTGTCTTGTTTCGTCTGAATTCTTAAAGTTATGTTGCAAAGCTGAGAGAGGCACACCTAAAGCTTGAGATACCCGGACTTCAAAATCACGAGTCAGGTTAGAGGGGTTTGTGACGGCAGGATCGAGCATCGGTTCAACTAAAATAGTGAACATTCCCAAGCGGTTACCAGCCAAAACATCGGTGAATAAGCGATCGCCTACCATTGCCACTTGCTGCACCGGCAAATTCATTGCCTCGACGGCTTTTTTGAGCTTACGTCGCGAGGGCTTGCGTGCACCTAACAGATAAGGTAAGTTTAGAGACTTAGCAATACTACTAATGCGAGTTTGACTAAGATTGTTACTGACCAGCCACACCGACGCCACAGGTTTAATTTGCTCAATCCAATGCCTCAATTCATCAGAGGCTTGAGCGACCCGCAGCGGCACTATGGTATCATCCACATCAAGTACTAAACCTTTAAGCTGGTGATGCTTTAGTAGATCTGGGGTCAGACTAAAAATCGGTGCGCCAAGAAGTAAGTCAGGTTGTAAGTTTGAGATCCAGGACATTATTGGTTATTTGTAAGCTTGCATTTATGTCGGCTAGGCTAGCAACTGGCTCATGATAATTTGAGCGTGTTTGCTTGAAGTCTTTTCTTTGTCTAGGGTACTTCCCTATATCCCAAATTGTCCTCCGTTAATACCCTTAATTGAGGGAAGCTTTTTGGTAAGAAAAATCAGGGGCGATGCCAATACCCCTGATTTTTCTTGGTTTGAAGCTAGGGAGAAGGTTTGGGCTGCGCTTCTATTTGTGCACGAATGGCATCTCTAGCTGCTTCATGGGCGGCTAAGGTTTTATTAAAAATGTGAGTGCCGTCATAACGGGCGACAAAAAAGAGATAATCGGTATTTTCTGGATAAAGGGCGGCTTGTAAACTAGCTTTGCCAGGACTAGCAATTGGAGTCGGTGGCAGTCCTGGGTTGAGGTAAGTGTTGTAAGGAGAATCTGTTTTGACCTGAGAATATGTTAAGGGTTGGTTCTTGGTTTGTCGAATACCCAGACCATATTCAACTGTGGGGTCAGTTTCTAACCTCATGCCTTTTCGCAAACGGGCAGTAAAAACACCCGCAATACGGGGACGTTCTGCTGGAATTACGGCTTCTTTTTCAACGATACTAGCTAAGGTTACCCATTGAGCCAAGTTAAGCTTGGTTTGTTGTTGCCCTTGTTGATAAATTGGCAAAGCCACTTGCTCAAAACGGTTGAGCATTTGTTCAATAATTTGTTGTGGCGTAACGCGATCGCTTGACAACTGATAGGTATCTGGGTACAAGTACCCCTCCAAGAAGGGAATACCATTAGGAAGCCAGGGGTATTTATCTCTAGGAATTTGAGTAATGGCAGTTAGAAAATCTTGCGCTTGGAAATATCCTAAAGATTCAAAGTAGCTTGCCATTTGGGTTAGTGACCAACCTTCAGGAACTGTGAAGGAAAGTTGCATAACTTCACCCTTCCAGATTTTGTCAGCAATATCAGGCAGTGGCTTAGTTGGCGACAGCTTATAAGTACCTGCTTTATATCCACCTTCGCGGTTTTGCAGTTTTAGGCGATATGTCCAGAGTTTCCAGGCATAAGAAGAGCGAATTAAACCCGCCGACTCCAGGCTTTGACCAATTTGTTGAGCCCCTGTGCCTGCGGGAATTTGAATTTGGATCTCTTTTTCTGCCTCAGAGTTAGAAATATTGGGAGAGGGCGGCGACTGTACCCAACTCCACCATGCCCAACCTTGCCAGGCACATAGACCCATTATGGGAAACAAGAGTAGATAAAACGACCATTTCGAGATGCTTCTGACAGTCATAGTAGGTGTAGTAAACAACCACTCTTTTTGATTACCAGCTATGGAGAGTTTTACTCTTCATCAAGATCATTAAACAGCCATTCATTAAGAATTGGCTGCACTTTTTGAATTTCTTCGGGCGATAGGAGTTCAGCTTGACCTGTTGGGCTCCGTCGCGCGGGAAATAGCAGGGGATCAAGGGGAGTGTAGACTTCGTACTTCTGTTCTTCATGATAGAAGCTAGCAAGAAACATTAGTTCTTCTGGCTCTAGTTTTAGATCATCGTCTTCTATTTCAATAGTCAAAATGTCATCTTCGTCTACATCTTCGACAGATGGCATTTCGCCTGCCACAGTAAGAGTAAAGGCAGTACGTTTCAGTGCCAGATTTTGTTCAGCTAGCACTGCTTGGGCGTCCGAGAAAATTAGGTCAATCTCAGCATCGTCTTCGAGGAGGGTAGCATCAGTTGAGTCTTCGTCTTCCTCGTCGTCCCAGGCAACAATTTCTACTGGTGTATCTACGGGCATCAGCAGCAGGTATTGGGAACCTTCGACATCTAGGGAATGCTCGACGGAACAATTTAATTGTCGTCCAGATTCATCAGTTAGTGTGACGAACTCGTTACTGGAATGCCCATTCTCTTGGGGTAATTCGGATGAGAACATGGCAGATTATGCTTCTATCAAGGTTCTTATGGGATAGGGAAACCGCCAACCTCACTCACCACCAGACGCTGGGTAGTAGGTCGCAAACATCAGGATATCACGGTACAGCATTCGGTAATCGTCGTTATTGAGTCTTGGCTAAAAATTTAAATAAAGGGCTTAACCTCTGACTAATTAAAAAGCGTCAGGGTTCTTTAAATACGTTGTATTTTGGACAAGTTAAACTTTTTGGGTTTCCACAAAAATCTTTGCTTCATATTCTGGCAGATTAATCACGATTTCTTGGTTTGTGGCTTCAATTTGAGTGTCACTACCACTCGCGCTACTCAGATCAAGGAAAATTAGAGATGTTGTATTGCGGCAAAGCTTGATCTGAGAAATTTGCCACGACGATCACAGGCTCATTTTTATCGTTCCAAAGGCAGTAAGCTAGTACTTTTACTTCTGCATCTTTGTGAAAAAAGTTAATAATGTTATGGGAATTTCTGTAATTTTTATAACACTAATTTATTAAGCTTTTTAGGCAAAAGACTAACTATAAAAAGAATTTTCGATTGTAATAAATAATGCTAAAGATAGATGTAACTAGCTGTATCTATAAAGAATATGGTGGCATAAGCATTAGATTCTTGAAACCTACAATGAATACATTACAATGGACGCCCATGTTTTACAGTTTGAGTATAGGAGTAGGATTTATTTTGATTGGCTATTACTTTGCGGCACTAATTTTTTAGAAGAATAAAAGTGAGTTTACACTTCAATAATTGAGCAGCAGCCTTCAGAATTTGTATTAAAACTTGTTTCATCCGGCTGCTGTTAACGAAGGCTAGTTTACTGCCAAACTAGGACTTTAGCTTCATATCCACCAAGGTCGATCATAATACCGTCTTCTCCAGCTTCTAGCTCATAATTTGCTGTCCATTCATGCCATTTTCCTGCTTCAGGAAAGTTAGGAACTTGATAACCAGCTAAGAAGTTTTCTGAGAAATTAGCGACGACTACGATACGAGAACCTTGATCATTCCAGCGGCTGTAGGCAAACACTTTAGCTTCTGGATTTTCATGGATAAATTCAATGTTTTCGGTGTAGAGAGCATGATTGCTTTTGCGAAGATGGATTAAGCCTTTGCAAAACTCAAATAGACCTTTATTTGGCTCATTACCTAATAGTGCCCAATCAATTTTTGCTTGTTCTTGAGTATTGTATTTGTACTCACCAAATTCTTCTCCCATCCAAAGCAGAGGAACACCGACTGCAGTCATTGTAATCACAGCGCCTAATTTTCTACGCTTAAATGCTTCTTCGTCCAAAATGCCACGTTCACCTAATTCTGCTAAAACATGATTATGGTCATGATTTGTTAGGTAATTAACAACATTTGTAGAACCCAAAAAGCCTTGGCGCTTACAATCAATTACATCCTTAAGGCGTTCTAAATCAAAAGTATCGCCGCAAATATGTTCTAAAACGCAGTGATAGAAACTATCATGCCAGCAAGCATCCATTGGACCATCTACATTGGTAATGCTGGTAGTTTCAGGAATGTGTTCAGCAACAGTGTAAAACGGTTTTGCACCAGCGGCGTTTTTGGCTTCCTGAACAATCCAATGCATGAAATCGTAGTTAGCAATTTGTCTTGCTGCATCGAAGCGAATGCCGTCAATGTGATACTCACTAACCCAGAAATTTGCGTGGTCGCCCATAAACTTTCGGGCTGGATAAGTTTCTAATTTTTCGTCATAAAGTTCGTAATTAAACTCTGGTCCCCAGTTGTTATCAGGGTCACGTGGTGAGTGGTGATACCAGTAATCGTGGTCAATTTGGGTTAGGGGACTTTCAGCTTCTGAGTGGTTATAAATACCGTCCATAATCACTCGTATTCCTTTGCCATGACACTCATCAATTAGCTTTTTTAACTCTGCTGTTGTGCCATAACTAGACTCTGTGGCAAAGAAAAAGCGCGGGTTATAACCCCAACTATGATCGCCGGGATATTCTTTGACTGGCATTAATTCAATGGCATTAATTCCTAAGTCAAGTAAATAATCTAACTTCTCGATTACGTGCTTATATTGTCCACGTACATAACGATCTGGTTCACCTCCCGAAAAGTCACCAACGTGTATTTCATAAATGACTAATTCATGATCAGCAGGTAGTGGCTTATCGTCATGTTTCCAAACATAAGTGTCAACAATTACTTCGCCATCTTTAATGCGGATGTTGCCATTTTGTGTAGAATTATCGATATCTGTGGCGTAAGGATCGACGACTTCTACCCATTGATCTGGTTCAAAAAACCAAGACCTAGATTGAACTTTGAATTTATATTGATAAAGTCCATCTTCAAGATCAACTTTGACTCGGAAATAGCCATCTTTTCCTTTCTTCATGGGAATATCTTTCCAATCAGAGAAAGAAGCAATTAAGGCGGCACCTTTGTTGTAAGGAGCAAATAATTTAAATTCTATAGAGTTTGCCATAAGACTCCTGGTAATAAAATCTAGAAGTTGAAACGGATAAAGTTATTTTCTAGTATTTTAGGCTAATAAGAGATCGTTCGGAAGAGATAAACTTGCGTCTTCGTTGGTTATTGTGAAGGAATAGCAGTGAATCAGCTTCTGGTTTCAGTAACTTAAAAATAAGCGGTTTTTCGGCAATTTGCGCTGAGATTCGGCAAAATAGCTGTATTTAGTGAATATGCTAACAAGTGCCTGATTATTGACTTAACCAAGCGATCGCACTTCTAATCCAATCTTCAGCATTCGTACTCTTAGCAACCAAAGCATCCTGACTGATGGCATGAAGCGCTTGTGCAACCTCATTATTCTCATAACCCAGTGCCAGTAGCGTCATTTCCACATCTTCAAAAATCGCTGGTGCCGGTCCATTAGTACTCACGGGCGTCGCCACTCCCGACAACTGACGCCATTCTGCCAGCTTAGTTTTGAGCTCCAAAGCAATACGCTCTGCGACTTTCGGTCCGACACCCGGAGTTTTGCGTAAAGCCGTAATATTACCCGTAACGATCGCTTGTACTAAATTCGGCAACCCCAATGTATCAATTAAAGCGATCGCCAGTTGAGCACCAATACCACTCACACTCACCAACTGCCGAAACAAATCTCGTTCAGCAGCAGAAGCAAAACCATATAATACCTGTTGTTCTTCGCGAATTTGCAAATGAGTAAAAACCTGCACAACTTCTGCTGACGGCGCCGGAAGTTCTTGTGACAAACGTCGCGGAATTTGCAATTCATAACCGACTTGGTTAACTTCCAAAATCAGCGTGATACGATTACCCGTACTTTTTACAATACCTGCGACTGTCCCTTTCAGAAAGCTGATCATTTAGTTATTAATTAATTGTTCAAAAGTCATTTTCACCCCCCTATTTTCTAACTAAGGGGAGTGTAATTGTAAGCAGGTGCAATCAATGAGCAATCCTAACTAGCCAAAAAGCCAAAATGACCCAAGCCTTCCAAAATACCACCCGCACAAGATGAACCAGCTAAATAGCGATAATCTGCCGGATTTTCCTTGTACCATTGAACCAGTTCCGGTCGGGCATTGCCCACAATAATACCCCGTGACTCGCCGACACTAAATAAAGCAATATCGTTGCCAGAGTCACCACAGGCAACTGTTCGCGTTTTGTCAATGCTCCATTTTTGCTGCAAAAATTGCACCGCCAAACCTTTATTAGCATTAGTAGGCAAAATGTCAAGGTCTTTGCCACCACTGTAAATTAAATTAACAGATAAATTGCGATCGCTTAATTGCACTTTCAGTCGCGGCAAAACTTCTGCCGCCGCCGCTTCTGTCACCAAATAACTAACCTTAAAAGGACGCTGTTCAGAAAGTTCTTGTGGTACAAGGTCAGCATACTCACCAGCAATTGCCACTGCAATTTCCCGATCCCAACCAACAGACAGCTTATCAGACCAAGCAGCATCAGGAAGATCATTATCATCATCCTGATAAATTTCCGTACCCACAGAAGCAATAAAAGCATCTGGCTTTAGAAGTTGCTTCTCTGCTTTCAATTGTAGATAAGAAACACGCGATCGCCCTGTAGCATAAACAATTTTTGTCCCATACTCCTGACGATGCTGACTGAGTTTTTGGTTAAGTTGTTTGAGAGCATTGTCATCGCCCACCAAAGTATGATCTAAATCAGTTACAAATAAAAATGCTGTCACTATTCCTGCTCATCTAACTTGCTCTTGTACAGCATTATTGTCCTATAGTCCGACCATCTTCGCTTTAAAGAAAGCAAATTGCTCGGACTAAATCAGCAAAAGCCAACTACAACCCGATTTTACTCTTGTAGCCTTCTAATATTGGTAATGGCATCTTGATAATAATCCGTTTTCCCTTCTTGCTGATAGATGCTTGCCGCTTTTTGATAATCCTCCAGCGCACCCTGCTTATCACCACTTCTAACACGGATATTGGCACGGTTATAGTAAGCTTCTCCAGCGTTGGGATTAAATTTGAGTACCTGGTTAAAGTCCGCCAGTGCCTCTGACTGATTTCCTAGAATATCGTGGACAATACCTCGTTCCAGGTAAACTGGCTCAAATCTCGGCGCAAGACGAACCGTCTCGTTATAGTCTGCCAGCGCTAATTGATTATCTTCCCGTCGGCGATAGGCAAGACCTCGATTATAATAAGCCAAATGACTCCGAGAATTGAGTTTTAATGCTTGGTTATAGTCCTTAATTGCCCCTTGACTATCTCCTAAATCATCACGAGCATTGCCACGAAGAACGTAGATTAGACTATTATTGGGTTCAATTTTGATAGCTTGATCAAAGTCCTCGATTGCGCCTTGGTAGTCTCCTTTGTCATACTTTTCGTTTCCTTGTCTAATCAAGTCAACACTGGTTTGAACTAACAAAGTTTCTGGTAACTGCGCGGCGTTGAGAATGGGGGTTATGCTACCGACTAAAACAAGCATTCCTAAACTTGCAGTTAATGTACGCAGTTTGATTGCCATATTAATACATCCTTTTATTTCAAGTTTTGCCGAGAAAGCCCTGCATTTATCAGACTGATTCTCGATTTGCTTAGTAGATATATCTAAAATAACCAGACTTCTTCCGTATATCTATTGGTTGTATCCCAATCGTCACAAAATCTTTTATATTAGATGACTTATCTGCAACTACTAAATGAAACCTTCTCCTAAATCCCAGCGGTTTTCCTGGATACCGCAACTAAGTTACCAGGTTTGGATTCTTGCACTTGGTCGCTTATTATCTCAACTTGGCACGGGTTTTACGCTGTTTTATGCTTCGATATTTTTTGTCAAACAAGTCGGGTTATCAGCTACGGCGGTAGGTATTGGTTTAGGAAGTGGTTCAATTTCTGGCGTAATTGGTCGTTTTTTGGGGGGTTCGTTTGCTGATTCGCAATTTTGGGGACGCCGACGCACTTTATTACTAGCTTTGGTTATTTCGGCACTGGCTTCGCTGATTTTGGCATTAACTTACGATTTCCCGATTTTTATTGTCGGCAATTTGTTGATGGGTTTGGGAGTTGGTCTTTATTGGCCCGCAACTGAGGCGGCTGTTGCTGATTTAAGCACAATTGAACAACGGAATGAAGCTTTTGCCATCACTCGTTTGGCAGATAGTTTGGGAATGGGGTTGGGGGTGGTGTTGGGTGGGGCGCTAATTGCGGCAACGGGCAATTATCGGGCTTTATTTGTGATTGATGCTATTTCTTTTTTGGTGTTTTTGGCGGTTGTTTATTGGGCAATTCCGGAAACTGGTAAGTTTGAGCAGGATCAATCTCAACGGCACAGGGGTTGGGCAATGGCGTTTGGCGATCGGCGTTTTGCAGCGGCGCTTCGTGATCGCAAGTTGATGATTTATGTTCTTGTCAATATTTTATTTACCACTTACCTGGCTCAAATTAACAGTACCATGCCTCTGTATTTCACCAACTTTGTGCCAGGGTTTTCGCCAAAGATTATTAGTGCTTTGTTTACTTGGCACGTTATGCTTGCTGCTTTGTCTCAGTTACCTATTGCCCGTTTCCTCAATCGTTTTAGTCGCCCTCGCGCTTTGATGTTTTCCATGTTGCTGTGGGCAGTCGGTTTTGTGTTGATTTGGCTGACGGGTGTTGCGGCGACGAATCAGATATTTTGGGCAATTTTAGCATTGGCAGTTTTAGCGATCGCCACTGTGGCCTATACTCCCTCCGCCTCGGCACTGGTTGTCGATTTAGCACCTGAATCTCTACGAGGCATTTATCTTTCCATTAACTCGCAATGTTGGGCAATTGGCTATTTTATTGGTCCGCCTTTGGGTGGTTGGGTATTAGATCAGTCTGCAACTATTGTTCATAATTATTGGCTAGCTGCGGCTGCTAGTACCAGTATCGGTATTTTGATATTGCAGTACTTAGAGCGAATTTTCCGCAGTAGATAGAGCTATACTGAGCAGTTTAGTTAAAATTCCAGCTAATTTGCGGAAAACTTTCAGTAGTTTTGCTGAAGACACTTGTTTCCGGAAAATAGAAGATCTAACTGTAAGAAGTAAATAACAATTTTACTCGGCAGGGATTATGGCTAGTCTACTAACTCAATTAAAAGATCACATACCTACTCAGGTGGATAATTGCTCATTTGCTTCGCCTTGGAAAAGTCCCCTCCCAGTGGGAGAACATAAGCAATGTTCAGTTGTCGTCTATTTTCATAGTGAAATCTGGATTCCCATTAGCTGCTTTTCTCTAGCTGAGGCTATTGCACTTTACAAAAAAGCACGGCTTTTAGGAAAGGAACTTCTGATTTATCCTGCCGATTTATGCCCTTACACCCACACAACTATGGAAAAACTGGAAAAGCAGTTTAATCCTAAATATGTGTCGGTTTATGCCATATAACAGCAGTTTTTTAGGGGAATGGCGCATTGGACATTCCTCACTTACCCAAATACGATAAGTTTTATTTAGTAAGATATTAGTTTTTAATTTTGTAGCCTGCTTATCCCTATCGACGGCGTTGTTGCAGTTTTTGATAAACAGCTTTTAAGTCAACGTTGTGATGAGCTAAAGCGACCAAAGTATGATACATTAAATCAGCTACTTCACCAGCGATCGCATCTTTGTCGTCATCTTTACAAGCCATCACGACTTCTGCCGACTCTTCACCAATTTTTTTAAGAATTTTATTATCTCCACCCTTCAAAAGTTTGCAGGTGTAAGACTCATCATTGGGGTTGTCACGGCGATCGCAGATTACCTCAAATACCTGTGATAAAGTATCGGCAGGTGGTGCGACTTTTTGCCCTTCAACTTGATGGAAACAGCTACGCTCACCTGTATGGCAGGCAATATCACCAATTTGTTCAACGGTTATCAGTAAAGCATCGCTATCACAATCGTAACGAAGCGATCGCACTTTTTGCAGATGACCAGAACTTTCGCCTTTGTGCCAAAATTCCTGACGAGAGCGACTCCAAAACCAAGTTTCCCCAGTATTCAGCGTTTTTGTCAAGGATTCTTGATTCATCCAAGCCATCATTAAGACTGTACCATCTAAATAATCTTGGATAATTGCTGGTACTAAACCTTGGTCATTGTAACGAATTTGGTCAACAGGAATTGCTTGGCTTATATTAGGTTGGGTTGATGGCATGGCACTGGAAGAAGCTTAACTTATCCAAGCTACCATTTATTATCGATCTTGCTTTAATCAATTGGAAATTAGCTTTGTTTAATTGTTAGGAAAGCCATCTCTACAGAGTTGTCTCATATCTGCATTAAGATCTGGACTTTGGCAAACTATGTTTAACTGCTGAGTAGCGCGAGCTCTATTTGCTCTTCTTCGAGCAGCTTCATTGTTTATATTATCTGAATTGGGTGCTTTTCTACAAATACTAGTGAGGTTGATTATTGTTCCATTTTCCATTTCCATAAGACAGACTGGATTAGCTTCCAAAGAATTTGGCACTGTGGAGAATGGTATATTATTTGATAGTTGTTGACTATAGTTGGGTTGGTCTGTTACGGCAATTAGAGTTGAAGAGAAAAATAAGGTAAGAAAAACTGTTTTCAACATTTTAGAAAAGCTTTTTTTATATCAAAAATGTGCAGTGTTAGATACCCGACTTCTTAAAGAAGTCGGGTATCTAGATTTTCACTTAGCTACTTCAGAACAACACTTGTTGCTAAAGACTTAAGCTGTTCCATCGGTAAATCACTGGCAATTGTAACGTATACCTTTCCTTTGACAAACACCAAAGCATTAGGCGTTGAAACACCAGTTA
>JBATUR010000090.1:0-36361 GCA_049671305.1 Coleofasciculaceae cyanobacterium
GAAAAGATTTGCTAAACATCCAGCAAATCATCAATCTCTTGAATTTGTTCGTTTGCTTGAATCTCCCAAAGCTCTTAACCAAATATATTATAATTCTTTGGAAGAACTTCAGCAGCAGCGCCTAAAATTGGATGAAACTATCATAAAATGGTGTGATGAATTAAGCGAATCAGATATTAGCTACCCGCTTCAATATAACCGTATGAGTGGAGAGCCAAACATTAAAGCTTTAGATAGCTTGATGATTCATTTTTTCAATCATCAAACTCATCATCGTGGACAACTCACAACTCTATTTTCTCAAGAAGGCTTAGATGTAGGAGTGACTGATTTCTTAATGCTAATTCCTGATGAATCAGCATCTTTATAATAGCAATTATTAGAATATAAAATGAATCAAAATCAACCCAATTCTCTGCCGCCCAGCTACTTCGATAATCTTTATAGCGATAATATTGATCCTTGGAATTTTGAGACGAGTGAGTACGAAGCTAAGAAATATGCGGCGACAATTGCGGCATTACCCAAAGCTAGTTATCGTAATGCTTTGGAGGTTGGTTGCTCAATTGGTGTTTTGACACAACTGCTTGCCAAACATTGTGAATCTTTACTATCAATTGATGTCTCTGAAATTGCCTTGGCAAAAGCGCAAGAAAGATGTGCCAAGCTGCCCCAAGTTCGTTTTAAATTGATGGGTATTCCCCAAGAATTTCCTGATGATATTTTTGATTTAGTTCTACTTTCAGAAGTTGGCTATTACTTATCACAAGCAGATTTACTTGTAGCCCAACAAAAAATTATTGAACATCTTGAACCAGGAGGTAATCTGCTCCTAGTTCACTGGACGCTTTATGCTAAAGATTATCCTTTAAGTGGTGATGAGGTGCATGAAGCTTTTATCAAACGAACAGAGGCAGATTTACGACATTTAGGCGGTTGTCGCGAAGCAGAATATCGGCTTGACTTGTTTGAGAAAATGTGATTTACCAGATACCTGTCTCAAGTCTTGTAGGTACAAGCGCAACTCACGAATCGCTTGTTCAATTTCTACTAATTGAGAGGTGTTTTTATTACTATATTTTTCAATTTGTTCGTGTAATATGCCAAAGGTTGGGGTTGTTTGAAGTTCGGCGGTTAACCAGTTTTGGGAGACACCAAATTGTTTGGCAACAACGGCAATGTTGCGATAATATGAGCGTCGATTATTTCCTAGTTTAAATTTTTGCCACAACTGACGTAATGCTTGACGCCGTTGGAAGCGAGAAGCGATCGCTTGTGGAGATTCTACCAAATCTGGTTGATGGTTGCGTCCCATTGCTGCCCACTGGCTAAGTTGCGCTGCCATGCCAACATCTACCCTACCGTTTTGCCTTGCAGAAGTCATAACGCGCACTTTTGGGCTATGGCGTATTCGCGCATCAAAGCGTAACAGAGATTGGTTAAAAGCGGCATCTTCAGGCGATCGCACTGCCTGCATACCACCTACCCGTTGATACATCTCCACCGTGACAGCAAGGCTAGCACCATAATACTGAAAGTGTCGCGGAAAAGGGTCAAAATCTTCTGGATCGAGGTACGATTCCAATTCTGTTACCAAAAATCGATAGCCGACATGACGCAGATGGTAGGCGTAGGCATTACGGTCTAATTGTAAACGGCTAGTGCGGTCTGTCAAAATACGCCCACCGACAGCATCAGCACCAGAGGCGATTTCATCTAAAATAGCAGCGATCCAGTTTGATGCTACTTTGGTATCGCCATCTGTAGAAGCAATAACACCTTTCGGACGCCCTAAAGAAGCCAAGCGCTGATAGGCTTCCTCCATCAGGATACGCCGCACTCGACCGATATACGCCTCATTTGGGGGTAATCTCATTTCAACCACGTGTAAGGCTAAGGTGGGATGCAATGCGGCAAAGTTGCGGGCACAGGCGGCTGAATCGTCGCTGCAATTATTGGCTAGTAAAATGATTTCATAGCGATCGCGTTTTAACGGTTGCCCGTTTAAATCAATTTGGTGCGCCAAGGCATCAAGTGTCGCAGTCAGGTTTTCTGCTTCGTCTCGAACTGGTACAATTACGCAAAGTTCACAACTAGCTGAAGGCGGCGTGACAACCATTGGTTTCTTTGCCCAGTCAACAAAGTTATAGCTGTTGTTAGTTGGTTCAAATATAGAAGCCAATATCTCAGCTTTAGTTGCAGGTACAAGACTTGCTTCTACTTGTCGGGGAGTAACAATAAAACGGCTAACTTGTGTAGATGTCGATGTGGGCAATGGCTCAATCTCTGGCATACAACCTTTCCTGTACATAAGGCTGTTTGAAGCTTAAGGTTTATTAATATTTGCCTGCCTCTGTCGCAACGTATAGTTTCAGCAAGGTTCTGTCTTAAGTCAGAATTAGATAGGCTCAGTATGGTGTGGGCAAAACGTCAAAATGAGAGAAATACCAACTAGATAAACACAATGCTCACAACAACGGATTTTCTTGTATTTACCAAATGGTCGGCTATTCTTACCTTAGTCTGTGCGATCGCTACCGTGGCGGCGTTTCTTTTCAAATGGGGACTGCGGTTTCGCTTAGTTGGGGCGACGGGTTTTATGGGGGTGCTGACGGGGGGTTTGTTTGCTCTAAGTCTTGTGCCGTTTAGCCGTACAGTGGTTCCCGATGCTGCCCGCTTTGTCGTGGTTTACGATAATGGTGGACCGCAAATGGTAATTACAGTTGCGCCCGACATCACAGAAACTAAACTAGACGCAACGCTGCGCCAAGCTGCTAGTGATTTATACTCTTACGGACGACTTGGGGGCGCAACTAACCAAATGTCGATCCGTGTAAGGACGGTTATTCATCCTCAACCGGGTGTTTCTAAGCCACTATTTTTGGGAGAGGTAAAGCGATCGCTTGCTAACCGTGATGATCCTGAAATGATGGTAAATATCTACTCAGAAAGCTTTGCCCAATTACCAAAACCAGCAGAGGAACCTGCAACTTAAGGGCAACAACGCGACTGTATTACAGAAAGATTTTGGAATTGTCCTAGGGACTTGAGGCGGAAGCTAAATTATAGTAGGGTGGTAAGCTTCTTATTCAAGAAATCTCTAAATCAGTGACGGCATCCTCGCGAACGACTACAGGTAAGATGAAAGACGCTTCTACTTCATTGCTTTGTTTAACAGTTGCACCCGCACAGGTATTACGGGGTGATCAGGCATTGCAACTTTCAGGAAATGCGATCGCCCGCTTTGGTTCTCGCCCTTTGGTTGTTGGTGGCAAAATGGTAATGCCGACACAACTACAAACAGTTTTAGAACAACAGCAATTAAGCTATCATCTCGCATCATACAGTCCTGATTGCAGCGAATCATCTCTTGCTACCTTGCGATCAGCCGTTGAGTGCCATCAAGCTGATTTCATTATCGGACTTGGTGGCGGCAAAGCCTTGGATACTGCAAAACTACTGGCGTATCAGTGCAATTTGCCGGTTGTTACTATCCCCACAAGTGCCGCAACTTGTGCCGCTTGGACTGGTTTATCTAACATCTATTCCGACCAAGGCGCATTCCTGTACGATGTAACTCTTAACCGTTGTCCTGACTTGTTGGTGTTGGATTATGGCTTAATTCAAACCGCACCTCAACGCACTTTAATTGCCGGCATTGGCGATGCTTTGGCGAAATGGTATGAAGCTTCGGTAAGTAGTGGCAGTTCACCTGTTACTCTGATTATTGCCGCCGTCCAACAAGCACGAGTCTTGCGAGATATTTTATTTCAAAAGTCTGCTGAGGCATTAAAAGAACCGGGAAGTGATGCCTGGCGCGAAGTTGTTGATGCTAGTGTTTTATTGGCAGGAGTAATTGGTGGTTTGGGTGGGGCACAATGCCGAACTGTTGCCGCCCATGCCGTGCATAATGGTTTGACGCATTTAACTGCGGCTCATGATGTTTTGCATGGCGAGAAAGTCGCTTATGGTATTCTGGTGCAACTACGCTTAGAAGAAATGCTGCAAGGTAATCAACTAGCGGCATCGTCACGGCAACAGTTGTTGAAATTTTATGCAGAAATTGGTTTACCGCAAACCTTGGATGATTTAAATTTGGGCAATGTTACCTTATCTGAATTGCAGCAAGCGGCGGAAGTTGCTTGCAAACCCAATTCCGACATTCACAGATTACCTTTTAAAGTTGTACCTCAACAATTATTGGCGGCAATGGTATCGACGACAACACCAGTTGAAGGCAACCGTAGTCAAGTTGTGGCATTGTCAGCCAATGAAATAATAGGTTAATTTTTAACGGCACAGATAAGATAGAAAGATGGCATCATTGCCTCTGTCTAAAGAAGTAATTTTTCATTAAATAAAGCGCTACATTTCGATGAAACTAGATTGGATTACCCGTGCAGATCGACTGCAAGCCCTTCCCCCTTATGTATTTGCACGTTTGGATGAATTGAAAGTCCGTGCCCGTGAGCAAGGGCTTGATTTGATCGACTTAGGGATGGGTAATCCCGACGGATCGGCACCGCAACCGGTAATTGAGGCGGCAATTGAGGCGTTGCAAGATCCGGCAAATCATGGTTATCCGCCTTTTGAAGGCACGGCTAATTTCCGCAATGCGATTACTAATTGGTATCGCCGCCGCTATGATGTGGAACTTGATCCCGATAGTGAAGCTTTGCCGTTGTTGGGTTCTAAGGAAGGGTTGACTCACCTGGCATTGGCTTATATTAATCCGGGTGATGTAGTTTTGGTGCCAACGCCTGCTTATCCGGCACATTTCCGGGGTCCTTTAATTGCGGGCGCGAAGATTCATAATATTATTTTGAAGCCGGAAAATGACTGGTTAATTGATTTGGGATCAATTCCCGATCAGGTGGCGCAACAGGCAAAAATGTTGTATTTCAACTATCCTAGTAATCCCACAGCAGCAACAGCACCGCGTGAGTTTTTTAAGGATATTGTGGACTTTGCCCGCAAGCATGAAATCATGTTAGTTCATGATTTATGTTATGCCGAGTTGGCTTTTGATGGCTATAAACCAACAAGTTTGCTAGAAATTCCTGGGGCAAAGGAGATTGGGGTTGAGTTTCATACGCTATCAAAAACTTATAATATGGCTGGTTGGCGTGTGGGTTTTGTGGTAGGAAATCGCCATATTATTCAAGGTTTGCGGACGTTAAAAACTAATTTGGATTATGGTATTTTTGCGGCTTTGCAAACTGCAGCCCAAACGGCTTTGCAATTGCCGGATGTCTATTTGCATGAGGTACAAAATCGCTATCGTCAGCGTCGTGATTTTTTAATTGAAGGTTTTGGAAAACTGGGTTGGAATATTCCTAAAACTAAGGCGACGATGTATCTGTGGATGCCTTGTAGTGAGGGGATGAGTTCGACAGATTTTGCTTTGGATGTGTTGCAGAAAACTGGGGTTGTATTGACGCCAGGGAATGCTTTTGGGGTTGCGGGTGAAGGGTATGTGCGAGTGAGTTTGATTGCAGAATGCGATCGCCTCCAAGAAGTCTTGAACCGCTTTAAGCAAGTGAATATTCGTTATTCATCTGAGGCGTTGGTTTCTCAGGCAGAATAAAGATAGTTAGTTAACGAGGAAACTTAAGATGCGGCTATTAATTAAGCTGATTGGTTTGGTTTTACTGCTGTCTGGAATTTATTTCTTGGGACAAAATATTATCTTCACGTCGCGTATCTCTCCTTATTGGTGGCGTGATATTTCGGCTGCGGGTTCCGTTTTAGCGCTGATAGCTGGCATAATCTCGCTCTTATTTTTACGAAGTGCAACTGGCAGCTTGGGTTGGGTTTTGGTGGGATTAGGTATTGTTTTGGTATTCGTCAGTGGTAATGTTATTTTGATGCCAACAAGTTTGTGGTATTTCTTTTTAGCGTTTGCTTCCTTAACGGCTGGATTGAAATTAATTACGACGGGAAGAATTGATTTTTGAGGAGATTTGTAGGGTGCACAGCCATGCGCCCCGACTATTAAGGAAATACGCCCAAGTTTTCTCTTAGCTCATTTTTGATTTCAAATATTTCTCAAGGTTTGTCATGATTGAACTAAAAACATTGCTCTTTCCTAGTTTTGTAACCGTTGTAACTCTAATAGTTTTCTTCATAATTACTGTTAATGTCGGCAGAGCAAGAGTAAAATACAAAGTACCTGTTCCTCAAACTTCCGGAGATCCTGATTTTGAGCGTGTGTTTAGAGTCCAGCAAAATACACTAGAGCAACTAATCTTATTTCTACCAAGTTTGTGGTTATTTTCTCTATTTGTTAGCCCAAATTGGGGCGCTGGAATTGGTGGCGTTTGGGTAGTTGGACGGATTTTATTTGCTTGGGGTTACTATCAAGAAGCCCAAAAACGTCGCCTTGGTTTTGGCATAAATGCTTTGTCGGTAATTGTGCTAATTTTAGGTTCTTTGGTGGGCATAGTTATGATGTTTGTAGCTTCAATTTAGCCTATATAATTTATAAAAATCAGGGTAATGAATAAAACCGAAAAGCAAAAAATGCTAGCAGGTGAATTATATCGAGCTAGTGATTCTGAGTTAGTAGCAGCACGCCAAAATGCCAATCGTTTAACTCGTTTATATAATGCAACAACTGAGCAAGAGCTAGAAAAGCGTTGTCAACTACTTTTAGAATTATGCGGTTCAGCAGGATCTAAGATTAATATTGAACCACCTTTTTATTGCGATTATGGTAGCAATATCTATGTTGGTGATGATTTTTATATGAACTTTGGCTGTGTAATTTTAGACTGTGCTGCTGTTCATATTGGTAATAATGTTTTATGTGCTCCTTCTGTGCACATTTACACCGCAACTCATCCAACTGATCCTGAAATTCGTCGCTCTGGTTTGGAATTAGCTGCACCTGTAAAAATTGGTAATAATGTTTGGCTGGGCGGTGGTGCGATCGTTTGTCCTGGTGTCACAATTGGTGATGATACGACAATTGGTGCTGGTAGTGTGGTGACGAAAGATATTCCGGCAAAAGTTGTGGCGGCAGGTAATCCTTGCCGTATTATTCGACATTTATAGTTGTAGTGATGGCTGCTCAAAAATTGCCTGTACTAAGCTATGAATAGATTCAATACGCTACTAATGAGGCAACTCATAACTACAAACAAATCCATCCCGTCGCAAATTAAATAACTCTCTAAGAATGTACCCAACAGAATCGATATTTCCCAAGTCCCTGCAATTATTAATAGAGGATCTATCTCATGATGAGAAAGAGTATATTCTCACCTTAAGAGAGAAAATCCTTACTTTTGATGAAAACTTAATCGAAGTAGGTCGTACTACCTCTACTGAGTACGGCTTATGCAAAGGGAAAAATGATATTTACAAGACTAAAATGTGCGCTCGGTTCATTCCCATCTTTCCAGGTTTTTACCGTCCTCGGTTATTACTGCTACTGCCGTATCCAAAAAAAGAGTTTGGTGGACCTGGAAGGACTTACAAGATAGAACCTGTTAAAGGAATGGCATGGGCACAAGTGCCGCTATTGGAAAAAGACAAGACTCTTCAGTGCATCTACTTTTACTTAGGAAAAAGCCTTGGCAGATACAGTTTCATGCAAAACTGCCCTACTTACTCTCAGACATATAGAAACCTCATGGGTTTAGAGCGAAACTTAGCCTGTACACACGATTTAATCGATCTAGCCCTAGATGAGTGGCGTCAAAGAACAGTTTTTAGCTAGACATCAAGCTAATTGTTGTAGTTTTCCTAACAGCAGTTGGCTTAATTTTGACGCCGATTTATCTGCTTTCAACGCTGCGTCGGGTATTTTATGGAAAGGCTAATTCTGAGTTGGTAATTGACAAGTATTTTGCTGATGCCAAACCACGTGAAATCTTCATCACTGCTTGTTTGTTATTGCCGATTATTGGCATTGGTTTGTATCCAAAAATGGCAATGCAGATTTATGATGTGAAGACTGTTGCTGTTGCGGCTCAAGTGCGTAATGCTTATGCCTCGACATCACAAGTTATGCGTGACTCTGCAATAACTGCGCCACAGCTATCAATGATTGAATCTAAAGCGTTGGTTGGTGTTGTTAAATAAGTTCTTGATAACTTGCCTAAGTATCTTGAATTAGATGTAAGATAAAGCCTGCACGTGCAGGTTTTTTGGTTGTTATTTTAAAATTTTAAGATACCGATTTCTTGAATAAGTCGGAGATACACAGAAAAAGAGGTAAAAATGGAACCGAGACAGGCAGAAATTGAGGCAATTCGTACACAGATTAAATTATTAGAAGAGGAACGTGCTTCGTTTATCATAGAAGAGGTTTCACCAGAAAATGATTCTCCAAAAGCAATTACTGACGCTTATCGTCGTCAGGCGCGGGAGTCGGCGAAGGTAGCGGCAGAAGTGAAGGGAATTGATGATGCTATTGCGGCGCTGCAAGCTCAACTTCGGCAAAAACAAGGTGTGTTGACTTCACTATCCTCACAACAACTAACCATAGAAGAGCAAGTCGCAGAAGCAACACAACAGGCTTATGATCGGGGTGAGCGAATTAATGAGTTGGCAGCAGAATTAGTTGAGGAGTTACGAGCATTAAAAGTGATCGCTCATGATTTTGCACCAGTTTATTGGGATTTATATGATAAGCCTTTTATTACTGGGTTTCAAGGTACGGCTGTGCCTTATTTGCGATCAGATAACGATGTTTTGATGATTTCTAGTGTGCTCGTTTAATGACTCTTTGCAACATACTTATCTACCTAAAAAAAGCGGTTATTTACTTAAATCTTTATGAGTAAAAGCTTTGGCATTCTCTCCTACATAACTCGCTGCAATATGACCATTTCCCGTAACTTTATACTTATAAGTTACCAATCCTTCTAACCCTACAGGACCACGCGGCGGCATCTTTTGGGTACTAATTCCCACCTCTGCACCAAACCCATAACGGAAACCATCAGCAAAGCGAGTTGAGCAATTATGAAAGACATTTGCAGCATCAACTTGTGATTGGAAAGTATCAGCAGTTGCTTGATCTTCTGTGACAATTGCATCAGTATGTTTTGAACCGTAAGTATTAATGTGATTAATGGCAGCTTCTAAAGAATCGACAACTTTAATTGCTAGAATTAAATCACTATATTCTGTAGTCCAATCTACTTCGGTTGCTGCTGCTATATCGACCAACTTACGACTTAATTCATCTCCTCGCAATTCAACATTTCGTTTTTGCAAAGCAGCAGTTACTAAGGGTAAAAATGTTGGTGCAATAGAGTCGTGAACTAGCAATGTTTCAATGGCGTTGCAAACTGCTGGATATTGAGTTTTTGCGTCTATAGTAATCTCTACCGCCTTTTGCAAGTCAGCAACTTGATCGATATAAAGATGACAAATTCCATCAGCATGACCTAATACTGGAATGCGCGTATTTTCTTGCACAAACCGTACAAAAGAATTAGAGCCTCTGGGAATAATTAAATCAATATATTCATCTAATTTTAGCAGTGCAACTGTTTCTTCTCTGGTAGTTAATAATTGGACAACGGCAGGATCAACAGCAGTTTCTGATAGTCCTTGATGAATCGCTTTAACTAGGGCTTCACAAGAGCGGATAGCTTCTTTTCCACCTTTTAAAATAACACCATTACCTGATTTTATTGCCAAAGAAGTGATTTGAATTAAGGCATCAGGGCGTGCTTCAAAAATGACTCCCAAAACTCCCAAAGGGCAACTAATGCGTTTGAGAATTAAGCCTTGATCTAATTCACGATGCATTTGGATGCTGCCAATGGGATCTGCTAATTTGCCAACATCTCGCACCCCATCAATTGCTGCTTGTAGCTTAGTTGCATCCAACTTGAGGCGGTTGTAAAGTGGTTTGGCGATACCTTCAACAACGGAGGCTTGACAGTCGGCAGCGTTTGCCTGCAAAATTTCTGGTGTAGCGTTTTCTAAGGATTTGGCGATCGCTTCTATTGCCTGATTTTTCGCTTCAGTAGGCAGCACTGCGAGTTGCCGCGCTGCTTGACGGGTTGAAGAAGCGATCGCACTTAAAGGTACAACTTGAGAAGCTGTCATGATAGATGGCACAAATACCGACACGTAACATTTTATTTTAGCAAACTTCTGACGGCTTTTTCATCTACAGAAATCTCTCTGAGGAAATGAATCCCAGGCAACAAAACTTGTTAAATTTATAAGATGGCTAACTCGCGTCTCCAAAAACTTCTGGCATACCTGCGTCCTCATCGACGGCAGACATTTCTCGGTATTTTCGCTCTCTTAATTGTTAATGGAATTGGTGTCTATATCCCACTATTAATTAGGGATAGCATTGACGATCTTCGGACAGCTTTCAACTTTGATCAAATCTGGCACTTTGTGATTCTGATCTTAATTCTTTCCACAGTCATGTGGGCAATTCGCATGGCATCCCGCGTCTTGCTATTTGGGTTAGGGCGTCAGGTAGAATTTGACCTCAAGCAAAAGATTTTCCAGCATCTACTAAGGCTAGAGCCAGCTTATTTTGCTACGAATACAGCAGGGGATTTAATTAGCCGTGCTACCAGTGATGTTGATAATATTCGTCGCTTGTTAGGATTTGCCGTATTAAGTTTAGCAAATACGGTATTTGCTTATACTTTAACACTACCTGTGATGATGTCGATTAGCTTGCAGTTGACACTGTTTTCGATCGCTGTTTATCCCTTTATGTTAATAGCGGTTCAGCTATTTAGCGAAAAGCTACGACTGCAACAACAAAAAGTCCAGGAAGAACTTTCAAACTTGAGCGAATTAATTCAAGAAGACATGAGCGGTATTTCTTTAATTAAAATATACGCTCAAGAAGAAAATGAACGTCATGCCTTCCAACAGCTTAATAACCAATTATTAAAAGCAAATCTAAACTTAGCTAAAACAAGAAATATCCTCTTTCCTGTTATCGAAGCTATGGCATATATCAGCTTACTTGTCTTGCTGTGGCTAGGTTCTAGCTCCATTGCTCGTGGTGTAATTACAGTAGGTGATTTCGTCGCCTTGCTACTTTATGCAGAGCGTTTAGTTTTCCCCACTGCCTTATTAGGATTTACGATTACGGCTTATCAACGCGGTGAAGTTAGTGTTGATCGTATCGAGTCAATTTTAATGGTTAAACCCCAGATTCAAGATGCTTCTGATGCAGTTATAACAGAAACAATTAAAGGTCAACTAACAGCAAAAAATCTCAATTTTACTTATCCCGGTGCCAAAATTCCAGCGCTTAAAAATATAAACTTCACAATTAATGCCGGAGAAATGGTAGCAGTTGTGGGGGCAATTGGTTCAGGTAAATCAACGCTTGCCAATGCCCTCCCTCGGCTATTAGATATTGAGCCAAATCAGTTATGGTTGGATGGAAATGATATTACAAAATTGCCTTTAGATGACTTAAGAAAAGCGATCGCTTATGTCCCTCAAGATAGCTTTCTTTTCAGCACCAGCATTAAAAATAACATCCGCTACGGCAACCCATTGAGCGAACCAACTGAGGTAGAACACGCAGCCAAGCAAGCACAAATTCAACCGGAAATTCTCAATTTTCCCCAACAGTATGAAACGATTGTAGGAGAGCGTGGGATTACTCTTTCAGGAGGGCAAAGGCAACGAACTTCACTAGCAAGAGCTTTACTGATTGAAGCACCGATATTAATTCTTGATGACGCCCTTTCTAGTGTTGACAATCAGACGGCTACTGATATTTTGGAAAACCTGGTTATACGAGAAGATTCAACAAGCCAAAATCAACGTCGAACCGTAATTTTTATTTCTCATCAACTCTCTGCTGCAGCTACTGCTGACCGCATATTTGTGATGGATGCAGGTCAAATTGTGCAGGTAGGAACTCATACTGAACTGTTACAAAGTCCTGGTCTTTATCAGTCACTTTGGAATCAGCATCATCTAGAGGAATTATTGCGTTAGTTAGACTAAACCGTAGTTTTAGTACTGAATTGCTTGATCGATGATAGAGTTGTATAGGAATAACTATACTAACTGTTCAGTAATAGAAAAATTAGAACTACTTTATTAGGAAAACGAACATGAATCGGTCAGATAATTTCAATCATTTTCTTTCTTAAATCGCCTGTGACAGAATATTGTAAGCGCTATTATTCTGCTCAATAAAACTACAGATGCACACAGCTTAATTAGTGCTGTATTCTAGTTCGAGTGTTCCTCTAATTAAATTAGGTTGCAAGACTAATGGTATTAAGTTTGAGTACAAACTTTAGCGGTGAAATGGCAGCGTTAGGTGCAGCTTTTTTATGGGCGACCTCAGCCGTAGTTTATACTCATTTAGGTCAAAAAATCGCGCCGTTGGTCTTGAATCTTAGTAAGGGTGTAATTGCGATCGCATATATTACCATAACACTAATTATCCAAGGTAATTTTTTACCCGATAATATTAGTACTATTAATTTGGGATTGCTGTTATTAAGTGGTATACTGGGCATTGGTTTAGGCGATACATTTTACTTTGAAGCCTTAAACAATTTAGGTGCAAGAAGGACACTACTTTTGGAAGCATTAGCGCCACCTTTAGCCGCACTAATTGCTTTAATAGCGTTAAAAGAAACTCTTAATTTAACAGCTTGTATAGGCATTTTTCTAACTGTATTAGGCGTTGCTTGGGTAATAAGTGAACGAGTACCAGGTACAGGTAATAAAGTCGTTAATCCCCTGCGAGGAATTAGCTTTGCTTTATTATCTGCTTTAGGGCAAGCAGTGGGTGCTGTTTTATCCCGTGCTGCCTTATCAACAACTACAATTAATCCGCTTTGGAGTACGCTTTTAAGAATTATTGGCGGTGTGTTAATTTTGTTGCTATGGATGCCTTTAAAAAAGCAATCAGGATGGTTGCAACCTCTCCAGTCAAAGAAAACATTAGGCATCATTGCCATCACGGCTTTATTCAGCACTTATCTAGGAATTTGGTTGCAACAAACAGCGCTTAAATATACCGCAACTGGAATTGCTCAAGCATTAATATCAACAAGTCCTTTATTTGTCCTACCAATTGCACTTTGGTTGGGTGAGAAGGTGAGTTTCCGAGCTTTTTTGGGTGTTTTGGTAGCTTTAGGAGGAATTGCCTTGTTATTTGCTGGGCGCTAAATTGTTAGATATTTCAACTTTTAAAAGCTAAAGTTAGTCCATCAGCAATTGGTACCATACTTAAGGTAATTCGTTGATCTTTATGTAGTTTTTCATTCAAAGCTCGCAGCTTTTTCGTGCTACTTTCTTTAGTCTGTGAGTCAGCAACTCGCCCTGACCAAAGTACATTATCAATAGCAATTAAACCACCCGTGCGAACTAATTGAAGTGAGCGCTCATAATACCCATCATAATTGCCTTTATCGGCATCAATGAAGGCAAAATCAAAGGTTTCCCCTTGCCCTTCTGCTAAGAGTTGATCTAATGTATCCAAAGCTGGAGCAATGTGCAAATCAATCTTCTCTGCAACGCCAGCAGCTTGCCAATAACGACGAGCCATCGTAGTATATTCTTCACTAACATCACAGGCAACAATTTTGCCATCAATTGGTAGTGCAAGAGCCACACAAAGGGAACTATAACCCGTAAAAACACCAATCTCTAAGGTTTTTTTTGCGCCCAAAAGCTTAATTAAAAGTGCCATAAATTGACCTTGTTCTGGTGCAATTTGCATAATAGCATTAGGAAGATGCGCCGTTTCTTCCCGCAGTTGCCGCAGTATATCTGCCTCTCGTAAAGAAACTGATAAAAAGTAATTGTAAAGCTGCTCGTCAAGACCCATAGACTTTTTTAACATGGTAAGCACACAGAACTAAAATATATCCATTGCCATCATATCCTTAAGGATGAATATGAACAGAATTGTAAAAGCGATCGCAAATATTATCTTAATCGTAATCTTCTCACTAACTTTAACAGCTTGTGGAACTAATACTCCCGCTTTGGGACAAGCACCAAGTAAGCAACTTGTCAAAAAAGCGATCGCACTTCAAGTTAATCAAACTCAACAACAACTTACTCAACAGTTACAATCATCACCAGCAAAATTGGAAATCACCAAAGTGTCTTTCAAACAACTAGAACCGATCTTTCTTGGAGGTTTACCAACTTATCATTTCTTGGGAACCTATAACATCAAAATCGGACTACCAGAGCAAGAAACTCAGCAAAAAAATTCGTTTGATGTTTATATTCAGCGACAGAAAGAAGGTAAGACTTGGCGTCTTCTTATTCCCGAAAACAATGATCAAAAAGCTAACTCTACTTGGCGCACTTACTTAATACCATTTGATACCTAAAATTGAACAACTAAAGTAAGAGTAAGATTGCATTTCTATTAGTTTCGTATTTGCTCATGTCACTCAGTAATTCATTTGAGCCAAGCCTTTCTCCTACCCAGATTATCGACTGTCTTGGAGAAATAAATTTTGGCATTTACGAATGCAGAAATATCGACGATATCTTCAATACTACAACTAATACAGTCCGCCAGCTTCTTCAAAGTGACCGAGTACTGATTTCTTGCTGCTATCCTCACAATATGCACAAGATTATCGTCGAATCTGTTGATTCTAATTGCTTATCTATTTTGGGCAAAACCTTTCCTAACTTTGAACTAATAAATAATTTTGCTCAAGTCTATAAGCAAGATATTACTAACATTGATTTACAGGAATTTCAACGTAATTACTTGGAATTATTCACTCAATTTCAAGTAAATTCTAGCTTCGTTGTTCCTATTTTAAAGACTACAGCAAAAGCAAATAATAACCAAAATTGCTTATGGGGACTGCTGATAGTTCATCAATGCTCTTATCTTCGACAATGGCAACCTTTAGAAGTAAAACTACTTCAACAACTGGCACTACAGCTTAGTCTCGCCATACATAAAAACCCCAACAACTTACCACAACAAATGCTATCTTTGAGCAGTGTTTCGGATGTTCGCAATGCCTTTACCCATTATATAAACCCCCATGAATTGGAAGGTGCATTACATGAAAGTGAGCAACAATTTCGTCAAATCTTTCAAAATGCTCCTATTGCCATCTCCCTTGTAGACTACCATACTCATCGCTTTATTCGGGTAAACCCAGCGCATTATCAATTACTAGGATACACAATATCAGAACTTGCTTTTCTTACCTTTGATGATATTAGTCACCCAGATGATTTGTTGCACAATTTGGATTATTTGCAAAAATTTAAGTTTGGTGAATTTGATAGCTTTTGCATGGAAAAACGTTTTATCAAAAAGAACGGAGATCTAGTTCAAACCAACATAACTGTTTCAATTTTACCAGACCAATATGGCAGACCAAAATTTAGCTTGGCAATGATTGAAGATATTAGTGAGCGCCGACAGTCAGAAGATAAACTCAAAGCATCTTTGCTAGAAAAAGAAACTTTGCTTAAAGAAATTCACCATCGCGTTAAAAATAATCTACAAATTATCTCCAGCTTGTTAAGATTACAAGCTAGGCAAATTAACGATCATCTAGCTCTTGAAGTTTTTAAAGAAAGTCAAAACAGAGTGCAAGCAATGGCACTAATTCATGAAAAGCTTTATCAATCTTCTAGCTTGGCTAAAATTGATTGCCAAGAATATATTACCACACTAGTTCAAGAGTTATTCCGTTGTTATCAAGCTCACAATCAGGTGGTTACTTTTATAGTCGAGGTTAAGCAAAGTTCTATTTCTATTGCCCTGGCAACACCCTTTGGCTTAATTATCAATGAACTGGTTTCTAATTCTTTGAAGTATGCTTTTACTGAAATGGTTGGAGGTCAAATTTTTATTAGTCTTCAAGAACAGAGTCAAGGACAATTTATCCTAATTATCAGTGATAATGGTAAAAAACTCCCCAAATCCTTAAACTTTCGCAAAACTAAGACTCTTGGTTTACAGTTAGTTTGTAGATTAACTAAACAAATAAACGGAACTATAGAACTTGAGCAAAGTCAAGGAACAAAATTTACAATTGTCTTTACAACAACTTCAAGGAAAGGTAAAATAGAGTAAACTATGCATATGCGAAATATCAAGCTTTTAATAGTTGAAGACGAAGAAATTGTTGCCTTTGATATTGAGAGTATACTTCATAACTTGGGTTACGAAATTTGTGATATTGTTTCTTCTGCGGAAGAAGCCATCGCCTCTGCCTCTCGTTGCTTGCCTGATTTAATCTTAATGGATATTATGCTTAAAGGCAGTATGGACGGGATACAAGCCGCCGCAGAAATTCATAAGTGTTTTGATATTCCGATTGTTTATTTATCAGCTTATGGCGACACAAACACCATAGAAAGAGCTAAACTTACTGAACCTTTTGGTTACCTATTAAAGCCTTTTACAGAAAAAGAACTTCATACAGTAATTGAAATTGCTTTAACTCGTCATCATGCAGAGCAAAAAGTCCGACAAGCTTTAGAAACAGAAAAAGAACTAAGTAAACTCAAATCTTTATTTGTCGCCAATGCCTCTCATGAATTTCGTACTCCCTTGACAACAATTCGTTCCTCAGTTGATCTTTTAGAACTTTACTCTAACGGGTTAATGGACGAGCAAAAAAACAAGCATTTTCAAAGAATTAATCTAGCCATAGAACAATTGCTACAGCTTCTAGATGACTTATTAGTTATTGGTAAAGCAGAATCAGGAAAATTAGACTTTAATCCAGTCCCCTTAAATTTATTAGAGTTCTCTCAAAACTTAGTTGAAGAGTTGCAGATTAACGTTGGTATTCAATACAGTTTAAAAAACTTTAATAATTCATTATACTTAAATCCAGATAGTCAACAGTTGCCAATTTTAGAAAGAGACACCACCCAAACTCTTTCCTGGCAAAATGAAGCCAACCTAGAATCAGATACTCCCAAACGAATTGTTTTTACTTATCAGGGAAACTTTGCCAATGCCTCTATGGATGAGAAACTTTTGCATAAAATCTTAACAAATTTGCTCTCGAATGCCATTAAATACTCCCTCTTTAGCGATATTGTTAGATTTGACCTTGACTGTGAAGATGAAATCGTTACTTTCCGCATCCAAGACCAAGGAATTGGTATTGCTTTAGAAGACCAACCCCAGCTTTTTGAACCTTTCTATCGGGCGGCAAATGTAGGCAAAATTAAAGGAACTGGCTTAGGTCTTTCTATTGTCAAAAAATGTGTAGAATTGCATGGCGGTCAGATTAGTGTAGAAAGTCAAGTAGGTATTGGTTCAACATTTATCGTCAAGCTACCACTTGTTAATTAATCCAAGTTGTTGACTAATTTAAGTTAGATTAGTAAGATTATTTTTATCCTTAATGTTAGTTATTTTTATAAGCTTGCTGTAAGTTTAACTAAGTTACGCCCGAAAAGATAACTTTAGTTGTAAAGTATCCTTATCGTCGAACTAAACCAATCATAGAAACTTCAGATTTCATAATCAAGTCTATTTAGTAAGGATAAAAGCTGATAGCCTAATCCAAGCATAGAATAATCTGGACTCATCGCTTGAAAATGCGCTCTAACTATTGGCAACTATTACCTTCTATTCGCCCCCAGTCGAAAACCATTACCCAGGCGTTTATTTGTACCCTGGGGGTGACAGTATTTTGGCCCATACAGGCACAACTCGCGGGTCAAATTGCCAATATAATCGGACAAGGTAACCTAAATGCGCTTGTCGAGTTAGCGGCAATTTTGGCACTGGTTTTTCTTGTCCAGAAACTCCTAATGTATGGTCAAGATGCCCTCATGGCAAAAGCTGCACTTTATGTAGCACTAGACTTACGCAAACAAGTTTATACTCATCTGCAGCGCCTCAACCTCAGCTACTTTGAAACGGCACAAACCGGTGACTTAACCTACCGCCTCACCGAAGATATTGATCGCATTGGGGAAGTCGTTAATAAAATCTTTCATGATTTTGTTCCCTGCGTCTTGCAGCTCATCGTTGTGCTGGGCTATATGATTTATCTTAATTGGCAACTAACACTCGCGACATTTTTAGTTGCACCGTTAATGGGTGTACTGATTGGTTGGTTTGGCGAACAAATGCTCAAATTTTCCCGCCGCAGCCAAAACCGCATCTCCAATTTATCAGCTTTACTGACCGAAGTTTTCAGCGGCATTCGTTTAGTACAAGCATTTGCCGCCGAAGATTATGAAATTGCCCGTTTTGCTGCGGAAGCAGAACAAAATCGTCAGGCAAAATATGCCGCAGAACGACTCAAAGCGATTCAAAATCCTGTGGTTGGATTTATGTATGTAATGAGCGTATTATTACTACTTTTTCTTGGTGGTTGGCAAATTTCTATTGGCAATTTAACCGGAGCAAAATTTGTCAGTTATATCGCCAGTGTCGCCCTACTTATTGACCCGATTACCCACATTACCAGCAATTACAACGAGTTTAAACAAGGACAAGCTTCGGTTGACCGCATTTTTGAATTGATGGCAATTAAGCCAACAGTAATCGAAAAACCAGATGCAATGATGCTGCCAGCAGTTACAGGTAAGGTGGAATATCAGCAGGTGTCTTTTGCTTATCCGGCATACTTTACCCAACCCGCAGGGCAAGAAGACTTAGAAATGCCGATGATTAAGGAAGGACAAGGGGGAGTGCCGGTTTTAGAAAACCTGAACTTTCTTGTCCAACCAGGGGAAATGATTGCTTTGGTTGGTCCTTCTGGGGCGGGTAAAACGACGTTGGTGAATCTTTTACCACGTTTTTATGATCCGCAAGCGGGACAAATTTTAATTGATGGTATTAGTGTTCAAGATGTTTCGTTGCGGAGTCTGCGTAGGCAAATTGGTATTGTACCCCAGGAGAATACTTTATTTTCTGGTACGATCGCTCAAAATATTGCTTTTGGTCAAGCCGTATATGACCTGCAAGACGTGGAAAAGGCGGCGAGGATAGCTAATGCTGATCAGTTTATTACGCAGTTCTCACAGGGCTATCATACCTGGGTGGGGGAACGGGGCGTTAATTTATCGGGGGGGCAAAAGCAACGAATTGCGATCGCTCGTGCTGTCCTGCTTAACCCTAGCATTTTGATTTTGGATGAAGCGACTTCCGCACTAGATTCAGAGTCGGAAGCCTTGGTGCAAGAAGCCTTAGAGCGGATTATGAAAGAACGTACTGTGTTTATTATTGCTCATCGACTGGCAACTGTGCGCCGTGCTGACCGCATTTTGGTGCTGGAAAAAGGACAAATTGTGGAGTTGGGAACCCACCATGATTTACTGGACAAAGGTGGTCGGTATGCCCAGTTTTATGCTCAACAGTTTAGTTAGTTATTGCACGAATTAGAGTTTTTCTAGATAGCCCAAAAGGTCTGCCATATCTTGAGGGTTAGGTTGAAACTTCGGCATTGGTGGCGTTTGTCCACTGGTAACTTGGCGAATCAGGCTAATGTTTGACTTTTTACTGGAAATATGCTGTAAGCTGGGTCCAACACGACCATCGGCTTGCAAGCCATGACAGCCGGCGCAATTAATTTGAAAAATCGCATGACCCCGCACTGAGTCGCCTTGTAGGGACAAGACTTTGTGTATGTAGGGGTCAGAAACTTGAATTCGGTAAAATCCTAACACACCAATGCAGACTGCCAACACGACCGCGATCGCGATTATGATGATCTGCCGAAACGGAATTGTAGGTTTGGCAAGCTGGTTCTCCAAACGATCTCCTATCAAAATTTTAAATTTACTAAGCGTTTTTAATCAAAGTCAGACAAAAAATCGATTTATTTTCCCAGATGCTCGAATTGTAACGGCAAGGTGTAAAAGTGTTTCGATTAATAAACATAGCTTAAATTTTATAGCATTCGTAGGCAAGTGGTTCTTGTCTCGGATTTGCGACAGCAAGGCTTTCCTGATTGCTGTTGATCTGTTTCGCCATCAGAGCGAGTACCATGAGAACTAAGCAAAAAAACTTATCATTGGGAGAATTTAACGTGGTTGAACCGTTGTTGGTAGGTATTGTTATGGGTTTAATTCCCATTACCCTCGCTGGACTATTTTTTGCTGCCTATATGCAGTACAAGCGTGGCGACCAGTTGGGAATTAATAAGTAAGATTAAGCTTGGTCTGAAAGATAGGCATAATCAGGACTCGTCGGTTGCTTCTATCTGTAGCTGATAAAAGGTTAAGGCACTATTGCCATAGACTTTCTGGCGACAAATTTCAAGGTTGGGAATTAGCAGTGGAGTCAGTTGATTAGGATTGTGTTCTACTGCTAATTCTCCATCCTCGGACAGTAAATGTAAGTGTGCGATCGCTTCTATAACTGGTTGATACAATTTACTAGCATAAGGCGGGTCAAAATAAATGCGATCAAACTGTTGACCTGCAAGCGTTTTTAATTTCCCTACAACATCCCCTTGCATCACCTGGTACTCTTGATTTGGTTGCGCTACCTGCTGCCAATTCTGCTGGATAACCGCACAAGCCTTACCCCATTTTTCAATGCCCACAACCCTAGACGCGCCCCTACACAGCGCTTCTGCACCCATTGAACCGGTGCCGGCACACAAATCCAACCAACGGCAATCGTTAATACTACCTTGCCAAATATTAAACAAAGCTTCTCGCACCCGCGCCAAAGTTGGGCGAGTTTCTTGTCCTGGTAAGGTTTTTAGCTGACGATTGCCGTAAATTCTCATTTAGACCAAAACTTGCGTCTTGACTTGTGCCACAAAGTTAGACAAAATTTGCAATCCGGTTGTGGAGGATTTTTCTGGATGGAATTGCACTGCCATTAAGTTATCACGAGCAACTGCGGCTGTCACTGTCTGAGAACCATGTGTCACCGTCGCTGCCCGGATCTTGGGATCAACTGGGTCTACATAATAGGAATGGACGAAGTAAACTAGCGACTTAGGGGCTAAATTTTGCCATAGCAATGAATTTGGTTGAGTTAACTCCAACTCATTCCAACCTATATGAGGGATGGTAATGCCAGTTTCTGGGCGAAAACGGCGCACTGTACCGGAAATAATGCCTAATCCAGGTTCTGTGCCTTCCTCGCTGCCGTCAAATAATATTTGTAAACCTAAGCAAATACCTAAGAAAGGTTTACCGCTGTTGATGGCTTGTTTGATGGGTGCTTCTAGTTTACGCGATCGCAAATGCTGCACTGCTGGATCAAATGAACCGACTCCTGGCAAAACTACCGCATCAGCACGCTCAATGTCTGCAGGTGAATCTGTAACTATTGTGGTTGCACCCGCTTTTTCCAAACCTTTGCAAGCAGAGTGCAGGTTTCCCATATCGTAGTCCACAACGGCAATTACTGGCATTTAGCGATCCTTTACATTGGTTATTGCAGATTATCTCTATTTTACAAAAGATGAACGAAAAAATTCTTTTAACTTCTTTTCAAACTTGGATGCTTCATCAGACTTCTAATGCTTCGGATGATTTATTAGAGTTAGTTGCCAAACAAGAGTTTTCTACTTCTTTAACTTTTTTGAGACAATTACCTGTGGATGTTTCATTAGCAGCAAGTCAGGTAATTTCTAAAATAGAGGAACTACAACCAGGTGCAATTATTTGTTGTGGCATGGCTGAAAGTAGGCAAGTTTTAACTGTGGAATCTTGTGCTTGTGGCGATGGATTAGATTACAAAACTTCTGTGGATTTAGACAAGCTGTTAGTTGGATTATCAATAACCGAGATTAGCCATGATGCGGGAAAGTTTGTTTGTGAGGGGCTTTATTATGAAGTGTTGAAGTATTTAAATCAATTAAATATTTCTTGTATTTTTGTTCATGTTCCGGTTTTGACAGCGGAGAATTGGCAGGGTATTTTGGCAGATTTTCAGATTATTCTTGAGAGGATTGGTTGTATTTTTTAAACTTTGTACGGTTTAAAATAAGTTGACAAAGATTGTAACGTCACGAATCGCAATCTGCGTTAATTGTTGACTGCTACTTTGCTTGATGCGTTAAAATAACTACGGCAAGAAGAAATGATTGTGGAAATCAGTAATGCTTCTTAAATCACTCTAAATCCATCTTGGCACAGTGGTCTTGCAAGAGTTTGTGCATAAAGCGATAGCGACCACCAACACGCTGCAATAAAAGGCGCTCGGTGCAGTAATTGAGAAAACGGGCATAGTTCCAGGGAGCGGTCTCACTTTGCCAAAGGACGAGACGAAGAGATAGGTGTTTAATCAAAGGCAAATAACTGTAACAAGCGAGAAAGCCTAGAATACAAAGAATACCTCGATAGTATGTGGTTGGCATCTGGAAAGCCATGAAAGAAGAAATACAGAAAAGTATTGAAATTGAAAATGCAGTCCTTAAAGCTTCTTTCAAGCCATAGTTTGGAGTTAGTATTTTTTCAATTTCTATTGGTTCTGTCGTTAATACATCTATTAAACTGAAGTTTATCGAAGCCATAAATATTATTAAGCTTGGAAAAAATCCAAGTAGTCCCAAAGCTAAATTTAGCAGCCAACCTCCTTTTAGTTTAATCATTTGTACATAATGCAACGTTATCATACCTATGAAAATATGATGGGGATATCTTGATTCGTCTACCTGATTTGTAAGTTGAATTATTAAATCAAAAGATTGCTCTAAATTTCTGCCTAACTTCTTCAATCCGAATACATATGCTAATTTGCCTGTCACCATATGTATACCCATGATAAGCGGGACTAACGGCATCAAGATAAAATTATACATCAGATAGGCTATTGCTAATGAAGGTTTAAAAACTTTATCTTTTAAATCTTTGAATGAGGGTACTTTTAATCGAAATCTCGAAGAGAGATTAATGTCATGAAGAATGGGTATGTATTTTCTAAACTCCGTTGGCAGTTTCTTCCTAAGAAGAAAACAATAAATTTGAACAAAGGGATACATTAATAGTCGTACACCATCAGCTTTAGATTCAGTGGATAAAATGAATCCACCTAGTGAACCGAGTAATACGATGCTTGTGAGAAAAGATGACCATGAAACTGAAGGATCAGGTGGCTGTGACCATAGAAGCCGAACAACCGTAGCAATAGTTCCGGAAGCTAATAAGTTCCCAAGAAAAAGGAATAACCAATATTGCCATTGACGAAGTTTATCTTTGAGATAGTAAGGTTGCATTCTCTCAATCAAAAACTCTGTTTGCGACTCTTGTTGCAGCGCCTTTGCCACAAAAACCAATGCTCGCCGCACCACTTTGCGCGTTGGCGGTGGCTTTTTGCCGTAGGTTTTGCTGAGAATGCCTTGTTGTCGTGCAACAGGGTCGATAATTAGCACTCGCTCAATCGCCGCATCCCAATAAGTATCCAGCAAATACTCAATTTTCAGCTCCGAGGTAATACGCAATTGCCAATCGTCCAGCGAAAACTTTCCCTGTGTTTGCACCAAACCAAACATCGACAAAAACAGTGGTATGGTCAGCAACTTCTGCAACTCTTCATTTTGCTGCACCGTTCCCCACACATCCTGCAAGCCAAACTGAGTAAAATACTCCTCAATTTGCTCCACGGTTAAAGCCTGCAAATAAATTGCCCCATAAAGGCTCAAAGGCTGCTGCACCACTTGCTCAAACTCTTCCCGCCGACAGCAAATCAGTACCCCGCAAGGGCGCTGTGTCAGTTCCCCCGTCAACCAGGCATTGAGCGCCACAGCACAGGCTTGTTGATGCTGGGGTGCCACCTCATCCAGCCCATCCAGCAACGGTAGCAGTTGACTGTTCTTGAGCCACTGCTGCGCCAAATCTTGACCAATCCCATACTTGCTTTTCAACTCGTCCACCAGCCAGTTAAAAATTGACTGCTGCGGATCTTTCCAAGAAGATAGGTTGAGTAAAACTGGGATTGGCTTTGTATTGTCTGCGATCGCTTGTTTGAGCAAATCCTCTGCCAACTCCAGCATCATCGTCGTCTTACCCGCACCCGGTTCACCTAGAATCAGCAATTGACGACGGGCGAGTTTTGGGTTATCAAATACTTCTACAATTCGAGTTCCGGGATCTAGCGGCACTGCTGACTGTGATTGCTGCACAACCATTGCCGACCAAGGAAGCTGCACGCGATAATCCTGTTTTTCTATTCCCAGAGTCAGCCGAACAGCATTATGCAACGACTGCGCTAGCCGTTGCTGCACTTCCGTTGTGACGGCTTGCAGTAGTTTCTCTTGGGAGGAATCCCGTTTAGTTTGCCTGGGCGGCGTTAGCCCTTGACCTGGAGTGCGATCGAGGGCTACAACTTTTTTGCCAGCGCCTTACGCCATTTGGTAAACGTTGGAAAATGCGTCCCGACAAAGTTCTCTGTATCCAACTCTGCCTCGTAGGATACATTGACAAACGGCGGCATTAGGGAAAGCGCCCCCTTTAACTTAGCTGCGGCAGGTGCTCCCGGCTTGCTAACTTCGGCATAAATTTTCTGTAACCATGCCAGCACTTCAGCAGAATATTGCTGACTGTTTTGCAGTTGCCCCACCTGTTCGACAATCTCGGCAACGACTACTTCTGGCGATGGTTCAGAAACTATGGTTGTCGCTGACTCATCCGCTAAAATCTGCCAGTATTCGACCTCAAACGGCTGCATTTCTGCCTTCAAATCGGCAATCTGCTGCTTAATGCGAACTTTTTCTTCTGGAGCAATTGTCGTCAATGTATCTTCTTTTCCGGCTAATTGCTGCCGTAAACGGCTCAAGTTTTTTTCAACTTGGCGCAAGCGATCGCTCGACATCCTAGACTCCAGAACTTTAGAACCACTATTTCAGTTTTACTCTACTAACTGCGTAGTTTCCGCAAAGTATGTACGGAATTCAGAAAAGTGTTGGCAAGCGATCGCTTCTTACCAATCAAATTCCATCAAGAAAAAGCGAGCACGTCTCTCAACCAGCTTCCACATATTCACACAGAGTTGTAGGTTCGGGAATTGGCAAACCCTCCTCTCGCAAACCATCTAAATGAAATGCGGTAAGCGCAGCCATGCCGTAGGCTTATCGCTTCTTTGATCTGCTGTTCCATCTCTTCAATCGTTGCACCAGTTGCCACACATCCCGGCAAATCTGGAACATAAGCTGAATAATTGCTCTCTAGCTTTTCAATCACAATTGCATAGCGCATTTACTCTTCTTCTCCTGCTGCCTTCTGTTCCTTTAGTTGAGCTTGCTTCAAGATACTGTTTAAAGTACCAGGTGCTAAATCGTTAGACAGTTTTCCTGCTATTGTGACTAAACCGGACTTTGTTGGATGCTTGAATTGACAATGACTGCCCCTCGTTCTCGCCAGATACCAACCATCTTCTTCTATTAGCTTAATCACTTCCCTGACTTTCAGGCTGCTCTTGAAAAACCTTGCCCAATGCCAAAATCAAGATTAAGCCTATTAATATCTCTCTAAGCGGGTGGCGAGAATCGAACTCGCATCATTAGCTTGGAAGGCTAAGGTTTTACCACTAAACTACACCCGCGTTTTTTATGCGTAGTTTTCCAGTAAAATAATATTAGCACAATTTTTGAGAATTTTAGCAAGCCCAAGCATTATTTATTTAGGTTCGGGAAAAATCTTCAGTTGTAGGTTGTAATTTGCCAACTTGGGTTTACCATTCCCAAAAGTAGGAGTGAACCGTAATTGCGAGATAATCTTATTAGCTAAAGCAACAGCTTTTTCCTGGCTGATACTGCCTTGTTCTACTACTACTTGCTTATCCACTACTGTTGCTGTGCCATCAGTTTCAACCACAACGCCTACTTTTAACTTTAAATTCTGATTTAAACTAATTCCTAACTGTTTTAAATCTTCAGCCGAAAGTTGTTTCTTCTCATCTAATAATGTTGCCAGTTTGTCGTTGTCTTTGTCTGGATTTGGGATATCTATAGTCGCACTTGGAGTAAGATTGTTAAAAGTGGCAACAAAACCGCCTGCTGGTTGAGGGTTAGGCGTAGTGTTGCTGGTTGGTTTGGTGGGGGAAGGAGAAGTCGGAGTTGTCGTAGCAGGCTGGTTATTTGTATTAGTGGTAGGTTGGTTATTTTTACCAGTTGGTGTAGTCGGTTTAGTTTTGGGTTGTAGTTTTTCAGACGGCTTTGAGGAAATAGGTGCTGGAGATTTTTTCGTATTCACAGCCGGTTGTTTGGTTGCACCTGTTTGTGTGTTGGTGCGAGTTGGCGAAGAAGTAGTAGTTGGTTTACTTGCTGTTGGTTTTTTTGTTGGTTTTACAGTTGTTTTTTGCGGAAGTTTGGTGTTAGGCTTACTTGAAGCGATGCCTGCGGTGGGCGTAGCCATTGCAATTATATCAATAGGAATTAGTTTTGTAGCTGAGGGTGTGCCAATTAAACCGCCAACCATCAACAAACGCAGCATTCCAAAAGCAGATAAGTGAAAAACAACTGAACCCAGAATAACAGCGTACCACAACGCTGGTGGGTCGTAGTGACGGCGCTCGGACTGACGATCACGTGGTTGCAATGTTGGTAGTTTCATGTTTGCTTGATGGTAGAGACGCCTCCTTTTCTAGTAAAGCTCATAGAAAGCTAATTTGGTATTTCCGAAAGGCATTTTGCCAGAATCGGGATGTTAATGGTAGGGTGTTAAAACTTAATTAAATTATGATGTTGATGACTACTAAAAACATAAATTCTGCAACAAATAGAAAGCAGCGTAATTCATCTTTTTACTTAAGAATAATTTTGGTTGCTGTGTTTATCTTCATAGGGTTATTCTTAAGTGGTTTTAAAATACCCTTCGCTTATGCTGCCACAAATTCGGCAATATATCAAGAGAAAATTATTCACAGTTTAGATGGTATTGGCAAGTTTTATTTAGGTCGAGAAATTGCTAAAGTTATGGGGCATACAGAAGCACTATGGCTAGAAAGACCAAGCCGAGAAATAACGGAACAACCACAACAAGTTGTAGATGCGCTTAATTTAAAGCCTACTGATATTGTGGCAGATATTGGTGCTGGCACTGGTTATTTTAGCTTTCGTATCGCCTCTTTAGTTCCTCAAGGTAAGGTGCTGGCGGTGGATATTCAGCCGGAAATGATTGATATTCTGAACTTCCTGAAAGATGAAAATAAAATTAGTAATGTTGAGCCAGTTTTGGCAAGTATAGATAATCCTAATTTACCAAAAGAAAGTATTAACCTGGCACTAATGGTAGATGCTTATCATGAGTTTGAATATCCCAAAGAAGTTATGGAAGGTATTGTGCAAGCACTTAAACCAGAGGGACGGGTAGTTTTGGTAGAATATCGTGGTGAAAATCCTTATATTCCCATTAAAGCTATTCACAAAATGAAGCAGAAGCAAGTACGAAAGGAGATGAAGGCAGTGGGTTTACAATGGCAGGAAACTAAGCAGTTTTTACCTCAACAACATTTGATGATATTTAATAAAGTAGGGACACGGCAAGATATTGTCCCTACTAATATGCTACGACTTTCTATTAAATTTCGCTTTTAAATCATTTAAAGTTGGTGATTTTTGTGGTGTACGATTATCTACGCTTTTCGTCGCTGTACTTTTCACCGACTCGGATGATTTCATCGATAAACTAATCCGTTTTAATTGCTCATTAACTTCCATTACTCGCACTCTCACAACTTGTCCCACTTTCACAACTTTCTTAGGATCGTCAATAAATCTGTCAGCAAGTTGGGAGATATGTACTAATCCATCTTGATGAACTCCCACATCAACAAATGCACCAAAGTTTGCTACATTTGTCACAATTCCTTCTAGTTCCATGCCAATAATAAGGTCTTTAATTTCTTTAATGCCTTCTTTAAATGTGGCATACTTAAATTCTGCCCGTGGATCTCTTCCTGGCTTCTCTAATTCGCTGATAATGTCTCGTAGAGTCGGTAAACCAATTGTCTCTGTAACATAGCTTTTTAAATCAATTGATTTAAGCTTATCTGTTGCTTGAGATATCTGACTTAGGGGTACATTTAAATCAGATGCTATTGCTTTTACTACTCCATAACTTTCTGGATGTACAGCTGTATTATCTAAAGGGTTCTCACTATCACGAATTCTCAAAAATCCTGCTGCTTGTTCAAATGCTTTTGGTCCCAGTTTTGATACTTTCAAGAGTTGTTTGCGATTTTTAAAAGCACCGTTTTCATTACGATAGGCGAGAATATTTTTAGCGATAGTTGGCGACATTCCAGAAACAAAAGTTAGGAGTTCTTTGGAAGCAGTATTTAAATCAACACCAACATAGTTAACACAACTTTCTACTGTTTCATCTAACTTGGTTTTCAGTAATTTTTGATCAACATCATGTTGATATTGCCCCACTCCAATTGACTTTGGATCGATTTTCACTAATTCTGCCAAAGGATCTTGTAAACGTCTTCCAATGCTAATTGCACCGCGCACAGTTACATCTAAATCTGGAAATTCCTGCCGTGCAACATCACTAGCTGAATATATCGATGCACCAGACTCATTTACCATTACTTTTATCGGTTTACGGTCTATTTTTTCTAAAACTTCTGCTATAAATTCATCAGTTTCACGAGATGCCGTCCCATTTCCAATTGCTATCAATTCAATTTTGTACTTTTCAATTAAATGCTTGATAATTTGAGCTGCTTGAGCGCGTTGTCCAGCACCTGTATGAGGGAAGATAGCTTGATATTCCAAAAATTTAGCAGTTTCATCAAGCACACTAACTTTACAACCTGTTCTAAACCCTGGATCAACTGCTAAAGTCGGCTTCATTCCTGCTGGAGCAGATAGCAGTAATTCCCGCAAATTAGTTTCAAATGTCTTGATTGATTCGATATCTGCATCAAGTTTTTTCGCAGCACGAACTTCATTAATTAATGACGTTTTCATCAAGCGATTAAAGGCATCTTTAAGCATTACTCGATAGAAAGTCCGAACTGCTGGAACTTTAGTTCTAATTATTTCAGATTCCAAGTAAAATAATACTGTATCTTCATCAAAAGCAAGTTCCAAATTCAACACTTTCTCAGCTTCACCACGTAGCAGCGCTAGCATATTATGTGGCGCAATGTTGTTTACTTTGATTTGAAAGTTACGGTACATTTCAAACTTAGTAAAACCTTCGGGATGTTCATCTTTAATCTTGGAGACAAACAACGCATCTTTCATTAAGTACTCACGCAAATATGCTCGTAAATGAGCTGTTTCTGATACTGATTCTGCTAAAATATCAGAAGCTCCTTTAAGTGCTTCTTCAACTGTTTTAACGCCTTTTTCTTCGGAAATATATTTTCTGGCTTCGTCTTCTAAAGATGCAGGTGTTGCCTTGGGATTATTCAGCGATTTAATGAACTCAGAAAGCGCTTCTAAACCTTTTTCTCGCGCAATGGTGGCTCTGGTGCGTCGCTTGGCTTTATAAGGCAGGTAGAGGTCTTCTAGCTCGTTTTTTTGTAAGCAGGATTCAATCTGATTTTTGAGTTGCTCAGTTAGTTTACCAAGAGATGCGATCGCGTCTAATATTGTTGCTTTGCGTTGCTCAAGTTCAGTTAAATAAGTAAATCTATCCGACAAATCACGCAACTGCACTTCATCAAGCGAATCTGTTTTTTCTTTACGATAACGAGCAATAAAGGGAATTGTCGCTCCCTCTGCAAAAAGTTCCAAGGCATTTTGTACTTGGGAAAGTGTTATAGAAAGTTCTTTTGCCAGGAGTTGAGGAATATTTAGCATCGGATATTTATTCGTCTATTTATTAAAGTATATGCACAAGTTTAAAGCATACTTCAAGGGAACCAGTTTTTTGCTGATTACGTCTTGCTAAGAATGAGATATTTTGTGGAAGCGAAGTAAAAATGGCATTGAAAGCTATTCTTAAAAACTATCAGACATACCTAATCAGCTTCTGTCTGACATTTAGCATAATCTTGATGTCTAATCAGTTGGCTAAGGCAATTAATCCGATTAGCATTCCAATTTTTTCACTACATGAAGTTGTTGATCTTAATAATTTATCTAAGCCATCTTTTCAAAACCTCTCCTTATACAATAATACCAAACAAGACCTAGAAAAGATATTAGATTATCTTGTTAGTAATAAATATTGGTTTTTGTCAACTCAAGAACTCTCTCAATATTTTATAGAAAAATCTCAGCCTATACCATCTGAGCATTCATCTCAAAAACCGATTATGCTGACCTTTGATGATGGATACAAAGGCGTACACACTCATTTATTACCAATTCTTGAATCTTTACTCAAAAAATACGGCACGACAGCTAAATTAGTTTTATTTGTTAATCCTAGCTCTATTAATTCAGCGGCGCACCTAACTTGCGATGATTTGAGGGAAGGTTTGAAAAAAGGTTTTTATGATGTTCAATCTCATAGTTTTCATCATTATGATCTAACTAAACTTAGTGACAATCAATTAACCTTTGAATTCACTGAAGCACAACAGTTTTTGAGACAATGTACACAAGGTCTAGACCCTAATCAAACAGTAGGTTTACATCTAGCTTATCCTTATGGTTCCTTCAATGCACGAGTTCAAAAGCTGGCATCTGAATATTATTTGTCTAGCTATTCCTACGAAAATCTAGCTTTACAAACTGAGCCATTAATAAATAAGTATCAAATACCTAGATTAAATATTACTAAAAATACGTCGCTGACAAAAATGATTCAACTGGCTGAAAGTGCTTCTATAATCAAGTAGAGGCTAAAGGGTATTCTTCAAATAGGATACCCTTTAATTGAATCTCAGAAGTCTAACAGATTAGGCAGCGTTCTTTAGATTCTCCCCTTTAGACTGCTTATCTTTCAGAACTTTGCAGAAATAGGCGCTGGGATTATCTAGGTGTTCTTGTTTAGATTTCCACTCAAGGGCTTCGATGGAAAACAACACGTCATCCACGAGAAGATTCTCGTCCATGATTTTTGTTGTCACCCAAGGAGCAAGTTCTCCCGCTACAGCTTCTGCTCGACTTAATAGCTCTACTCTGGAGGGTAGCAGTGGAGCTGTCACACTGGGAAAAGCACTATTAAATCCAATTAAATGGTCAAGACGTGCCAAATGCTCTGAAGGATGAGCAACATCAAATGTGTTCACTGTCTCCAGAAACTTGGTTACAGCTTGAATTAGCTCTAGGCTTTGTGGTTGTGGCATAATGAATCTACATAAATAAAGTAAAGAGCGCGACGCGTTCTTTTTTCTAAATATAACTTCTCATGTCTAACTATGCAACATCTTCTTAAATCTATTATGTGGTATCATTCAGTTAGAAGGGTTAACAAGCTATCCTAAAACAATTTAGGTAAGTATAAATCCCTATTAGGGATTGAAACTAACTATGCAAGATCTGAACTTGCAGCTTAAAGCCCTTCTACTTAAATAAATCCCTATCAGGGATAAAGCTAAGTCTATAAAATTCTTTGAGCGCAACCCTGTAAAATTTATGGTTACCTTTTCTTTTATGCAGCTTAGATGAAAAACAAAGACTTTTCTCAAGCTACCATCCCCGGAAAAATCTTAGCTAAATCAAGCACTAATTCCGAGAAACAGGGTAAAACAATGGTTTGATTCGGCAAAACAATCCGCTTCATACTAAAACCAAAATTACCCTGCAAATCTTGATAAGGTTCGCTATAAATTTCTAAATGATTATCAACTAAATTAAATATCCAATAATCAGAAATTCCGGCTTCTGCATAAACAGATAATTTAGTTTCTTGGTCATATTTCAAAGTAGAATCAGCAATCTCAATTACTAATAAAACATCTTCTGGAGTAGGATGAGCAGATAAGTAATTATCCGCACGTAACCGTAGAATTGCAAAGTCTGGTTCGGGCTCGCTCTGTGATGGTAAAGTAATAGGGTCTTGGCATTGTAACTCTGCCAGTCCTGCTAGTAGTGCTGCTAATTCCCTTAACAAATTTCTGCAACAAGTTGTATGAGGTGTGCCTTTGGCTGCCATTTGGATAATTTCTCCACGAATTAATTCAATTCTGTCATCTTCATGGAAAAATCCCAATTCGGCAAGACGGTGATATTCCTCAACAGTAAAGCGTTTGGCAGTGGTAATAGTCATGATTAATTTAGTTATTAGTATAGTTATATCTTAACCCTGGTTAGGGATTGAGATATCTGATTGTTTCTCATACATTTGTTTATGTTTTTCCATTAGTTGTAAATACTTTTCATTCGTCTTTGCTTCTGCCCATTTCGCTTTAAATATTGCTGCTGATTCTGCTTTAATTGGGTCTACTTCATAAGGCAAAATATCTTTTCTAGCAGTTATTTCTGCTTCTTTTGTTGCTTCTTTTTGAGGATTTGTTTTATATTTTTTACCACTTTTATGATTAGCATAGCGACGTGCTCTTGTATAGCCCATTTGAATAAATTTCCGCGCCATGTCTGCACCGACAAAATCATCCTGCTCAAGATAATTAAGAAACAATTCGTAAATTTTCTCGCTCGACTCCCTAGCAATATCTGGAGTTTTGAAGCGCCAATAAGGTAAAATTTCTGATTTATAAGGTTCCACCAAAAGTACTCCCTGTTCACCTTTACCAACGCGATAAAGTTCAGGAGAAGTACGAAAATCAATCGTTTTAAAATCTAAAGAATAATCAAATGCCATGACTAACTTTTATTTTAAATACTAAACTTAATAATAAGACTTTACTTCTATCGCAAGAGTTACAATTTCTATGCTATCTAGTCCTCAGTCCCTCACTACAGTCCTAGTTCCCGGTAATTTACGTCGGGTGCATCACGTTGCCTTAAATGTTCACAATTTGCAAGCGTCTCGTCATTTTTACGGTGCTATACTTGGCTTGCACGAACTGACAGGCGAAGAAGTACCGACAACATTGCGATCGCTTGTGGCAGCAGGCAAAGTCACCAACTTCATTACCCCAGATGGTACCGTCCTCGATTTATTCTGGGAACCAGACTTACCGCCACCAGATACTGATCCTTCTCGTGGTTTCACCCGTGCCAACCATCTCGCTTTTGACATCGACCCAAAGTTATTTGACACCGCCGTTGAAGTGCTAAAACAAAACCATGTCACTATCGATCATGGACCCGTGACTCGCCCCACCGGACGCGGCATTTACTTTTATGATCCAGATGGCTTTTTGATTGAAATACGCTGCGATCGGTGAAACGAATTAAAATTCTGGTCAATTGTGCTTAATTACGATTAAAATAATCTAATTGCCTGGAGAGGTGGCAGAGTGGTTGAATGCGGCAGACTCGAAATCTGTTTTAGGGTCAAACCTAACGTGGGTTCAAATCCCACCCTCTCCGTTGAAAAATCTCATTAAAAATCCAGGTTTTAAGCAAGAAATCCAATGCTACGACTTGTTAATCAGCTTGTCGTATGTTGCATGACTACCAATCCAAAACCATAAGATGCCCTTCTCGACTTCTAATCCCAAAGCTCGGTAGCCTTGCCCTGCTCGTACTGACCAATACTTGCCGACTTTCTTGTAAATGCAACGATGGATGAGATGGATCGATTTTAAGCAATTCGTAGCACTGATCAGCTATTAGCTGCACAGATTCAGGCAATGCGTTGTAACATTCCCAAAATCGATGATTAGTATAGTGCATCAGATTGCTCGATAGTCACCGGCGTTAAAATCAGCGATCGCTTGTTTAGCTAAATCCTCTAATTTGCCATCAGCAATATCTTTTTCTAACTGCTTGTCCCACTGCTGCTCATCCAAGTCTAAAAACCATTCTAGGAGTTGCTTATACTCATCAGGTGGCAGCTTCAGGATGGCAGCTTCAATTTGGTCAAGTCTCAACATCGTTTTTGTGACCCACGTATATCTGTAAAGGTAGCAAATCAACTTTGATGATTGAAAATTTGCAGCTAAACTTTCGTGCGATCAGTCAAAATTTCATAGCCATCTGCCGTAACTAACACCGTATGCTCAAACTGAGCCGACAAAGCATTATCAACCGTTACAGCCGTCCAGCGGTCTGATAAAATACGTGTAAACTTACTTCCAGCATTAACAATCGGTTCGATCGCTAAAGTCATCCCCGCTTTCAACTTCACATTCGGCATCTCACGGGTACGAAAATTAAATACAGAAGGTTCCTCATGGAGATTTCGCCCCACACCATGACCTGTAAAATCTTCCACTACACTAAAACCATTAGCAATCACATGATCTTCAATGGCGCCTGCAATATCAAGCAAGTAAGCGCCTTCCTTAACTTGTTCAATACCTTTATACAGCGCCTCCTCAGCAACACGAATTAACTTCGCCGCCGCCGGTGTCACCGAACCCACACCAATCGTAATGCAAGAGTCGCCATGAAAACCCTCGTAATATGCTCCTGTATCCACCTTCAGCACGTCCCCGGCAAAAATTACCTTTTTGGGGTTAGGAATGCCATGCACCATCTCATTATTGATGCTAGAGCAGATAGAGCCAGTAAAACCGTGATACCCTTTAAAGCTAGGCGTTGCGTCCATTTCACGAATCCGCTTTTCGGCATAGGCGTCTAAATCTGCCGTCGTCATTCCCGGTTGCACCATTTCGGAAATTTCCTTGAGCACAGTGGCAACAATTTTCGACGCCTGTCGCATGATTTCAATTTCACGCTCAGATTTGATTTCAATACTACGGCGTTTTTTCTTGGCTTGAGGTGGTGTTTTCGGTTTAAACAGCAGATTACTAAAAATGTTCATGTGTCATCGATACCGTATCGTAAGTTAGTTTAACATTTTTGAGATTTTTAACATTGCCTAGGGGCATCCCCGTGGTTGCCCTTCTTGTCTGGGGAATGCTACCTTGCAGATGCTGCTATTGTTGGTCCTGCTGTTACAACTACCAAATTATCAGGATGAAGCAACTCTTTGGCGGCTTGATTAACTTGCTCTAAGGTGACAGACTCAACTTGAGCGACAAATTCGCGAATTTCACTCTTAGGCAAACCATAAACTTCATTCCGCAAAATCGTTTGTGCCAAGTCATCAGGGTTAGCTAAACCAACCGGATATTCGCTAGTTATTGAACGTTTAGCAGCAGCGACTTCGTTGTTTGTCACACCTTTTTCTTGCATTTGTTTGAGCAAAGAAATCGTACTTGCGATCGCTTTTTGGGCATCTTCTGGAGATGTCTGCATTTGTACCAAAAAAGGTCCTTGATGCAGTCCAGCTTGGAAGTAACTATAAATACCATAAGTCAAACCCAGGCGATCGCGTATTTCTGTCCCCAAACGACTCGACAAAGTATCACCACCAACAATCTGATTTAACACCAACGCCGCATAAAAACGCGGATCTTTGCGGTCAATACTTTGATAACCCAGTAAAGTCACCGCCTGCGATTTTCCAGGGATAACCGGGTTAAGTTGCACAACTTTTTGCGGCAACTGTACCTCTGGATATTTGGCAACCGGGGCTTGACCTTTGGCAGTCCAACCCTCAAGCTTAGATTCTAAAAGACTCCGCACTTGCACAGGATCAAAATTACCCACCATTGCCAAAACCATCGTGTCAGGACGATAATGCTGCTGGTAAAACAAAGCCAAATCCTGACGAATAATGCCTTTCAAACTTTCAGCAGTTGGGAAAGCATGAAACGGATGATTCTCAGGATAAACCGTTTGTTGGAAAGTACGTCGTCCCAACTGCGCCGGTGAATCCATCTGCTGCTTCAAACCAGTTAAACTTTGTTGACGAGTCAACTCCCACTTATCCGCTGGAAATGTAGCATTTTGCACCACATCAGCAAAAGTATCAATTAAAACAGGTAAATCTGCCGATAAAGCATTACCTTCAACCGAAACACCTTCTCTGTTGGCACTAAACCCTAAACTTGCGCCTTTTTCCTCCAACGCCTTCGCCAAACCTAAAGCATCTCGCGTTTTCGTACCATTCATCAAATTTTCAGCAGTCAAAGTCGCCAAACCCGCTTTTGCCGCACTATCAAACTCACTACCTGCCCGTAGATTACCACTCAGCGTCACCGTCGGACTACTGGCATCGGGCAACAGCAAGACACGCGCCCCGTTTGCTAAACTAAACTCTTCCGGTAACGACTGACTACGCGACGAACCCAGAGACTGTATTGGTGGTAGATATTTTGCCACCTCAGCGGGGTCTACAGGCGGTCCTGCGTTGAAACTTTCGGTTGTTTGAGCTTCACCGCTACCCGTTGCCCCAGCTTGCCCTGTTAGAGTTGTCGGCTCAAAATAGCCAACAGTACGATTTGCTGGCGTCAGATAAGTTTTTGCCACCCGTTGCACATCTGCCGCACTAACTGCCTTAACCGCTGCCAAATAACGCTCTGTATAACGATAATCACCCGTCGCTGACTGGTCAGAACCCAATCGCATCGCTTGGCTTGTGATATCACGATTCGCTAAAATAACATTGGCTGATAGTTGGGTTTTAG
>JBATUR010000091.1:0-52784 GCA_049671305.1 Coleofasciculaceae cyanobacterium
GCATTTAAAAAACGTTGAAGATTTGTAAGGAAGCCAGTTTTTTTGAGTGCTGATGCCTCATTTGTGGTATCTGTATTAGTAGCCTTGGCAAGAATTTGGTCAAGACCTTCGCCTACAGGTCGTTGAGCTTCTTCTGTAATCAGTTGATATTGGTCGTCAATTTCTAGCCAAACCTGCCACAAAGACGGGTATGATCGCAGGATAGCCGCGCCGTCAAGGGGTCGTAAGTAGTAACAAGTCTCAATCGTACCAAGAAAGCGATCGCGTAATTGCCGTGCCGCATAGCCAATGCCCACAACCGAAACATCTTCTAGTTGAGGATTAAGTAAGATAAAAGGGCGATCGCCTGCAATTATACTCAATTTCTCCACTTGGGCAACTTCCACCGCTGAAGGTGCCACCAGCAAAAAACCCTCGTCTTCTGGCTTAATTTTTTGCTCTACGGAGGTTCGTGAAGTGCCAACATCATCAATTGTAAACCCAACTGTCCCCCAATCACGTTTAGCAAGAGCAGCCGCGCCAGTATCGGGAAAGAAGACTTTGGGTACAATACCTAACTCTTCAAAAATTGGGATAAACTGTTGAGCAATTGACTGAGCTTGCAGGGCAATTTCTGGAAAAACTAAATCAACTTGTAGGCGTGTACAACCATCATTCAATGCTATTTTAGTCGCTTCTTTGGCTTGAGCGATCGCATCATCTAAGGTATTAGGAAGTATAGTCATAATGTATTTTTGCTGTGCCAGAAAGTAAGACGCCTTAACAGTAGTATGAGTCTGACTAGAGACTGAGGTAACAAACCGCAATTAATTGTAAAGTCTATGTGTCGCTGAAGTTGAGCCTGTTTTAATTTCACAGGTTTGTTGAACAATTTAAACATAAACAAGCAGTTTTGGGTAAACCTCAAAAGGTGCTACTGCTCTTTTTAAATTTCACTCATATGCACCAATATCAACAGCAAACTGATTGTATCAACGACCCACCACATACGACTACTGAACCAGATAACTTACTCAATCGCTTTTTTCGTTTAGCGTTAATTAATGTCCTCTCAAATCTTTTAGTACCTATTGCTGGTTTAATCAGTATCGCCTTTTAGGGGCATCTTATGGAAATTCGCCACCTAGCAGGCGTCACTTTATCCACGGTACTATTTAACTACATCTACCGCACCCTGGGCTTTTATTCTAGATGGTTACTTCCTAGGACTCGCAGAAGGTTCCACAATTCGTAATACGGCATTACTTTCTAGTTTAGTTGGTTTTGTGCCGATGGCAATAATTGCTTGGCATTTTCAAAGTAGTCATTTGTTGTGGTTAGCCTTGTCTTTATTTATGATGGCAAGAGTGCTTACTTTGGCAGTTCAGATACCGAGAACATTAAGAAGTTAAGAACTGATGATATATTGATCATAAAAAGCTACTTATGACCCTACGTGGTGAAGTACTAGTTGCTATTATGAAAGAGCGGCAAGACATGGATATTGCCCGTAACCAGCATTGGTATCGTATTCCGGTAACAAGTATCAAGAATCATCTTTTGAGGCGTTGGCCGCCTCAATGGTTGGCTTTCTATCAACCAAAAGTCTTTGGTAATGAAGCTTTTGCTGTCAAGTATTATGCAAGTGTTGAGAAAATTCAGGAAGTTTTACGCTGTGAATTATTTCCTGATGCACCCAAAGATAAAAAAAGTCGGCAACGCTATTATAAAATAGAATTATCTCCCTTAGAGTGCCTGCCCCAGCCAATTTTGAGCCGAAGATTAAGGCGTATTGTGTTTATTGCAACTACCAAAGAAAAGTTGCTCAATGCGGTAGAAATTAATGATTTATGGGATGAAAGTCCTCTGGAAGATAGGCTATGGGCACAGTTAAAACAATTAGAAATTAACGCCGAACGTCAGGAATTTGTGAAAGTCAAAAAAAATACTTATGCTCTTGATTTTGCCATTTATTGCGACCAAGGCAAGGTAAATGTTGAAACAGACGGTGATACTTGGCATAGCGACAAGCAGCGCATTCCCCTAGATAATGAACGAGATAATGACCTAGAAACTGTCGGTTGGCACACACTACGATTTAACACATATCATATTCAAGAAAAGATGGCAGAATACTGCATACCGACAATTACAGAAAATATCAATCGCCTAGGGGGACTTAAGCAAGATGGCAAAATTATGCCACGTCAAATTAATTTCAATGAACCAGGGAACTATGAGCAATTGACTTTGTTTTAAAATCCTAAAACTCACTTCCTACTACCCCAACCAGTCTGAGATTAGACTCTAGATAAAGCTGGTTCCGGCATTAACCTATCCAATACTTGCTTAAGCACCATCGCAGTCCAGTCTACATCAGCTTCTGTCGTCTCTCTACCAACGGTTAACCTAATGCTTCCTAAAGCCACCAAATCACTATAGCCCATTGCCAATAAAATCGGACTAGGACTAAGTTTACCGCTATGACAGGCAGAACCTGCGCTGATGCCAATGCCGGCAAAATTTAACTGTCGTACTAAAGTTTTGCCTGTAACATTTTTACCATCACCGAGGACGGCAAAACTGGCATGATGAGGTAAACGATGAAAGCGATCGCCTGTTGCCATTAAACTTGTCGTATCAGCCAACTGCTCAAATAAACGATTGCGTAAACCAATTAAGCGAGGCGTCTCCATTGCCATCTCAGACGCTGCTAGTTGCGCCGCCACTCCAAAACCCGAAATCGCAGCAACAGCTTGGGTTCCAGAGCGTAGGCGCGATTCTTGCCCCCCTCCAGACAAAATTGGTACTAACTCTACACCCGGACGGATATATAATGCCCCGGCGCCTTGAGGACCATACAATTTATGACTAGAAAGCGAGAGTAAATCGACAGGTAGCTGTTGTACATCAATGGGTAAACGCCCAGCAACTTGTACGGCATCGGTATGAAACAAAATTTTGGCGTTACTATGTTCATAATCGCGGATAATCTTGCCTAAAATATTGATCGGCTGCAGTGTGCCAACTTCACTTTGACCGTAAATAATCGAAACTAAAACTGTATTTGGTCGCAGTGCAGCTTGTAAATCTTGGGGATCAACTCTGCCTTGAACATTTACAGATAACCGCGTTACTTGCCATCCCCACTGTTCCAGCAATCTTACAGGTTCAGCAACAGCAGAATGCTCAACACTAGAAATAATTATATGCTGTGGCGTGCGATAATTTTGAGCAACTCCCATAATCGCCAAGTTATCCGCCTCTGTGCCACCAGATGTAAAGACAACCGCATCAGATGGGGCATTAATTAAGCCAGCTACCTGATTGCGTGCCTGTTCTACTAGCATAGCCGCTTGCTGTCCCCAAAAATGCAAGCTAGAAGGATTACCCCAATCTTGCGTCAGGGCTTGTTGCATGGTAGTAATTACTTCTGGGCGCGGCGGTGTTGTGGCGCTATAATCCAGATAAATTTGCATAGTTTTTCAGGCATAAACACGGTTTTTATATCTTCAGCATATAGTTTCTGCCCTAATCCAGTCGCCTGGTTGGCTTGAGTTTTTGCTGAAAAAACCATTAAACAACAGATTTAAGGGATCTGTTAGTGACAGAATCAATAATAGTTAATTTAGCCGCCAGGTTTATCAACGTTGTAGTCTTCGTGAGATAACACAGCGTGAGGCACCAACAGACTACCGCGATCGTGGCAAATCATGCGGTAGTTGCGAGTAACTGGTATACTAATTATCCAACGATTGTGGCGTAGGCGCTTACCGCCAAACTCTCGGTAGTTGTTGTGAGTTTGTAAGGCAGCGATAATGTTACGTGCTTTAACTACTACATGAGTTGGCAGATTTTTTAAATTAATCGGATCTTGAGCAAAGGTAGACTCCCATTCTTGTTTTTGCTGTCTCTTTTTTTCTAAAGCGGATTGCTGTTGAACAATGCTAGCCTGTATCACGTCGCTAGCACATCGGTGGCAGGTTTGACCATACCCTTTATGATTGCATGGGAATGTCTTTTTTCTTCTGGACATAAACGGTAGTAGGGGTTCAAACCCACAACCTCACAATGCTGCTACCCTGTGAGCAATTCCCCAAATAAATATAATTTAATTAAAGGCGAACGATAAGCCCGCTTGCGTTTTATGTTAGTTCAAGTGTACGTCTTCTTTCAAAACTATTTGGTTAAAACATCGTTGGTCATCTCTTGTATTATCTTGTGTTTTTGGTGTAACTCAGTCGGTTGGTCGAAGAGATATCTTAGATTAGTCGTCAGTACGTCCAAGTCTCTGTGTTCAAGTTTACTTTAACCCAGCTTCATTGAGTCAATCTATCTTTGTCAAAATTTAAACTGATTTAGCCAAAGCCTGTACTATAGCCATAGATAACGCCAAAGCCTGATCAAGATTAGGATTGGTGAAGTTAGATGATTTTAGTCAGCAACTGTTGACACAAACTTGGCATAATCAATACCTAGTTTACTTTATCGTATAACTACCGAGCCTAATTGTTTTTGGCAAGAGGAAGTTCCGTAATATCTACGTTGCCTTCAGTTTTAACCCAATAAATACTGATAGATACCATAACTTCTTCTTTTAAATCGTGAAACTCAGATGTTTCACGTTAGGGTTAGCATGAAATTGGCAATTAAGTCTCTGACTGCTTTAGATCGCAAACAACAGCGAGTAATTTTATTCAGTTTATTGATTATTGTAGGGTTTTGGTTGGTTTATACTTTTAGACCAACACCAAAGCTAGAGTCGCTTCAACCTCTACCTCAAGATCCAGCTATTCAAGTTTATTTTAATCAAAATCAAGCGGTTAGTTATGAAGATCCTTATCGGCACTTCAAACGTAAAGGAGATAATCTAGAACAGCAGATTATTAATGCGATTAATCAGGCACAATCTACAGTAGATTTAGCAGTTATGGAATTTAGACTTCCTAATATTGCTCAAGCTTTAATTGCCAAACAGTCTAGTGGTGTCAAAATTAGATTATTAATTGATAATAATTACAATAAAACTTTGGCAGATTATACATCAACAGAAATTGCCAAAATGAACCGCCGTAGCAAAGCCACACTGGCAGAGTTGAAACGCTATCCTGCTGATGCTTTAGCTTGGTTACGCAAAAGTGGTATTGAAATAAAAGATGATACATCTGATGGTGCGACTAAAGGTAGTGGCTTGATGCACCATAAGTTTATGGTTATTGATGAAAAAACCATAATTATCTCTAGCGGTAATTTAACAACATCTGATCTAAATGGTGACTTTAGCAGCCTAGAAAGTCGAGGTAATGCTAACAATTTAGTCGTTGTTACAAATAATACTGAAGTTGCTCAAGCTTTTACTGATGAATTTAATTATATGTGGCAGGGACTATTTAAGTCTCGTAAGCCTTATCGACCGCCATTAACTACTTCTGTAGGAAGTGGCACTATGACAATTAATTTCTCGCCTGCCAAGAGAAAACAAGCAATTGAAATGACAAGTAACGGTATAATATCATTCTACTTACAACAAACAAATACTAGTGCACATATTGCCCTATTTGTCTACTCTGATCAGACAATTAGCGACACATTAGCCGAAGTGAGTGAGCGAGGAGTTGCAGATATTAAACTACTTGTTGATCCAGATTTTTACAGACAAGCTTATTCTAAAGCTTATGATGCTTTAGGAGTTTGCCCAACACCTGGAACAGGCAAAAGAAAGAGTAAAATTCAAGTTAACCCTTGGCGTAACCCGATCACAAGTGTCGGTTTTCCTGTAGCACCCGCAGGCGATCGCGGCGTGCATAGTAAAATGGCAATTATCGATGGTAGATTAACGATCGCAGGTAGTCATAATTGGTCAAATGCTGGTAACTACTCAAACGATGAAACCTTGATTGCTATTGATAATCCAATTGTTGCTGCTCATTATGAGCGAGAATTTAGCCGTCTTTATAAAACAGCCGTTTTAGGTAAGGCTAGTCTACCTCATGCTCGTGATTGTGGCTCTGAAAACTTACCTTCTACATTGCCCACACCTTCGGCAGAAGTCGAACCACTTTTTCCAGATGACTAAAGCTTTTTCTGATTGTGAAAAAGTCTAGGTGTTAATTAAACACTTTGCTTTAATTAACATACACAAAAAAAGGCTGGGTATGAGTAGTAACCCTGAAAATACATAAGCTAGTAAGTTTTGCCGCAAAGTGAATCAACAATTACAGCAGGTTTATCACGATTTCTCTCTCTACAAAGAAGAGTTTGTGCTAAACGTTGCTGTGCAAAAAATTGATTGGCAAACCAGCCAATTGGAGTACCTAAAATTATCCCAATTCCTAAACCAGTAATTAAACTATAAATGAGATGTTTTCTTTTAATTTTATTCGAGTCTTTCCGGGTGACATGATTCTGCTCTATCATAGTTTTCTCTAAGAATTACTTTATTTAAAAATAAGCAAAATCTAGCAAGATTCACATCTCTCTTGTTGAGTATTTATTTAGTATTGATGGCATAAATTTAGGATAAAAAAGCGATCGCCTAAGCTGTTTTTCAGATCGCATAATCTTATCACCATATCCTCCTACCGTTGCGGTATCAAAGCTTGGCGTTCCTGCAATATGATACTTTAAGGCATCAACCTCTTCCCGATATTGCCAAGAATCGCCAGAATAGAGTAAGAATTACTCTTACAATCATTGACTATGGCAAACACATCAAATATTCAGGTGACGATTTCCTTATCCGATTCCAGTTTGGATGAGGAGGAATTGCAAGCAGAAGTAGATAATTTATTGCCGCAGCTTAAAGAAGTAGATGGAGTCGAAGATGCGAATTTAGTAGCGGTTGCAGAAGTGCCGCAGAATTCAAAAGCGTTGGGTGGATTTTTGTTAGGATTACTAACTGCTGAGGTGAATTCTGCCAATATTAAAGCTTTATTTAGCTTTTTGAGTGAACGTTTAGCTGGCAAACCGATTGAAATGTCGCTCAAAGCAGCAGATGGGAGAGAACTTAGTATTAAAGCTAACAGTAAAGCTGAGTTTGATTATGCATATAAGAAGGCGGAGGAATTCATTAAATCATAGGAGTCGCAATGGCAAAGGTGGCGCTGCTGATAGGCGTCAGCGAGTATGAAATTGGGTTAGATCCTTTACCTGGTGCGGTGAAGGATAATATTACAAGCTAAAGCTCAATGTGGCTACTGCCACTAAATCCCACACCAGGAAGAGCCACGCATCCCAGCAGCCTTGCTATGCTGAAGATAGCCCTGCTCGGACGCCCACGCACTAATCACGATGACTGAACAACCTACCCGCATTTGTATACTCGGTGGAGGCTTTGGCGGTCTTTATACTGCTTTACGCTTGAGCCAACTGCCTTGGGAAAACTCACAACGACCGGAAATTATCTTAGTCGATCAAAACGATCGCTTCTTATTCTCGCCCCTATTATACGAACTGCTCACCGGAGAACTGCAAACTTGGGAAATTGCGCCGCCTTACGAAGAACTTTTGGCAAACACAGGTGTGCGCTTCACCCAAGCGGCAGTCGCCGGCATTAATATCGATGAAAAGCGAGTCTACCTGCAAAATGGTCCAGAATTTTCTTACGACCGCCTCGTAATTGCAATGGGTGGCGAAACGCCGCTAGATATGGCACAAGGCGCGGCTGAATATGCCCTACCTTTCCGCACTGTAACTGATGCCTATCGCTTGGAAGAACGGCTAAGGATTTTAGAAGAGTCTCATGCTGATAAAATCCGAGTGGCAGTTGTTGGTGCTGGTTATTGTGGCGTTGAATTAGCTTGCAAACTAGCAGAAAGATTAAAAGAAAGGGGGCGCTTGCGCTTAGTCGAATTGAGTGATTCGATCCTCAGAACTTCTCCAGATTTTAATCGAGAAGCAGCTCAAAAAGCGCTAGATGACCGCAATGTTTGGATTGATTTAGAAACTGGTGTTGAGTCAATTGGACTTGATACAATTTCCTTGATGTATAAGGGACAAGTTGATACAATTCCTGTTGATTTGGTATTGTGGACAGTTGGCACAAGAGTTGCACAGGTTGTGCGATCGCTTCCTGTTAAACAAAACCAACGCGGTCAAATCACGACAACCGCAACTTTACAAATAATTGACCACCCAGAAATCTTTGCTCTAGGTGATTTAGCCGACTGCCGTGACGCCGAAGGTCAACAAATTCCAAGTACTGCACAAGCGGCATTTCAACAAGCTGATTATACAGCCTGGAATATTTGGGCGTCGTTAAGTGGTCGTCCTCTCTTACCTTTCCGCTATCAACATTTAGGGGAAATGATGACTTTGGGAACAAATAATGCCACATTTACCGGTGCTGGTGTTAAGTTAGATGGTCCGTTGGCTTACCTAACTCGCCGTCTTGCCTATCTCTATCGAATGCCGACTTTAGATCATAAGCTAAAAGTGGGCTTTAATTGGATTGCCAAGCCTCTAGCAGATTTGTTATCTGGCAAATGAGTTATTGTTAGGAATTAATCCCTAATTCTCAGTTTCCAATGACTCACAACAAACAACCTAAAGTCATTTTATTAGATGCTGTTGGCACGCTGTTTGGAGTGCGGGGAAGTGTGGGCGAGGTTTATAGTGCGATCGCTGATCAGTTTGGGGTTAAAGTACCTGCTGAAACCCTAAACGAAGCCTTCTTCAGCGCCTTTGCCGCCTCCTCGCCGCCGATTTTCCCCGGAAATGACCCGGAAGAGATTCCACAGTGTGAGTTTGAATGGTGGCGGGTTATAGCTGTACGCACTTTTCAACAAGCTGGTGTTCTTGACGAATTTGCCGATTTTACTGATTTTTTTGATTACCTTTACCACCATTTCGCAACTGAGCAACCCTGGTTTATTTATCCTGATGTGATCCCAGCTTTGTCAGCATGGCGGCGAATTGGTATTCAGTTGGGTGTTTTGTCTAATTTTGATTCTCGTTTACATTTTGTTTTAAAAGCATTAAAGTTGGAGGAATATTTTACTTCTGTTACAGTTTCTACATTAACTGGTGTTGCTAAACCAGACCCAGAAATTTTTGCTAAAGCTTTAGAAAAACATTTCTGTGATGCTGAGGATGCATGGCATATTGGAGATAGTTTTAAGGAAGACTATCAAGGTGCTAAAGCTGCTGGTTTAAAAGCAATTTTGGTGGAGCGGAATCAAGATATGTTGAGAAATTAGTTTTGTGTCGGAGGTGCGGGTTGAGGACAAGTCTTATTAGCAAAATCGCACTGATAAATAAAAGGTTTTTGCCACGAGAGAGGAATTTCTAATAAATCCCTTGCTCCCGTCATTCCTTGTCCTACAAATAGTAGTAAGGCGAGGCAGTTCAAAACAATATGAATGTTGCGCCAGCGATTGGTTCTATCTTTATAAATATCTTCAATAATTGCCAAGGAAAACACCATTAATAAAGCGGCAGTTATGCCGATATAATAATGTGACCAATACCATTCATCAGTCCGCCGAAACACGCCATCCTGGCAGCCAAGAACCACTAAACCCATACCTGTAAGAGTTGCAAAAATCCCTCGCCAATGTGTTTCTCTAGCTCGATAAAGTAAGACTAAAGAGCTAATAGTAGCGGCAAACATTAAAGCAATAAAAATAACTTGAGAGGGATTTTTACTCCAAAGCTCTTTTTCTATAATACTTTTAAATGTTATTGAGTAAAACAGTGCAACTAAAGTAACACCCACAACAGCCCCTGTTAACCAACGACCTAAACTAACGTGTTCACGTCCAACCACAGGCGGAATTTTACTTTTGCCATTGCCTGCGCTTTGCAACCTCCGTTGGCGAGTCTGCCAAGCAAAGTTAACAACCATACCAATTAATGGAAAAACAACGGTAACGGCAATTGCTGGATGGATTAAGGAAATTAAATCGTTTGCTTCCATGTGAGCAACCTCTAAACAAGAATAGACATTAATTTTAAATTAATCATACCTGGAAATCTGTAATCATCAAAGAAAGTTCAGAAAGCCTTGCTACCTTAATTACTTTATTGATGATTCTTGATTTTTTAGATTGTTGAGCTTGTCTATATTATTTTATTTGATAATGATCGTTGCTTTTTTCAAAAGTCCTGAATAGACAATATTTATCAGCTTTTTAGACAAAACTCATAGTCAACTCAGGAAAAACTCATTCACAATAAAAAATCTGTTATAAATTAAGTATATTAAAGAATGTAAACTATTGCTCAATGGTTAATATTCTTATTCCATCAAACTCTAGATTCGCAAAAATCCAGAACTATGAGCCCTTTAGAGTTGAACAACAAAATCTCAAATAGTGGTAGTAGCAAGCGAGTACATCCTCAATTGGCAACACTATTGATGTTGGGAATAGTCTTGTTTTTCGGTGTGATTATAATAGCCTGGTTTTCAGAAATGGGAGTAATTCTCAAAATTTTTGCTCAGCTCGAATTGATACAGCAAACTCCTCCTATGTGGTTAGAAGTTCCGCAAGTTATGGGGGAATACTTATTAGCACCAACTGTAGTGCTTTTTTTAATTGCCACGGCAATTATGAAGCTTTCTCCTGAACCGAGAACTTGGTCACGAGTACTAGTTGTTGGCATATTATTAGGTTTGACAATTCGTTATATTCTATGGCGATCGCTTGCTACCTTAAACTTAACTGATCCTCTTAATGGCTGCTTTAGTTTAATCTTACTATTTTTAGAAATGTTAATGCTAACAAGTAGCACACTCCAATTAATATTAATGTTAAAGATAAAAAATCGTCGTCACGAAGCTGATCTTTTATCAAAAGCAGTTATGGATGGTAGTTTTGAGCCATCAGTTGATATTTTAATTCCCACTTATGAAGAACCAATATTTATTTTGAAGCGCACTATAATCGGTTGTCAGGCACTTGAATATCCCAATAAACAAATTTATATACTTGACGATACAAAACGTTTTGAAGTTCAACAATTAGCCAAAGAACTTGGCTGCCAATATCTAACACGCCCTGATAATCTTTATGCTAAAGCTGGCAATTTAAATCAAGCAATATCTAAAACTCAAGGAGAATTAATCGTTGTATTTGATGCCGATTTTGTCCCGACTAGAAACTTTTTAACTCGTACAGTTGGCTTTTTTCAAAAGGAGAATATTGCCTTAGTTCAAACACCCCAAAGCTTTTATAACATCGATCCTATCGCTCGCAATCTAGGTTTGGATAATATACTAACTCCTGAAGAAGAAGTCTTTTATCGCCAAATTCAACCGATTCGCGATGGTGCTGGAAGTGTAATTTGTTCAGGAACTTCTTTTGTGGTTAGGCGAAAAGCTCTGGAAGCTGTTAATGGTTTTGTGACAGACTCTCTTAGTGAAGACTATTTTACCGGCATTCGTTTATCAGCAATAGGTTATCGCTTAGTTTATCTTGATGAAAAACTTAGTGCCGGTTTAGCTGCTGAAAATATATCAGCTCAAGCTACTCAAAGATTACGCTGGGCAAGAGGTACATTACAAGCCTTTTTTATTAAATCAAATCCGTTAACAATTTCAGGATTGGGACTGATCCAAAGATTAGCTCATTTTGAAGGATTGCTTTATTGGTTTACCAGTATCTCCCGTGTAGGCTTTTTAATAATGCCAATATCTTATTCTTTTTTAGGCATCATTCCAATTCGAGCAACACCTGGAGAACTTCTCTATTTTTTATTGCCATATTATTTAATACAATTAACTGTTTTCTCTTGGCTAAATTACCGTTCTCGTTCAGCTATCTTATCTGATATTTACACATTGGTATTAACATTTCCTCTGGCATTAACAGTAGTTCAGGTTATGTTAAATCCTTTCTCTAAAGGCTTTAACGTTACACCAAAAGGCACGACAAATGAGCATTTTTATTTTAATTGGAAACTTGCCACACCACTCATTTTCTTTTTCATCGTCACCGCTGTAAGTTTATGGCAAAATTTAGGTCTTTGCTTAATGAAAGTAACATGGGCATTAACAGTAACACCAGAAACTGCTCTCCAAATTAAAGGTATTAGCTTAGGTTGGATTTGGAGTTTTTACAACTTGATTATGATTAGTATTGCTCTTTTAATTTTATTAGATGTACCAAAACCGAATTTGTATGAATGGTTTAATTTGCGGCGTCTAATACGACTTGATATTGCTGAACAATCGTTTTGGGGTGTGACGACAAGCATTTCTGAAATTGGTGTTAATATCGCCTTAACCAAAACTGAACTGCCTGCAATTCATTCCCAACAAACCTTACCTATAAATTTAGAAATTTTGGAAGAAGCAATTTCTTTACAAGGACAAATTACCTCAACTGGATTTAATGGTGAATTCCCGACAGTACAGATAATATTTGAGCAGCTTACACTTGCTCAACAACGAAAATTAGTCGAGGTCTTATTCTGTCGTCCCGGACAGTGGAAACGTCACAAAACACCTGGAGAATTAAAATCTTTATGGTTGCTCTTAAAAATATTACTTAAGCCACAAGTACTATTTGGTAGAAATAAAAAAATCAGTGCAATTACTGTTTCTCAAGTTTAATAAACTCGATACTTAATTAGCCTCTAAGATTTGTACTTTAATTTTTATTCTCAACTTATCAAATATTTGACTAACTACTTAGTAGCTGTAGGACTAATTATTTTAAGTGCCGTTTCTGTATCTTTAGCTGTTTTCTGCCAAATAACTTGCAATACTGACTTTTCTTCTAAGCCGGCGCTAATATAATCTAAACTATTGCCATCAACTGCTGACTGCGCTTGTGCAGCAAGATCAGGATATTTAACAAAAACTTTTTTCAATACTTGATCTCGACATTGATATAACTCATCGTAACCATCAACAGCATTACATCGTCCAAACTGATACGCTAATTTATGCCCCTCAACTGCTGATTTTACTGCCGATAAAAGTTTTGGATCGCCATAAGCTTTATCTACAATATTGACTAAATCTTCCAAATCTTCACCATATTCTTTGTGGTTAATTCCTTCTGTGCTTTCAATTTTAATTTTCATTACTCTTAACTCCTCAATTGCTGATTTTAAAGGAGTTGAAATTATTACCTGAGACACATCTGCTGCCGCCGCTTTTTCCTTTTCTGGGGAAAATCGAGCATTACAACCCATCAAAATAGTAGCGATAGTTAAGAAAAATGCTATTTTAGGTAATTGCATTTTTATAGCTTTTATCTCAAAAATTATAGGTTTTGGCGCGAGGCTTGAGGTAAATTTAAGTAGGAAAAAGACCAGAATCAAATTTTTTAGCACTATTAAGCAAAATTGATCTAAAGTTCCAGTTTTAAAGTAAATTAGTTTGATAATCTAACCACTGCTCGTCTATTTTTTAGATACCGTCACGAAAAATACTTCTCGTTGCGACATGAGAAGGAATTTGAGCCTCAAGCTTCATCTTTAGTTTAATCGCTATCTGTGAATTATCTGTGAATAGCTATACACTAACGCACTGGCGGACTGAATTTTAGCCATTAATACGCCACTGATTTATTGCCAATACCCCAACTTTTTCTCGCCCATGCTCAAAGCTCAACTTCAGAAGCCCAGATGCGTGTCAGGCAATTTAAATTTGGTCATCAACAATAGCACCAAAATCCCAGCAAGTTTTATAATTTTTTAATGATTGCTCTCATGGCTTAAGCTTGAATTTTGTGCCACTCAGCCGTCAGCGCAACAGATTGTAATCACTCCCCAAAAATTAATTGTTCTTCATAAAAATCCTAGCTGATCTAGCAAACCTGCTGATCCCGATTTTTGACGCCGATTTGACAGCGCTAAGTTAGTCAAAACTAAACTGCTCCATTCTCTGCATTCTATTGCTTGAAACCCTCTCCCTGATGGCAGTGCGCCGCTCTCATCTAAAAGTGCATTCAGTTATAGACTAACCGTAAATAAGCTAGATTGAAACAGCCTTAGGTTAGCTTATAAAGATTTTTGTTTTTTGTTCCAATTTATCTAATTTAAATATACAAATATTGAATTAAGATATTAAAACTGATTGAAAGTGAATCTAAGTAGTTCTTTATTGCCAAACAGCCTAAGCAAGCTAATAACACTCATTTACTACCCATCTCATCTCAAACCCCCCTTTCTTTTCCTGAGTAGTTGGTCAATAATTCAATCACAGCCCTGAGCTGAACAACTGAACATTAAACACATTTAAGCCGCCCGAATTTAGCGGCGGACAAGATTCAAGTTTTATATCCCAACGATAGGAGACAAAAAGCTCGTGAAACTCTCAGTTTATGGAAAAGGCGGCATCGGTAAGTCAACAACAAGCTGCAACATCTCAGTTGCCCTGGCAAAGCGTGGCAAAAAAGTGCTACAAATCGGCTGCGATCCTAAACACGACAGCACCTTTACCCTCACAGGCTTTTTAATTCCGACAATTATCGACACACTTCAAGAAAAGGACTACCACTACGAAGATGTCTGGCCCGAAGATGTGATCTACAAAGGTTATGGCGGCGTTGACTGCGTAGAAGCAGGCGGTCCCCCAGCAGGTGCAGGTTGCGGTGGCTATGTCGTTGGTGAGACGGTAAAGTTGCTTAAAGAACTCAACGCCTTTGATGAGTATGATGTTATTTTGTTTGACGTTTTAGGCGACGTAGTTTGTGGTGGATTTGCTGCACCACTAAACTATTCCGATTACTGCATGATTGTTACAGACAACGGCTTTGATGCCTTGTTTGCCGCGAATAGAATTGCTGCATCTGTAAGAGAAAAAGCACGTACTCACCCATTACGTCTAGCTGGTTTAATTGGCAACCGCACATCCAAGCGTGACTTAATTGATAAGTATATCGATACAGTGCCGATGCCAGTATTAGAAATTCTGCCTTTAATTGAAGACATTCGTGTTTCTCGTGTTAAGGGAAAAACCTTATTTGAAATGGCAGAAACTGACTCTTCACTTAACTATGTCTGCGACTATTATTTGAACATTGCCGATCAGATTTTAGCGAATCCTGAAGGTGTTGTACCAAATGATGCTCAAGATCGGGAATTGTTCTCATTGTTGTCTGATTTCTACCTGAATCCAGCGACACCAACGGTGAAGACAGAAGAAGAAAAGCTCGACCTGATGATGGTTTAATTTGAAGGTAATAAGTAGGTTGGGTTGAAGCATGGAACCCAAAGCAAATGTAGAGTTGATAGTAACATTTGTTCTCTAATCATCTTAGGCATCAATTACGCCCGACCTACTTAATAATTAAACAAATACTTAGTAACTTATCTAAAAAAACAAGGATAGATAATTTTTCATGACCCTTACTGCGCCAGAACCCTTAAATTTTGAATGTGAAACCGGAAATTATCACACATTTTGTCCGATTAGTTGTGTAGCTTGGCTTTACCAAAAAATTGAAGATAGTTTCTTCTTAGTTATTGGTACAAAGACTTGCGGATATTTCCTCCAAAATGCGATGGGGGTGATGATTTTTGCCGAACCGCGTTATGCAATGGCGGAATTAGAAGAAGGTGATATTTCGGCGCAGTTGAATGATTACGAGGAATTGAAGCGGTTGTGTTTGCAGATCAAACGCGATCGCAACCCCAGTGTAATTGTTTGGATTGGCACTTGTACAACCGAAATCATTAAGATGGATTTGGAAGGTTTAGCGCCTAAATTAGAAGCTGAACTAGGTATTCCCATTGTTACGGCGCGTGCCAATGGTTTAGACTATGCCTTCACTCAAGGTGAAGACACTGTACTCGCTTCAATGGTGCATAAATGTCCCGACAAAGCACCAGTCAAGGAATCAGAAAAGGAAGAGCGTAATGCCATTTCTAAACTGATGAATTTCGGACGTAAGAAAGAAGATGTCGCTGCTGAACAATCAGAATATGTTGATCATCCACCATTAGTATTATTTGGATCTTTGCCTGATCCAGTTGTTACTAATTTGACCTTGGAATTGAAGAAGCAAGGCATTAAAGTTTCTGGTTGGTTGCCTGCAAAACGTTACACAGAACTTCCAGTAATTGAAGAGGGTTACTATGTTTCTGGCGTTAATCCTTTCCTTTCACGCACTGCCACAACCTTAATGCGCCGCCGTAAGTGTAAGCTAATTGGTGCACCGTTTCCTATTGGTCCTGATGGCACTCGTGCCTGGATTGAAAAAATTTGTTCAGTGTTTGGCATTGAACCGAAAGGATTAGAAGAAAGAGAGGCACAAATTTGGGCAGGTATGGAAGATTACCTGAAGTTAATTCGCGGCAAATCTGTGTTTTTCATGGGCGATAATTTGCTGGAAGTTTCGCTGGCGCGCTTCTTAATTCGTTGCGGTATGACTTGCCATGAAATCGGTATTCCTTACATGGATAAGCGTTATCAAGCTGCGGAATTAGCATTACTTGAAAAGACTTGTCAGGAAATGGGTGTGCCGACTCCAACAATTGTTGAAAAACCGGATAATTACAATCAAATTAAACGGATTCAAGAGTTGAAAACTGATTTGGTAATTACGGGAATGGCTCATGCTAATCCATTAGAAGCGCGTGGTATTAATACTAAGTGGTCGGTGGAATTTACCTTTGCTCAAATTCACGGCTTTACGAATGCGCGGGATATTTTGGAGTTGGCAACTCGTCCGTTGCGTCGTAATAGCAACTTGAAGGATTTGGGTTGGGATAAGTTGGTGAAGGAAGAAGCGAAGGTTTAGGAACCTCTCCCCCTACCCCTCTAACTAATAACATTCTTCCTTACTCCTCTCCCCTATTAGGGGAGAACGAGAGGGGTGGAGAGGGGAGTAAGAAATAGAATATGATTTAGAGGGCGATCAAAATGCGATCGCTCTTTTTATTAAAGTTCATATCAAATATATGAATTAGATTGAGGTAAGGAATTGAGCGATCGCATTTCTGCCAAGTTCAGCGGTTAGCTGTGCGAGATAGTAGGATCGAAGTACGTAAATCAGTAAAATTCTTTTTGCTGATTTTCCTACCATTATACCCGGCAAAAAAAAGCACTAGTGCCAAGGAATATAAATTGTGACATTGAAGAACCATAAAACAGAATTACTTGACGAAGAAGTTTTAAGCGAAGAAGACAATGATGACAACGACTATCAACCACGTAGTTTCCAGTACGATCCTGAAAAGATTAACATTCTAACTAGAGAACCAACAATTGAACAACTACTCAGACGTATTAATGAGGAAGCACTTGATCTTGCGCCTGAGTTTCAGCGTCAAGCGGACATATGGAAAGATGATGTTAAAAGCCGATTAATTGAATCTATTCTGATCCGAATTCCTTTGCCCGCCTTCTATGTAGATGCAACGGATGAAGATGATTGGTTGGTTGTAGATGGCTTACAAAGATTATCTGCTCTCAAACAATTCGTCACTGATAAGAGGCTCAAGTTACGTGGACTAGAGTACTTGAAAGACCTAGAAGATAAAAACTACGATCAATTAGAGCGTAGATATCAACGCCGCATTGAAGAGACTCAGGTTACAGTTTATCTAATTCAAAAAGGCACTCCCCCTGAAGTTAAATACAACATTTTTAAACGTATTAATACTGGGGGAACACGTCTTTCAAATCAAGAATTACGTCATGCACTTAATCCTGGTAAATCTACTAAATTTTTGGCTAAACTTGCTCAAAACCCAAACTTTATCCGAGTTATCAAATTAAATGAATCGAAAATCAAACGCATGGATGATCGAGAGTTTGTACTGGGGTTTTTAGCCTATGCACTTACTTCTTACAAGGATTATCAAGATGGAAATAGAGATTCATTTTTAAGTCAAGCATTATATAAAATAAATCATTTGAATGAAGAAGAATTAACTAATATTGAAAATAAATTTAATAAAGCGATGATAGATGCACATGAAATTTTTGGTGAAAATGCTTTCCGTAAAATTTCTAAAAATAATAACAGAAGGCAGCCCCTAAATAAAGCCTTATTTGAAGTCTGGTCAGTTAATCTAAGTAATCTTACAAATAAGGAAATTGAAATCTTAAACAACAAAAAAAAGGAATTAATTCATAAGTTTATTGATTATGCAGACAATGACAAAGAATTTTTATCATCTATTTCTCAGGCAGCGAATAAAGTTGAATATCGATTTAAAATTGTTGCAAAAATTATCCAGGAAGTACTTTCATGATTCGTTCTCTACGTTTAATAAACTTCAAACCATATGAAAATCAGCTATTAAGGTTTAGATCACTAACTCTCCTTTCAGGTCTTAATAGTACTGGTAAATCTTCTGTAATTCAAGCACTACTATTGCTGCGTCAATCTTACCAGCAGAATTTATTACAAAGTGTAGGACTGGCATTGAATGGTGATTTGGTTCATCTTGGTACAGCTCAAGATGCCTTTTGCGAGAGGGCAAAAGAAGATTACATCGGGTTTGAGATTGCTTGGAAAGATGACAATAGAGAAATATGGAACTTTCAATATGATTTAGAGAAGAAAGAAGCCGATGTTTTGAATCTAACTTCAAAACAAACTCATTCTGAAGTCTATCACTCAAGTCTTTTTAGCAATAACTTTCACTATCTTCAGGCAGAACGTATCGGGCCGCGTCCTTTTAATGACATATCAGATTATCAAGTGCAGCGACTGGGGCAACTTGGAACTAGAGGTGAATATACTGCTCATTTCCTCTCCATTAATGAGGATAAAAATATTCCTAACAATCAATTAAGTCATCCGATGGCAAAATCCAATGACTTGAGAAACCAAGTTGAAGCATGGATGAGAGAAGTCAGCCCTGGGACACGCATCAAAATTAATTCAAATCCAGATATGGGACTGATAAACTTACAATACTTTTACGGAGATAGTAACCCTTATCGTGCAACAAATGTGGGATTTGGAATTAGCTACACTTTACCAATTCTTGTGGCAGTACTTGCATCTCCCCCTGGCACACTAATTATGATTGAAAATCCCGAAGCCCATCTTCATCCGAAAGGTCAATCTAAAATGGGTGAGTTATTAGCATCTGCAGCTAGTTGTGGTGTTCAAGTAGTAATAGAAACTCATAGCGACCATGTTTTAAACGGTATTCGTCTTGCAGTTCATGGCGGAAAACTTGATCCTAAAGATGTTCAATTGCATTACTTCCAGCGTCAAGAAAAAGATGGACAAGCTATAACTGAAGTAGTATCACCACACATTGATCGGAACGGACGAATAGATCAATGGCCCGATGGCTTCTTTGATGAGTGGGATAAAAGTTTGGAGGCTTTGTTAGGACCAACGGGAGATTTTTAAATGGATCTTGAGATGGTATTAAATGAACTGTCCCTGCGAACTCCTAGTACTGATATTCCGACAGCACAGCAATTAATGTCAGACCTAATTAGCACCGTGCTTCAAGCAACTACTAGTGGTGTGAAACGAGTGCTTCGCACTTCAGAGGAAATTAACAATATTGAGCTCGCACCTGGTTATTCTGTTGTTCGTTGGCGCAACGATCATACCGTAAATAGGGAAGAACGCAGTTTCTTTAGGACTCTCACCGCAAAAGCTCCTTTCTGGACTGATGTTACTGAAACTATTAAAAATGATTTTGATTTATCTGAGGTTTGGTATCAAGGAGAGGAAGCAAAAGGATTTGGCTTTGCTGTAGTTATTGATGCACTTACAGTAAGTTTGATTTCCAAAGCTTGTTGGGATTGTAGCCGTTTAGAGTTGGAAGTTAGACGCCTTGATGAACATGAAAATTTCATTGATGAGCGATTAGAAATTGTACACGCCAGTCGTCGCAACCATGTACAGGAACACACTAATTGGATTAACAATCGTATCCGCTCAAAAGTGACTGATGGGTTAGAACTCTGGCATCGTAAAGATGAGTTATTTCCCAACCTAACATTGTGCGAGGCAGTTGGTCAGCAATTACAAAGCCTTGGCGCAGAAAATCCGATGTTGCAACCTGTTAAAAATCGCTTATTAGAGCTTGAAGACTATTGCAAAAGTTGGACAGATGATGCTTTTGATCCAAAAAATATTAGAAATGTTTCTCCAGAAAGCCAGGTAACACTTCAAAACCCCAAATACAGCAAAGAACGAACTTTTCTTTGTCCCGATGGAAAAGATCGAGTCTTCAGTTGGCACGCTAAGTTGTCATCTGGTTGGCGAATTTATTTCTTGCCAAATGAGCAAAGAAAGATGATTATTGGTTATGTTGGCTGTCACCTCCGTACCGATAAATACTCTAATTAATATCACCGTTTGAATACTTTTATCTACAGGCTATGAACAGTAGGCAACCCGAAGGAATCTCGCTAGGATTACTGCCTTTACCCCTTCAACTACCCAAAAACGGAACATAAACCGATCGCCCAATTCTCTACAATCACTATATGACTTACCCATAAAGAGAACCACTATGCCAATCGCTACACCTAGTTATAAAATCACTTGGGAAAAACTACCCGATGATTTTCCATTACCAAATGATCCAGTGGACAATATAGACCAACCTGCATTAGCAGCCGCCTTGACCGATAGTTTAGAACAAGCAAGACTACTACCAGAAAATACATTAGTCAGCACCAACTATGGAGTTTGTGCCACATTAGATGGCAAAATTGTTGTCAAAGCACCTGACTGGATGTACGTGCCTCAAATTGTGGTTCCTCAAGACGAAATTCGTCGCAGTTATACACCACAATTACAAGGAGAAATTCCGGCAATTGTGATAGAATTACTCTCAGAAACAGAAGGAAGCGAGTATTCAATTAAACCAACTTATCTACCTGGTAAATGGTTTTTTTATGAGCAAGTATTAAAAGTTCCACAGTATGCGATTTTTGAACTTCAACAAGGCATACTAGAAGTTTATCAGCTCAATAATTCAGGACGTTATGACCTACAACCGCCTAATGCAGAAAATCACTATAAAATTGAGGCATTAAATCTATTTTTGGGAGTATGGCAAGGAACCAAGAATAATCGGACAGGTTATTGGTTACGTTGGTGGGATGAAAATGGACAACTTTTACCTTGGGGAATAGAGTTAGTAGAACAAGAACGACAACGTGCTGAAGCATTAATAGCGCAATTACGAGCAGCAGGAATTGAGCCTAATGTCTAAAAAGTATCACCTATTTCAGGGATTTCGATTAGAATTAATGCAACTTGTCTGCAACTGCCCCATTGTTAACCGAACTCATGCACAAGCTGGAGTAATAAACAACGATGAAACGCCAATTATCTTTAGCCGCTATTTTATCCACCGGTGCAATCGCCACCGGCATTTTGTTAAGCTCAGTTAGTAAAGCTGAAGCTTGTAGTCATCGCAAGTCATATTATAAACAAGAACGCTCCGAGCAAGTAAATTGGTTAGGCACTCCCCTAGCAGCACTGGTGACAATACCAGGAATAGCGATCGCTACAGCACTATCTATCGGTAATCGCCGCTACAATCGACAAGACTAAGCCATATCTGTTAGCTCCAACCATTGCTAATAAAAGCCTGAACCCGCTCTAAAATCTGCTCCAACTGGGTTATTAGTTGCTCCGCATCCAAAAGCTGCTGATCTTTTGCGTAATGCTCTAGTTGGGCGGCAAGCTCTGGCATAATTTTGATGGCAACAGTTGCGCTAGAACCTTTAAGTTGATGAGCATATCGAGCCAGCGTCAGGCAATCTTCCTTTGCTAAAGCTGACTTAATTTCCTTTAAATAAATAAAACTATCTTCCAAAAACACAGTCAAAAGTTCTTGTTGAAACGCCACATCACCTTGTGCAAGTTCATCTAATTGTTGCAAGTCTAAAGGAGCCTCATTAACAGAAACACCCTCTTTATTAGTTACCAAAAAATCTGCTTGAATGGTCGAAGTTAAACTTATTGAAACACCTTCTTCAACCTCCGACTGCGACTTAATCTCAACAGATTGATGCAACCAGCGATTTAAAACGACATCCAAATTTTCCAGCGTTAGTGGTTTGCTGATATAGTCATCCATACCCGCCGCCAAACACTTTTCGCGGTCTCCAGGCATAGCATTCGCCGTCATCGCAATTACCACAGTATGACAAGATTCCCCTTCAAAATCCCTTAACAATCGTGTCGCCTCATAACCATCCAAAACAGGCATCTGACAGTCCATTAGCACAATGTCATAGCGACAATCGTCCTCACGCAACATTGCAGAAGAACTATTAGTATGATTAAGTTTGCTGCTCAATCTTTTCTCCACTCTGGGTTTAAAATGCCCGGATGAAGATTGTACCGAATTAACTGTCAAAGAAGTTGCGACCACACGCGAGGCTTCAGGCGCAATACTCACTCCATAATGATCATCTTCTGTCCCACTAACTCTTACTCCATAACCATGCCGCGTCAACAACTCCAAAGCTTCCTTACCATTAGTTACACATTGCGCCTCGTAGCCCAAAATCTTAAGCTGATTGAGGACAACTTTTTGGTTAATCGTAGTATCTTCAACTAACAAAATCTTCGCCTGAGAAAGTTGAGCCGCTTTCGTGGAATTGGAGGTAGAAGAAGCCAACATCAGCTCTTTTTGAGCAGACTCTCCTGATTTAGACGCCAAAACCTCTCGCAGACAACCCAACAACTTAGACGCCTTCAACGGTTTCGTAATACAACCACTAAATCCCAAATCCAAATAACCCAAAGCAAGCGATCGCTCATTCACCGAATTGATCAGCAACCACTTCGTCTGCTCCCCACCCAAGCCACGAAACTGTTCAATCAGACTACCGCTCTGATTTTCCAACAAATTCAACTCAACAATTACCACATCCAGAGCTAGCGTTTGCTCATCCAGAGAATGCCAAACCCCAATAGCTTCCTCGCAACTAGACGCCTCCTCCACCTCCATTCCCCAAAAACTCGCCAAAGTACAAACCACCTTGCGCATCGTCGTATTACCACTAACAATCAGTAACCTCAGCCCAGCCAAATCATAACTCGCCATTTTTCCAGGCGGCACAACCGTATCAGCCAGCTTTACCAACGGCACCGTAAACCAAAACATCGAACCCGAATTGAGCGAGTCAGATAGGGGCAAAATTTTCTGATAAATTTGTTTAGACCCTTGAGGCTGGCTTGGAAGTACCGAAGATAATGCCTCTTGACGTTTGCTTGGCGTCGCATTCACCGACCAGCGACCTGGAATAAAAGCCGCACCACCACTTTCCACACCAATTTCGCCACCCATCAATTCCACCAACTGCTTGCAAATCGCCAAACCCAAGCCGGTACCGCCATATTGCCGCGTCGTCGAGGCATCAACCTGTGAAAACGATTGAAATAACTTCTTTTGGTCTTCCGGTGCAATACCGATACCTGTATCCGTCACCGCAAACCGCACATTGGCATAAGTCGGCGTTTCAAATTCCAGCGAAGCTTGAATAATTACTTCTCCACGGTTGGTAAATTTAATCGCATTACCCAGCAAATTCGTCAAAACCTGAGCAAGGCGACTGGCATCTCCCCGTAACTGTCGCGGCACATTCGTATCAACCAACACCGCCAATTCTATTCCCTTAGCTTGAGCTGAAGTTGAAAGTAAATCTGCCACATCTTCTAGGCAATTATTTAAATCAAACTCCCGCATTTCCATACGCATTTCCCCAGCTTCCAGCTTAGAGAAATCGAGAATATCGTTAAGCAACGTCAGCAGGTTTTGGGCACTACTACTGAGAGTTTGCACAAAATCCAACTGTTCAGCATTAAGCTGAGTTTTTAACAACAACTCCGTCATTCCCAACACCCCATTCATCGGCGTGCGAATTTCATGGCTCATATTTGCCAAAAATTGCGACTTGAGGCGCAAGGTTTCCAAAGCCGCCTCTCTGGCTTCTACCAGCTCATTGATGCGGTCTGTAACAATCACCACACCACCCACCGCACCCTCTGGAGTAGACCAAGGCTGAACTGCCCAGCGCAGGCAGACTGTCGTGCCATCAGCGCGTTGCCATTTGTCTTCCGGGGAGAGTAGCACTTCACCTTGCAGGGCGCGTTGAATCACCTTACGCCAACGTTTGGGGAAGTCTTGGAACACCTCACACAAAGTTTGACCAATAATTGATTCTTCTAAGCCATAATCAGTCAACCACTTTTGGGAATGAACCATATAGCGTAGTTCAGTATCAAACATTGCCATTGCCACCGGTGCATTAGCAATAATGTCCCGTAATTGCTGACGCTCTCGCTCTAATGCCTGCTCAACCTGCTTACGCTCAATGCCAAGTGCCATTTCATCTGCAACTGATGCCAAAGCATTAAAAATTTCTTCTGATATTGGTTGGCACGAGAACATCGTCATTGCACCTACCAACTGATTTTCAACGATTAAGGGATAGCCAGCAAAAGCAACTATACCTTCTTGTTGTGCCCATTGGGGAGTGCAAATTTCTGGTTCATCTAAAAGATTATTAACTAAATAAGGCTGGCGTTTTTGGGCAATTTGACCGACTGGTACGCTGTTAATGGCAACTTGTGTAGGTAGTCCTTCAAAGTTGCGGCAACTACCAGCATTAACTTGCAATTCTAGGGTGTTTTCGACTGGATTAAGTAGCCAAATGCGAGTTAAAGCGGCGTCGAGGTGTTTTATGATCGCAGCAGCACATTGTTGTAGCATACCTGAAAGCCGACCTGCCTGGGTAAATGCCAAGCCGACATCTGCTGCTAATGCCGTTTGACGCGATCGCGAAAGCAATACCAACTCAGCTTGTTTGCGCTCAGTAATATCACGCACAATACAAACAGCTTCATCAACACCACTCTTAACAATACGAGTCTCAAAAGTATGCACACCGTCGGGTTTAGACAATTCATGCTCAGATGTTTGCAGTTCCCCACTTGCCACTGCCGTTTGAATTAAACTGAGTAATTGACGCGGCATTGCTTGCGGTATGGGAAGATCACCTAATTTTTTCCCCAACATTTGGACTGCAGGTATCGGCAAATCATCGCTTCCTGCCTTAATATCTAAATAAGTTCCATCCACCCGATGACGAAACATCGTATCAGGAATCGCATTTAGCAAGGCACTCATGCGCTCTTCACTTTGATGTAAAGCTTCTTCTGCCAACTTGCGTAAATTCAGTTGATCATAAACCTTACTAATATCTAAGATCACACCATCCAACCAAGATACAGCACCGTTTTCTGGATAGACAATTTGTCCTTGCTCATACAACCAACGGATGCTACCATCAGCATGAATAATGCGGTATTCTCGACAGAAAGGTTTGCCATTAAGCATCGCTTCAACAACAACTTGCTCATAGATGAGCCGGTCATCAGGATGTAAAATACTGCTAAAGCTGCGCCGCTGATTATTGATAAAGTCTGCTGCCGGATATCCAGAAATTTCGGCGATCGCTTCACTAATAAACGCCATTGTCCAATCGGACTCATCATAACAGCGATAAACCGCACCAGGAATATTATCAACCAAAGTACGGTAACGCTTCTCACTAGAAATCAAAATCTCTTCAGCAGTTGCTCGCTCTTGCCAAAGTGAAATTGCCGAAGCAGCAGCTTGCAACAATGCTACTTCCGAAGCAGACCAAGTGCAAGCAGATATACAATTATCAAAACCAATAAAACCTTTAAACTGCCCTTTAATCAGCAAAGGTAAAACTAAAATTGATAAAATGTCTTGCGACTCCAACATTTTCTGCTCTGAGGGCGGAAAATCTTGCACAATACCCGTAATAAAATCACCTCGTCTTAAAACCTCTGCCCAACGAGGACACCAATCTTTATATGGCACATTCTGGACATTAGCATTACCCGCTTGGGGTAAAATATTTTCCTTACACCACTCTGCACGTTGACTTGTTAGTAAATGCCCAGCTTTTTCCTCTCGATGGTTTTCAAAAATATAAACGCGACTAGCACCCGTTGTTTTCCCTAAAATTTCTAAAATTGAGTCATAACTGCAAGTTTTATCTTCAGAAGCTAACAATAATTGTTGCACTTCCACAATTGCCGCTAAATAACTTTCTCGTTTGCTGATACGCGCCTCAGCCTGCTTACGTGCTGTAATATCAGTACTAGAACCAGCAATACGATAAGGTTTGCCCTCTTCATCTCGATAAGCAGTACCACGAGAAAGCAACCATAAAGTGTTACCATTTTTCTGAAGGACTCGGTGTTCAATTTCTAAATTAGAGGTAAGACCAGACAGATGAGCCAGTGCGGTATTGAGTACAGTTTGTTGGTCATCTGGATGTACAGAATTTAGCCAATCTTCCGGAGCAATTACCGTCTCATTTCCACCATATCCCAACAGAATTTTCATAGTGGAGCTGACATAAATATCACGGGTAAGGAAGTTTACTTGCCAAACTCCTACTTGCCCTCCACTAATTGCTAAAGCATATCTTTCTTCGCTTTCCAACAGCTTTTGTGACATTTGGCTACGTTCAATTGCATAGCGTAAGGCATTGATCAATACTGGACTATCTACCTGTCCTTTGATTAAATAGTCTTGCGCTCCTTGACGAATTGCTTGAACTGCTAGTTCTTCATCATCTAACCCTGTAACTACCACAATTGGAGTTAGTGATGCTTCTCGTACTGTGGCAATTGTCTCTAACCCCTGGCTATCTGGCAATTCCATATTTAATAAAATGACATCAAAACTTTTTTGCTGCAACAGCTCAAGGGTTTTTTTGAGACACTGGATATGAGTAATCTCAAAATCTATTCCCCAATTTTCCGACAAAAAATTTTTGAGAAGTTCAGCTTCTGTTATGTTGTTTTCAACTAAGAGAATGTTTAGCAGTTGAGCATTCATATTCTTTTCAACCTTGAATCATCACAAAGTTGCCCGCTATATAAAGCAATAATCATTACCATATCCTTGAGCTATTTGACATTTAGCTATTGTGGGAAAACAGCTTACGTCAATACTATTCGGCTGGCTTATCGTCGTTATTTACACAAAATAGATGCAGTTAGACTTGAAGCATAACTAAATAAAGCCCTGATTAAATTCACAATCACTTCTTTGGCTGCTATCTAATGGCTCGAATATACTTGAGAATCTTTAGAAACCTAACACCTTTAGTGATATCTGATCTCACAAAATTCTCTTGATTCGGCACTTTAGACGCTACCTAAGATAGATTGACTGGATCTGTCCAGATTTTTTTGACGATGCTAACAGCCTATTGTAGATCGAGATGTTTTGAAGAATGACCATATTAATCTGATTTTCCAAAAAAATGTTAATAACTTAATATGAACATTATCTTATTAGTATAATCATCTAGATCGTTTTGCATGGGTAGCACTAGCAAAGCGCTATAGCTTGTGAAAGTTATTCATTATCTACACAAAACTGATTTCGGCGTAAACGGTTTTTCTTGAACACAAGCCTAACTTTTAAATCTTGAAGACGCGGCTCCTAGATTTTATCAATTGAGATGAAATAACTAATTTTTCAGGGATTGATTCCCTGATCATGACGTATTACTTGTATTACTTCTGTAAATCAAATTTTAATTTTTATGAGATTTTGAAACAAGAAAGAAAAAAATCTAAAATACCTATTTATTCTGAAAATGATCTGAAAAATTTCTGTTATAAAAAATGTAAGTTTAATTTGTGTTTTTTAATGTGACTCTAAGCTTTTGTTGTGGATACTAGAAAACTAATCATAATCCTTAATTTGATCATAATCATCTTCTATTTAAGCTAATGCTGGTAAATAAAAATAAATTCAGCCATTTGAGCAATCGCATCAATTACATCTTGCTTAGTACTGGTCATCATGACAAATCAACTCATAGGCTCAGTCTAGAACAAGACCTCAGCAACTGCCACAAGAGAAGATGCCACAAGTCCGTCCTAAATGCTAAAAAATTAATAGTAGGCTTTTGTACGGGGTCTGCCAATCAACAGAAGATTAAGAGCTAGCCCCTAATATCGCTATACTTCCAATTGAGAGCCTTATATATTGTTTTGAGTTTAGTGGGGGCAGATTAAATATGACGACATCCTATGCAACCTCTTCTGCCAGAGCCGAAATGAGCGAACTTCGGCGTCTGAAAACCTTACTGCCACCTGAATTGCAGAGTTGGGTAATGGTAGAAGGTACGACTGAAGTTAACCCTCCTCTGCTTCGCAGTGAAGAAATAGGCAGGGATGAGGTAGAAATTCAAATCGACTTAGTGAAATGGGAACAGCTTGCTCTTGACCAGCGCAACTTGTTATTTTGGCACGAAGTCGCCCGTATTCAAAATGACACCATCACCAAAGACGGCTGGGAGATGGCAGCGCTTGCCATTGGTTTAGGCGGTGCTGTGGGCGAATTATGGGTTCAAGACGGCTTGCTGCTCCTTTTAGCCTTAACACTGAGTGGTTTTTCCGGTTGGCGACTGTATCAAAAAAACAACGGCGAGAAAAATCACAAAGCGGCAACCGAAGCCGATGAAAAAGCGATCGCTCTTGCCACTCGTTTTGGTTATACTCTACCCAATGCTTATAAAAGTTTGGGCAGTGCCTTAAAAACCTTGATTGAAATGACCCCCAGTCGTCGTCAACGTAGCAAATACGAAGCCAGACTGACTGCCCTCAAACGTAGTGCCTCCCAAGCTAAAGCCAAAGTGAAAGCCCAACGTGAAGAGCCAGATTATAGCTGATAGTAGGAGTGTTTTGCTAACTCAAGCCAGCCCACGTTGAGTAAACGTGGGCTACTCAAAAAATTGCTAATTTTCATAGCAAGCACAAGTAGATCCTGCTAAATTCCTAAAAAAGATGGCAAAGTTGGCAGTTCTAGGACAGAATATTGGTCAGACTATAGGTTATAGAGCTGAGTACCAAAATCTTTCATATGGTTGACCCAGTGTCCGAAGCAAGCTTTGAGGTAATGTCATCAAACGAAACTGCAATCTTGCAGTTACCAGTTCGCTTGGCAGGACTTGAAGCTGTAGCATTTAAAACAAACTGCCAAAAGCTGCTGCAAGAAAGTACTCCCAAACAACTGATTTTTGATTTCAGTCAAACCACTTTTATTGACAGCAGCGGTGTTGGCGCCCTGGTTAGCAACCACAAAACCACACGAAGCAAAAACGTTGAGATGATACTGCGAGGCGTCCGTCCTCAAGTAATGGGAGTACTTGAAATGACAGCGCTAGATCAGGTTTTCAAGTTTGAGGTACAGGAGGGACCAGAAGTAGCAATAACCAAAGCCGAAAAACAATTACCAACAACTCATCCCTCGGTGCGATCAGGAGTGAAGCGCTTACTTGATGTAGTTGGGGCAATTGTCGGTTTAGGCATTGTATCAATTGCCATTATACCGATCGCGATCGCCATCAAACTCAACAGCCCAGGACCAATTTTATTTGGTCAAACTCGCCTAGGTTGGATGGGTAAGCGATTTACGATTTGGAAATTCCGCTCCATGTACATTGATGCCGAAGAACGTAAAAAAGAATTGATGGCACTCAATAAACAAACTGACGAAAAAACTTTCAAAATGGATAACGATCCTCGGATCACTCCTGTTGGCAAGTTTTTACGCAAAACCAGTTTAGATGAACTGCCGCAGTTTTGGAACGTCCTCAAAGGCGAAATGAGTCTAGTTGGCACTCGTCCACCTACACCCAACGAAGTTGACATTTATGAAGTTCCCGAATGGCAACGCTTAGATGTCAAACCAGGAATGACCGGCGAATGGCAGGTAAATGGGCGCTCTTCAATTCGTAATTTTGAAGACATCATTAAACTGGACTTACGCTACCAACAAAACTGGAGCTTGCTATACGACCTCAAGCTCATCATCAAAACAATTTTGGTTGTTTTTCGTAAAGATAGTGGCGCTGTTTAAAAAAACTTGGAACCAGCTTTGGTTCATGCAAAACGATAAACCACTCAAAGAATCTCGTCTTCAGGTAGAGTCAGACTTAAATGCTGTACCAGAAGTCTTACAGTGGTTCGAGCAATTTACCTCTCCAAATCTACCCCAGCAATTTTGTGGAGAGTGTCAACTTGCACTAGTAGAAGGGTTCACTAACGCGGTGCGTCATGCTCATCATCATCTACCGCTAACAACCCCCATTGAGCTTGAGTTAGAGCTGTTTTCCCAATACTTAGAAATGCGAGTTTGGGATCACGGACAGCCTTTTGATTGGCAGGCAAAGCTGAAAGCCCTCTGCTCCGAAGATGTCGATCCTTTAGAGAAAGAAGGAGGCAGAGGGCTGATGTTTATGAACCAGTTAACCGACGAACTTTCTTATGTTCGTTTCACCGACGATCGCAATTGTCTTTTAATGCGAAAACGTCGTTAGATTTCGGCAACAGCTCGTTCAATTAAACGGCGTGCCAGGGTTTGCGTCCCCGTATGCTCAAAATAGTTGGTAGAAACATCCAAGAAAGCTCCTAGATAGTCCACCTTATCATCAGCAATGTCAATAAAACCTTGCAGATTGTTGGTGACTTTTTGCGGTGTCAAGGATTTCTCGGCAACAAAATTACCCATCCAACCCTTAACCGAGTCAAAACTCTTTCCAATAAAATTGAGCTTGCTACTAGAATCACTACCAGGAATTGAATCACTGATAGTGCTAAAAGTATCATTTTTCTCCAAATCTTTTGGACCCAAACCGGAAATAATCGATTGCGCTTGCGTGATGAAATTTGGTCCCAGGGGAATCAAACCATCAAAACAAACTAATGCTGCCATCCGCATTAAATTCTCGCCACTATACTCGCCCAAAGACGCCACAAAATCCCCAATACTATCACCAGGAATGCCGTTAATTTGACAGAAGGCAATTAACTCAACTACCAGTTTCAAGGACAAATCAATGCTTTGTGCTTTATCAGGTTTTGGGGTAATTGCATTTATTAACCCTCCCATCAAAGGAATTTTGCCGCCGACTTTGTTTGCCAAAGCCGCCGCACCTAGGGCATAATCTGTTTTATCAACAGTTTGATAAAGCCACATGGCACGTTGGTAACCTTGAGAACGGTCATTATACAAATAGACAGCCCGATCGCCTATTTGCTGAATAATTGATTCGTCTGTTTCACCTGTGACATCCCGAATCGTATTCTCAAAACCAACTAAATTATTCCACTGACCAGGTACCACAAAATCCAGCGATCGCAACGCCATCGTTGTCAGATTCTTGGTTGGCAATTCATCAACCATTTGAAAAATTGATTTACTCACGCGCCTTCTCCTTATTTTCGTTCTTTTACTAATGGTCAGTAGCGATTTAAGCCATGACTACTGAAGCTTAGAAAGACCATTCAAGTCAAACTTTTGAATCCAAGCTTCCTTATTGATGGTTGGATCAGTTGATTTGACACTAACTTGGTAACGGTCATTGACAAGAACGCTAGTTTGGATTGTGCCAAGGGTTGTTGCTGGATAACCTGCCACTTTTTTCGTCGCTGTCTTGTATTTTGCTGCCGTCTCTTGGCGGCTTATTGTATCAAAAATTGTTAAGGTAGCAACCTCTTTGCCAGCTTGTTTCAACTTCGCTTGAGAAGTACCCTTCTTCTCCTGAGTGAAAACGCGATCATATCCACTACCGCCTTTCGGGAAAAACTTGTTAAACTCAGCACCTTGAGTTGCCTTCTTATCCACCGCCGGATCAGTTTTTTTCTGAGTGCTTTCCTGCTGTGCCTGATCAAAACGACTAGGCGCTTGCGCTGCACAAGAAGTGATCAACAACAAAAAACTCAACAGCAACGGAGCCAAAATCTTACGCAAACGAGGCATAATCATAATCTTCTCCCAAATAACACACAGTTTCTTTCCAATTTTGACTTATAGATAGATGAAAACGGATCACCCGGAAGTCACATCACCAAAACTTGACTTTCATGTTTATGATTAAAATCGCATTGGCAAAAGAATAATATAGAAGCGATACTGATTGTTTTGAGCCAAAAACCGTGTCGGGTGCATCGCGGCACAAATCTATAGCCAAAGGGCAGAAAAACTCAAAACAAGCTCACACAGCCACGGTTTGCGGTCTGATGGCGTTGTATATTTCTTTTCAACAAATACCAAAAGCTTAGGAGTCGTTGATTTGTGCCCACAGCTCAGGCTGGAACTGTAAATATTACTCTACAGATACTTGACATCCATAGAGCTATTTTCCTTTTTTAAGGAATTTTCTTTACCTTTATCCATAAACGCGGACATAAAGCTAGCCTGGAGAAACAATCCCACTGTTTCAGGCAAGTGTCTACTACTGAGATGGCACCCTCAAGATATGCTGATTTTGATTTATTCCTATAATTACTATCCCGAACCAATTGGGATTGCCCCGCTAATTACAGAACTTGCAGAAGGTTTGGTAAAAAGAGGACACAAAGTTCGGGTGGTAACGGGTATGCCCAACTATCCTCAACGTCGGATTTATGAAGGATACCGGGGTAAGTTGTACATGACAGAATTAACAAATGGTGTGGCGGTACAACGTAGTTTTGTTTGGGTTCGCCCTAAACCAACTTTGCTAGACCGCTTATTATTAGAAGTTAGCTTTGTCGTAACTAGCTTTGTTCATGCCCTGCGAGGCAAGCGCCCAGACGTTATTTTTATTACCGCTCCCCCCCTACCAGTTTGTGTACCAGCGGCGCTCTTGGGCTGGCTACACCGCACTCCTATTGTCTTAAACCTGCAAGATATATTGCCAGAAGCAGCAGTTCACGTTGGCTTACTAAAAAATCCCAAACTGATCCAGATTTTTGAAGCCTTGGAAATGTTTGCCTATCGCACAGCTACCAAAACTAGTGTAATTGCTGATGATTTTGTGGCTCATCTATTGTCTAAAAATGTTCCAGCTCACAAAATTGTGCAAATTCCTAACTGGGTTGATGTCAATTTCATCCGTCCCTTGCCGCCAGGAAACAATCAATTTCGCATTACCCATGACTTACAAAATAAATTTGTTGTCCTTTATTCTGGTAACATTGCCCTAACTCAAGGCTTGGAAACAGTAATTGAAGCGGCAACTTACCTGTGTGATCTGAGGGATATTGCGATTGTGATTGTTGGTGAAGAAGCGGCTTTGGAGCGCTTAGAGCAACATTGTCAAAGTTGTGGTGCAACCAATGTGATCCTTTTGCCACTACAACCCCGCCAAGCTTTGCCAGAAATGTTAGCAGCAGCAGATGTCGGGTTAGTCGTCCAGAAGCAAAACGTGATTTCCTTTAATATGCCATCCAAAATCCAAGTGCTGATGGCAAGTGGTAGCGCGATCATCGCTTCGGTTCCCGCTACAGGTTCGGCGGCTAGGGCTATAGAACAAAGTGGCGGTGGTATTATTGTGGCTCCCGAAAAGCCAGAAGCTTTGGCAGAAGCGATTTTAAAGCTGTATGAGCATCCAGAACAAGTAAAAATCTTAGGTGAACGCTCTCGTGAGTATGCCCTCAAAAACTATACCTTGGAGCAAGCCCTTGACCAATATGAAAAACTCTTTGCTTCGGTTCAAGAGCATTAAGCTAAAATGAAGATAACAGAATCTAGTCTCCTTTTTGACGTTACCTATAAGGAGTTTTTTGAGTGATGCGGGATCAGGTTTTAACCTGGTTGGCAGATAACGTTCCTGCTTCTCGGCTTCAGCATATTTTAGGTGTTGAGGAAATGTCTGTTGAGCTGGCGAAGCATTATCATCTTGATGTCGAGAAGGCAGCTCAAGCGGGATTGATGCACGACTTGGCAAAATATTTTAAGCCAGATTTGTTATTGCAGATGGCAAGAGCTGCCAAAATTGAAGTCGATCCAATTTGTGAAGCAACTCCTCATCTCTTGCACGCTGATGTAAGTGCAATTGTGGCGAGAGAGAAGTTTGGCATAGAGGATGATGCGGTGTTGGATGCGATCGCTCTTCATACTTTGGGTCGTCCTGGCATGAGTGACCTAAGTTGTGTGGTATTTATCGCAGATACTCTAGAACCGGGTCGGGGTAATACACCCCAGCTAGAAGCTTTAAGGCACCTTTGTCGGCAAGACCTACATAAAGCCCTGTGGTTGACTTGTGATTATTGCCTCAAATTCTTGCTAGATAGTCGCTCTCTAATTCATCCTCGCACAATTTTGACCCGAAATTGGGCAGTTAGCAAAAGTCAAAAAAAGTCAAATCAGCCGCTTGGTACGGTGGCGTCATCTTAAATGTGGGAAAGATGACACAACTAAAAACAAGCGCCATTGCTTGATCGTTACTACAGTATCCTGTCCGCAATAAGGAAATAATGATTTAATGAGTCAATTTAAAACGTCTTCTACTTCTATTGCTACGAGTCCTCAAAAGCTTGATAACAGTCATGAGGTGGCGATGACTATCGCTGAAGCGGCAGATGACCGCAAGGCTGAGGAAATCGTGATCTTGCGGGTGGCAGAGGTATCATACTTAGCAGATTACTTTGTGATTGTTACAGGCTTTTCCAGGGCACAAGTCAGGGCAATTACTCAGACAATAGAACAGAAGGTAGAAAGCCAGTGGCAACGACTACCGGTGAGGACTCAAGGACAATCTGAAGGTAGTTGGGTAGTTCAAGATTACGGTGATGTGATTGTTCACATCTTGCTACCTCAAGAGCGAGAGTTTTATAATCTGGAAGCATTCTGGGGACACGGTGAAAAAATTGAATTTCAAACTGGACCCGCCGCTAAGTGACAAAAAATGATCATGGACTCTTCTGTTTCTGTCTGTCCTGTTCCAGATGAACAGCAACCAATTAATCAGTATCAGGAATTACAAGAATCCTGGTTTTTTAGCTGGGTGACGCTGGATCTAAAGAACTATATTATGAAGTTGGCTTGGATCTGGGGCTGGAGTTGGCTAGTTGCAGGTCCCTTGGCGGCAGCTAGCTTTACACCACAGAAGTATTTGGTACATTTTTTGATGTGTGGGGCAGCAGGTGCCGGCTTTTTTGTGGTGTTGACACTGCTGCGACTTTATTTAGGTTGGTCTTATATTTGCGATCGCTTATCAAGTGAGACAATCTTTTATGAAGAGTCGGGCTGGTATGACGGGCAAACTTGGACAAAGCCACCTTCGGTTTTGACACGCGATCGCTTAATCGTTTCCTATCAAATCCAGCCGATTCTGCAACGGCTCAAACGAACCTCTGGTATTTTGGCATTATTTGTTGCTGGTGGAAGCTTAATTTGGAACTTATTTTAAAGATGTGCTTGGAACCAAAAGAGTGCCATAGGGTAACCAGACTGTCCTCTTCTAGGGTTAAAATCTGAAACATGATCAAACGGGAAAAACGCACACAAACCCCACCCCTAGAAGTCCGCTTGCTACGGGAAGGCATTATCGAATCAAGCCATCGAGTTCAAGCCGTTGTTTGTGACGGCAAAGGACGGGTGCTGTCTCTTGCTGGCAGTGCCGAAAGTTCTAGTTTTATTCGCTCGGCGCTGAAACCATTTCAAGCGTTGGCGGTTACTACTACAGGTACATTGGAACGTTATAAGCTGAACGACCGTGATTTGGCAATTATTTGTAGTTCCCATCAAGGCAGCGTTGAGCAAGTACGACAGGTATTTAATATACTCTGGCGCAGTGATGTTGACCCGTCTGCCTTGCAATGTCCGATTCCCGAAGGCAAGCAAAGCGCCTTACAATACAACTGCTCTGGCAAACACGCCGGAATGTTAGCGGTTTGTCAACAACGGCAGTGGCCCCTTAATAATTATTTAAATTTTAACCATCCTATACAAGAGTTGGTTTTGAGCTTAGTTGCCGAGTTGATGCGAATGCCAACGCAAGAGTTGATTCGTGCCCACGATGATTGTGGGGCGCTGACTTATTTTATGCAACTTGGTCAGATGGCAACGTTGTATGCCCTGTTGGCTTCTGGTGACAATTTGGGCATGGAAAGAATTGTACGTGCCATGACTCATCACTCAACTATGGTGGCGGGTGAGGGGATGTTTGATACGGAATTGATGCGCTTATCGGAAGGTGAGCTGGTTAGTAAGGCGGGTGCAGAAGGCATTCAATGTATTGGGCGCATTGGGGAAGGGTTGGGGATGGCGATTAAGGTGACGGATGGTACGAAGCGGGCGAAAAATGCTGTGGCAATCCATTTATTGCGGCAAATGGGCTGGATTACGCCCTCAGTTGCCGAAACCTTGTCAGAAAAATTTATGAAGCTTAGTACTCATAAGCGTTTAGAGGTGATTGGCGAACTTTCTTTTTTGTAGGGGTTGTCACTTTTAAATAATCGGGCTATAGTAGATAAAGCGACGCGGGATAGAGCAGCCTGGTAGCTCGTCGGGCTCAACGGTCAGATTAACTAAATGCTTAAAAGTTAAATCTGGTTTTGGGCGGCACATAGAGAAACTTATGTGTGTTAACTTGTCAAATTCGGGGAAGCCCTTAGCAAGGTAATCCCGAGCCAAGCTCCAGAAATGGAGAAGGTGTAGAGACTGGTAGGCAAGCACCCTAACGAACTAAGACGAGGGTGAAGGGACAGTCCAGACCACAAACCGGAAGATCCGGGCAACGAAAGTTGTAGATGGTACGCATAACCCGAAGGTCGGTGGTTCAAATCCGCCTCCCGCCACCAAATTGAAAGAAACAAAGCCCTGTAATCAGTAATGGTTGCGGGGTTTTGTTTTATGCTGATTATAGCGATTGGGTTGTAGATGGACGTGGATACTAAGCTGAAGGGAGATATTGCCGAGCAAGCGGCTGTGCTTCATGCTTGCTTATAAAATTAATTTAAAGACAGGTATTTGTATGGATCAAACAATTAGAAACTTGGTAATCGACTATCTCAAACAGCATGATATTGAGCCTAGAAGAGAAGATATAGACCTAGAGAAATTTGGTAACTATTGTGTATTTTATTCTCGTCAGACTTACGATAAATTTAATATTGATAATGTCCATGTTGGCGGTAACAAAGATACTGGTTTGGATGGAATTGGTATCTTAGTAGGGGGGGATTTGATAGATGCAGAAACAGAAGATGATATAGACCAAAAATTTGATAAAGAGAATAGATTAGATGTAAAATTTATTTTTACCCAAGTTAAGAATGAAAATGAATTCAAGAGAAAAGATATTTTAGATACATTCTATGCTGTTCGTGATTTCTTTAGTAAGAATCCAACACGGCAGAGAAATCTTCAAGTTAAAAAAAAAGCCAAGTTAGCATTACACTTATTGGATAAATATAAGTTAAAAATAAGAGACAAACCAATTTGTACAATTTATTTCATTACTAATGCTCGAAATCTTCCAAGCCCTGCTATTCAAAAACTAATTAAACAGCAAGAATGTGAACTTAAAAACCAATGCGAATATAGCTTTAAAAAAGTAGAACTATTTCCCTGGGGATGCGATGATCTTGAACGAGTGTATCGAACAACAAGACTACAGGTAGAAACGACAGTATTATCCACAACAGCTTTAATAGACCTTGTAGGAAAAAAAGAAAATACTGTAGTTATACAAGGCGTAAAGAAAGCTTTTATTGGTAACTTTAGGTTTTCTGAATTCAAGAAAATTATCATGGATGAAGAAGAAAATATTAGACCATTTATCTTTTATGATAATATTAGGGGCTTTTTAGGAAATGATAACGCGGTAAATCATCAGATAAAAGCAACTCTAGAATCAGAAAACCGTAACAGATTTGCTATCCTAAATAATGGAGTAACAATCATTGCAAGTGAGGTTCTTGACCAGAGTCAACACGAAATAAGAATTACAGATTATCAGATTGTTAATGGATGCCAAACTAGCTATGTACTTTACAATTGGTATAAAGAGCAATATAAACAAAAACATATTGATCTAGATGCAATTATTATTCCCGTAAAAATCATAGAAACTTCTGATAGTGAAGTTCGCAATGCTATTATTAAAGCGACAAATTCTCAAACAGAAGTACAGAAAGAACTTTTACTAGCACTTTCAGAGTTCCCTAAAAAACTAGAAGACTTTTATAAATATCAAAATTCGCAACATAATTTATATTATGAGAGAAGACCAGGACAATATAATAACGACTCAAACATAAAGAATAAATTAATAATCAAAATAGGCGATCAAATCAAAACTTTTGCTGCAATGTTTCTTGATTTACCCCATCAAGTCAGATATAAACAGAGTTTGATTGACAAAATCCCTAGTGAAATATTTTTAGAAAAACATAAACCCATTCCTTACTATACAAGTTCTCTCGCTAGCTACAGACTAGAAGAATTAGTTAGGCAAGATTTTTTACCCTTTGAAAATAGCAAACATATTCATTATCACATCCTTACGGTATTCAAATATATGGTGGGAGGTTCTGAATGCCCTTCCTGTACAAGCCCAAAAATAGAAAATTATTGTAAAAATATTATTAAGGTGCTTGAGGATGATAAGAATTGTTTGCATTATTTTATGGAAGCCAAAAAATTAGTTATACAAAAAGCAGTTGAATATAATAGTAACTCTCAAATAGACTATGCAAATTTTTTCAAAAGCAAAGATTTTACCGAAAGTCTTATTCAAGAATTAAAAGTAAGTAATAAAAACGTTAATCTTGTAAAGTACACAGCTCAGGATTACACTACTCCAACGAAGAAAAAGAAAGCTTCATCCCGAAAAAAGAAAGAAGATACTCCGCCTTTATTTAGATTACTACCTGAACAAGATTTAAGCTCAAAAGAACACTTATCAGATAACAACCGGATACCAGAGTTTTTAAATCAGAAACAATTAGCACAACGCTTAGATATTGATCGAAGTACGATTAGTCGCAAGCGTCTAATACCTGATTTTGCTGAATGGACAAGTAAAAATGATCCCGATGAAATTGCATGGAGATATGACAAAGACACAACATACTACTATCCCTTGAATTAATAAAAAACTGTTGAAATTTCAAGGTAATATCCTCATGTAGATAGCAGAAGAGTAGTGCCATCAGACTGAATCAGATTTTTCCACAAACATGGGAAGTTGTCACCGCTCGGATTAGCATAGAAAGTATAAGTACTCGCGCCAGCTATCAAGCAGCGAGTCTTGGTAGGAGTAGCATTCGGGAGGAAGAAATGGCGATAAAATTGCGACGCCCTATTTTGGTGGGAGGAGTTGGTTTATCATTTGCACTGTGGTTTTGGCAAAGTCTGCATCACTCAATTGTGCAGTGGAGTGAGTTTGGTGTATTGGGTGCCGTTGCCGTTGGTGGTGGGTTTTGGTTTTGGCAGCAGAAAACGGCTAAAACAATCGAGTTGCCGTCTCAGTCGCCGCTTGTCAACCGAGAAATGGCAGAAAAAGCGATCGTACAAACTGATACTCTAATTAACCAGCTAGAAACTGAAGCTAATAATACTGAAGCAATTACTCAGTTGCGACAACAACTCACACAAGCAACTGCCCAATTAGATCGAAAAGAGCTTAATTTAGCAATTGCTGGTGGCAAAAGTGTTGGTAAAACTAGTTTATTGCCAATAATATCTAACTGCTTGCCAAAAACACAGCAACAACTCAATCTGAAAGAAACACCAGCTTTATTTGTTACCAATACCGAGCCAGAAACGGCGCTAAAAGATATTAATCTGTCCTCAGATATGGTCTTATTTGTAACTGCTGGTGATTTAACCCAAACTGAGTTTCAGGCTTTACAGCAACTGAGAGCAACCAATCAGCGCATTATACTAATTCTAAACAAACAAGATCAATTTTTGCCAACAGAAAGAGCTACTATTTTACAACAATTGCGAACTCGCATGACTTGGCAATTAGGGACAGAAGATGTTGTCGGAATTGCTGCTAATCCTGCACCAGTGAAAGTCAGAAAACATCAAACAGATGACTCCGTGCAAGAGTGGATAGAAACACAACAACCTGACGTGATAGCTTTAAGCAGCCGTTTGACGCAAATTCTGGCAACAGAAGCACAACAATTAGTTTGGGCGACTGCCTTGAGGGCAACTGTAGCGTTGCAAGCAGAGGTGAAAACACGCTTGAATAATGTCAGACGCGATCGCGCTTTACCAGTTATTGAACAGTATCAATGGATAGCTGCAGCAGCGGCTTTTGCTAACCCAGTCCCGGCTTTAGACTTACTAGCAACAGCAGCAATTAGTGGACAATTAGTTGTCGAGTTGGGTGAAATTTATCAACAGAAGTTCTCTATGCAACAAGCTCAAACTACGGCTAAAACCTTGGGCAGTTTGATGCTAAAACTTGGCTTAGTTGAGCTTTCTACTCAAACAATTGGCGGCATTCTCAAAAGTAATGCTTTTACATATATTGCAGGTGGGGCAGTGCAAGCAGTCAGTGCAGCTTATCTGACTAGATTAGCCGGTTTAAGTCTGATTGAATACTTGGAAGAACAGGATTATCACGATACAGCAACTGATAAATTGTTTAATTTGGAACGTCTTGGACAAAAACTACAAAAGGTGTTTCAGCAAAATCAACGTACGGCTTTTTTGCAAGGTTTTGTGAAAGCAACCGTGGCACGTATATTGCCTGAATCATCATTGTCAACGCCGGCGAGTTAATTGCGGTATCTAGAAAAAGTTATTAACTAAAAATTGTAGGGAATGCAGGATACCGTGTTCCCTATTTTTATCCAAAGGTTATAGAAGCCCGTTTATCAAGCTCTATCTTGGGATGCAGGTTTGCTAGCGAGAATTATCTTAAAGTTAATCATATAACTGAAAATTCGACAGTTTAAAAGCATCAAACTTTAGTTTTCAGCATTAACATATTCATCCTTAAAGAGAGCAGAATTCATGTTTTTTCACAAAAAAGAAATCATCGGCAAGCCAATTAATGTCGATACCCCATCTCCTCGCTTTGCTCAACTTTTGCTAGAGCAATTTGGCGGAGCAACAGGTGAACTTACAGCGGCTTTGCAATACTGGGTGCAGTCTTTTCATGTTGAAAATGCAGGCATCAAAGATATGCTTCAAGATATTGCCATTGAAGAATTCAGCCACTTAGAAATGGTGGGAAAACTGATCGAAGCTCACACCAAAAATGCCGACCAAACTGAAGCTTTTAGCAGCACATTATTTGCCATGCGCGGCATCGGACCACACTTTTTAGATAGTCAAGGTAGTGCCTGGACTGCTAGCTATCTCAACGAAGGTGGCGACGTAGTGCGAGATTTACGGGCTAATATTGCGGCAGAAGCTGGAGCACGTCAAACTTATGAGCAGTTGATTAAACTTGCTCCTGACGCAGGTACAAAAGAGTCATTGGTACATTTGCTGACTCGTGAAATTTCCCACACAAAAATGTTCATGAAAGCGCTAGATTCATTAGGCAAACTTGATGAGCCATTCTTTGGTAATGTGCAGCCTGATGAAACTGTTGATATCTACTACAATTTATCAACAAATGGGCAACAAGATGAGCGAGGACCTTGGAATTCTGATGAAAACTTTAACTATATTGCAGCACCTGCTGAAACTAAAGCATAATTATCAGCTAGATTGCTAAATAGTTAGATGGTGAGAGCCTGGAAGTTATAACTTCCAGGCTCAATTTTTTAATTAATCATATATTATTGAGGAATTGGCGAAAGCTCTGAGAAAAAGTTTTGCTTTATACAAAATTTGTTGCGGTCAAACGCTAAAATTTCAGACAGAATAAAGAAAGTTTTTTAATACAGTATTGCCCTTGTCATCTGCTTATTTATTGATATCTCATGGAAGTCGCGACCCACGCCCCAGCCAAGGCATGGATGCCCTCGCCCAATTGCTACGCACCAAGTTAGAAACTCAAGGTGCGACATTGATCCCCAAGCAAGGCGCCGAACAATTGCTCTCTAAGTATCAAGAGAGGATAGCAACGCCGGAAGTGCTTGTGAATAGTACTCGGTATCCTCTAGTGGGGACGGCAACTTTAGAGTTGGCGGAAATACCATTGCATGAACAAGTGCGACAATTTGCTAGCGTGGCGTTGGCTGCTGGTTGCAATCAATTGGAATTGCTGCCTTTATTTTTGTTGCCAGGAGTCCATGTTATGGAGGATATTCCGGCAGAAGTTGCTGCAGCTAAAACCAGTTTAGGTGATGCGATGGTGATCAATGTGCGATCGCATTTGGGCGCTTGTCCAGGTTTAGCTAAACTGCTGGCGCAACAGTTAACAAATATCAACGCTGATGCCAAAATCTTGATGACTCATGGCACACGCCGTGCTGGTGGCAATGCGCCAATTGAAGCCGTGGCAAAGGATTTGGGTGCTACAGTTGCTTATTGGTTGGTGAAGCCTTCCCTGGAAGATCAGGTGAATATTTTAGCCTCAGAAGGTGCAAAAAAGATCGCAATTCTGCCTTATTTTCTGTTTTCTGGAGGCATTACCGATGCTATTTCCCAAGAAGTTACTCGTCTGCAAAACCAATTTTCTGAACTAGATTTAAGCTTGTGTAATCCCATTGGTGCTAGTTCAGATTTAGCAGATTTGATTATTAATTTAATTGAAAACTCATGACCCAAGACATTGATAAAATCAAGCCGAACTCTTTAGGAAAAGTCTATTTAGTTGGTGCAGGACCCGGCGATCCCGGACTGATGACGCTCAAAGGTAAAGGATTATTAGAATGTGCAGATGTTGTCATTTATGATGCATTAGTAAGCCCACAAATTTTGGCAATGATTAATCCTCAAGCCGAAAAAATAGATGCCGGCAAGCGGATGGGACGCCATTCTTTATTGCAAGAAAAAACCACAGAGTTGTTAATAGAACTCGCCCAAACTCAAGCAATAGTAGTACGATTGAAAGGAGGAGATCCTTTTGTTTTTGGTCGCGGCGGCGAGGAAATGCAAGACTTGGTAAAGGCAGGCATCTCAGTAGAAGTTGTGCCGGGAGTAACTTCAGGAATTGCCGCACCAGCTTATGCTGGAATTCCTTTAACCCATCGAGATTATAGTTCTTCAGTAACCTTTGTAACTGGTCACGAATCAGCAGGAAAGTACCGACCAAAGGTAAAATGGGCTAGTATTGCCCACGGTTCAGAAACAATTGTAATTTACATGGGCGTTCATAATTTACCCCATATTATTCCCGAACTTATTGAGGCGGGATTAAGTTTAGAAACGCCAGTTGCCTTGATTCGTTGGGGAACACGACCTGAACAAGAAGAATTAATTGGTACTTTAGAAACTATTGTCTCACAGGTTGAGGTCAGCCAATTTGGTGCGCCAGCGATCGCGGTTATTGGTAATGTGGTGAAGTTACATGATATTTTGAGCGGTACTATGAATTAGGGTAGAAAAAAGCGTGTATTGCTAATCGTAAAAAATCAGCATACCGACTTTTTTGTTACTCTAAAATAACCTAAGCTAAAAATTTTTCTAACTAATTATTTTCATATCAAGTCCTTAAAATGTGAGGCAAAATTCCAGAACTGCTTAAGAATTATTAGCTTAATTTTTAACCTTTCATTAAGTATTGCCCAATCTTTTACTTTGAGGATGTAGAAATTATGTTATTGTATTATTTTAAAAATTAAAAAACGAGAAAACTTTTTTCTTAAAAACATTAATTTCTTCTCGATTTCTTCCCGATTTCTTCCCCAATTTTTCACTTAGAAGTGTTAGTCTCTAATCGTTAAGGTGAAAAATCCTACAAGCAGTTGTTTCAGTGGGTCAGTGTGGTTGCTTTTTTAGATTCACCACAGTAGCATTCAAGGAGTATCAAGATGGCTATAACGCTTGTCAACTTAACTTTGCTAAAAGTTAACGAAGAAGTAGAAACTTTTTTGGCTAGCTATCCTGATTTAGTTGATAGAACAACCTTAAAAGATCAAAGTTTTAGACCGCAGTTAGTTGCCTATGTTTTGAGCAGAATTCCTAATCGTCATTTGGTTATAGAAGCCAACAATAAATTCTCAATTTCTTCACCAATTCCCATTTATTCTACTCAAGAACAATTAGATATTGAGAAGCAAATCTATCAAGGAATTTTTGCTCTGACTAAAAAAGAATACGACCAAGAATTATACTCAGTCTCTACAATATTTAATCAATATACTCAATAACTCCCATAATTGAGACTTGCCATTAGTTTAAAAAATCAATAATTACCTCTCAGCAGTTGGCTATTGCCAGTTTATTGTTTATTCTGTATCTTGGTTAAAAGATCATAAAAAGGCTGCCAATTGTCGTGATTAGCAATTGCCTCCCAAGTACTTTCAATTATAGGACGAAGTAACACCGTTTGAGGATTCTTCTCCTGTAAACATTGAGTAATTTCGTTTAGTTGAATATCAGATAGAGTCTGTAAAAGATGATGATAAAAGTCTCGCCATTTAATTAGTAAAGAAGACTGTTCAGTAGTTTCTAAAAATGAGGCAGTAGAGAATATATTATTAACATCATCTCGCCAAGCTGGCTTAAACTGCTGTGCTAATTCAGAAAAGAAGGCATGATAACCTACCTGACTAACACTTAAAAATTGCACAGTTAAGCTCAATAACTGATTTGCTTCTGCTTCAGGTAGTTGTGCAAAACCTAACTTATTAACCATCAACTGACGATAATAATTGTAATAAAGCTGATCAAATTTTGCTAAAGTTGCTGCCATTTCAGAAGTTGGAATTACCGCAGCTAAAGGTTGTTGCAGCATCTCCAAATTCAGCTTACAAATTCCTGGTTGATTGCTGTAACTATAGCGTCCGTAATAATCAAAATAAGCGGCTGTAAAATCAGGATTATAAGTTGGAATAAAAGCATAAGGACCATAATCAAAACTTTCACCCGTAATCGACATATTATCTGTATTCAAAACAGCATGACAAAATCCCGCTGCCATCCACTGTGCCACCAATTGCGCCACTCTTTCTACTAACTCGGCATAAAATTGTAGATACTTCTCAGCTTCTCCTAATTCAAGAGAATTAATCTTAGGATAATATTCCTTAATTACATGGTCTAAAAGCTTTTTAATTAAATCAGGACGCTTAAAATAGTGCAACCGTTCAAACATTCCAAAACGAATATGAGAACGGCTAAAACGCACCATTACCGATGAACGTGTGGGGGAAGGTTCATCTCCCCGCCACAGCGCCTCACCTGTTTCAATTAAACTTAAACAACGAGAAGTCCGCACACCCAAATTATGCAAAGCTTCTGCTGCCAAAACTTCTCTTACACCACCTTTAAGAGTTAGCCTACCATCAGCACTTCGTGAATAAGGAGTAGTGCCAGAACCCTTCGTACCAAAGTCATAAAGTTCGCCATCAGTTCCCCGTACTTGCCCATACAAAAAACCTCTCCCATCCCCTAATCTAGAGTTATATTCCCCAAATTGATAGCCATGATATCGTAATGCTAAAAAAGGTCGCACACCTTGAAATTTACCAAAAGCTTGGATAAAATCAGCATCTTTTACTTCCAGAGGATTTAGCCCCAAAAGTGGTAACAATTGGTCATTGCGAAAACGTAAAATATGTTGAGGAAAATCCGCTGCTGAGACTTCATCAAAATAGTCATATCCTAATGATTCCAAAGCCGATTCGTATTCAAGGGAGAGGAACATATTAATCTTGCGGGTTGATAGCAGTACACTTGACGATAGCGAATTTTATTTGCACTTACACTACCTAAGTTAGAACTCCATGCCAGACTCAATCATGTTTCAGGAAGACGCCTTCGTTGTACTAGAAACCAATCAACCAGAGCAAATTCTTACTCCAGAAGAGTTACTACTCAAACTCAAGGCGATTTTAGCAACTCGGCAAGATGACTTGCCACGAGATTTGCAGAAGTTTGCCGATATAGAAGCACAAGCAAAATATCTGATGGATACTTCTTGTGAACTTGATATGGAACCTGGGGAGTATTTGCAGTGGTATGTTGTGCGCTTGGAAAAGTAGCAAGAACTTTAGACGCTAGCTGCAGTTTGAGGTGTGGCAATCATTGCTACTTCCACACGACTTTCTTCGCCTTCTGTAACTGTGACTCGTACACCAGGACCGAAAAATCTTTCAATTTTTTCGCGTTTTTCCTGCCAAGTTTCAAAGGGAATTAAGGGCGATTCAAACTCTAAGATTAAGGCATAAGATTCATCGATTGCGGTTTCTCTTACAGCGACAAGTAATGGTCTTTCGTCGTCGGTAGGCGATAAGCCCAAACTTTCTAAAGAACTGTCTAAATGGGCTTCTTGTCCATAACGATAGCGGGTTACGTCTTTGCGAATTTGGTTTTGAGTTTCGGTGGCGGTTTCGTCTCGCAGTTGTAGCACCGAGGGAGGAGTTGGTTCACTCAAGGGTACAGGCTTGAGTTCTGAGGCTTTGAGGGCTAGTCCTCCCAGTAAGATGGGAATGCCATAGAAGAATCCGATTAAGTTTAAGGTAGAGTTGCCTTTGGCGTAGGCGACGAAGCCCATGATTGCCATTACACCGCCGACAGACAAGCCTAACGTTCCGAGGGAAGTTCTGCGTAACATCTTTATTAAGTTATCTCTCTTTTATCACTTCTTATTATCGTTGGCTGTGGGTGCAATCTCGAATAAAAGTCTATAATCTTGGCTTTGGTGCTTCATGACTCGTGTACCGCTTGAAGGTCAAGCCTTAGTTTCAAGCTATCTTGGTAGAATATTACAATTTTGAAAGGTGAAAAAGCGATCGCTTGATGACTAACTGCTAAAAACTGGCACAATTATTCTTTAAAGCAAAAAAGTTGGTTAATTTATCTATATTTGAGCAAGTAGGGGCGGTTATCAACATCACCCCAATCATTTAAGTTAAGGGATTTATACTTACGGTTTTATATACCTAACTGAGTTTTTGAGATGATTAAAGACGAAAATCAACAAGAATCTCCTAAAAGTCGAGTCATTCTAGAGCAATTGAGTTCGCTCAAGAAGGAAGATGAAACGCTTTACAATATCTTGGCTGTTGATGTTTGGGCTTTGGCAAAAACAATGGACGAGTTTCAACCAGGATTTTGGTCAGCTTTTATGACAAATCGCGAGAAGGCGCTAAAAGGGTTTATGGCTGAAGCGGTGAAAAATAAACCCGTTGAGCCTAAAAGACCACCTTTCCTGCGCTAGTCTTATTTATAGAAGGGATAAAAGGAGATTAAACTAAAAATGATGGACCCAGAAATGCTCCGCGAACGAGTTCTCTTAATTCAAAGCCGCCGGGAATCTCTTTTGCAACTTTTGGAGCAACCAGATTTAGGAACCCTCAGAATTGATGTTAATCAGGCACTGGAAGAACTCGATGATTTGATTGATGAATTTAGACGTATTTTCCCAAATGCCGTAGGATTTAACTAATTAAGCTCAATTTTTAAGATGCCGCTCTTGTAATTCTTTATAGAGAGAGCGGCTTTTTTTTTCATTGCTCGGTATAGCAGTTGGCTGTTGAGCTACCCCGGTAGTTATGGTTACGGCTACCTAATTGCTTAACTAAGTTAATTAAGTCTTGGGTAGCTGTATCTTTTTTGCAGAAGACATCAATAGGAGCGGTTTGGCTCATTACCTCAATTTGAGGGTCTTCTACGGAAGAATAGGCAATAATTTGAGTATCGGGATTTAAACTTTTGATGTGGGTAGATGCACTCAACCCATCCATAACTGGCATTTGCAGATCGAGGATGACAACATCAGGATGATGATGCTCGACCATTTCGATTGCTTCTTTGCCATTGCTGGCTAGACCAACCAACTCAATGTTGTTTTGGTTAGCGAAGGCTAATTTAAGACTGAATCTAGTTAACTCATGGTCATCAACCACAAGAACACGTAACGGAGGACACTGATAGGACAACATAGGAAATAACTATATTATCAGAGAACTCCTACAGTGTAGTAGTGTAATGTTCGGAAGTCCCTCTATCGTACGAGTGAATCATGGGATGCATTTTAGATTTTAAAAGGGTAAAATGCTGTGGTGAAGTTTTTAACTATAAAGTTTTAATAAAAATCTTTGAGCTTTTGTGGTTTTGGGTTTATTGATTGTTGGGAAAATGTAAGGGGTTATTAGGCTCAAAGTAATTGAGAAGAAGTTAAGTGTAAGTTTTCTCCCTTACAATCTGATAATTAATACTATTCAAACGAATGTTTCAAGCAACTCGCCGCCGCCTTGCTCTTTGGTATACTACCGTAACTGCCATCTTACTTTTGCTATTTGCAACGGGCGTATATCTATATGTGCGTAGTACCTTAATTGAGCGAGTTGATGATACTTTAAAACACGTGGTAGAAGTGGTAGAGCGATCGCTTGTTATTCAACCCATCGATGGTATTTCACCTTACCGAGTCAACGTTGAAGCCAGTTTTCGAGACAACGCCGATGCCGTAGAAGATGACCACATCGACTTAGAATGGTTTAGTGCCATTGGAGAGTTGCGATGGTCAACCTTATCTGAACCGCTCAATATTCCCCTAAATCCCAACAACAACGGCGAAACTGTTCATTCTTCCGCCAACCACCTGCTACGACAAGTCACACAACGAGTCGAAATCGGTCGTCATGTTTTAGGATACCTGCGGGTAAGTCATCCTTGGTTTGAAGTTACAAAACCTAGTCACCAGTTAATAATTGACCTAGGTTTCGGTACAATTGCCATGATAATTTCCACTGCAGCTATTGGTTGGTTGCTGTCTGGTTTAGCCATGAAACCAGTGCGCGAGTCTTATAGTCGTCTCAAGCAATTTACCGCCGACGCTTCCCATGAATTGCGAAATCCGATCGCGATGATTCAGACTAATGTACAAGTGGCATTAGCTGATCCAGATTTTGAACCACAATTACAACGCCAGCAACTTAAAGTAGTCGAAAGATTAACACAACGCTTAGGTAGATTAGTTAATGATTTGCTCTTTTTAGCTCGTGTTGATAGCGGTATTGTCCAACCTCAACAGCAAGATATACCACTCGATGCTTTACTGATTGAAGTAATCGAAGAACAACAATTAGTCGCAGCCGAAAAAGGTATTTCTTTATCCTTACATTTTGTCGATTCACCCTTTAATAATACCACCGAAGCATCTGCCCTAACAGAAGAACCCTTTACACTCCAAGGAGACTGGGATCAATTAGCACGCTTATTTACCAACCTAGTTAGTAACGCCATACAGTACACACCTGCAACCGAAATTCCGGGTGTTGCCTCCGTTCAGGTAGAATTGCAACAAATAGAACGTCCTAGCAGCGTTAGCGGACGCACTATGCATTCATTACTAAAAGTGCAGGTGCGGGATACAGGGATCGGCATTTCCGAAGAAGCCTTACCACATATTTTTGATCGTTTTTATCGCGTCGATCCGGCTCGGAAATATGCGGCGGCGGCGGGTTCAGGATTAGGACTTGCGATCGCACAAGCAATAGTCGAAAACCACCACGGACAGATTCAAGTAACCAGCATTCTCAACCAAGGCACAACCGTTACCGTCACCTTACCTGCCTCAAAATCTAACTAAGGATAAATAAAGAATGCATCCTGTGGCAGATGTTTGTCAAAGATGATCCCTTCTATTCTACTAAAAGAGACTGGAACAATTCTTATCCTAAGAGCAAAGGCAAAAATCAGCTATATGTTTTTTTGTCAAAGCATTAGTATATGTAATTACCTAAAAAATTCTGGTCATCCAGGCTCAACTTAGTTAATCACTTTAGTTCAAATTTAGATAGTTTAGGAGACTTTTATGCCGATCGCTTTACGAGAAGATGTTATGTATATCTTACTCAAGAAGATTAGTCAAGGTGACCAGGAAGCAGAAGGAAAACATGGCGTCACTTTAACCGAAAATGATATAGTAGGACGCGAACTTTCCAAAGCCGATCTTTTAGGACATCTGGATTATTTAAATCAAAAACAATATATTGATGCTGAGTTTAGCGGCAATGCCTACGCTAATCAAGAAGATGTTCCAGATGCCGTTAATCCTAAAGAATTTGATGCTAGAGTAGCTAATTCTTTGGGTGCACCCGATGGTCCATTGCCTCATTTAATTGCTTTCAAAAGAGCACAATTGACCGAAAAAGGTCGCAAAATGCTGGAAAAAATGGAAGCAAATCCCCCACAAGCGCTCAAAGAAGGTCCAACGACTCCCATCGCTACCAAGGATATGCCATTCCTGGAAAAAGTAATGGTTAAAGGGGAATTAGAGGACATTTTTGATGCTAGAGATATCACAGAGGTAGTCTTCCGCACTATGCGCGATATGATGACTACAGAAGCTTCTGATCGAGTAGTGAAAGAACTGCATACAGAAGCAGAACCTACTGAAGATAAAGCCTTACAAAATGAAATTGCCGACTTGTGGAAAGATACTAATCCTATTGTCAGTTTTCTGAGCCGGATTCGTCCACCTTTAATTATTAAATCCGAGACTTTCCTACGTCGGATTCGTCAAGAAGGTAGCTTGCAAGAAGGGATAAAACCAGAAACTATTGTTAAAGCGGTTTTTTCGGCAACCAAAGATGAATTATCTGAGGAAAGAAAGAAGGAAATTGCTGGTTTCTTGCCGGATGAAATTCAGAAACTCTGGAAGGAAGCTTAGGTAATGTAGGTTGCGATGGTAATGCCTAACTAACCAAATATTCTTGATTGATGTGTTGTTGTGTGCTCGGAGTTTTGGAACTTCGGGCATTTTTATGGTAAATTAATTTACAAGCTAAAATTAGACACTATACACATATTGATTACTATTTTATAATTGTTTCAAAATGTCTAAACAATTAAATTCAGAAGGTAAAAAGCAGCTTCAGAGGTTTATCAATCAAGCTGATCGACTATCCTTGTGCAATTTCTTTAAAAATGGGAAGCCCAAGATGGCATTGGCTTTAGGCGACGAATTAACAAAGGCAATAGTTCCAGAGCGCCAAGATTTTATAGAAATGCTCACAATCTTACGTCCATTTATTATGGATCAGGAGGATGTCTTTTTTAATAGGATTGCAGGCAAAATAAGAATTTGTATTGAGGATGATACTTCAATTATGAGTCGCTTAAAGGAAGTTCAGACTAAATTTAATTTTCATAAATATAATGAAAATTATGAGAAATACAAAAAAAAATATGTTGATTATATTTCTCCATTCCCTGATCTAACCTGCGATCTTGGAGAGCGAACAATATTTAATATACTTAATTTAGTAATGAATGGATATTACTTTCATCTCGAGCTACAAAAGCAAAGAGAAATCATTAATTTTGTAAAAGAGCAGAAAGAAAGGTGGCTAGGTTCGTTAAGAGAAGACGATTTAGCAGAAGAAAGCTTGATTGTGAATCGTCAAAGGATAAGAGAAGCCTTTAAATTTAGGTTTTACGGATTAATTATTGAGCTAGCAAGTTGCGTGCTTGAGCTAAAAGATTTAATTGAGGATAAATTTGGTCTTCCTATAGATGAGGAACTATATCAGGAATCGCAGATATTGTCTGAATTCTTTGATATTTAACATGAGTGATATAACATTCAAGGCTGCTCGTAAAACACGATCACTCTACAAATTCACGCTTACAATATTTTTTTAGGACTAATTTCAAACGATAGTTCAGCTCGGTAAAAGCACACATCAAATTCCAAAAAAAAGTTCATGTGTCCCAGAATTAATGGTGCGTTATTATCTCTTGTCCAGGCAAAAGCCAAATTTACAGGAGCAAATTGATCGACTCTTGCTGACAAAATCAAGGCTCGTGCCTCAAATTCTGCTAGATTACCCCCCAACTGAACGGCTAACATTTGGCGTTCCCAAACGGCTCCTAACTGCCACCCCATCTCATACGGCAATACATTAACACTGGCTCCTGTATCTAGCAATCCTGACACATTTAATGCTCGATCCTGATAAGTCAGAGTCAACGGCAAGTAGGGGAGTGTACTGAATTCCCCTAACTCACTATTCATTTGAGTAAACACAAATCTAGTTTTGTCAACCATGCTTTGCTGCTTGCTCGTCAGCCAATGCCTTCGCTAAAACGGCAGCAGCTTCAAAAGAGTCATACAAAGTTGGACTAGATAACTTGCTTTGAGTTTCTAATCGAGTTAAGCCAGCATCTATTAGCAATTCAGATGTTAGAAAATCAAGTAGTAGCAGCTTGTCTCTATGAGATAGCTCTTTTAAGAGGGGAAGCACTTCGGAAAGTAACATGATTAGAAGTTAAATCAGTCTGAAGGATTCTCTCTATTCTAAGTTTTCTACCTATTCGTATGAACAGTAGTGTCGCTTTCACTTTTAAGAGTTGCATCAGATCCTCAAGCTCGAAACCGTGACAACACTCGCACCCATAGTCAGCCAGCGCAATCGTTACAATACGAGATAAAGCCCTAAAAAACTTCCTATGGTACAAGCACCAGCAGCAATTACAACCGCCACCGACCTCGCTACATTAGCAATAGAATTAATTACCCGTGCCGGATGTGAGTATGGAGATGTGCGTTTCGGCAATTATCGCACCCAAAATCTTTACGCACGCGATCGCTCTTAACTGCCTTCATAAACCTAAACAGTAACGAACAGCAGCTTCAACTTCCAACATTTTCGCATCTGATAGTTGTCCTGCTGGTTGCTCAGGAAATCGCCTTTTATCCAAAGAACGTATCTGAAAACCAAGGAACACTGTTTCTAGAGAAAGTCCGCTTTCCTGCGGGGAGACACGTACATTTGTGGGAAAATCTTGGCGAATATTTGCCCCTTTTGTGCCGACAACTACCGTGACAACCAAGGGTGATAATTTGATAGCATTAATCGATAAAATTAAAACTGGTCTTTCTCCCGCTTGTTCTCTTCCTTGAATTGGATTAAGGTTAACAAAGTAAATTTGACCTCTTTCAAGAGTCATAAACCTGATAAACCATCCATTTCAGTAATAGCAAACTCTTTATTAATTGCTGCTATTTCTGATTGAATATCTGGATCATTTGCCATTGC
>JBATUR010000092.1:0-40466 GCA_049671305.1 Coleofasciculaceae cyanobacterium
GTTACGGATATCACCTACAACAATTTCTACTTGATTATTAAACATAGTTTGGGCTTTGGCAGCACTACGACAGAGAACGCGCACTGAGTAACCTTTTTCTAGTAACATGGCTACAGTTAGCTGTCCAACTCCGCCTGTTGCGCCTGCAACTAAGACTTTTTCTGCTTGTGTCATGATTATGCCTATTTTGGTAAGATTGATTAGCTTACTGCTATTTTTGAGCGTGTTATTTGCGCCAGTATTGCCAGCTCAAGCTTCATTTTGTCGAAATAGCGAACACTTAATTTGTATAATAAGTATTAAGCGTAGTGCCAAAAATTACTGGGAATACAGAGCCGCTGTTAGTGTTGATCAAGTAGTAAGACCAATAGAATTATATAACTGTCGCGATCGCTTTCGAGTTCGGCAAGATGGCAAAGTTATTCCCTTTCAAACCAACGGTGCTGGTAAACTTATTTGTAGCTTCTTTCAAAAGTAATGGTTGATTTTTCTACATCTGAGCATTGGCAAGATTGGATCACAGTTTTTGGCTATGTAACTTTTACCGCTTTCATACTTTGGCGCGTTTTAATTCCTCGCTAAAACTCAACTTTAACTAGCATCAAAAGCGTGTTTTTTCAACTCAGCCAAAGACACATATTCCACCATAGAAGCATGAGTTGCCGACAAAATAACAGGTGGTGCAACACCAGCATCTAGTGCTTCTTTCCAGCGAGAAGCACACAAACACCAACAGTCACCAGGTTTTAAACCAGGAAAATTATATTCAGGAAGCGGTGTACTCAAATCATTGCCTTGCGACTTTGTAAAAGTCAGAAATTCTTCAGTTAATCTGGCACAAATAATATGAGCACCAAAATCACCCCCACCAGTATTACATTTGCCATCTCGATAATATCCCGTCATCGGAGATCCACAGCAAACTTCCAGTTGTCCACCCAGTACATTTCTCGCTTCTGTCATAACCATAATTCCTCTCTCTAGACTTCTTAATTATAGAGAAATTACACTCTTTTCAACCCGACAACCCCAACTTATCTCTTAGCACATCTTCTGTTGCCCTAAATCCTACCAAAACCGCCTTTTTATCCTTAACAAAAAGTGGTCGTTTTAGTAGCATGGCATCTTTAGAAAACGCCTCAACCCACTGTTTATCTGTCCAATTTTGCTTTTCTTCACCCAAAGCGCGATAAGACTGTCCTGAAGTATTCCGCATCGATTTAGAACCCAAACTTTCCACCCAACTTTGAATCATCTCAACAGTTGGAGAATTTTCTTTAGTATCAATAAACTCATACTCAATTCCCTGATTTTGGAGCCACATTACCGCCTTTTTACAAGTACCACAACTGGGAATGCCATAAACTTGAAGAGACATCATACTAATTAACTAAAACAACTAAGAAATACAGCCAATATCTTGAAGCATTTGCAAATGCTTTGTAACTGGCGCCAGCGTATTTGCCGCAATCATACCGCTAGCAGCAACTGCAGGCAAACCAATACCTGGAAAAGTCGAATCTCCGCAACAAAGTAACCCGGCAAGAGGCGTCCCTGAACCTGGAAACCAGTCTTTTCCTGCCCGCAATGCCGGACCATAAGAGCCATGATGCCGTCGCAGAAAGCGCTCATGAGTTAACGGTGTACCAACCAAGGTTACCTCACAACGCGATCGCACATCAGGAATAATTCTCTCTAACGCCTGCCACATCACCTCAGCCCGCAAGCCCTTCAAGCGCGCATATTCCGCACTTTTACGATCCATCCCCTGCCATAGCTTATATGGTTCATTACCAGGCGTATAGACATGAATCGTGTGTTTTCCAGACGGGGCAAGAGTTGGGTCAAGCACCGACGGAATCGATATCAACACCATATTTTGTGCTGCCGTTACGCCCTTTTGCCAATCATTAACCACAATATAATGACAGCCCAGTTTTTCTAAACCTTCACCATCAATACCTAAATGAAGATGCATGAAACTATCACATTCTGGCGTTGCCTGCCTAGAAGTTCGATATGATTTGGGAACAGCTTCATCTGGCAGCAACTTCAAGGTATCCCAAACCGAGGCATTCGAGACAACCGCCTGACGCGCAATTATCTGTTTGCCGCCCCGCAACCGCACTCCAACCGCACGCTTACCCTCCACCAAAACCTGCTCAACATGAGCATTTAAGCGCAATTCACCGCCATATCGTTTCAGTCCCCGCACTAACGCCTCAACCAACGCCGCACTACCACCTAGCGGATAGTCCAACACAGCACCAGGACGATACCAGTCTGCAAACATAAAAGCAACTTCGGCGGCACTCGTACTATCGGCAGGAAGTCCAGACAGCAGAAAGCACAACATATTGAGCCAGTTGCGGATAAATGGATCTTGCACCACATCATCCATAATGCGGCTAAATGGTCCCGTTAACTTCACCACATTCGCCGTATGGGGCAAGAAAGACCCAGCAAAACGACCAACCGTTAAAGCCGCACCCCAATCAAAGCGCAAAGCAGCAGGTGGAATTGCTACAGCCGCACTAGCAAAGGGTTCCATCACACGCTGTAAAGCACGCCATTCACTAACAGCTTGCTGACCACGAAACTTCTCTATAATTTCTGCAAATTGCTCGGCACCAACAGATGTTTCAAACTCGCCTTCTGGCAAACAACAACCCCAAGTATCGTAAGTTAAACAGGGTAATTTTTCACCAATTGCATCTAAAACTTGTCGCAAAGGATTAGCAGAAGGACTATAAGATAAACCCGAATAAAGTGATGGTCCAGAATCGAATTTATAGCCGTTGTACTCAAAACCATGAGCAGCGCCACCAGCAATAGAATGGCTCTCACAAACGGTAACTTTGAAGCCATATCGTGCCAAAAGTGCCGCACAACTTAAGCCACCAATACCACTACCAATAACGACAATATCTGTTTCTGCCTCGCTCAATCTTTAACTCCAGTTATTTACTTTGATAATTGAAATCAAGCTACGATTTTAAATTAATAAGGCTGCTTTTTCAGACTCAGTAAGAGTTAGCTGAGTATTGGTTAAGTTAGCGCCTTTAAGTTTGGCTTCCGTTAAATCAGCTCTCCTTAAATCTGCCAAATTTAGATTAGTACCTCTTAAGTCGGCTTGATAAAGACAAGCTTCTTGGAGGTTAGCTGCTTGCAGGTTTGCACCTCTTAAATCAGCAAAACTCAGATTTGTCTTACTTAAATTTGCTCTTATTAAACTACTATCACTTAAGTCTACATAACTTAAATTTGCCCCACTTAAATCAGCGGCTGTTAATTCAGCTTTACTAAGATTAGCTTCTGTTAAGTTAGCGGCATTTAACTTAGCGAAACTCAGATTTATTTCAGGCAAACTGCAATTTGTTAGTGTGGCACGCCTTAAGTTAGCATTGCTAAAATTCCGTTCTCCGCCTGTATAGCGCCTGATTAATTCCTCAACATTCAAGCGAATTAAGACAGCTTTTTTATCTCCTTTTTTACACCAAGAGGAATTATGCAACTTGGCGGCGGTATTAACAGCTACTTCGTCATATTTAGAAACTATTACACCATTACATTCATCCCATTTGCCGCCTAGCGTAAAAGCTATTTCTTGAGCAGCATTAATCGAGTCAAATAAAATAGTATCAGGTGTATTTGTGATTTTTTTTAAATCTGTCAATCGGTTGATGAGATTTGCCAGATTTTCTGGTAATAAATTTTTCATTTCAAACTGCAATTAGTATATTTAAGAGGAGACATCACAAAAGGCAATGCCCCCTTTCTAAATATTACTTCAACTTAAGCTTTTGCCTGTGCAACAATAGTGCGATGTCGCATAGTATTAGCTGTAATAGTTGGTGTTTCAAAACCAGCATCAACAATAGCTTGCTCAATATCTAAAGCAAAGTAATCATCTAAATATGGCTCAGTACTTTTGAGTAATGTCAAAATGTAAGGAGGCATTTTAGCATATATTTCTGACTTAGGATTCATATCCATAATCGTTAGATAGCCACCTGGACGTAATAAACGCCGTGCTTCTGATAAAATTTGTTTGGAGGCTGTTTGAGGTAGTTCATGAAATAGCAAGCAAGCTGATACTAAATCAAACGAAGCATCAGGTAAACCCGTCGTTTCTGCTGCCGCATTTTTCCAATTTATCTTAACATTTCGTTCCTGAGAGTTATATTGTGCCACTGCCAAAAAGTAGGGCGACAAATCCACACCAGTCAAGTTAGCATCAGGATAGATTTCTTGCAGGGCAAAGGTACTCATACCTACACTACAACCCAAATCTAAAATATCTTTTGGTTGGGTCTTGATTTCATTAACGATTTTATGGTAAGTTTGTCTTAGCCTGGCATCCCCTTGCCTTCCAGCCTCTTTCCAAATTCCGGCATGGACGGCATAAGCGGCAACTTCCACCTCCAAAGCCGCTTCCCAACTGAGGTTACCTTGTTCATAAGCGTGGAATGACCGCAAATAATACTCTGGATAACTCAACAATTCATCTTTTACCTGTGCAAGTTCAACATCCCAGTCACGAGTCTGCAACTCTTGCACTCTCTGACGCCAAGGCACTCCAATCTTTTCAGCACGCTTAATCATCATGCTACGCGCTTGATGCTTCGCCAAATTCGCTAAGGGCTTAATTGCCAAAAGACCATTAACCAGCCCAGAAGCGACGTTAGGTTTAGTATTAGCAGTAATTGTCATAAAAAAGCTTTTTTTGAGATGATTTTTGAGCTATCAGCTTTATTGTCTCAAACTGGCAAGCAAAAAATCGCCCAACATTATTAAATTAGAGATAAATGATTTGCCGGGGCAACTCTCCTTAGTTAACCTTGCCGTCAAAATACCAACTAATGCCAGTTAAATTGGGTTCATAGAGAAAGTGAGGCAACCAATGCTGCAAATAATACCCAACGAACACCTAACATCTCAACTGGTCATAAATTTAGACAGTGTTCAACTAACAGATGAACAATTTTACCAGTTGTGCCAAAACAACCGCGAGTTAAACTTTGAGCGGACAAGCAAAGGAGATTTAATCATTATGACACCTGTTGGCGGAGAAAGTGGCAATCAAGAAGCAGAATTGATAATTGATTTAGGAATTTGGAATCGACAAACTAAATTAGGTTACACTTTTAGTTCATCTACTATCTTTAAATTACTAAATGGTGCTGATCGTTCTCCAGATGCTGCTTGGATACGGCGAGAACGTTGGGAAGCACTTACCCCAGAACAAAAAAAGAAATTTCCACCCATTGCACCAGATTTTATCATTGAATTGAGGTCAGCTAGTGAGAATTTAGCGACACTACGAGAGAAAATGTCAGAATATTTAGATGCTGGTGTGCAGTTAGCTTGGTTAATTAATCCTCAACAACAGCAGGTAGAAATTTATCGACAACAACAGCAGATAGAAATAATTAATTTGCCAACTCAGTTATCTGGCGAAGAGGTGTTGCCTGGGTTTAAATTAAGTTTAGAACAGTATTAAGCCTGGATTTATGAGCTGAAATACTGATTCCTCTGTTCAGACGCGCTAAGGTGAAAGAATCATCCTCCCAGCTTAGGAAGTCGGGGACTCTACCTCAGCAAACTTCTAAGACTGCTTAATTTTATAGGTTCCAGAATGTCGCAATCTTATTTTGATACCGCAAAAAACGGTCACAAATCCTTTGAATTACCTGGTGCTAGACCACATTATAACCCAGACCGCCCTGGACAAGTCGAACATATTTTTTTAGATTTAAGCCTAGATATCGCAAATCAAAGCTTTAGTGGCACTTGTAGTATTACCGTAATGCCTGTACGTGATGGTATCAGTCAGGTGACGCTAGATGCAGTTAATTTAAATATCCAGTCAGTGCAAGTTGACGAAACACCACAATTTTTTGACTATGACGGAGAGTTTCTGCACATTCAGTTGCAAAAGTCAACCCAAGCAGGCAAAGCTATAAAAATTGCGATCGCCTACAGTGTCGAAAAACCCCAACGAGGTCTTTACTTCATCGTCCCTAACCAACATTATCCCAACAAACCGACCCAAGTTTGGACACAAGGCGAAGATGAAGACTCGCGCTTCTGGTTTCCCTGTTTCGATTATCCAGGGCAACTAGCAACCTCAGAAATTCGCGTTAAAGTACAAAAACCCTACATTGCCATTTCCAACGGCGAACTTATTGCCACCGAAGAAGAAGATAATTATAAAATTTATCACTGGCTACAAAAGCAAGTTCATCCTACCTATTTAATGACCTTAGCTGTTGGTGACTTTGCCGAAATTCGCGACGAATGGCAAGGCAAACCCGTCACCTATTATGTCGAAAAAGGCTATGAAGAAGATGCCCGTCGCAGCATGGGCAAAACGCCTCGCATGATTGAATTTTTCAGCGAGAAATTTGGCTATCCTTACCCATTTCCCAAATACGCCCAAGTTTGCGTTGATGATTTTATCTTTGGTGGCATGGAAAATACTTCCACCACTTTATTAACCGACCGCTGCTTGCTAGATGAACGCGCAGCATTAGATAATCAACGTACAGAAAGTTTAGTTGCCCACGAACTTGCTCATCAATGGTTTGGTGATTTAGTTGTTATTAAACACTGGTCCCATGCCTGGATTAAAGAAGGGCTAGCATCCTATTCTGAAGTATTTTGGACAGACTATGAATATGGCGCCGACGATGCTGCTTATTACCTATTAGGAGAAGCCCGAAGCTACTTATTTGAAGACAGTTCCCGCTACCGTCGTCCGATTGTAACTCATGTTTATCGAGAAGCAATCGAACTTTATGACCGACATTTGTACGAAAAAGGTGCTTGTGTCTATCACATGATTCGCACCGAATTAGGTGACGAGTTATTCTGGAAAGCGATCGCTACCTTTGTTCAGGATAATGCTCATAAAACCGTAGAAACTATCGACCTACTACGGGCAATTGAAAAGGCAACTGGTCGAAACTTAATGTTTCTTTTCGACCAATATGTTTATCGGGGTGGTCATCCTGATTATAAGGTTGCTTATGCTTGGGATGCTGATAGCCAGTTGGCAAAACTTACCATTACTCAAACTCAGGCAAAAGAAGCTAAAACTGGTAGCGAAAGTGAGTTATTTGACCTGAAAATACCGATCGCTTTTGGTTATACTGAAGACAACACAACTCCTCAACTCAAAACCTTCACTGTCCGAGTTTATGAACGCGAACAAAGCTTCTACTTCCCCTTAGAAAAAAAGCCTCAATTCATTAGTTTCGATTGCGGCAATAACTACCTGAAAACAGTCGCTTTAGAGTATCCTATACCAGAACTGAAAGCTCAATTACAATCTGATCCTGACCCCATTTCTCGCATCTTTGCCGCCAAAGCCTTAGCCAAAAAAGGTGGTTTAGAAGTCGTAAAAACTTTATCAGATGTCTTGACAAATGATCCTTTTTGGGGGGTGCGGGCAGAAGTTGCCAAACAATTAGCAAATGTCAAAATAGACCAAGCTGCTGCCGCTTTAGTTTTGGGTTTGCAGGACAAAGACGCCCGTGTGCGTCGCGCTGTAGTGGAGTCTTTGAGTAAAATCAAGACAATGGAAAGTTATGGCGCCCTGAAGCAACTACTGGAAAAAGGAGATGCTAGCTACTATGTGGAAGCATCTGCTGCTAGTGCTTTGGGTAAAATGGTTTCAGGTAACCTCAAAAATCAAGAAGATGAGGTGTTGCAATTATTAACTCATGTGCTGCGAGAACGGGCTGGCTGGAATGAAGTAGTTCGTAGTGGTGCAATTTCTGGTTTGAGTCAAATTAAGTCCTCACCAGTGGCGCTGGATGTGATTTTGGAATACACGACGCCTGGTATCGCCCAACCTCTACGCCTGACGGCTATTCGGGTGCTGGGAACCATTTCTACAGGTCAAACACCCAATAATACTGAGTGGATTTTAGAGCAATTAGAGGAACTGGCAGCAGAAAGCTTCTTTTTGACGCAAGTGGCGGTAGCTTCAGCATTAGGGCAAATGGAGACAAGCAAGGCAATGGGGGTTTTGCGATCGCTTGCTGACCAAACTCCTGACGGACGAGTCCGCCGCATTGCCGAAGAAGCCATTCAAAAAGTCCAGAAAAACGTCGGTTCTGATCAAGCTGTCAAGCAGTTACGGGAGGAACTTGATTTGTTGAAAAAAGAAAATCAGGAACTAAAGAGTCGCATGGAAAATCTGGAAGCTAAAGCCAAGTAGTCCCTATTCTCTTTGAGGTCAACCTAACAAGTGGATAAAACTAAAACTTGCCACTTGTTAGGAAATCGGCATATTTGGCTGTAGTAATCTCTTAATCGGTGATTTCGATTTAGTCAATAGCTACCATTAAGTTTTTTGAAGATGAATCATTTGTTACAAAACTTAGATAATTGTAGTAAAAGCTACTATAATTTAATAAAAAGAAAAAGTTAAACAATCTTTATAGTTAACAGAGGTAAATAATAAGCGTGAGTCAGGCTAAACTTGTTTCTCCCGAACCCCCGAGGCGGTATAGCGCCCAAGCGATCGCCCAATATTACCGTTTTCGCCCCTGGGCTGTAATTTGGCGTGCCTTATCGGTCGTTTGGTTATTTTCTAGCTTCGTCCTCAGTTTAAAGTGGGATGACTGGACAAATCAAGCCGAACAGAACAAGTTGAAACGCGCCACTCAACTTAGAAAAATCCTGACACGCCTAGGACCCACCTTTATTAAAGTTGGACAAGCACTTTCCACACGTCCAGACTTAATACGCAAAGACTTTTTAGAAGAACTAATTAAACTACAAGACCAACTACCACCTTTTAATAATGCGATCGCTTACTCGATTATTGAAAGAGAACTCGGATGCACAATTCAACAAGCTTATCGCCAACTTTCTCCTAACCCAGTCGCCGCCGCCAGCTTAGGTCAAGTTTATCGCGGTTTCTTACATACTGGCGAAGAAGTAGCCGTAAAAGTACAGCGTCCCAACCTGTTACCAACTATACAACTAGACCTCTACTTAATGCGTTGGGCAGCAGGCTGGATTTCCCATTTTCTCCCCTTAAATTTAGGTCATGATTTAACCTTAATTGTCGATGAATTCGGCATCAAATTATTTGAGGAAATTGATTACTGTAACGAAGGCAAAAACGCCGAAAAATTTGCCGATAATTTTCGCGACGACCCAACAGTAAAAGTTCCGATTATTTACTGGCACTATAGTACTGTTCGCGTCCTAACTTTAGAGTGGATTAATGGCATCAAACTAACCGATACAGCCAGTATTCGCGCCGCCGGACTTGACACCGATAAATTGATCGAAATTGGTGTTGTTTCAGGCTTACGTCAGTTATTAGAACATGGTTTTTTCCACGCCGATCCTCATCCAGGAAACTTATTTGCCCTAGCTGATGGACGCATGGCTTATATTGATTTTGGCATGATGGATCAGCTAGAACAATATACCAAAGAAACCATTGCTAGCTGCATAGTTTATTTAATTAATCAAGACTATTCAGAACTGGCAAAAAACTTTGTCAAACTCGGTTTTTTAACTCCTGATACTGATATTAGACCGATTATTCCAGCATTAGAATCAGTACTCGGAAAAGCGATCGGTGAAAGTGTTGGCAACTTCAACTTTAAGACAATTACCGACCAATTTTCTGAGTTAATGTATGAATATCCGTTCCGAGTTCCAGCCAAGTTTGCTTTAATTATTCGTTCTTTGGTGACACAGGAAGGATTAGCGCTAACTTTAAATCCAAACTTTAAAATCGTTGAAGTTTCTTTTCCCTATGTAGCGCGACGTTTGTTGATGGGTGAATCTCCAGAAATGCGGCGTCATCTAATTGAAGTATTATTCAAAGATGGTCGGTTTCAGTGGCAGCGTTTGGAGAATATGATTGCGATCGCACGTTCCGATCAAGGATTTGATTTACTCCCCACAGCTCAACTAGGTTTGCAATACCTGCTTTCCGACGAAGGCAAGTTTTTGGGTCGTCAGGTACTATTAGCACTAACCGAAGATGACAGGTTGCATACTGAAGAAGTACAACGCTTGTGGAACTTGGTTAAAGATGACCTCAAACCAGGGCGTTTATTCAACGTGGCGTTAACGGCATTAAGCGAAATTTCCCCCGAAAGTGTTGCCGCAATTCTGCCTTTAGCAACCGCACTAAACGTCAAATAAGCTTTGAACCGCAGCCTTTTAGATAACCCTTTCCCACCTAGGAGAGGGTTTAGTGTTTAAGTAAAAGAAAATCTTGCCAACCACTAGCTTACAAAGGCAATACTTTTACCGTATTTGAGCAAACATTAATTATCAAGAAGACAGAGGGGAGCTAACTTATTTTTTTGTACGATAAGTTTAAGGAGCAATGATAATTGCTCAAAAACACCAAGTCGGCAATCTTGATGAGCGAGCTGACAATTCAATCAATACACTTGCTTACATTGAACCATGTCTGATCACAGTAAATTAACTTTTTTGAGAATGCCAACATTGACCAAGGCAAGTGGATAATGAGAATAAAACATAATTTATACACATTGGTATCTCATAGCGTCAATCATGCCTGACTCAAACACGAAAACTTAATAATGATGATCACGACTTCCGTGCTGGCAGATTTGCTGCAAGCTCAACCACAACTGCGTCCGCAAGTATATTTCAAATCTTCCTTAACTGCGCTTTCTCACGCTATGGAAGATCAAGTGCTTGCCGACTCAAATCAGTATTTGGTAATTGCTAGTTTCCAAAGAGAGCGATTTTATCGTCAGGAAGCACACCGTTATCGGCGTATTGCCGAACGGACTTCTCAAGTTTATGTACTAGCAGCACCGGAAACTGACTTTAAGGCTAGTTCAGAGTTTTACGAAACAGTTGCCTTTGAGCCAGCAGATGCCCTAGCTCTAGAGTGGCATTTAGTCGTGATTGGATATCAGTATGCCAATTGTTTGATTTGTCGAGAAAAATTTACCCCAGTAACAGATAGCATTGATACAGAGATTGATCCTTCGCGCCGTTTTGAAGGAATTTGGACATTTGACCAAAACGTGAGCAAAATCGCGGCAGAATTACTTTTAGATCGTATTCAAGTTTATCGACCGGAACTCTCAGACAAAATTGCCGCAGCCAAGTCTCAGTATTTAAGATCCGCTACTTTAGTTAATGGCTTCACTGAAGATACTCCTAACCCTGATCCTTTTGTGCAACGCTTAGTAACCTACTTGCAAGCAGGTCAATATAAGTTACTGAAAGCTTATCGCTCAATTTATGCCCAAGAACAAAAAGAGCGTTTGGTTAACTCAATTACCACAGCAATTCGCCGCAGTCTGAATTCCGATGAGATTTTGGAAGTTGCAGTGCAAGAATTGGGGCAGGCACTTAGATCCTGCCGTTGTTTGATTTATTGCTGCAAAAAAACTGACGCTTCGGCAACTATTACCCACGAATTTTTGGGAGCAGAAATTGCTTCTACAGTCGGGCAGAATTGGCTATTACAGGGCAATGCTTTGTTTCAAGAAGTTGTGCAGAACCAGGAAATGGTTTATGTCGAAAATACATCTGAAGATGCCCGAATTCATGGCGACGCCGAAAAACTTGCAGCAAGCGACTATCGCCTTTCCCAACCAATTAATTTGGCAGGAACATATCAAGGTAAAAAGCGCCAAGCAAACACACTAAAGCAGTTAGTAAAACAGTTTGCGATTCGTTCTTGGTTAATGATACCGATTTTCTACCAAGGGCAGTTGTTGGGAATGGTCGAGTTACATCACTGTGGTGCAACGCCCCATGAGTGGGAAGACGACGAATTATCACTTGTAGATGCGATCGCAACCCAAGTCGGTTTTGCCCTGATTCAAGCCGCAGCCTATACTAATTTAGAAGACCTCAATCAACAGCTAGAAGCCCTTGACCGCACCCGTAGCAACCTAGTCGCCATTACAGGACACGAACTGCGTACCCCCCTCTCCACCATCCAAGTCTGCCTAGAAAGTCTGGCAACTGAACCGGATATGCCCCCAGAGTTGCGCCAAATTATGCTCAACACTGCCCTGGGTGACGCCGAAAGAATGCGAAAACTAGTCCAAGACTTTCTCACCCTCTCCCGCTTAGAAGGTGGTCGCGTGCAATGGCATCCAGAAGCCTTGTCTCTGCAAGAATGCGTGGAACTTGCCCTAAGTCATGTCCGCGCCCGTCACAGCGAAGAGGAACGACCAATAATTACGACCCACGTCCCAGTTGATCTCCCCTTAGTCCGTGCTGATGGCGAATGGTTGGTAGAAACCTTGGCAAAGTTGTTGGATAATGCTTGTAAATTTACTAGTCCGCAAGGAGAAATTATCATTGATACCCACAGTAACGGCGGCACCATGTTAAAGGTGACTGTAGCTGATACGGGTCGAGGTATTGAACCTAGTAGTTTAGAAACTGTTTTTGATCTGTTTTACCAAGAAGAAGGCGCACTACGACGCACTGCTGGCGGCACAGGATTGGGCTTGGCAATTTGTCGTCAAATTGTCAAGGGTTGGGGTGGAGAAATTTGGGCAGATTCTGCCGGCAAAGACCAAGGTAGTCAGTTTCACTTCACTGTGCCAATTATCCGTTCTTGACTAGACTAAGCCAGCCCGTGATCAAGGGCAAAGTTCTGCCGTGGATCAGCAGTTGGAGGCTTGCAAACAAAGAGAAGTTAGGGCTTTGATTTGTGGCAATAATGAAGCCTGATGGCACTATTCAATCTATTTGATCTGGATCAATTCCTGCTGCTCTCAAACGTTCTGCCAGTCGTTCTGCGCGTTCTCGTTCTTGGTTTGCACGTTCTCTTTCTTGGTCTGCACGTTCTCTTTCTTGGTTTGCGCGTTCTTTTTCTTGGTCTGCGCGTTCTCTTTCTTGGTCTATCTGTTGCTCGGCTAGCTCAAGGCGTCGAGAAATATCTACATAATTTGTGAATAATTTACCATCAGGGCGGGTAAGTTGTAACTCATTCTCAGAGCGATTAAAACAGATTCCTAATCGAGGACTTGTCCAATTTTCCATTGATTCGATCACATCTAAGCGATCGCTAATGCGTATCCAACCACTTAAATCATTTTTATCAGGATCATATAAATAATACTCTTCAACACCATAGCGGTCATATAATACCTGTTTCTTATTCATTTCCGTCAAGGTGTTGCCAGGAGAAAGAATTTCAAATACCACTTGTGGAGCAATATTTTCTTCCCTCCACTGCATATAAGAACCTCTGTCTCCTTTAGGTCTGCCAAAGATGACCATAACATCAGGAGCCTGACGAATCTTATTATTGCCTTCAACTGGATACCAAAGCAAATCGCCAGCAACAAACACATTTGGATCATCAGCAAACAGCCATTCCAAATTGTAATAAATGACCATAATCCAGCGAAATTGCTTAGTATTATCTGCCATTGGCTTGCCGTCTGTTTCGGGATAAAGTACGTCTTGAGGAGCAAGAGATTGTAGTTGAGACATGACTAAAACCAAAGAGTGGACATGAAGCTTAGTGTTAATGGTAAATTAAGTCCCTTGGCATCATACCCAGGATGCCTGTTGCACAATTGAGCAATTTTTTGGGAGATGCTGCCTGTATCCTCAACGTCCCCGCTTGTGGTGCAACACACACCCAAAACCTTGCCAACTGTTACAGTTCTTGACAGACTAGCTGATCTAGTACAACCTCGGTGATAGCATTCCCTAAATGCCCTAAATAAGGTTGAAAAAACTATGGCAGAAACTCTTACTGGACAAGCTCCCCTTTTTGGTGGTGGTACCGGCGGCTTGCTAACCAAAGCTCAAGTCGAAGAAAAATACGCCATCACTTGGACAAGCCCCAAGGAGCAAGTATTTGAACTACCCACAGGTGGCGCTGCCGTCATGCGTGAAGGGGAAAATTTGCTTTACTTAGCACGTAAAGAATACTGCATCGCTTTAGGCGGTCAGCAACTTCGTGCCAAATTCAAAATCAACAACTACAAAATTTACCGCGTTTACCCTAGCGGTGAAATTCAATATCTGCATCCAGCAGATGGCGTTTTCCCCGAAAAGGTGAACGAAGGGCGTCCTTATGTCGGTAAAATTGACCGCAATATCGGCAGCAACCCAGAACCTCCTACCATCAAATTCAGCGGCAAAGCACCTTATGAGGTGTAAATCTTAGGGTTTAGGGCTGATTTTTTAACCCACGAGCTCTCTCAATTTCCTTTGCAAAAAGGCTAAGAGTAGATTTTGCTCGTTGAAAAATCGGCACTATCTCAAGTAAATTTCTCTTAAAAAGCAGGGGTTTAGGGATAAGCAGCAAATGCTAAAACCTCCTATCCCCTGTTTCTCCTGTCGCTTATTGCCCTCATCACTCAGACAAAGGATGATTTTTCCTGATTTCTCGACATTTTCAGCCCTGGCTCAACAGGGTAATTTTGTGCCTGTCTACCAGGAATGGGTTGCTGACTTAGAAACCCCTGTATCTGCCTGGTATAAGGTTTGTGCAGGTCAACCTTACAGCTTCCTTTTGGAATCAGTTGAGGGTGGAGAAAATCTGGGACGCTATAGTTTCCTCGGTTCCTCTCCTTTATGGGTGCTGGAGACGCAAGGAGAGCGCACAACTCAAACTTTTCGTGATGCCTCGACGACGGTTTTTGAGGGTGATCCTTTTGAGGTGCTAGCTAACTGCTTGAAACCTTATCAACCCGTAAAACTGCCCCAGCTACCGCCGGGAATTGGTGGATTGTTTGGGTTTTGGGGCTATGAATTGATTAAATGGATTGAGCCACGTGTGCCAATTTACCCAGCAACTGAGACAGATTTGCCCGATGGTATTTGGATGCAGGTGGATAATTTGCTGGTTTTTGATCAGGTAAAGCGCAAGATTTGGGCGATCGCTTATGCTGATTTACGAGATGGGGCGAATTTAGAACAAGCTTATCAACAAGCGGGCGATCGCGTCCGTGCCTTAGTAGACAAGCTGCAACTGCCTCTATCTGGTAAAAACACGGTATTAGAATGGACGCCGCCAGAAAGTGCTACGCAGCAGCTATCCTACACCAGCAACACGGAACCCTCTAAGTATTGCGCCAATGTCGAAAAAGCTAAAGAATATATCCGCGCTGGTGATATCTTTCAAGTTGTAATTTCTCAGCGTTTAGCAGCAGAATACAGCGGCGAACCTTTTGCACTATACCGCTCACTACGCTTGATTAATCCTTCGCCTTATATGGCGTATTTTAACTTTCAAGATTGGCAAATCATCGGTTCTAGCCCAGAAGTAATGGTCAATGCCACAACTTGCAAAGATGGGGGACTGACGGCAACTCTGCGACCGATTGCTGGTACAAGAAAACGGGGAAAAACTGCTCAAGAAGATGATGCTTTAGCAGCAGAATTACTGCAAGACCCCAAAGAAATTGCCGAACACGTAATGTTAGTTGATCTTGGTCGTAATGACTTGGGACGTGCTTGTAAAAATGGTACGGTAACGGTTGATCAATTAATGTTAGTTGAGCGTTACTCCCACGTGATGCATATTGTTAGTAATGTGGTCGGCAAACTTGATGATAGTAAAACTGCTTGGGATTTATTAAAAGCTTGTTTCCCAGCGGGGACAGTTAGTGGTGCGCCAAAAATTCGGGCAATGGAGATTATTCACGAGCTTGAACCAGAACGCCGGGGACCTTATTCTGGTGCTTATGGCTATTATGATTTTGAGGGGCAGCTTAATAGTGCGATCGCTATTCGGACTATGGTTGTGCGTCCTCAAGCGGGTTCTCATCTGGTAACTGTGCAAGCTGGTGCAGGTTTGGTTGCCGACTCTGAGCCAGAAAAAGAATATGAAGAAACTCTCAATAAGGCGAAAGGGTTATTAGAAGCGATTCGCTGTTTGCAAGGCTAGAAAGTAGGAGAAAATAACTTTGGGTTATCGTTAATTACCAAACTAATTCTGACTAACCAATCGATTTTTTTGTGCAGAACTTGGTTGCATAATAACAGCTTCAAAAGGAACTATTCCTGCCTTTTCACTATTTAGACAACGCGCTGCTTCTTGTGATAAATCAAGATTGCGATCGGCTACATAAGGACCTCTATCATTAACTTTAACAATTACAGAATGACCGTTTTTGCGATTTTTTACCTTAAGATAAGTATTAAAAGGCAAAGTCGGATGAGCTGCTGTTAGTTCATGTTTATCATAGGTTTCTCCCGTAGCAGTTTGTTTACCGTGAAAAGTCGTACCGTACCAAGAAGCTCTACCTTGAAAAGTTTTTGCTGTTTTGACTAAGCGATGCATTCTACTTTGAGCTTCTGCCAGAGGTATGGCGGTTTTGCCTAAAGCGAGGCGGAGATTATTTGCCCATTCAATAGTGATTAATTCGGGGTTGTGGTTGAGAGCTGTGCCTAATTTATCATCTGCTGTAAATAATAAGCGATCGCCTATTTTTAATGCAGGTATTCCTTGAGCAAGTGTTGCTTCAATAGAAACAGATTTTAAAGCCTGTTTAGATAACGACTTTAAAGATTGCTTCAAACGTTGAGCCATTAATTCTGCTTGTTCTTGTTGCGGAAATTGCCCAATTAAATGACTTTTCAACCAAACTTGAAAAACTTCTTTTTCAGCAACACCAAGAGATTGTTTTTTAAGCCCCTGTGCGTATTGCCAAAAACCCGGTTTTACAAGCCCTTTTTCAGGTGTTTGCTGTCCCACTATATTACCATGAGTACTAACTACTTTAACAGATAAAGCTAATGATTCTTCAGCAGCTTCAGGACGCTGATGCCAAGGTAATAAGTTTTGTACTACTTGCCAAACTTGTTGAGAAAAAGACTTTTTGGGCTGACTAATAGAAGATGTTTCTTTCCATAAATTTGAGCTAGCTGCCACTTGTAGAGCGTCTTTTTTTTGCTTTAACGATGGTTGATAACAAAAAGGATTTTCTACCGCTTCAAGAGGCACAGAAGGGTGGGTAAAAGCTTGAATAGACTGATATCTAGAAAGCCCTACATTCATCGACCAAGCTAAATTAGGTAGTGTAATAATTGATGATTCAGAAGACCAAACTACTGAAGCTAGAGAGGTTGAAAGAATAGATGGTAGCTCAATTGGACTGTTGACTATCGAGAAAACCTGACTAGGGAATGCACTAATTAAGTAATCTGGCAATTTTGAGAAACCTTGATTGTAGCTAAGAAAGAAACCAAACCAAGAAGTTGCCCAAGCTAGTCCGAAAAATGGCATATATAGTAAAACCTAAAGCTAAATGCACTCTGGAGAATGGACAGTAATAGAGTATACAAGAAATGGGGATCGATAGATCACTCTTGAGGATGATCCCCAAAAACCCTTAATAGTGCGCTGTCTTAAATGAAGCAACTTTAGCTTTAAAAAAAGACCAGAAGCTGTTATTCTGCTCAGTAAAATTAGAAATAAAACCTTAAAAAGTATGCAAAACCTAACATTTTATATTGTTGATGTATTTGCCGTTGACAAATATACTGGTAATCAGCTTGCCGTTTTTACTGATGCGACTGATCTTTCTGAGCAAGAGATGCAACGATTAGCTAAAGAAATCAACTATTCAGAAACTACATTTCTTACCTCAAAAGAACTACAAAATGGAGGTTATAATGTCAGAATTTTTACACCAGAGCGAGAATTACCATTTGCTGGTCATCCAACACTTGGTACAGCATATATTATTCAACAAATGATGCTCAATCAAGCTGTTGAAACACTCAAATTAAATTTAAAGGTTGGACAAATTCCTGTAACTTGGCAAAATCTAAATGACCTAGGTGAGGTTTTGTGGATGCGTCAAAATTCACCAACTTTTCATCAAAAATTAGATGCCTCTGCACTAGCAACCGTACTTGGTCTAGAATTAGATAGTATTGATTTAAGGTTTCCTATTCAAGAAGTATCTACAGGAATTCCTTTTATCATTGTTCCGCTAAAAACTCACAAGGATCTAAAACAAATTCGGGTCAGTCGAGACAGATATTTTGAATTAGTCGCAACAACTCAATCTCAAGAAATTTTAGTTTTTTGTCCAGAAACTTATGACAGCAAGAATCAGCTAAGCGTACGTGTTTTTGCGGAATCTTTAGGCATACCAGAAGACCCAGCAACAGGCAGTGCTAATGGTTGTTTAGCTGGTTATTTAATACAGTATAATTATTTTGAAGAATCGTTTATAGATGTGCGTGTTGAGCAAGGATATGAAATTGGTAGACCTTCATTATTATTGCTTAAAGCCGAGAAAAAAGACGAGACTATTAATGTTTCTGTAGGTGGTAAAGTTGTAATGGTAGCAAAAGGTGAATTTGTTTAAAGTTGTACTTTCAATTGATAACTTGATTTTCTTACCAAGGATTACCAATCATTGTAAAAGCACTCCAATAAAATGGATGTGTCAAATCTTTATTACCCAACTTCAATAATTCTGGGGGCAAAACAATACTATTACTACTTGTTACTAGCCTTCCTCCTTGTAATTTCACCTCACCTTTAAGCATGGCTAATTGTGCTTTTCTTAGCGCTTCTGCTTTAATAGGAGCAGTCTTTAATTGCTCATAAAAAGTTGTCATCAATGCCAAAGTCCCCTCATCACTAACATACCAAAGACTCCCCAAAGCCGATTTGACACCTGCTTGCACCGCTAACCCTGTAAATCCTAATTCTACCGACTCATCCCCTAACGCACTGCGACAAGCACTCAAAACCAGCAATTCCACAGCCGGATCACTAAATCTTAATTGGCGTAATTTATCTAGAGATAACTTGCTATCCCACAACTGAATATAAGAATTCTCCGGTTTTCCTGGCTTAAATTCAGCATGAGTCGCTAAATGAATAATATTATAAGGTTTGGCAATTCGAGCTGCCTTAAGATTTTCTAAGGTAAAATTATTATTAAGAAATGACTTACTAACACCCAATGTTTGGGAAATAATTGATAACTCCAAAGGCACAGCAGGTAGAGGTTTTTGTTGTGTAAATTGAGCCGCACCCATCGCTAAAACTGACGCATTCTTAACGCTGACATAACGAGTATCAGTCAGTGATAAACTAGGCATCAAACCAACACTATAATGCTCTATAATAAACCTTTCGCCATCGTGGAGCGCGGCAATAGGAATAGAGCGTAAACCAGCATCCATAATAAACACAAGATTGTTAATCTTTTGTGCTTGTAAATCCTTCTCAATTGGGCTAATTAACCATCGATAAAGTGCTTGAGCTGGTGCTAAATAACCTGTGTTATTACGGATATCTGTAACCGTGCGACGTAACGTTTGTGCCTCAGTAAATAATTGAGAACAAGTTGCACCTTTTACTAATTGTCGAATCGGTTTATTCTGGGAGCTAACTAACACTAATTCTAGTTGTTTTTTCCCTTCAGACTGAGGTATACAGTTGGCATAAATTAGAGCTGGTTTTGTACCTGTAGATTTTTCAATACGTTGTAGAGTATTTTGAGCTTGCTCTAACGAAGCAATGGTAACTTCTTTAACTCCTAAATAGCTTTGAAAAGGAGTAGTAAAAGTTTCCTCTAGTTGGCTAATAGTTGTTCCAATTTCTAAAATTGAGGATGATGTAATTGTAACGGGACGAGAATTACTTTCTCTTCTTTGGGGTGGATTTAAATCAATTGGTTTGATGGATGGAATAGTAGAATTATTAGGCTTTTGAGGTGGTTTATCAACACTAATTAATGCAATATTACCTTCAATAGTTGTAAATGGCAAAGATTGCAAAGGAGTAAGCTTAAATGCACCACTTGTAATTGCACCACTCGTGCCATTAATTAAAGGGTTACCAACTTCAAAAGGAATAACACCATTGCCGCCATGACGGATAGTGATACTGCCTGAATTATTACCCCCAGCAGTTGAGATACTCGTTAAAGTGTCATTAAAATTAAAGCTATCTGTAGCGCGAAAAAAGCGCTCAGTTGTAATATTAACATTGCCGCCATTACCATTACTACCACCTTGAGCATTGATATATTTTACTTGAATATCATTGAGAGGGTCTAGATTAACATTGCCACCATTGCCGATAAATCCACTAGAATCGATGATGCCAGTGCGGATACTGATATTAGCTTTAACCTCAACTTCACCACCATTTACAGATTGAGAAATTAAATCGCCGCTATTAATTGTTGCTTGCTGACTTGTTAAACGAATAGCACCCCCAGCCGTATTAATATTACCAGTTATCAGGTTATTTGTAGTGATTAATTCTACATTGCCACCTGTAGTATTGAGGTCTTTGATATTAATTGAATCAGTTCCATTTTTGTGAGTTATACTACTAGCAGAGATTGTATTTGTTGCCGTTAAATTATTCGCACTACCAATAGCTAAGTTACTAATTGGGATGTCATTTCCCACTGTACTCCTCAAAAATACATTGCCATTACCAGCAGTAAGGCTAAGGTTTTGATTGCCGTTAATGCTGTTATTAAAAATAATATCTCCTGTAGCTGTGCCTGTACTAAAGAAAGCATTACCTGTTAAATTAAAAGGATTCTCAACTTGAATATTACCACCCGTCGTAGTAGCATTTAATTCACCAGTGTAGTTAATTGTTGCAGTTTGTAAAATATTAATAGCACCGCTACCATTATTTTCAATAGTAAGATTTCCAGTATTGATATTTCCAGCAAGTGTAATATCGCCATTACTACTATTAGCTGTATTATTATTTAAAGTTAAAGTTGTATTCCCTATACCAGAATTAAGAATAACATTAGATGCAAGGCTAATAACAGCATTTCCAGGGTCACGCTGACTATTAACAACACCGTTAAAACTAGTATTATTAGCCAATAAAGTGAGGTTTCCATTATCAGTTGTAATACTAGAATTTAATAAAAGAGATCGTCCAGCTTCTAGTGTTAGGTTGCCGCCATTGCCATCAAGATTATTGAAAATAATTGCATTATTAACAGTAATATCATTGTTTGCTTGTAAAGTGACAGCAGTTCCTGTATTGCCAAGTTGCGCGAGAAGTTGAGGATTAATGGTAATATTGCGATCGCTAAAATAACTACCAATCAAAGTATTAGGGTTGGCAATACCAATATCAAAGCGTCCCGACTCAGCATTAGCGTTAGGAGAAGCAACAGCATAGTTACCATTACTCATCGCTACGATTTTCTCACTGCCCAAATTATCATTAGGATTAACACCAGAAATACGACTAATTTCTGTTCCTGTTATTCCATTAGCTAAAATTACTGTACCCACAGCATTTATGCCATTAATAGTAGCATTAGAATTACCAAAAATATAATTACCATTACTTAAGGCAATGAGGGCATTATTACCAAAATTATCATTAGGATTAGTGCCAGAAATGCGACTAATTTCTGTCCCTGTAGTACCATCAGCTAAAATTACTGTTCCCGAATCAACAACATTATTAAGATCAGCATTGGCATTGCCAAAAACATAGTTACTATTACTTAAAGCAGTAATAGAGGGCTTATTTCTGTTAATACGATTTCCAAAGTTATCATTAGGATTGACGCCAGAAATACGATTAATTTCTGTCCCTGTCGTACCATTAGCTAAAATTACCGTGCCTGCATTAAGAACACCATTAATCGTGGCATTAGGACTACCAAACACATAATTACTATTAGTCAAAGCTATGATATCTGCATTACCAAAAAGCTCATTAGTATTAACTCCAGAAATGCGATTAATTTCCGTTCCCGTAGTACCATTAGATAAAATTACGGTGCCAGCATTAACAACACCATTAACTGTGGCAAATGGATTCCCAAATACATAATTACCATTATTTAAAGCGGCGATAGCGCTGCTACCAAAAAACTCATTGGAATTAGCACCAGAAGTACGACTAATTTCCGTCCCCGTTGTACCATTACCTAAAATAACAGAACCGTTATTATCAATTCCATTAACATCAGCATTAGGATTACCAAAAACATAATTACTATTACTTAAAGCGACAAGTCGATTATTACCCAAGGCATCATCTTGATTAACCCCAGAAATGCGGCCAATTTCTGTTCCTGTATTACCGTCAGCTAAAATTACTGTTCCAGCATTAATAACATCATTAATCGTGGCATTAGGATTACCAAAAACATATTTACCATTATTTAAAGCAACAATAGAAGTACTACCAAAAAAATCATTAGGATTAGCACCACTAATTCGATTAATTTCCCTGCCCGTAGTACCATTAGCTAAAATTACTGTTCCGGCATCCACAACACCATTAATATCAGCAAAAATATTACCGAAAGCATAATTACCATTATTTAAAGCCGTAAGCGCACCAAAGCCAAATCTATCTTCAATGTTTGCGCCATTAACTGTACTCAAAAGCGCCCCTGTATTGGGATCAAATAAATAAACAGCCCCAGCATCCGTAGCAATTAAATCATCTCCCGGCGCAGAAATTACAATATTGCCATTACTTAAAACAACCGACTCATTAGCAAAATTATTACCCGGCGCTGGATTAGGATCTAAAATTTGAAAAGATTGATCAATCGTACTATCACCAATCGTGATATTTTTTGGGTCAAGCAACAACTGCCCTGCCTTCCCATTGGCAGCGCTAGCATTTGCCATTCCCCCAAAAAATAACTGATTCTTACTAGAAACTTCAATTAAACCGCCATCACCAACTGAAGTACCAGCTTTTGCCGTAATATTGCCATAAAAATCAGTCTGTTGCTCAGACCAAACAATTACTTGACCACCATTTCCTGCAGTTAAGGCATCAGCTTTCAAAGTGCTAGCAGAATTCACTAAAACAGTTTGAGCATTGATTGCGCCCTGAGTGCTTCCCTGATAATCGCCACCAACCAGGACTACCCCCCCACCACGCTTACCACTAGCATCAACCTGTGCTGCTAATAACCGCAAGTCCTGCCCAAATAAATGTACTGCCCCTCCGACTTCACCCGTCGCCGAAAAAGTGCCAGAAGTCGTCAACCGTGTCTGACTACCGCCATTAAACTCAATAATTCCACCCTGACGAGTGCCATTTACCCCAGTTTGGGCACTTGCCGTCTGAATTGCCGTGCCGCTGTAGTTAACCCGAATTTCCCCGCCACTGCCAACCAAACCATTGGCATTAATTGTCCCAGAATCAAGGAAATTACTACTAGCAATGCCAATACTGCCGCCGTTGAAACCATTTGCCGTAACTGCCCCGCGATTTTCTACCACCCGCCCAGCGATATCAATCACGCCGGGAGTTTTACCAGTGTTGGAGATTTGCCCTTGGTTGAGGATATAACCGCTATTTCCTGTCAAAATTGCTGGTAAATCTTGCGGACGAATTGCTAATTGTTGTCCGTCGGCAGTGGTTAACGGTTGGATTTCTAAACTTAATAAATGTCCTGGTTGACTAATTCTGACTAAATTCTCACCAGGAACCGCAGCTAAGTTAATCATCCCCGACGGTGCGGCAAGGCTGCCAAGATTCGTCACACTACCCGCGATTAAGTTTAAGGTTTGTCCTGGTTGTAAGCTTAAATTTCCAGCATTGACAATTGCGCCTGATTGTGGGCTGGAAAAAGCAAAAATATTGGGATTACCAATTAAAGTTTGATAATTATTAGAACCTGTGGCATTAAACCATTGATTACCAAAACCAATGCCGTTAGCCGTTGTAGCGGTAAAGTCAGCCGGCAAATTGAGACGGGCACCTGCACCAAAAACAATACCTGCAGGGTTGATTAAAAATAAGTTAGAATTACCGCCTGTAAGCTTAATTAAGCCATTGATAGTGGAAGGATTACCGCCCGTGACTCGACCCAAAATATTACGAATGCTGGGCGAAGTCAGAAAATCGGCAACCTGACCAGAATTTAAGCCAAATTGTTGAAAACTTTGAAATAGATTCGTACCATCACCTGAAAGTGTACCGCCGTTGATTTGGAAACGGTTGCCATTTTGGATGACGATGGTATTAGTACCATCGGTTGCAGGTGTTATCGTTTGAGCAAAAGCTGGTTGAATCGGTTCAAAACTAGCAACTGCAACAGGAACCATCAAACCTAGCCACAATTGACGACATCGGGTAGATTTCATTGGCAATAACTCCACAAAAATAATTCATTTGGTAGCAGTCTGATACATTGACTGTATCTTGAGCTTCTACAAAAAGGGTAGTAGAACTTAACAAAACAGTGGAGTTAAGGCAAATAAACCTAAACTAGGCGCAGATCTCGGTCTATGGGGTCGCAAGAATGGCATCATATTTATATTAGAAGACTCGATCTTGTTTCAGCCAGCTAAGAATTATGGGGTTTGCAGACCTATCGATTGCCGAAATTGCCGCAGAATATGACCTTCCTACCGAGGAAGTTTGCCATTTGTGCCAGCAGTTGGGAATTACTTACAAAACTCAAGAAACTCGTTTAGCCCTGGAAGATGCCAAGGCAATCATTTCTAAGATTTTGTCTCAAAAACAAAATTCGGAGTAATACCCCCTTTCTGAGGATAAAACTCAACTACTAGCTTGAGTCTATGCCTAATAAAGGAATACTTTTTTGTCTATTAGATGGTCTTCTTGACCCTTAAAAACTGGTTGACTGTGATGCCTGTGTGTTTAATATACACTCAGAGATTGAGTTGATACTGTGTTGATCCGAGATAAATAAACCAATTTTTTAGTGGAGAACCGAGCATGAAGCGATTGATTTTGCTGGCAGTAACAACTTTGTTTTTTGCCTTGCAAGTGGCAGTAGGAAGCGTATCTGCTGTTGAACTTAGCACTGAACTCCGTACCGTGAAAGTTAATGATACAGGCGCTAATGGTGTCCTCAGCCTTGAACAAGTGCAAAAAGGCAAGCGTTTGTTTAACGATAGCTGTGCCCAGTGTCATGCAGGCGGCAAAACCAAAACTGACCCCAACGTGGGACTATCAACAGATGTACTGGCAGGAGCCACGCCAAAACGTGATAACGTTGAAGCTTTGGTGGATTATATGAAGAATCCTACTACCTATGATGGTGAAATTGAGATTGCTGAGATTCACCCTAGTCTCAAGAGTGCTGATATTTATCCTGAGATGAGAAACTTGACGGATGATGATCTAACAGCGATCGCAGGTCACATTCTAATTCAGCCCAGAATTCTTGGCAAAGGCTGGGGCGGCGGCAAAGTCTACAACTAAATACCACAGGAGTTATAAGTCATTAGTCATTAACCAATGATTAATGACACTCCTTAACCAATGACGCTGCCAAATCTTAATCCATAATCGAGGTAAAGATGTTGCCCGGTTTCGCCATCACCCAAATGTTTGCTTCATTACGGCGTCAACTATTATCTATTTCCTGTCTACTGCTAGTCCTAGCTCTTTTTAGCCTCTTGATGGCTAGCCCAGCTAACGCTGCTGTTGATACCTACGTCAGGCGCTACCTGCAAGCCACTGAACCCGTATCTCTGGATGTTGATGGCAAAGGTAAGACGGCACAATTTTCTGCCGAGGATTTATCCGCCGGCAAGCAGCTATTTGAGGCACATTGCTTAAATTGTCACGTTGGCGGTGCAACCTTACCTGATCCAACAGTTTCTTTATCTTTGAAGACTCTAGCCGGAGCGACACCACCCCGTGATACGATCAATGGTTTAGTAGACTTCCTCCGAGAACCAATGACCTACGACGGTAGCGATGCCAGTTTTTGGTGTCGCCAAGTTCCAGAAAGTTGGATGCCCAAAGAGGAAATAGAACAATTGTCTGCTTTTGTTCTCAGGGCTGCCCAAAAAGCACCCGGATGGGGAACTTCACAGTTCTAAAACCGCTATGGTACGGTTCTCAACCCCAAAACATGGGGGTTTGTAGTTACCATAAAATCCCTAAAATATTAATAGAAAGACTCAGTTACGAATTTCGGAGAAAATAATGAAGTTTAGAACAGCAATCTCACGTAAGCTAGGTTTGCTACTATCTGCTCTGTTTTTAGTAGTCGCTAGCTTTGCAGTACAAGCAGCCCCAGCCGCAGCAGAAACCTATACTGTAAAAATGGGTACAGATAAGGGATTGCTTCAATTTGAACCCGCCACAGTCACCATCAAACCTGGTGATACTGTTAAATGGGTTATGAACAAAGTACCTCCCCATAACGCTGTCTTTGATGATGCCAAGTTTCCTGGCGCTAACAAAGCAGTAGCCAAGAAAATGTCTCACGAGAAGTTGATGTTCTCTCCTGGTGAGAACTACGAAACCACTTTTCCAGCCGACGCCGAACCTGGTACTTACCCGTACTACTGCCAACCCCACCGGGGCGCTGGCATGGCAGGCTCAATCATTGTTGAATAGTAGACAGCTAAAGTTTGTCTATATTTCTGAGGAGTGAGGCTTTTTTAAATGCTCATCAAAGCAAAAATATCAGCTTCTCCTCTTGCTAAATCTTGAACAAATTCGGTAAATATTTTCTAATTCTCCAATTTTGTTAAGATTAGAACCCTCTTGATGACAAGAGGGTTTTTTGCGCCAAAATCTTCATACAAAACCTACAATTACAGAAATGCTTCTCAAGTTAACAGACAACTGCCACAATTTAGGTTAAAGTTTTTTCAGTTTTGCATAGATAGGACAAAGCCTAGTGTTTCCCATCAACGATGACAATCCGACAAATAGCACAGCTTATGTGACCTATACGCTAGTTTTGCTAAATGTCCTGATTTTTATTTACGAACTAAGCCTAACACCACCCCAGCTAGAGCGTTTTTTTCAGCTTTATGCTGTCATTCCTAAAGAGTTAACTGCTAGCTTTGCGGGTCTTACAGTCAATCAACCTGTACCAGAACTGCTAACCTTATTTACCTCCCAATTTCTGCATGGAGGTTTTGCTCATATTTTCGGTAATATGCTGTTTTTGTGGATCTTTGGTAATAATATTGAAGACCAACTTGGACATCTAAAATACATAATTTTTTACCTGGCTTGTGGAGCTTTAGCCGCCTTATCTCAGTGGTTTTTTTCTATACAATCTGCCCTACCTTCCTTGGGTGCAAGTGGTGCTATTGCTGGAATATTAGGTGCTTATGTCCTGCGCTTTCCTCATGCTAGAGTCCGAACTTTGATCTTTTTGGGACCATTTATTACTTTTCCGAGAATTCCCGCCATTTTCTTTTTAGGCATTTGGTTTTTTCAGCAAGCTTTATATGGCGTCGCTAGTCTCAATGTACCTAGTAACATCGGTATGGAAAATGGCGGAGTTGCTTACTTTGCCCACATTGGGGGATTTGTTTTTGGTGCTCTTTTGGGACCTCTACTAGGTTTATTTTCCTCTAAATCAACCTAGTGCGTCCTAACACTAGTCTTAACTGCACTGTCTTTTTAAATATTTTTGTGCAATATCTATCTTCAGTTAGCGGTCAAGTCTACGGAAACTAAGTTATCGTTTTTCCAGCTTTTCAAATAAATAGGAAAAACATCGTGGTTCCTTTACGTGACGAAAACCCTGTCAAAATTACTCCCTATGTTACTTATGTTTTAATTGCGCTCAATATCTTGGTTTTTATCTATGAATTAACCTTGTTACCTCCTCAACTGGATGGATTTTTTCATCTTTTTGCTGTTATTCCTAAAGAACTGACTGCTAATTTTAATGGTATTTCTGTTCATCAACCTGTACCAGAAGCCCTAACCTTAGTGACTTCCCAATTTCTTCATGCTGGATTTACTCATGTTGGCTTCAATATGTTGTTTCTCTGGATTTTCGGTAACAATATTGAAGAAGAATTAGGTGGTCTTAAATTTCTAATTTTCTACCTAGCTTGTGGCATTTTAGCCGCCCTTACTCAGTGGTTTTTCTCGGCTAACTCTGCTATCCCTTCCCTGGGAGCAAGTGGTGCAATTGCTGGTGTTATGGGTGCATATATTCTCAAATTCCCTCAAACCAAAATTGTTACTTTAATTCCTCTTGGTTTCTTTTTTACAACGCTCAGAATACCGGCAATATTTTTCTTAGGTTTCTGGTTTTTGCAGCAAGCTTTTAACAGTTTTGCCATGCTAGGAGCACCCGCCAATGTTGGTATGGAAGGAGGCGGCGTTGCTTATTGGGCACACGCTGGCGGCTTTATTTTTGGAGCAATTCTAGGTCCCTTACTAGGATTATTTTCTCCCGAATCAAAACCTTCCTATTACGACTCAACTCCAGAATCATTTTAATGCTGATCTAAAAAAAAGAGATGAGGAGAACTATTTAATAAGTCTCCCATCTCTTTTATATTCACTACACTTAATTAAGCATAATTCTGGCAAAAATCAGAATTTAGACTTGGGAACTACTCAATACAAATGTAGTTGAATTAGCTGATTTACGTTAGTAGAATGCTCACCAGATGACTATTAGTTTGAGCGGTAACAAGCTGTTGTTCACTTATTAACGTGCTAGTGTACCTCTTTCACTCCCCTAAAGTCACACCATTATTCAATCAGAAATACCAGGATTGAATATTTTTTTCTTCTGAGAATAACTGGAAACCTGACTCGGTTTATCAGTTATTCTTTGCCATTACCACCTTCCATGTCACAAGCTTCGGTAAACGGCAAATCAGCATCATTGCTAGAAGGCTGATTGTCTTTATCTTTTGGTTTATTGTCGGCTGTAGAAAAACTAGCTAGTGCCGAAATACCCAAAATAACGATTGCTAAAAGTTCCATTGGTTTGCCTCAAAAATTGATAGTCTGCATTCAAGAGTTTCTAACACTGGAATTTTCAATGAGTGTGATCTGCTACTTATTCACAATTTGGTAAGGTCAATGATTTTGACTTGACCAAAAAGGATAGTAACAATGATTGGTTCGCTCATAAAATAGCGAAGTTTTGACGAGTGTTAATTGAAGTGTGAAATCTCTTTGGTACAAACTACTAAGATAACTAGTAGAATCAGGATGCTTTACACAAGCTTTAAATTACCACCCTTTTAATGAAAATTCTCTGAAGTCTCTTCAATTCAACACAAGTTTAATCCACCATTCTATGCCGTGCTGCTTCTAAAAGCAAGCGTTGTTCAGCACGTGCAATTGCTTGATAAGTTCTTTCTAAATCACTCCCGTCAACGGAAATTGAAGTTATGCCCCACTGCACCAACAAATCAACCAATTCTGGATATTGAGCAGGGGCTTGACCGCAAATTGAGCAGGGAATTTGAGCCGTTTTCGCCATAGTAATTAACTGCTTGATCGCTTGCCAAACAACAGGATGACGCCCATCAAGTCCTACTCCTAAATTACCTTGGTCGCGGTCAACTGCCAATAATAATTGAGTTAAATCATTTGTGCCAATCGAAATACCCTGAACACCAGCTTTAACATAATCTGGTAACAAAAATAAAACTGAAGGAACCTCAGCCATAATCCATAATTGAAATTGCGAATTATCCCTTAGTCCTGCCTGTTCAACACGGCGACGGCAAAAACTAAATTCTTCCACCGTCCGCACAAAAGGCAACATCAAACGCACATTTGTGTAACCGTAAGACTGAACTTGTGCTAATGCCTTTAATTCCAAATCAAAATAAGTTGGGTCACTCAAATAACGCAACGTCCCCCGCCGCCCCAGCATGGGATTAACTTCAACTTCAGCAGTAGTATTAAATAAAGAAGCAAACTCATGCGATCGCCAATCCAAAGACCGATACAGCACAGGTCGTGGTGCAAAAGCTGCCGCAATTTGCACTATGCTATAAGCCAGACGCTCCACCAACTCATCTGATGCGCCTTGTTCCAACCACTGACTCGGATGCTTACTATCCAAAGCTTCCAGCATCATCAGTTCCGAACGTAACAACCCAACTCCATCTACCGGCACGACAACTTTATCTAAAGAACTCACCTGACTAAGGTTTACCAATAATTGAGTTGCAATCGGATAAAACGATGGTTGGTGAGATGTTGCCTTAACCTGATTATCCCCAACTTTCATCTCTCCCGCGCCCTCTCTGCTGCCGAGGCGATGGATTTCTCCTTTATCGCCATCTACAACTAGCGACTCACCTGTTTCAATTAATTTAGTCACATCAGCCACATTGACAACTGCCGGAATACCCAATTCCCTAGCCACAATTGCTCCATGACTAGTCATGCCGCCCCGCTCTGTGACAATACCTGCAGCTTGCTTCAACAAAGGTAGCCAATCAGGAGCAATACTAGAAGCAACCAAAATCCGTCCCGGCAGCATGGTTTCTAAGTTTCTCTCACCCAAAAAAACTTGTGCCACTGCCATGACTCGTCCCCCAGCAGCAGGTAATCCTTTCAGGGTTGAGGTCAAACTAGAACTTGTTAATGGCATTGAGGGTAAAATTTCCGGCATAAAGTACGTCAGATAAATTTCTGGCTCCAAACTTCTCGGTGTCTGGCACAATGACCACTCCAAAAAGAATGTTGAACCAATTTCTGTGGCAATTCGTCCAGAAAGTTGAATCAGTTGCTTGATGTATGGGTCTTCAAGAGCGTATAGTTTTTGTTGCTCTTCACTTAAAAGATAGCTTTGTAAGGCGCTTTTGCAACCTGTGGTTTGTCCAACTTCGATTAGGGAATCATGATCTTCGTCGAGTGGTTTTAAACGGTAAGCACGATTTTTACTACCCAAGCAGCGAGTTTTAACAATGCCTGTTGCCGCCTGCACTTGATAAGAATCAGGAATCACTTCTCCTTTCGTAATGGCGCAACCTTGTCCCCAAGTAGCTTGGATCTCTAGCGTCAGTGAGTTCGCCCGTATTGTGCCAGAAGCGATCGCCTCTTCTAATGGTTGTATTAAAACTGCTAAGTTTAACTCTTGCAGCCCCACCCCCGCCCGTTGCCAGTAAAATAAACTTTTAGCACGAAATAACTCAGCCCAAACCTGCTTGAGCGCCACGCTCATTGCCTCTGGCGTTGCTGTGCAAATCTGGTAATCCAAAATCCCCAATGAGTGAGGATACTCTTCAATATTAAATACTGCTCGCTTCTCCAACCGATAACTAGCATTTTGGGCAGTTGGCGATAGTAATGACAAAGAAGGACGCAAAATCACTGCTGATGATTTTGGTAAAGTTTCAGCCGCCGCTGCCAGGGTTTTCGCCCATTCTAAGGGAAACTCGGCTGCCATAACCGCTTGACGAAGCCTTTGAGCGACAGCACGCAACTGATCTGGATTATCTACATCAACATGAAACGATGATTGAGGTAAGTCAGCAAGTAGTGGTTCCGACTCACCTAATATTTCAACTAATTGCCAAAAAGTACGGGCTGACACCACAAAACCCGGTAAAACAGGATAGCCCCGCTGTAAAAGCTGGCTTAAGTTAAATGCTTGATGCCCAACAAAATCCGGTTCTTGTCGGTTAATTTGCTCAAGCGAGTAGAGGTTATCCACATTATTTCTTGCTGTTGGTCATTAGTTGTTAATTATTGATCATCAATCTAATCCGAAGAGAAAAGTAGGATGTATATCCCTGACTTCTGAAATTAAATACCATCAAAGACTAGCTAGAATTCGGCGGCTGAAGTCAGGGATCTGTTTTAAATGACCAATACGACTAACCTAACAGCTCAACCTGTGTTTCTCATGCCAGCAGCAATACCGTTAATAGTCAACAGCGCCCCGCGTAGTAACTCACCTTTGCTATACCGGGACTGGATAACACCTGATGCCGAATTTAGCCCGTGTTGACGCAGGCGTTTTAGCAAAGATACCTGCAAAAAGCCCAAGGGAACAATCGTACCATTCCGCAACTGCACCGATCGCTGCAAGTCGGGGTCACCATCCAAAAGCCGCTTATGTCCAGTAATGGAAAGTACTAAATCACAGGTTAAATTAAATTCATCGGCAATCTTTTCGTACAATTGCTCAAAACGTTCTTGGTCTTCAGGTCTTGACAATTCGCGCACATAATGGTGAGCAATTTGCATATCGACTTTTGCCAACGTCATTTCTACTTTAGAAATTGCCATCTTAAAGAAGGGCCATTTGAAGTAAAAATAACGTAGTAGTTTCAGGTTTTCTTCCGGTTCCTCATCCAAAAAGCCTTGTAACGCTGTGCCAACACCATACCAAGAAGGTAACAAAAAGCGGCTTTGTGTCCAGCTAAAGACCCAAGGAATTGCCCTCAAACTGGATAAATCCTTTTTGCCGCCGCGACGTGCTGGACGCGAACTGATTTGTAACTGGCTAATTTCTTGAATTGGTGTCACTTGGTGGAAGAAATCAACTAAGTCTGGTTGCTCATAAATCAGTTCTCGATAATGAGTACGCGATCGGATCGCCAACTCTTCCATAATCTCTGTCCACGGCTGTATGTCATCAAAACCGGTTTTTAGTAGGCTTGCTTGAATAACTGCTGTGGTTACGGTTTCCAAATGATAAAGCGCCAATTCTGGCAAAGAATACTTAGACGCCAAAACTTCACCCTGTTCGGTAATCTTAATCCGCCCATTGATGCTACGCCCTGGTTGTGCCAAAATCGCTTCATAAGCCGGACCTCCACCACGACCAACTGAGCCACCGCGTCCGTGGAAAATTCTTAAAGCAATTCCGTAATTTTCGGCAATTTTCTGTAACGCCTTTTGCGCCTTATGAATTTCCCAATTACTACTTAAAAAACCCGAATCCTTATTACTATCCGAGTAGCCTAGCATCACCTCTTGCAGGTTTGGCATCAGGCTTTGGTCATTCATTGTTAGCTTTGGTGATGACTCCTGCCCTTTGAGGCTTTCCTCATAACCACCAGCGAGGCAAGCACGATAAAGCGGCAACTCAAACAAAGAAGTCATTACCGCTGGTGCACGTTTCAAGTCATCCACCGTTTCAAACAACGGCACAACCCGAATATAACTTTGGCTGGTACTCGGATCATAAAGTCCTGCTTCCTTTGCCAACAACAACACTTCTAAAAGGTCGCTTGCCTCATTACTCATGCTAATAATGTAGGTTTGGCAAACCCTTAGACCAAATTCTTGTTGCAACTGCCGCAACATTCGGAAAGTTTCGATAGTTTCCGAAGTTTTTTCCGAAAACGGCAACTCATTAGGAATTAACGGACGTCGTGTTTGTAACTCGGTTGCCAGCCAAATTGAGCGCTCTGACTCATTGAGCTCATTATAAGGCTTGGGTAAAATTCTCAGATAGTCGGCAATTTCACTAAGTGCGTCTGAGTGGCGAGAACTTTCTTGACGAACATCTAAGTGTGCCAAGTTAAAGCCATAAATTTCGACTTGACAAATTAAATTCTCCAAATCACGGCAGCTCAAACCAGTTTGGACTAAATTCCGCTCAATAAGCTGTAACTCTGCCAAAAACTCAGCGCCAGAAGCATAAATTCCTGAACTTGTGCTTTCATTAAGTTCTTGTTGCAGAGATTTGCTGTTGTAGAGATTATAAAGATGGCGGTTGCGATCGCGTGTATTCTCCAATCGCTTCTGAATATAAGCCAGCTTTAAGCGATAAGGCTCTTGACGATAACGAATTGCCAATTGTTCATAAACCGCTGGCATCTGAGAACGGTCTTGTTCCAAAGAGTCCAATAAATCTGGTAAAACATCACTCCAATGTAGTGACAAACTTAACAAATTTGTCAGACGCCCCACCGACTGCATATATTTTTCTAGTACCAAACCCCGCTGATAGCAAGCCGTTTGCCAGGTAACTTGAGGTGTCACTGAAGGATTACCATCTCGATCTGAACCCACCCAAGAGCCAAACTGACAAAAGTTATTACTAGGAGGTTCAAGCCAAGGAAAAGACTGCTTTAAGGACTGTTTGAGGCGTTGATAAAGCTGAGGAATTGCTTCAAATAAAACTTCCTGGAAGTAGTGCAGAGTATAATCTACCTCATCCAAAACCGTCGGCTTAAATTGATGTAATTCATCAGTACGCCACCAAAGACGAATCTCTTCTCTGAGTTGATCATTAAAACCTTCAATTTCCCAAGAGGAAGTTAAACCCAAAGATCTTTGAGCTTCTTCTGCTTGGTCGAGCTGTTGTAAGATTTTGGCAATGCGCCGCTGTTTTTCGCGAATAGTCTGGCGGACAATTTCCGTAGGGTGCGCGGTAAAAACCAGACGCACATCAAGATTGGACATCAATCGCTGAATTTGCTGGGGTGGCATATTCAGTTTTCGCAGATTGGTAAATAACCAGTGAAAAGTGCCAGTGTCTTGGGAGGTAGCACCATTTTCCTGCCAGCTTTTCTCCAAAACATCCGCCATTGGACCTGCATATTGAACTTCCGCTTCGGCGGCGTTGATGCTGGCTTCTGCCGTATGAGTTGAGCTATCTTTCAAACTAGCTGAGTGTTGCCGCAGATGTTCTGCCGCCAAGTTAGTATTGTCTGTGGCGCGACGAGAAAGCTGTTGAGCACGTTGCTCGTAATGCTGCTCAACGATGTTGATCAGTTGGAAATAAAGAGCAAAGGCGCGGGAAGCACGAATTGCGGCATTAAGGTCAAGCTTTTCGATCACCTTTGGCACAGATGATTCTGGTAAATCAGTGGCTTGTCCTTCTGGGGAACATAAGTCACGAAGTTGCTTGAGTAAATCGACCAATTCCTGACCGCATTCGGAGTACAGAACAGACTCCCATAACTCTTCGACAACGTTGAGACGATGGCGTAGAAATAAGTCGGCGGTAGATGGCACTGCAAAATCTTGGTCAGATGAGTGAAGGAGCGAACTCATAGGGTCTGTCTGTTCACGACGGGACAAAAAAGATAATTTATTTTAAAAGGTTAGTGTTACTTAAAGTCGTTTCATTGGTAACCAATCTGAACTAATTTTTCAGTTTTTTCCAAAAATTGAGCGTCGATGCTGCAAAACAGTAGGGATGCCTGAATTATGCACTGTCTATTGACTTAAAGTCTAAAATAAAGCTTAAATTTATAAATTGGTTAACCAGTGTCCTTAAATCATCAGTTTTCTAGAGTTGTTTGGAGGTAAAAAGAGTGTAATTTAATCGTCAATATCAGCAGGCGGAAAATGCAACAGGGGCAAGCGATCGCCTCGAAACACTTCTTCGCTATTGATACCGCTAGTTTGTATCCCTCTAAAAACAGCCTCAAGAGAAACTACACCCAAAAGCAGCGGACCTGTCGCTAAACTTAACAAAAAGTCGGTGGGAATTGGCAGTCCCAAGGAATTGGTTGCGACATCGCGGGTTTGATCGTTAGAAGATGACATAGGTAAAGTAAAACTTGAGCAGATTTGAGCTTAGATAAGTACAAATATCCTAGCGTGATCACTCTTGGTATTCCACCTTTAAGATTTTACCTTGACAAAAACGGCAACAACCTTCACAAAAATCAGGTTTGAGCAGCAAAGATTAATGATCATCCTGAAAAGAAAAAGGCTCCAAAAAAACGATCTTCTGTAATAGTGGTTTAAATGTATTAGTTGAAGTAATTGTGCTGCTAGTGGGATGATTCCCCAGGTTCCTACTTTGAAACGATAAAGTATGCTTAAACCGGGTGTGCAACTACTAAAAGCTCATAGCAATTCGTCCGTCATCAGTCCAGGTAAAAGGTTTGTAATGTTGGATGCCCTGCAGCGTACCCAAAAAGATCGTCCCTCTTCACTAGCCCAATGGGCTTATGATGCTATCGGTCAACCAGAAGTTAGCCTGCGCGTTCGGTTGCGCGGAAATAATCTGCATATTTTGTGCGAAAGCCGGCAAGAAGTGGCAGCACCAGGCGTTGTCAGTCGTTTGATTGAGGCGCTCAAAGCTGATAGTGGTAAGACTTTTCCGATTGATCCAAATAACCCAATTTATCAGATCGTGATTTATGGGCGTATTGTGGGAGAAGAGCGCCCCGACTGGATTAAGCAAATCCGCATCAAGTCGCTGGTAAATGAGGAACAAGGAACATCAGAAGGCAGTGCGCTGCAGGAGACGACCGAGCCTAACTTACTGATTTCCCATCAAAATTTGGCGAGTTCTGGAACACCTGAAGCTATCGCTCGTTATCTGAGTGAAACCTTGAGTCCAATGGGCGTTAATGTGAAAGTCCTGATCCAAACCCTGGGCAGCAAAACCAACGGAACAGAGGCATCACAGCCCACAGTAAACCAACGTCTTTGGGTAATTTGTAATTCTAACTACAGCCCTGATCCTTCCTTGCTAGCCACACCAGTGGTTGAACGGTTGCGTTCCCTGCAACTGAAAGGCTTTATCAATGCGGCAATTTGCAGCCAGGTAAGGGGCGAAGCTAAACCAGAATGGATGCTGCGCGTAGACTTAACGCCTCCCGAAGAAATGCTCAGAGAGTGGGCACGCTGGGGAGATATTGAAGCGATCGCCAGGTTATTAAACACAGCACTTACCAAATCAAAATTGGAAGTGCGAGCTGTCCTCAAAGACGTTACCCTCCACGTATTTTGTAACACTTTGATTAAAGAAACGACTCCCGAAAAACCAACGGCAGTAAAAACCATCAGTCGAGTCTTGGAATTGCTGGCTCCCCAAGGTATCCAAGCAGCCACGATCTATGGTGTTGAACCAGATCATCACCTCAAAAAATTAGCAAATCCTGAGCCAGAAACGCCACTTTGGGTAGAATGGCTCAATTTACCTGCCGCCCAAAACCCTGTACTTGCTGACTCAACTCACTCTCTAGCACAAAAGGGACATCAAGAAGCAATTACTTTCTTACTACAACGCCTACTCAATCCTGACCTCGATCAACGCTTGGCAACAGGCGGCATCCAGCTCAAAATCCGCCGTAAACAAGACTTACTACACATCATGAGTGAGGCTCCTGTCTGTCCCTCACAAGCACAAGTTGGTGCTCCCCTTGCCCGTTACCTCAAGCAACTTAAAATTCCCAACTTGGCTGGAGTGCGAGTTTATGGGCGTCGTGCTGGCTCAACTGCTCCTGCTTGGAATTATGGTGTGGATTTTGTGCAACGCCAGCGGCTTGTACCCGAAGCTACCCCAGAATTTGCGGCAAATGATGCTTATATAAATGAATTAGTTGCTCCGACTGGGGAAGCGGTGCTGCGCCCTGACTTAACCAAAGAAGACCTGCAAAAGGGGCTGCATCATGCTAAAACCGTTGCTGTTGCCAAGCTGGGACGTTATTTGTGCTATTCCCAACTTTTTGTGCCAATGGGCGCCCAAGACATGGCTGCCGTCAGATGGACATCGGAGGCGAAAAATTTTAGGTCTGCTCAGGGTTTAAAAGTAGCATTGGTTTGGGGAACTTTGGGATTATTACTAACCTGGCAAACTGATTGGCTTCTTGGCAGAATGCTGCGTTGGCAAACCCAAGCTAATTCAACGCTACCAGCGGCACAGGTATCACCCACTCCGCTACCCCTGCCTCAATTGTCACTGCAAAAAGCTGGTTCCGAAGCAGAAAATTTTAATGCTTCTGGATTTACAAGAGATGGGGAGCGGGTAATTATCGATGGTAAAGAAGATAAACCAACTATTGCAAGACGAGTCGGCGGAGCCACAGCCGCCATCGCAGCCAAACGCTCATCAACTCTTGCCTTTAATAATCAACTGCTTGATGATAAATTGGCTCTTTACCAACAGCGTATCAAGCAAGTTGGTCCCCCTGATGTTTTGGTTTTAGGCAGCTCTAGGGCGCTAAGAGGCGTTGATCCGCAGGCGCTGCAAACGGCTTTAGCAGCTCAGGGCTTCGCAAATGTTGAAGTGTTTAACTTTGGCATCAATGGTGCTACTGCACAGGTTGTCGATTTAATAATTAGGCGTATTTTAACTCCAGATCAACTACCGAAATTAGTGATTTGGGCAGATGGCGCACGAGCTTTTAATAGTGGTCGGGTGGATGCGACATATAATGCGATTGCTTCTTCTCCAGGTTACCAAGCCATAAAAGCCAACACTGATGTTAATAGCAGCGAAGAAGCAAGCTCAAGTTCTACAGGTATTCCCCCTTTAGATTATTTTGAAACAAAATCTCAATCTTTGACCAAATGGCTAAATCAATCTTTAGCAAATGTTTCCTCAACTTATTCTCAAAAAGACCAACTCAAATCGCTGCTACGAGAAAACTTTGTGACAAGTTTAGAAAAAGTTAATATTTCTGCCAACCCAATCACAGAATCAGAAAAATTATTAACAGCGGAAGAACCAATTGATTTTGATGGCTTTCTACCGCTAACTGTCCGCTATAATCCTGCAACTTATTACAAAAAACATCCTAAAGTTACAGGTGATTATGACAATGACTATGAATCATTTCAATTAGACGGCAAACAAGATAGCGCTCTCAACTCACTCTTGAAATATGCCAAAATTCAAAATGTTGGTATTGTCTTTGTCAACCTACCCCTCACCAAAAATTATTTAGACCCAGTTCGTAAAGAATATGAAGCAAAATTTCAGCAGTATATGAGGACTTCCGCCGTCCAAAAAGGTTTAGTTTTTCGAGATTTAAGTCAGATGTTACTCACCAAACATGACTATTTTTCTGACCCTAGTCACCTCAACCGTTATGGAGCTTATCAAGTATCTAACAAGCTAGCTCAAGACTCAATGATTAATTGGCCCACTAAATAGACGCACTCCACAGCATATTGCAAGATAGAAAATGACATTTATTTCACTAAATTATGCTCTGTTCCTACTCGGAGTGATTGGGGTTTTCTGGCTAGTAAGAAAACCCGAACGGCGCTTGTGGATAGTCTTAATTGCCAGCTTAATTTTTTATGCTTCCTTACAAATTCAATATATCCCTTTACTAGTTCTAATCACTCTACTTAACTTTAAAATCGGCAAAAAGCTTGATTCTCAAGTAACCTTGGGTCCACACGCCAAAAATCAAAACCTATCCAATGAAGAATGGTTACTCGCTCAAAAAAGCTGGAACAAAAAAAGATTTAAGGTTTTGTGCTGGGGTATAGTTTTAAATGTTATTGGTTTAGTTTGCTTTAGATATCTGCCGTTTCTTTTAACTAACACTGCGGCTATTCTAAACTTACCAGTTGGACAAGGAGCTGATTGGCTGAAAATCAACTTAATAACTCCTTTAGGACTTTCTTTCTTTACCTTTGAATGTATTGCTTATTTAATTGACGTATATCGCGGTGCTCCTGCTACTCAAAAATTATTAGATTTTTCAGCTTATAAATTATTTTTCCCTAAATTAATTTCCGGTCCAATCACTCGCTATCATCAATTTGCAGGCGGGTTTAAATCCTTACAATTTCCCAACGCTGAACGTTTAACAGAAGGGTTTTGGTTGCTAGCCTGTGGTGCTATTAAAAAAGCCGTTTTGGCAGACAGATTAGGTATTTTTGTTGATTTGTGTTTTGGTAACTTAGAACGTGCAGGTAGCGGCGATTTGTGGCTAGCCATTTTTGCTTATGGTTTGCAACTATATCTTGACTTTAGTGGTTATGTAGATATGGCTCGTGGCAGTGCCATTCTCTTAGGTTTTAATCTGCCAGAAAACTTTAACTTTCCTTACTTTAGTACCAGCATTGCCGATTTTTGGCGTCGCTGGCATATTACTTTAGGAGATTGGATTCGCAACTATCTCTATTTTCCTTTGGGTGGTTCGCGTCAAGGTTTAGGCAGAACTTGTTTTAATTTGATGGTTGTGATGTTAATTACTGGCATCTGGCACGGAGCAGCTTGGGGTTTTGTCGTTTGGGGTGGCTTACACGGTTTGGCTTTGATCGCTCACCGCCTCACACAAGCACTATCTGAACGTCATGGTTTACAAAAATGGTGGCAAAGCTGGTTCGGTGTCTTGACTGCTTGGTTTTTAACTCAGTCAATGGTATTTACATCATGGCTCTTTTTCCGACTACCCAATCTTAAGCAAGCAACACTAGCCTTGCAAAATCTTTGGGGTCATTCGGCAGATATTCAATTTGTGCAAAAAGTATATGTAGACTCGATTGGTCTGGGACGCTGGCACATTGCTTTATTGTTAATGGCTGTATTTATGGCAATGCTGGGCGTCTATAGTATCCAGCGCGGACTGAAGCTGCAACTCAACTGGCCCCTCAAACTACTATTAGTGCCTTTGTGTCTATTAGCGGTTTCTTTGTTGGCTCCTCAAGGCGGTTTACGTTATATATATTGGGATTTTTAGCGGCAGTAATGCCCAATCTTATCCACACATAACCAAAGCTGATGACTGCCATAGCAAGAACTGACATTAAACCCCTTGCAAATATGAACGAATGTAAATACTATTAGAAACAAGGAAAGCAAACCTTTCCCCACATCATACAAACATCAAACGCAATCATAAAACCATGACAACCACCCTACAAAGAAGCGAAAGCGCCTCAATATGGGCACGCTTTTGTAACTGGGTAACATCAACCGACAACCGCCTCTATGTAGGCTGGTTCGGCGTCTTGATGATTCCAACCCTACTAACAGCAACCACCTGCTTCCTGATCGCCTTCATCGCAGCTCCCCCAGTGGACATCGACGGCATCAGAGAACCAGTAGCCGGTTCATTGATGTTTGGAAACAACATCATCTCAGGAG